>CAXHRO010000005.1:0-124010 GCA_964018905.1 uncultured Muribaculaceae bacterium
TTTGGGCAGAATGATAACGCCGCTTGATTTCAGTGAGCCAAGCGGCATAGTCAGCGTCAATCCTAAAATCCTTGACCCTGACAATATGGGGTTCGTTGTTCATTATATCAGCCATAGTAATGCAAAGTTACTACAAAATACTGACACCCACAAGCTAATGCGTAATTTAGAGACTCTATAAGATAACAAATTCTAAAGAAAATCGTTATATTTGCAGTCAGTAAAGATGGGAGCTTTAAGAGAGCCGGAATTGTTAAAATTGGAGGTGTGAACCTCATAAAAATCAGTTTTGTAGACTTAAAGCGCACCCCGCTCACTATCAAGAATATGCTACAATTGCATCGGCAAAATTTATCCGGCTGTCCAGGCCTCGGCAGGCTTCGATGATCATTTCCTCGGGGGCCTGATCTTCATCATAATTGTTGTTTCCGCCATAATATTTACGGTCTTTGGAGAGTGTATAAGGGCCGTAGATATCAAATTCGGGTTCAAACAGTCCGTTTGAATTCTGTAGGAAATAGTCGCGTGCGCTGCCTGTGCCGCCATATTCGTCAAATCCTTCCTTATTCAACATGTTGTTGAAATAGGAGTAGGGGTCGTTCATTGTAAATTTCACATTCTTGTATTCGACAAGAATGACGAGACCTTTTACCTTGCCGGTGCGTGGAAAATTGCCCGAGAAGCGTCCCATACCGGTCTGCGTTATAGCTCGGCTACGGGCAGTTTTTATCTCTTGCCGGCGTGCCTTCAAGGCTTTGACCGACAGCTCGTCATAAGGCTGTCTTACCCTGGCGATATCATCGATGTGAGCATCGGTTCTGATGCCGGTATTATGTATTATTCCGTCGGTGTCGATGCGGCCGTAGGTCAGGAGTCCGAGATGGTCGGTAGTGAGAATATGACGGTCGGGTGTGAGAGTGAAATGCATGTGTTCATCACCGATACGTTGAACCATGACTACCGATCCGTCGGGTTGTGTTACAGGAAATAGTCCTCGTTTTGCCGGTACAGCCGAGGATACGATGGAAAACCGGACAATAATAGTGCTGTTAGGAATCTGATTGGTTTCATAATAACATATTATGCAAAAAAACTCCGCAAGGTACAAATAAATCTGTTGAAGAACAAAAAAACAGGCGGGACTTCATTACAGTGCAGATTAAGATCGAGTTCCCCAATATTTGTTAATGCCGGAGTCGCATACCTCTGAGTGATTTTTTCTTTTTTTTTGGGGGGGGGTGGCCATGCGCGAATACGCATGATTGTAAGTAGTGTTGAAGATTCGGTTATATCATATTCAGGTTGGCCTACGGGTAATTTTCAACCTTGCTTGTCAGTCACATGGATACGTCTTTGATTTATTCGTGCAATGTATGAGATATTTCATATAGTCAACCAAAATTCTCAATACTTTTCTTATTACAAGCTGTATGCAGTCTCGATGGCTCTGATACATGCGATTTGTGGTAAGGAAATATCCCGGGTGGAAAACTTTTTACAGGAGTATTGGCAAAAAAATGCCGGTATGGGGGTTGTTTTTCTGAAAAAATCGTTACTTTTGTAAAAAATTGGACAGGGATGGCTGCCGACTTAATGCAAATAGTACAGAGGCTCAAAGAGAAGCACGGAGAGTTGGCTCGTCGCTATGTCGAGGCCATAGGCCAGCGGGACAGTGCATTGAAGCGTGTCGCTGACCTTGAGTATACGGTAAGACAGCAGACGAGGGACATCGAGCGGCTGAGTCAGCAGGTAGAGTTTCTTACAGTGGTGTCGACCGTGATGCCCGACCGAGACGATGTTGAGAAGAGTCGTGCCGTCCTGTCAAGTTTAGTGCGGGAGATCGATAAGTGCATCACCGACTTAACCGAATGATGCAATGAAAGATAAACTGAACATAACGATAAGAATAGCCGATCAACCTCCTATACCGTTGACAATTAATCGGGAAGAGGAAGAGATAATACGTCAGGCCGAGAGCAATGTAAACCGGTTGTGGAGCAACTGGGGCGAGAGGTTTAAGACAACCCCCGAGTCTCTGCTGGCAATGGTGGCGTTCCAGTTTGCCAAACTGCATGCTACACAGAGCGCCAAACTGTCACGGGCGGCCGAGGCTCTCGACGGGTTTGAAGCCGAGCTGGACAGAATGCTTGACATTGATCCGGAGAGCTCTTCGGCCATGTAGTGGTGGATGCCGGACATGAACAGCCGTTGGCTGTTGATAAAGCTATTTTTACAGTTTGCACAGTACCGTCAGGTATGACAGCCGGCAAGAGTGCCGCGATGCCTGGCGAAGAACGAGATAATTATCACCATCAGTAATAACCTGCACTGTTACCTGTCAAGAGTCTTTTGATGACAGGGAGCGGTGCCTTATTTTTTTATAAATGAGTAGTATTATAACCGTAGTAATAGTAGGCGTGGGATGTCTTGTGGCAGGAGCTGTCGTGACTCTGCTGGTGCAGAAGTCGATGGCCCGTAGCCGCGCCAAGTTGATACTTGATGAAGCCGCACGGGATGCCGAGGCTCTCAAGAAAGAGAAGCTAATGGAGGCTCGTGAAGAGGAGCTTAAGATTAAAAATGATGCTGAGCGTCAGGCCAATCAGAGGCTCTCAAAAGTGCAGTCGGCCGAGGCTAAGCTAAAGCAACGCGAGCTTCAGCTCAACCAGCAGCAGAGCGAAAACCAGCGTACACGTAACGAGTTGGAAACCACCCGTACGAATCTCGAGGCACAGCAGACGATGCTTGAAGCAAAGAAAGAGGAGGTTGACCGACTGAAACGCAGTGCGCAGGATACGCTGGAGCATATCTCGGGCCTGTCATCGGAGGAGGCAAAGGAGAAGCTCATCGAGTCGCTGAAGGATGAGGCTAAGACTGCGGCTGCCGGCTATATCAACGAGATAATGGACGAGGCCAAGATGACCGCCAACAAGGAGGCTAAGAGGATCGTTGTCCAGTCGATACAGCGTGTGGCGACAGAGACCGCTATCGAGAATTCGGTGACCGTGTTCCATATAGATAGTGACGAGATAAAGGGACGTATAATAGGTCGAGAAGGCCGCAACATACGTGCTCTGGAGGCTGCTACAGGTATTGAGATTATCGTTGACGACACCCCCGAGGCTATCGTGTTGTCGGGCTTTGATCCTGTGCGTCGCGAGATAGCACGTTTGGCCCTTCATCAACTCGTGGCCGACGGCCGTATCCATCCTGCCCGTATTGAGGAGGTAGTGAACAAAGTGAGAAAGCAGATCGAGGAGGAGATCGTAGAGACCGGCAAACGTACAGCCATCGACCTCGGTATCCATGGCCTGCACCCCGACCTCATACGTATGATAGGCAAGATGAAATACCGTTCGAGCTATGGCCAGAACCTCTTGCAACATGCCCGTGAAACAGCCAACCTTTGTGCTATTATGGCTTCGGAACTTGGCCTTAACCCCAAGAAGGCACGTCGTGCCGGACTCTTGCATGATATAGGCAAGGTGCCCGACGAAGAGCCTGAACTGCCACACGCACTCCTGGGCATGAAGCTTGCCGAGAAGTATAAGGAGAAACCCGAGATATGCAATGCCATAGGTGCACACCACGACGAGATAGAGCAGACAACACTGCTGGCTCCCATCGTGCAGGTGTGTGACGCCATATCGGGTGCACGTCCCGGAGCACGACGCGAGATTGTCGAAGCCTATATCAAGCGTCTTAACGATCTCGAACAGCTCGCATTGTCTTATCCCGGTGTCATAAAGACCTATGCTATCCAGGCCGGTCGAGAGTTGCGCGTGATTGTCGGTGCCGACAAGATCGATGATGTCGAGACCGAGAGCCTGTCGGCCGAGATAGCCCGTCGTATCCAAGACGAGATGACCTATCCCGGACAGGTGAAGATAACCGTTATTCGTGAGACCCGCGCTGTGAGCTTCGCCAAGTAGCCATGTCAACCGAGGAGAAAGATATTACACCCCGTCAGGGTGATGCCTGTCCCGCAAACGGTGAGGTGGCCGATGGAGCACAGCAAGGACAGTGTGGGCAGTGTTGCCGTCGTGGCGATGGTCTTCGCGGCAAGTTGCACTGTTACAACTATCTGGCTGATGTGCCCGGCGGCTATGCCGATGACGATATGGTCGAGGTGCAGTTCAAGAATACCCGTAAAGGATTCTACAAGAACTCGACCAATATCGATCTTGCCATCGGTGACATAGTGGCTGTCGAGGCTATGCCGGGGCATGACATAGGGCAGGTGACAATGACAGGCGCGCTTGTGAGACTGCAGATGCGCAAGGCCAATGTCAAGCCCGATGCCGAGGTGAAGAGAATATTCCGCAAGGCACGTCCCAGTGATCTTGAGAAGTATGAGGAAGCCCGTGCCCGCGAGCATGACACCATGATACGCGCACGCAAGATTGCCGAGGATCTTAAACTCAATATGAAAATAGGTGATGTTGAGTTCCAAGGTGACGGTAACAAGGCTATATTCTATTATATAGCCGACGAACGTGTCGATTTCCGTCAGCTTATCAAGATATTGGCCGATACCTTTAAGGTGCGTATAGAGATGAAGCAGATAGGCGCACGCCAGGAGGCCGGACGTATAGGAGGCATAGGCCCTTGCGGCAGACCGCTGTGCTGTTCGTCGTGGATGACCAATTTTGTGTCGGTCGCTACCAGCGCTGCCCGTTTTCAGGATATATCGCTTAATCCACAGAAACTTGCAGGTCAGTGTGCCAAACTCAAGTGTTGTCTCAACTTTGAGGTCGACACATATGTAGAGGCTCTCAAACGGCTTCCGGAGCGCAATGTGCGTCTGGAGACCGCTGACAGTACCTATTTCCACTTCAAGACCGATGTATTCAAGCGCGAGATAACTTATTCGACCGACAAGAATATTCCGGCCAATCTCGTCACCATTGATGCCGCACGTGCCTTCGAGATCATAGCCATGAACAAGAATGGCGAGAAGCCGTTGCAACTGCAGCGTGACGGTACGCCCGACAAGAACGAGAAGAAGTACAACGACATACTTGATCAAGACAACCTCAATCGCTTCGACAACAAGAAAAAGAAGAAGCGTCGTACCGACAAGGCGAGGAATCGCCAGGAGGGCAACCCGGAGCGTCAGCCTGATGAAAAGCAGAGTGTGGAGCAAAGGAAGGATAACCGTCAGCAACAGGGACAGCCGTCCCGTGAGGGTGGAGAACAACGCTCCGACAGGCGCAATGACCGTAACCGCCAGCGTGATACCAACCGTAGCGGCAACCGCGACCATCGCCGCGAGCGCCCACGCGATGGTGCAAATGATGACCGTCAGCCTCGTGAGGGTGGTGGAGAGAAGCCCCGTCGAGAGGGTGGAGACCGTCAGCCCCGTGGAGACAGGTCCGCGCGTCAGCCTCGTGGCAATACCGAGGGCAAGGCAGATAATGGTCAGGGGTAATCTATTGAGTTATAGTGAGAAGAGTTTTACATATCATTGTGCTTGTGTTTGTTGTCGCGATATCATGCGGCAGGAGCGGCGAGTATACCGGATATCATGAGATAGAGCCGTATGGCTGGCCTTACGGCAAGGGTCTTGAATATACGGTAAGTACCGGGGACACAATGGCTTTACGCCCAATGTTGCTGACTCTTACCCATGACAACAGTTACAATTACAGTAACCTGTGGCTTGAGGTAAGATATACAGAGCGTGGTGGCGAGGTGCATGTCGATACTGTAAATGTCGAGATGTGTGATGTTTACGGTAATTGGTATGGCAAAGGACTACCAGGTCATTACCAGCTTGTCGACACGTTGTCAAGAGTGCCGGTGGCATTGGACGACAGCAGCGTGGTGAGCGTGAGACATATAATGAGAGTTGATACCTTAACTGGTATCAGTCAGATTGGAATACGTTATTGATTCATTGCCAAGTGTTTGATTCGTTGATTTTTGATATGGACGGGACGCTGTGGGATGCAGTCGACTCGTATGTGGAGGTGTGGAATGTAACATCACGCGAGCTGGGTGTCGAGCGACAGGTAGACCGTGATGACCTTCTGCGCCATATGGGCAAGACTATCGATGTGATTTACAGCTCGTTGATGGATGGTGTCGATATTGATGCCACGAGGTATCTCGAGCGTCTGGATTACAATGAGAGCCTGTTGATGCCACGTCTTGGTGGTAAGCTATATCCCGGAGTGAGAGAGGGTATAGAGACTTTATCCAGGTATTATCGGCTATTCATGGTCAGCAACTGTGGAGCTGAGGGACTGCGTAACATGCTGTTGTTCGCAGGATTGACCGAATACTTCGAGGGAACGTTGACCCATGGGGAGACCGGACGTGGCAAGGATTTTAACATTGCCCGCGTCGTAGATACTTATGGTCTTGAAACACCGCTGTATATAGGAGACACTCAGGGAGATGGCGATGCCGCACATGCTGTTGGCGTGCCCATGGGGCATGTTGCCTGGGGATTTGGAAGGTGTCATGACGCAGAGTTGACTTTCGGTAGTTTCGATGAAATGACCGCATTCCTGACCGAACAAAAATGTAATCATTGTCACGCAGGCAGGCGGCTTGTGTAATGTGCGTAATGATTGAATTAATTTACAACACTTACTTGAATGAAACAGTTACTGTTACTTGATAAAACCGAACAGGCACTGAGGGTGTCAAGGATTGTCGAAGGTATGAAGATGGCAGGTCTTGATGCCGTGCTGTTGGCCGACAATGCGTCAAAATTCTATCTTACAGGACGTGTGTATGCCGGATACATATATATTACTGTCAATGGCGTAGTTACGTGTGCCGTGCAACGCCCTGTCGAACTTGATGGCCCTGAGGTCGCATATATACGCAAACCCGAGGATCTCCCATCGGTAATAGGATCGATCCCCTCTGCACTTGGACTTGAACTTGACATCATGAGTTACAGTAATGTCGAGAGAATCAAGGCTGTATTCCCCGATACCGTTATAGGCAACGCCTCGACTGTGATGCGTTGTGCCCGTGCTGTGAAGACACCGGCCGAGGTGGCCATGATCAGGGAGTCGGGTGTGCGCCAGGAGAGTGTGTACCGTCGTGTACCACATCTGTATCGTGATGGAATGACCGACATCGAGCTACAGGTCGAGATCGAGCGTGCGTCTCGTCTTGAGGGTTGCCTGGGGCAGTTCAGGATATGCGGTGACAGCATGGAGCTTTTCATGGCCAATATAATAACCGGAGAAAATGCCGACACCCCGAGCCCGTATGACTTTGCCATGGGGGGCAAGGGTATGAGTCCGTCGCTTCCGGTCGGCGCCGATGGATCGACTATCAAGCCCGGATACACGGTAATGGTCGATGTCAATGGCAATTACACCGGTTATATGACCGATATGACCCGAGTGTATTCTCTCGGTGAGGTATGTGAGGAAGCCTTGAGGGCCCATGAGTGTTCCCGTAGGATACATCGGGAGCTTACTGAAATGGGTAAGCCTGGTGTCGAGGCCAAGGCACTGTATGAGAGAGCGATATCGATTGTGACGGAGGTGGGGCTTGGGCATCTTTTCATGGGACATAGACAACATGCCCGTTTCATAGGTCATGGTGTAGGAATAGAAATCAACGAGCTCCCGGTTATAGCGCCGCGTAGCCGAGATATTATCGAGGCCGGTCAGGTTATAGCCTTGGAGCCGAAGTTTGTAATCCCCGGTATCGGAGCGGTGGGTGTGGAGAATACCTATGTCGTGACTGCGACGGGATGGGAGTGTCTGACTAACGCTCCTGAGGAGATAATAGGATTGAGATGAATCTGAAGGATAAAATAGACCGCAGGATATTCAGGCATGTAGGCTCGGTGGCCGATGCCATGGGGCGGGAGTGCTATGTCGTCGGCGGATATGTGAGGGATCTGTTTCTACAGCGTCCGTCCAAGGACATTGATTTTGTGACCGTCGGTAGCGGCATAGAAGTAGCCGAGGCTGTCGCCGCTACCCTTGGCAGGGGTGCACGACTGTCGGTATTCAAGAACTTTGGCACGGCTCAGGTGCATTATCATGGCGAGGAATTCGAGTTTGTGGGCGCACGTCGTGAGTCATATCGGCGGGATAGCCGCAAGCCAATTGTCGAAGATGGAACCCTTGACGACGACCTGTCACGCAGGGACTTTACAATCAATGCGATGGCAGTGTCGGTCAACGGAGATACATTCGGCGAGCTCATTGACAAGTTCAACGGACTGGAGGATATGGATCGGAAGCTGATACGTACGCCACTCGATCCCGATGTGACATACAGCGATGACCCGTTACGTATGATGCGTGCCGTGAGGTTTGCGACACAGCTGCAGTTTGAGCTTGTGCCTGAGACATTTGAGTCGATAAAGCGCAATGCCCGGAGGCTTGAGATTATCTCGCGCGAACGTATCGTTGACGAGCTGATGAAGATCATGAAGTCTCCGCGCCCGTCGATAGGGTGGAGGCTGATGGTCGAGACCGGTCTGTTAAGTATCGTATTGCCCGAATTACAGGCACTTAAGGGTGTTGATGTGGTTAAAGGACGTGGACACAAGGATAACTTCGACCATACGTTGCAAGTGCTTGACAATGTGGCTGGTGTGAGTGACAATGTGTGGCTTAGATGGGCTGCTCTGTTTCATGATATAGCCAAGCCGGTGACCAAGCGATGGGATGACAGTGTGGGGTGGACATTCCATAATCACAACTATATAGGAGCCAAGATGTTGCCCAAGATATTCAGGCGTATGAAGATGCCTATGGACGACAAATTGAAGTATGTGCAGAATCTTGTCGAACTGCATATGCGGCCGATAGCGCTGGTGGAGGACACGGTTACCGACTCGGCAGTGCGCCGCCTTCTTGTTGATGCCGGAGATGATATCGATGATCTGATGGTACTGTGTCGTGCCGATATCACATCCAAGAATCGAGAGAAGGTGGAGCGTCATCTTGAAAACTTCGCTCATGTCACCGAGAAGATGGTCGAGCTGGAGGCCCGTGACAAGCTCAGAAATTGGCAACCGCCTGTTGACGGCAACCTTATCATGAGGGTTTTCGGTTTGCCTCAGAGCCGGGAGGTGGGGTTGATCAAGAGCTATGTAAGGGAGGCTATGATCGGTTCAGATACCCCTAATGATTATGATCTGGCATACCGGTTGATGGTAGAGCGTGCGGCCGAACTGGGACTTGAACCCAAGGAGTGAATGTTTGAAATTTTATTATGTGGCATGTATCGTTCCTGCAATTAATGTAGAGTGTCGGTTTCCATAAGTAAGTGTTGAAAACTCGTTTATACCATATCACGTTAGCCTGGTGGTGATTTTCAACCTTGCTTGTCGGTCACAGAGCTACGTCTTGGATCCATTAGAGCAATGGCTGAAAATTTCACTACAATCAGCCATACTATAATATAAAAATATAAACTAATTCTCAACACTTACCTAAGATCAATTATGTATTATATAAAGAAACGTATCGAAATATCGGGGAGCCACCGGCTGGAGCTCCCTTACCAGAGCAAGTGCACGCGTACACACGGGCACAACTGGATTCTTACCGTGTACTGTCGTTCCAAGGAGCTTACCGAGTATGGCATGGTGACTGATTTTACCCATATCAAGACCCGTATAACAGAGACTCTTGACCATCAGGATTTCAATGATGTACTGGACTTCAATCCCACGGCCGAGAATATAGCGCGGTGGGTGTGTGACATGGTGCCTAACTGTTATCGTGTGGATGTCCAGGAGAGTGAGGGTAATGTGGCAAGCTATGAGCGTGATTGAGGATACTGTATTGTCTGTCAACGAGATATTCTATTCGTTGCAAGGTGAGGGTTTTCATACAGGTACTGCCGCGGTATTCGTGAGACTGTCGGGGTGCAATCTGAGGTGTGACTTCTGTGATACGGATCATAGCTTGTCTGAGCGTATGACAGTCAAAGAGATAGTGACACAGGTCACCATATATCCCACAAAGACGGTGATACTGACCGGAGGCGAACCTTCGCTACAGCCTGTGGGGCCCCTTGTAGATGCGTTGCATGAGGCGGGGAGGCGTGTTCATATCGAGACAAACGGCACCAGACCGTTGCCGGAGGCGATCGACTGGGTGACATGTTCGCCCAAGGATGGCGGGGATGTAGTGCTGAAGCACTGTAACGAGCTTAAGGTTGTGTATACCGGGCAGGATGTGGAGGCGATAGCCGGCTGTGTACGGGCCGACCATATGTTTCTGCAGCCATGTTCGGGCCATAACACTGACGAGGTGATCGATTACATTCTCGGGCATCCATGGTGGAGGCTGTCGTTGCAGACCCACAAGTTACTTGACATAAGATGAATATTATGATACAGTGTCAAAATTGTGAACTGCACCCCAAAAGTTTGTTGTCTAACTTTTGGGGTGCAGTTCAATTTTGGGACAACAGCCTTAGATGTGATAATGGAGGATATTATGGGTTGGCAGGCAACTGTAGGTTGATTTCCTGGACGGCTGATTTGTAAGTGTCGTCGCCGTCGGCTTCGAGAGTCACCGTAATGCCCGACCAGAGACGGCGTGGATCGTTGCCGAAGTAGTCCGGATCGATGCGGAAGGTGTATGGACCGGTCTGTATGGCCGGTCCTGATATCAGAGTGACCCGCGGTGTGACCTGTGCGTGATCGGAGGTCTTGTTGAGTCGTGTCTCGTCGGTAAAGAACGGTTTGATTGTGAACTCTGCGGCTTCGATGCGAGCATTCATCTTTATGTGTCTAGTTGTGTCGTACGGTATGATGTTGCCATCGAGGCGTGCCGCGAGATATTGCATTCGTTTGCCTCGTGTGGAGTCGTAGCGAACCTTTGTCAGGGACACCATCTCGTCGTCATGGTACCAGAACATGTCGTGTGGATCGGTACTCTCGATACCGTCAGGGTTCCAGCGAGAGTAGTATGTTCCGGTTTCGGGACGCGGGTCGGCAAGTGACTTTGCAATGAAGCGGGCTATGTAGTCCTGGGTTTCCTTGCAGAGGTCGAAGTGTCCCTTGCCGGCATCGCACAGGAAAGAGATACGGCTGTCGGGGTACATCATGCGGAAGGCGAGAGCCGGCCTGACACGTGCTTCCCACCACTCATATTCGCCTTCGATCATGAGTCCCGGTATGCGGTCAATATTGCGTGTGCGTCCCCATTCGATGTTGGCGCGGCCATAGCCGCACAGGTTTGTGCGCGGTGCGTCGCCGTGGAACGAGATTATGCAAAGGGTACGGTCGGGATTCCATGCCGCAAAGTTCCATGGGAATGTGGCTTGGGCCGAGTGTCCGAATGGTATTATCGGGGCGTTGGCGATCTCGGGGTGTTCGGTGCCGCAAGCGATATCGGCTATAATCTGTTCGAAGCGTTCCTGACAGCCTTGGGTGATGTCCCAGTTCTGTGAGCCATTCTGGATGAAGGCCATTGCGATGGCGAGAGTATCCATTGCGTGGCAGAATGAGTCGCTGCGAAACAGAACTTCCTCGGTCATGTTCTGGTGGCAGTACAGGATGGCCTTGACCTCCCTGGCCCCGCGAGGCAACCGCACGCATACTTTGTTGCCGTCCTCGCCGGCGATATAGTCGAATGTGACGCGGCCATTGCCGGCCATCAGGCCTGTTATTGATAGAGACAATGATGCAAGTGATAGGATTAGTCGTTTAATTTTATTCATGTTGAAATGTTGTGCTGTTCTATTTGCTTTATACGCAGATTAGGGTCGTGTTACTTAATGGGGGAGGAAGAAGGTATGGCTGACAGTTTTTCAACAGGAGCCATTATTAGGGGCAATTGGTTGGACTGGCTGTGATTTTTTTGAAAATATGTTTTTAAACATAAAAATCGGACTATATATTTTTTGAATCGGTGCGGCTTAATAAGTGTAGGGCTGTTTAACCTAATTTATTAAAACTGATTATTACGAATCTTAAATATATTACCGATGATTAAACATTTACTTCTGTTTGGTACGAGCATGATGCCTTGCACGGTGCTTGCAACCGATTTTTTCATAACTCCCGAGGGCAATGGAAGCAAGGATGGTTCTACGTGGGAGAATGCCATGGGACTGTCGGAGTATTACGCTCATATGAAGTTTGTCTTCAATACTACTCCGGTCAATGAGTCCCACCAGGGGGAGTCGCATTACTTTGCAGTAGGTAATTATACGTTCAACCAGACTGTTTTTATTTATCGTTCGGGTGTGTCACTGAAAGGTGGTTATGATCCATCAACAGGTGAGCTTGCCGAGAGTGGCCGCACTGTTTTTGATGGCAATAACCAGGCCCGTAATAATGGCGCTCTGTTCATATATAACAATACTGAGATTGATGCAAGTAATGTTAATGAACGTGCCGTATATATTAATGGCATAGATTTTGAGAATTTTATTACCAAAGGTGAGTGGCGTGCAAATGAAACCAACTGGCAGTCGGGACGTCCGGGAGCTGTATTTGTACAGTTCTGTGGTCGTTTTGAAGTAACAGACTGTAATTTCCGTAATAACGTGTGTCAGGGAACCGGCGACAATGCAATGGCCGGTGCTTTGTCGTTGAACAAGGTTAACGCTTTGATTCGTAACTGTTCATTTATCGGAAACGAGGGAACTGATGGCGGCGCTGTCAAGATGTATTATAATCAGGATGGAAACTGGTCAAAGATGTCCAGCCTTGTTGTTGACTGTTGTTACTTCAGTGGAAACAAGGCGACAGAGCGTGGTGGTGCCATTTATGCGAGAAATGCACAGGTTCTCAATATCTTGAATTCGACGATTGTTAATAACGAATCTAAAATGGGGGGGGGTGTATTTGCCAATGGACCAGGTAGTTATAGTCAGATTGTAAATATCGTTTCGTCAACAGTCGCGGGAAATAAATCAACTGATGGTGCTCAGATCTACACAAATGGCAAGGGCGTATTGAATGTAGCCAACTCGATTGTTGTCGCCGATGTTGACGAGGCCGCCATAGCCGATGCAACGGAGACTACGGGTTATACATTCCAGGGAAATAATCTTATAGGAGAGGTCGCCGAGGGGTATACAGCCTCTGAGAGCGATGATATCAATGCAGGAAATAATTATCTGGCTGTTTTCGGCTCTAATGTTTTAGCCGAGAACGGCACGCTTACACCCATAAAGTTCAAGGCCGGTATGGCTGTCGATGCAATCCGGTCGGTTGTGGCCGCTGAGTCGTGGAACTATAGTGTTGACTGTGGTGTGGATCAGCTTGGCGAGTCCCGTGCGATCGGTACCGGCAATGGAGCTCTGGCTGTGACCAATGTCAGCTCGGGTGTCGATGACGTGACAGTCGACAGTGAAGAGTGTGCCGACGAGTCGTGGTATAGTCTCCAGGGAATGAAATTCAATGACCGTCCCACTGCCAGGGGTGTATATATACATAAGGGTAAAAAGGTATTGGTTTTATAGTTGTGGGAAAATTTTTAAGGTAAAAAGATTGTGTTTTAGGATCACCTGCAAGTCTTGAACCATGAAAACTGTAATCGACAATCCTGAAAATCTACTTTATCGTCTGAGCCAGGGTGATGAGCGGGCCTTTGACCAGTTCATGGGGCAATGGTCGCAACGTCTGTACCATTACGCGATGTCGATGTTGGGATCGAAGGAGAATGTTGAAGAGGTGGTGAGCGATGTCTTCATGCAGGTATGGAAGTCGAGGAAGGAGCTGTTAAAGATAAAATATATGGAGCAGTGGCTGAGAAAGATCACCTATTGCCGGTCGATGTCCAAGCTACGCTCCGACTCGGGGAATCCGAGATTCGTGTCGATTGATGAAATAGAGAATTTCACTATCCCGTCGATAGAGTCAACCGACGAGAGCATATTATGCCATGAACAGCAGGAGGCTGTTTACAAGGTGCTCGAGTCATTGCCTCCAAGGTGCAAGCATGTATTTTTCCTGGCCAAACTTGAGAAGATGCCTTACCGACAGATAGCAGAGGTGCTTGAAATATCGCTGTCGACAGTAAACTATCATGTGGCGTATGCCATGGATCAACTCCGTAAGAAACTTAAGCAATGAAGATGATGAACGATGAGATGAATTACAAACCGGAAATGCCCGATAAGAATTGTGACGAGCGGCTTGACCGATACTTTGGGCAAGTCGAGTTGCCAGAGGTTGACACGACTGGTATAACTGTCATAACACGTATGAAAGTACTTCATGACCGTCTGGTGAGATCAAGGCACCGCTGGCGACTTGTATCGCTGGGTGCGATAGCCGCATGCCTGACGGTGGTGTGTACAGTGGGCGTAAAGGTGCTGTGGCACGATACATCGTCGGCAAATTCTGCTACGTATGCAGGAGAAGATATGTCGGGATACGGATATAATGATATGACAGTGCCTACGGGGCAGAGAATGACGATAGTACTGCCCGACGGCACGAAGCTGATAGCCAACTCTCGCTCGCAGGTGAGATATCCGACCCGCTTTGTGGGCGATACGCGTAATGTATGGGCCAGCGGTGAGGTTTACTTTGAGGTTGCCAGGGATGAGAGAAAGCCGTTTGTTGTAAATATGGACGGATTCAATGTGAGAGTCTACGGGACAACCTTCAGTATTTCCAATTATGATCCTGACGAGGCGAGCATCGTGCTTCTGGAGGGGAGCGTGGCTGTGGCAACCGACGGGGATGAGCTGGTGAAGATGCGTCCCGGCCACAGGCTCACGATACGTGAAGGTGCTATCGACGAGATGACCAATGTGAATACATCTCTGTATACAAGCTGGACTCAGGGCGGAATGATACTCGAGAACCTTACACTGGGAGAGATAGCTCCACGTCTTAGCGCATACTATGATGTCGAGATCGAGGTCGATCCCGAGATATACAACAGCAAGCTGTATGGATGTCTCGACTTAAAGGGCGATATCGTGGATGTGCTCAGCGTGCTGTCAAGCATCATACCGATGGATGTCGAAGAGCTTGGCGACAGCAACAGATTCAGGCTTAGACCTACAAACTGAACTAACAGATAAAATATCTACTAACCAATCATAATAATCATGAAAATCAAATTCAACAAAGCTATCGGTACAGGAATGCTGATGCTTTGCAGTACGCTTGCCGTACCCGTGGCCGCAGTCGCCGCCGATACCGGAGGCGTGGCGATGCCGAACGTGCATGACACGTCGGCGAGGATGGCCCAGGCCGGCAGTAAGTCAGTGAGTGATGTGCTTAGGTACATCGAAGATCACAGCGATTACATGTTTGTATATGCCGAGGGAGCCAACGGGCTGTTAAACAAGGCGGTGGATGTCGCCACCAATGGACGGGCCGTGGACGATATCCTTGCCGAGATGTGTCGTAAGGCCGGCCTGGAGTATCGTATATTCGGACGTCAGGTCACACTTTTCCCTAAAGGAAAGACACCAAAAAACTTAGACGCCGCCAAGGTCGTCACCGGCAAGGTGGTCGATGAGACTGGAGAGCCTCTTGTCGGAGCCGCCATTGTACTCAAGGGAAAGGGTGAGGGTACGATGACTGATTTTGACGGCAATTTCCAGCTTCCGGCCGCCAAAGGGCAGGAACTTGAGATCTCGTATGTGGGATATTCGCCACAGACTGTCAAGGTAGGTGACGAGTCCATGCAGATAACTATGGCCGAGTCGACAAACAATCTCGATGAGGTCGTGGTTGTTGGATACGGATCGGTAAAGAAGAAGGATCTTACCGGCGGCCTTACTGTCGTTGACGAGAAGGCCTTGAAGATGTCGGCCTCGGCCAACCTGATGGATCGTCTTGTGGGTCAGGTTGCCGGTTTCTCGATTACCACCGGTGATGCCAAGCCCGGTTCAAACCAGTCTCTGCTTATACGCGGTACCAATTCTCTGTCGGGCGGCAACAGTCCCCTTGTGATCCTTGACGGCATACCCTACGAGGGATCGATGAGCGATATTGATCCCAATCTCGTCGAGTCACTCACAATACTGAAAGACGCCTCGTCGGTGGCCATCTACGGATCACGCGGTTCGAACGGCGTAATTCTGATCCAAACCAAGAAAGGTGCCAAAGGTGCCCCCAAGGTAACCTACAAGGGCAACTATGCCATCGCATCGGAGATGCAGCGCATCGAGACCATGGGCCCGAACGAATTTATACGTTTCAAGCAGGATATGGGCCGCCTTGGTACCAAGAAACTCACCGGAGTGGATCTCGATCCTCTCTATGGCCAGGTGATCAGCGCCAGTGAACGTATCAACTATGCCGCGGGCATAACCCGTGACTGGCAGGACGATGTGTTCCGTACCTCGTTCCAGCACGAGCATCAGCTCTCGATCTCCGGCGGTACAGACGCGACCACTTACACCGCCGCTGTCTCATACCTTAACCAGCCCGGTGTAGTGTATAACTCGAACTATGAGCGTGTCAATGTCTATGCATCAATAACCCAGGTTCTCAACAAGTGGCTTACCGTGGGCTTGATCGGTCAGTTCGTAAACCGCGAGACCGGAGGTATGACCCCCAACCTGGAGCATGCCATCAAACAGTCTCCATACGGTATCTTCATGGCCGACAATGGTAACTACTATGATGAGCCTATGGATTACTCGAATCTGCCTCACCCGATGCGCAATGTGCGTGCCGACAGCAAAAATACCAGCCGTAACGCTCTCGGAAACGGATTCATCGAAATTAATCCGATTAAGGGACTGACCCTCAAATCGCAGATCGGTTACAATTACCGTGACAACTTCACCGGTTCATATTATGGACGTGATACCGCCACAGGTCTCAAAGTCGACGGATCGGCCTCGATCAGCACCTCACGTACCACCGACTGGACATGGGAGAATATCGTCAAGTACACCAATACCTTCGGCCGACACGCTATCGATCTAACCGGTCTGTATTCGATGCAGGGCAAGGAAAACCGCAGCACGTCACAGAGCGCGGAGTGTTTTGTCAATGATGACATGAGTTTTTATTCGATGGCCAACGGAGAGAAAAACATCAAGGTCGGCTCGGGTTACTGGAAAGAGACCATGATGTCAATGATGGCACGTGTCAACTATACGTTCGACCGCAAGTATATGGTGACCCTGACCGGACGCCGAGACGGTGCGTCGGTATTCGGAGCCAACAACAAGTATGCATTCTTTCCTTCGGCCGCTCTGGCATGGCATATAGGAGAGGAATCATTCCTCAAGGACAACGCATCGTGGATAAACATGCTTAAACTGCGTGTGTCATACGGTGCCAACGGCAACAACGCCATCTCGCGCTATATGACACTTGACCGTCTGTACACCAACAACGGTATCAAGTATGTGTGGGGTGACGGTTCACAGGCTGTAAATTCAACCTATCTGTCGACCGATGGTGTAGGTAACCCCAACCTTAAGTGGGAGACAACCTATACTGCCAACATAGGTATCGACTATTCGTTCCTCAACGGCCGCATCAACGGTAGCATCGATATCTACCGCTCTCGTACCAAGGATCTGCTCATGAAGCGCACCGTGCCTATCATGAACGGTTACAAGTCCATCATGGACAATATCGGTGAGACCGAGAACAATGGTATCGAGATCACCCTTAACACGGTTAACATCCAGAACCGTGATTTCAACTGGAATACCAGTCTGAGTTTCTTCCTCAACCGCGACAAGATCGTAGACCTTCGCGGGGACAAGATAGATGACGTGTCCAACAAGTGGTTCATAGGCAAGCCGCTGTCGGTATTCTATGACTATAACTACATAGGCATATGGCAGGCCGGTGACGAGTATACCTATATTGATGAGAACGGCAGCACCGTAGCCCACCAGAAAGGTGCCCAGCCAGGTGATGCCAAACTTGAGGATGTCGACGGCAACGGCTATATCGATTCAAACGATATGAAGGTAATAGGAAGCAAACAGCCTTCGTTCACCCTGTCGATGTCCAACCAGTTCAACTATAAGAACTTCTATGCATCGGTAGTACTCTATGGCCTGTTCGGCCGCTGGATGTCGGACAATATTCCCGACATCAGCCAGTATACTTTCAGTACAGCCAACTATATACACGGCATCAAATACTGGACACCCGAGCATCCCGATGCCGATGTTCCTTCACCGGGTTACACCAAGACCTTCAGTCACGGTTATTACAAGAAGCAGAACTACGTACAGATCAAGAACATCACCATCGGCTACCAGTTCCAGAAAGAGATGGTCAGCAAGATAGGCCTGTCGGGCCTTGATGTCAACGTGAGTGTCGACAATCTGCATGTGTTCTCCAACATGCGTCAGTTGCTCAACTATGACAACACATGGTTTGCCTCATACCCGATGCAGCGTGCATGGCGTCTCGGTCTCACAGTAACATTCTAAACAAGTAAATCATCATGAACAAGATATTAAAACATTCAGCAATTGTCGCTCTTGCGGCTGTGACTGCAGGATGCTCCGACTTTCTTGACGAGGATCTCAAGAGTCAGCTCGCGCCTGACAATACCTATACGAGCTCGATGGGATTCGAGGTAGGCTGTACCGGTCTTTACTCAATCGCCCGCTCGGAGTATAATACCTGGGGTGAAAGCGGCGCTTTCATGCACAACGGCGCGTGTGCCTATGCCACCCAGCAGATCGCAACCGATATTGTGTTCCAGAGCGGTGCCAAGGACGGTTCTCTGACACACTATGCCAACCTCACGATGACTCCATCCACATTGTTCATCGAGTCGTACTGGAACTGGTCGTATGCATTGATCAACTCGGCCAATGAGATACTTCTCTATTCGGACAAGAACAACAACTGGGATTACCCCACCGACAAGGCTCTTTATCAGGCCGAAGCCCGTTTCTTCCGTGCTTATGCCTACCGCTCTCTGCTGTATCTGTATGGCGATGTGCCCTGGGTAGAAAAAATCCAGCAACCCTTCCTGCTTAACTTCACACGCACCCCCAAGGAAGAGGTATATGAAAATATCGTCAAAGACCTGCTGTTCTGTGTCGACAATCTGCCGTCGAATCCTGATGCAGTTAAACCCGGCAAGCTGACCAAGTGGGCCGCACTTCACCTGTTGTCGGAGATCTATCTGTGCCAGAAAGAGTACGAAAAGGCCCGCAAGGCCGCCCAGGATGTCATCGACAGCGGTTATTTTGAACTTGTCAAAGCCCGTTACGGAGCAGAGGCCGGCAAGAGCGGCGACTATTTCCATGACTTGTTTGTAGAGAATAACCAGAACCGTACCAGTGGCAATAAGGAAAGCATCTGGGTAATGCAGTTCGAATACAAGACGGTGGGTGGCGGCACACCTTCCGATGACTGGACCCGCCGTGAATGGGGTCCCCAGTATCACTCTATCAACCAGTTCTTTGTCGTAAGTTCGGAATACGGAGGCCGCGGCCTCGGTCAGATAGCACCTTTCAAATGGTGGATCGGAACCGAAAACACCAACGCTACCCCCGAGAATGGTATGCCCAACGGTATCTTCGAGAATTCGGACATACGTAACTCGGAGTATAACTTCAAGCGAGAGTGGCTGTCAAATGTCGATGCAACACGCGGCCAGCGTGTCCAGATCACCGACAAGTACTGGCAGGACGGATGGTTGTTCCCGGCTCCCACCAAGTTCTTCTTTGCCCATGACGATGATCTTACCCATACCGGCAGCTACCGTGACCGTATGAAGTTCCGTCTGGCCGAGACCTATCTGCTGTTGGCCGAGGCATATCTGGGCCTTAACGATCCAGAGAATGCCGCCAAGGCGGTCAATGTGGTACGCAGCCGTGCCAAGGCTTCGTCAATCAATGCTTCCCAGATGGATATGGACTTCCTTCTTGACGAGCGCATACGTGAGCTCGTAGGAGAAGAGAGCCGCCGTTTCACCCTCGTAAGAACCGGTAAATATGTTGACCGTGTGAGGAAGTACAATACCGTACTTAAGGATGTGGTACAGGACTATCATGCCCTGTGGCCCATACCCAAGACTATTATCGACTCTAACCGTGACATTGAGTTCCCCCAGAACCCCGGTTATGGCAAATAATGGATTGTCTATCATATATCAATATTGTAAATCATGAAATTCAGATCTAAAATTCAACCGGCGATCGCAGGCGCGGCACTGCTCATGGCAACATCCTGTACCTACGATCCGTATGACACAGATATTGATCCTGTGAGGGAGACGATGACGCTGCAGTGCGAGACTCCCGAGGTGGAAATCGACGAGGATAACCTCACGTCGCCCGCTCTTGTTTTCACCTGGACAGGCGCACGTCCTATGTCAGATGACTATATGTCAATGTACAAAGCAGAGTTAGATGTGCTCGGCAACAGTTTCGGCTCGAAGACAGTCATTACCTCAGGCGTAGGCTTCGATTACCGTTATGACGAGGATGCCGGCATATACTCGGCCACATTTACCCATGAGCAACTCAACAACTGGTACAACGAGCGCTGGTCCCTGCCTGTAAACAAGAACTTCACCGTCGAGTTTCGTGTGATAGCACAGTGGAGCGGCGGTCCCGAGTTTGAGATGCCCGAGGTGCGCAAGGTGAGCGCTGTTGTAACACCTGTCCATGTCGAGATATTCAGTTGTGACGAGATGGCTGTCGGCGGTAATGTCATAGCTGAGTCGGAGCCGATCAACAGGACATTAGAGAATGATAATGTGTTTGCCTGGAAGGGCAATCTGACTCCCGGTGAACTCGAGATACCGATATTGTTTGACGGTATGACCTACTACCTTCACAATGAAGACGGCTCGACCGATATCGCCGACGGCGAGGCTATGCCTGTAGTAATGAACGAGACCAAGGGGGGATGGACAGTACCCGCAGCCGGTGAGTACCGTATTGTCATTAATATGGTCGACCGTATGGCTACCATCTATTCTGAGGCTACCGATCTGCAGCCCCTTGTCGTAACCTTCCGTCCCAACGGTGTCGAGACCAACCCGGAGGTTTCATTGACGGTAGTCGATCTCTGGGCCTACGGCGGCGGTACAGGCTGGGGTGCGTGGAAGCTTAACCTCATCCAGTCTCTCGCCGACCCGCAGATATTCATCTTTGACGGTTCGAGCAATGACCGTAAAACTCTTGGCGGTGATATGAAATTCTGTATATCCAACAGCTTCAAGGACGAGAACGGCACAAGTTATAATCAAAATAACTCTTACTGCTTCACCAACGTCCTTACCGAGGATGGTAAGCGTCAGAACCTGTCGGCCGAGCTTAATAAGGTATTTGAATTGAACGGCAGTGCCGACGGCGAGACCAGAAACTCGTACATGAAGGTGCCGGCGGGATCAAATCTGATTATCTTCGATCTGAGAAACAAAACATTCCTTGCAAAGAAAATAGAATAAGCTATGAGAAAGAATAAAATTATATTGAGTCTGTTCGCGATGTCGGCTCTCTCGGTTGTGGCCTGCAGTGATGATGAGATCACTGGCGGAGAGGACTCTATACCTGGAAATACCGAGCTTAAACTTACGGTCAATACTACCGATGTGTACCGCAACCCTATGAACGGGTGGGTTATGTATGTGTCGGGCAGTGCCGACCCGTCGTATTTTGACACTCAGTTCTACCTGTCTGAACTTGGTCGTAATATCTATGTCCGTGACTATGCCTCGGCCTGTTACATACGTACCGGCTGGAAGTCGCTCAATCCCAGTGACGGTGTCTATGCCTGGGATATACCGTCCGATCCGATCTATAAGCTTGTGAGGCGGGCCGAGGAACTGGGACTGCCCATCGCCTTCCGCGTAGTTGTCGACGGTCGTGACCAGAGGGAAAATACCCCGCAGTTTGTGTTTGACGCCGGAGCGGAGTACTGGCTGGAGAACGACCGGTATCCTGACCGTAAGACTCCGCTGGCCATGGATCCGATATGGCGTCAGTACTACGAGAAATTTGTTAGGGCTTTCGCTCAGCGTTTCAATAATGCCGAGACAACAGCATTTATTGATGCATATGGTCTTGGAAAATGGGGCGAGGGTCACAACGTGTGTTATGAGCAGAACAATGCGATTAGTGATAAAACGGTTGAATACAAGGCCAACACCATGGAGTGGATTACGCGTCTTTATGCCGATAATTTCACTGAGGTACCTCTTGTAATCAACTATCACCGTCAACTTGGTCATCCGGTGAGCGAAGGTAGCGGTGCTCAGCCTGATACTGAGGACATCCTGTCGATCGCAATTCGCAACGGCTACTGCCTCCGCTCCGATGCCATAGGCATGAACAACAACTCGTGGGGTTATAATTCATGGGAGAAGGCTTTTGCTCGAACCTGGAATTATAAGGTGCCTATCCTTATGGAGGGTGGCTGGATAGTGTCGTCACACAGTTATTGGAATGATGATCTCGGTTACCGCCAGGGACATCCGGAGGATGTACGTCAGGGGGAGTTTGACGGATCGCGCGAAGCTCGCGTGAATATGATGGACTTCAGGGTCGGAGAAGAGACCGAGTCCTGGTTCAAGACAAGCTTCAACCTGGTTAAGCGGTTCAGTGCAGAGGGAGGATACCGTCTGTGTCCCGACAAGGTTTCGCTACCCGCGCTGGTCAACAGCGGTGCTACGGCAACCATCGGTCATCGCTGGCGCAATGTGGGCTGGGGCTATTTCCCCAACAACTTGCCGCAGTGGAACTACAAGTATAAGGTCGCTTTTGCCTTGCTTGACGCTAACAATGAGCCGGTACAGGTGTTTGTTGACGATGAGTGCGAGCCGTCAGACTGGAAAGAAGGTAATCCCTACAGCTATAAGTTCAATGTGTCCCCCTCGGTCAAGGCCGGTGATTACACCTGGGGTGTAGCTATCGTCAATACCCGTAAGGACAACAAGCCGGGTATACATCTGGCAGTGTCCCGCACCGAGACCACGTCGGGATGGGTACGTCTGTTACCTGTAAAGGTCAATTAGAGGGTGTTGCAGAGCTTCAAGTTAAGTATTTTGTAGGGATATTATGTCCTTGGTTGAAGAATTCTGCTACATACTCTTTAAGGAACGCGCTCTAATTTGAGAAGGTTCTGAAAACACTATACCGAGCACCCTCGCGAAAGTTCATGACTTAACTTCGCGAGGGTGCGTTTTTTTTTTGCGCCGGCCGGTTTATTAATCTTTACTTTGTTTTGGGTTTTGCTTTCAATTGATGAATTTTTGGAAATGAAATTTAAAAATTTGATGCAAAATTCGAGGAATTAATATAAATTAACCAAGGGGGGGGTAATGTAAAATTATGTATAATTTTGCGACCAAAATAGTTGTCTGAAAAGCTTACCCGTATTTGTTACCCAAAATAGTATAAAGTTCAGTGGTGTCTTTAAGAAGCTATTAGCCAGGAATCTATTCCCCAATTATTTATCAAACACACGAGCTTTTTATGAAAAAGAACAGTTGTTTTGCAATTGTCGTTACCCTGCTCATTCTGGCCTTTGTTGCTCCCGTCACGGTGGCACAGGTTGCCGTGGGTGGTGACCCTGTTTCCGGACAGTCGGCGGCCGGTGTCGTAAGCGGACAGGTTTTTGACTCGGAGGGTGAACCTCTTGTCGGTGCGACAATACGCAATGTAAAAGCAAAGACCGGATGTATGACCGACCTTGACGGCAAGTTCAGCATGAACTCGCGAGAGTCGATGCTCATTCGTATCACCTTCGTAGGTAAGAAACCCGTTGAAATAGTTGTCAAACCCGGAACGCCGGTACGTGTGACGCTTGAAGATGACGGTTCGCAACTGCAGGAAGTAGTTGTCACCGGTATTTATGAACGCAAGGCCGGCAGCTTTACCGGTGCGGCCACCTCTTTTAATGAGAAGGATCTGGCACGCGTGGGTAACCAGAATGTGTTGCAGAGCCTTAAGAATCTGGATCCTACAGTCTATATCCCCGACAATATGACAATGGGCTCGGATCCCAATACGTTGCCTGATGTATCGATACGCGGCACCTCTTCTTTCCCGGCGTCGGAGAGCAGTACCGCGTTCAAGAGCTCCTATCAGAACCAGCCCAACCAGCCACTCTTTATTCTTGACGGTTTCGAGACTACTATCGAGACCGTGATGGACATGGACATGAACCGCATAAAGAGCCTTACGCTTCTCAAGGACGCGTCGGCAAAGGCTCTCTATGGCTCGAAAGCCGCCAACGGTGTTATTGTCATCGAGACAAAGACGCTGTCGGGCGACCGTCCCAGCATCACCTACACCGGCAGTATCGATATCGAGGCCCCCGATCTCACGAGTTACAACCTTTGTAACGCGATGGAGAAGTTACAGGCCGAGTTGAATGAGGGGCTCTATACGACCACCAATGACCCGGTGAGACAGGCTGAGCTCACTCAGCTATACAATGCTCGCTACAAGCTTGCCCGTGAAGGTCTTGATACCTACTGGATCTCGAAGCCCCTGCACACCGGCGTAGGCCAGAAGCATAACCTGCAAGCCGAGCTGGGCAGTCCGTCGGGCGGTGTGAGAGCGTTGCTTGATGTCACTTACAATGATGTGGCCGGTGTAATGAAGGACTCGTACCGCAAGAGCATCCAGGCTAACGGCAATATCTCATATCGCACGGATAAACTCTTGTTTCGTAACGTAATGTCGGTGATCTCTAACTGGTCGCAGGATTCACCTTATGGATCGTTCAGCGACTATACGAGGATGAACCCTTTCTGGCAGGCAACCGATCCTAACGGGAATGTCTACCGGTATGCCGAGGGTAGTGGAGGTTACCAGTCAAGCAACGGTTCGATAGGTCTGGTCGCCAATCCACTGTATGACGCTACAATAGGTACATCGTTGAAGTCGACATATCTCAAGTTTACCGATAACTTCTATGCCGAGTGGCAGGTGATCAGGCCCCTGAAGATTGTAGCGCGCCTCGGTGTGTCACAGCAGTGGAGCGATGCCAATTCATTCTACCCCTCCCAGCACTCAATGTTTGTCGATTACTCATACTCTGTAAACGACATGATGAAGAAGGGACGCTATATACTCGAGAACGGCAAGATGACAACCATATCGGGTGACTTGGGTTTCAACTATACCCAGTCGTTCAACAAACACTCGGTCTTTGTCAACGGCACCGCCTTCATTTCCGAGACAAAGTCGTCAACCTACCAGCATGTGGCCGAGGGATTCCCTAACAGCATCAATGCCGACATCACTTTCGCACGCCAGTATGCCGAGAACACGACTCCCGAGGGAATGTCGAGCCTCAACCGTGAGATAAGCTTCCTGGCGGCCGCATCATATGACTACGACAACCGTTATCTGTTCGACTCGTCGTTCCGTATAGGTGCCTCATCGCTATTCGGCGCCAACAACCGCTGGGCTCCGAGCTGGTCGGCCGGTGTGGGCTGGAATATCCACAACGAGCCTTTCATGCGCGACCAGACTGTTGTGACACAGCTCAAGATACGCGGCTCGCTGGGATTGACCGGAAACCAGAACTTTGCCACCAACAACTCTATCGCCACTTATCAGTACTATACCGGAAAACTATATATGAACCAGACCGGTGCCTATCTGACAGTGATGCCCAATCCCGACCTGAAGTGGGAGCAGAAGAAGGACTATAACATTGGTCTCGACCTGCGTATGTGGGGCAGGTTCTCACTCTCGGGCAACATTTATATGGCCGATACCAAGAATATGCTTACATCGGTCTCGCGTCCCACGTCGACCGGATTCGCTACGGTAATGGATAATCTGGGACTGGTGCGCAACAAGGGTTTTGACCTTACCGCCAATGTGACGGCACTGCAGAACCGTGACGGTTTCCTGAACATCTACGGCTCGATAGCCTTTAACGAGAACAGGATCAAAAAACTGTCGGAGAGCATGCGCTCCTACAACGAGGCCATGCGTAAGCTGGCTGTGGAGAGAAACCGGTCGGTGCCGGTACTCATGTATGAGGACGGCATGTCGATGAATACCATCTGGGCTGTACCGTCGGCAGGCATTGACCCGCAGACCGGCCAGGAGGTATACATCAAGAAGGACGGATCGCTGACTTACACGTATGATGCATCGGATATGGTGGCGGCTGGAAACAGCGCTCCCAAGTATCAGGGTAACTTCGGTTTCACTGCCGAGTGGAAGGGGATAGGCCTCAGCACTACCTTCACTTATCTTGGCGGGTGCCAATACTACAACTCGACCCTTGTGGACCGTGTGGAGAATGTAGACATGGCCTATAATGTCGACCGCCGGGTGCTCACCGGTCGCTGGAAAACACCCGGTCAGGTGACACCTTACAAGAAGTTTGATTCCTTGACCACAACGCGTGCCACCACACGATTCGTGCAGGACCGCAACGAGCTGACATGGTCATCGCTCACGGTCTATTATGATTTTCCTCGCAAGCTCATACGCCCGGCATACATGCAACATCTGCGCCTGTCATTCTATATTAACGATATCACTACCGTGTCGTCCATAGATATAGAGCGAGGTCTTAACTATCCGTTTGCCCGTACAATGTCATTCAAGCTTTCCGCAACATTCTGAAAAACATCCGATGATTATGAAAATGAATAAGATATATCTTACGTTACTGTCGGCGGCCACGTTGCTTAACGTGTCGTGTTCGGACTGGCTTGATGCCACTCCGCCCTCTCAGATTCCGGCCGATAAGCACTACAGCACGGTCGAGGGTTTCCAGCAGACTCTCACGGGGTGCTACATTGCCATGACCGATGAAAATCTCTACGGTCGTTCCGGTTCATGGCTGGTACCGGAGGTCCTGGCCCATCAGTTCAACCCGGTTTCGGCAACTACCGAGTCGGCCGGTCTGTATTACATGCAGCAATATGAGTATGAGCGTCCTACCAGCAAGGATTTCATAGACAATATATGGGCGGCGGCATATAAGGTCATTGTCAACGCCAACGAAGCCCTTAACCGTATCGATGACAAGCGTGATATAATGACCGAAACCGATTACTGCATCATCAAGGGCGAACTGCTGGCCATACGCGCCTATGTTCACTTTGACCTGGCACGTCTCTACGGCTACGGCAACTGGGGCGCGCGTAAGGCCGAGGTTGACGCAAAGTATGCCGTGCCGTATGTCACGACCGTAAGCAAGGATCTGACACCACAGCTGTCTATGCGAGACTTCTTTATCAAGCTCACCGGTGACCTGTCGGAGGCTGAGCGTCTGCTCAAGGCCGAGGATCCTGTGACCGGCACACATCCCTGGAACTACTATGACGAGATCAACAGCAACGGCTACTATGATTACCGAGGCCTGCATCTCAACTACTATGCCGTGCGTGCCCTCCAGGCTCGCGTGTACCTGTGGGAGGGGAGTGCCGAGAGCAAGGCATTGGCGCTGACCGCCGCCGAGGAGGTAATATCCAATTTCGAGCAGGTGCGTGGCGTCGCAGGATCGACCAACCCGTGGCGATGGATGGACTCCAACGACCAGCAGACCTCCCAGGGTATGGTGTACGAGCAACTGTTCGGTATTTATGTGTCAGACTTTTCTGATCTTACTACGACTTATATCAAGCCCGACATGATGATAACCGATGAGCAGGCTCTATACATCACCGATGCCGATCGTCAGGAGATATATGAGAGCCATCCTACCGACTGGCGTATGACCGACTGGTATCACCTGTCTACAATGTCGTCGACCAATCCCTATACCTGTATTAAACTCGAGGCTCATACCGGAGCCAGCAACTACTACAGCAACCGTATGCCCATGATACGTATCCCCGAGGTTTACTACATCGCCGCCGAGTGTTGTGTGACCGGTTCGAACACCGACCCTGACAAGGCTATGGCATATCTCAATACCGTACGTGAGCATCGTGCGGTATACGATCAGCTCGAGGGGCTGGATGCCGGGGGTGTAATGGATGAGATCACTAAGGAGTATCGCAAGGAGTTCCCGCTGGAGGGTGTCATGTTCTATTATTACAAGCGCCTGGGTATGACTGATATACCTCGCTTTGATGAGGCTATGGGTGATGCACAGTATGTGTTGCCGTTCCCCGATTTTGAAATCCAGTCGGGTCGTATCCAATAAAAAGAAGCTGACTCAAAAATGAAGACGATGAAAAATTTTATATATAATACGATGATTGCGGCAACGGCCGTTATGGTTGTATCGTGTGGGGATTCTTCGATTCCCGACTATAACGGGGATTATACGGCAGTGAGGTTTGCCGGAGTGTCGCCCGATCCTGATTATGGCAATAACAGCGGCGGTGTGACATACTATAACTTCTCGTTTGTCGATGAACCTGAGGCTGACACATATCTATATGATATCCCGGTCTATCTGACAGGCAGGGATCTTGACGCCGACACACGGGTCAGCTACGAGATTGATATCGATAATACGACGGCTCCTGCCGGATCGTATGAGGTTGTAGGCGCTATGATTCCGGCCGGAAAGCGCAACGGTGCTATCACGGTGCGTCTTGTCAAGACCGATGAGCTACAGGGAGAGGTGACCTATACGCTTGCATTGCGTCTTCTTTCATCAGATGAGCTTATGACAGGAGACAGCCGTTATCTTAACAGCCGTGTGACATGGAGCAACAATCTGCCTCTGCCTACCAATACACAACACATACGTTCTTATAACATGCTGATCGCCGGGCATCCTACCGCTACATCGACTGCCTCGACTTATATGAGTACCAACGGTCTGATGGCTATAGTCGCGGCTATGGACTGGAACGACTGGGATGATCCCGTGGCCCATCCAGGACAATACAACAATGCGACGTATGGCAACTACAAATATCTGCCGAGATACAGTTATATATATCTTAATAATATATACATGGTATACTCGCGAATGGTGGGAGAATGGCTTGACAAGTATGAGAAACAGCATGGTGCACCGCTGTTGCACAACGGAGGCTTGCTTGACGGGCAACCGGTAAAGGCCCGTTATAACTAAGAACCGTATCTAATAACTGAACCATTATGACTAAGAAAAATATAATAATAGGGGCATTCCTTACAGTCGCTCTGTCTTCATGCTATGAGGACAAGAGCAGTTTCCCGGTCAACACCATCGACGACGTGGTGCTCAACATCGAGGATGCCGACAGGACTATACGCACGGGCTATCTTGAGCAACTCGATATTGTGCCGGAACTCACCAAGAGTGGCAAGGCGATCGGTGACGAGGGGTTCTCATATCTGTGGGAAATCAATATACTGCCACTTAATAATGAGTTTGAGGTTCTGGGAACAGAACGGGAACTTCATGCAGTCATTTCCAATCCTATATCGACCAACAATTACCTGTTGAAGCTCACCGTTCATGATGATGTAGAGAATCTTTCCTACCTGTTTACATGGAATGTCTATGTCGAGACAGCTTTCCTTGACGGTCTTGTGGTGAGCGATACGCGTGACGGACAGACTTCTGATCTCACGCTTATCCTTAACGACAGGCTCACGATGAGCTATACCAAGAATGAGGTCGTTCACCGCAACATAGTGCAGGCAGCTACGGGACAGCCATACCAGTCGCTTCTTACTTCGCTGACCCCCTTCCTGTATGGTACGATCAACGGTACTCATACCAATTATCTCTTTGCGACCGACAGCGACGGGTGGCTGGTGCGTTTTGACTGTCAGGACTATTCGTCGGCCAACGGCAAGGATCTCGTATATTATTATGATGGAGAGAAAGTGAGAGGCATGATGTCGGTCGGAAGCAATGTGGTAAATTGTTCCCATTATCTCATGACCAGTAAAGGCGTGTATTATGGAGACAACAACAGCACAAACTTTGTTACTACACTTAATGCCACACTCAGCGCGTCGGCTCCCAAGGATGATGTATTCGCTTTTAAAACCTATGACGCATCGGTGGATTATTGGTCTGGAGATTGTGCCGGAGCGTGGATTGATGAAAACACTGGTAAAGTGATGATCCTCAATGCCGGATTCCAGGGTGGCAGCTATCAGGAACTTGAGGCCGGTGATAATTCCGCGTTTCCTGTGGGTGATACCGGCGTGCAGAGAGTATTTGCGGCCGGTATGACAGGCGGTGGCAGGACTCCGGCTTTCCTTGTGGAGGAGGCTGACGGCAACCTTGCCGTATATACGGTGGCAACCGTGGTCACAAGCTACTATGACGAGGAGTGGGACTATTCGTATGATGAGACCACTTATCGCCCCGGGCAGCGTATAGCGGTGCCGTCGGATATCGCCTCACGCATATCGTCGGCGGTGAAGACCGAGTTTACCGACGAGAATTCGGTGCTGTATATCGCGACAGCGTCGGAAGTGACAGCCGTGCTTTATGGCTCGGGCACGATGAGCGACGGTGGTACGAAGTTTACTCCCGACAGCGGCGAGACCATAACCTCGGTCAAGGTTTATCGCCAGGGAGACTATTATTACTCGTCGGGACTGTTCCTTGAAAGCTATACGGAGTACAATCGTCCGCGTCTGGATCTGACATCAAGGGCGTTGATTGTCACGACACAGAGTGGTGACGAGGGATATGTCTACGTGGTGCCGATGACACAGTTGGGTACCGGTAACCTCGACCGCTCGAAGGCTATGAAGTATGGGGGCTTCGGCCGCATTCTTGACGTTGCCACTACAGGTTACTAAACTATTTTTTAAACTGAAAGTGAGTACAAGTTTACTCGCTTTCAGTTTTGATTATTACATTTGTATTCATCTTATATATAAATCGAGTCAATAAATGAACCAACTTTCACAGCCTATCGTAGAGGTGCGTCACCTGTCTCACCGTTACAGCAATGACTGGGCTATACGTGATATCAATTTTACCGTCAACTCTACCGGCATCCTGGGCCTGTTAGGGTCGAACGGTGCCGGCAAGTCAACTACGATGAACATCATCTGCGGTGTGTTGAACCAGACCGAGGGTGATGTCTTTATCAATGGTATAGACCTGCGTAAAAATCCTGTAGAGGCAAAAAAGCATATAGGTTTCCTGCCTCAGAAGCCGCCGTTGTATTCTGATCTTACGGTCGATGAGTATCTGGTGCACTGCGCCACCCTGCGCCGTATGGCGCGGTCGGAGATACGGCCGGCGGTGGAGCAGGCCAAGAGGCGCTGTGACATCACCCACTTCAGCAAGCGTCTTATAAAGTATCTGTCGGGCGGTTACCAGCAACGCGTTGGCATAGCCCAGGCTATAGTCCACTCACCTCGGTTTGTGGTACTTGACGAGCCTACCAACGGCCTTGACCCCAACCAGATTCTCGAGGTTAGAGAGCTTATAAAGGAAATAGCGCGGGAGCGTGCCGTCATGTTGTCGACACACATACTCTCTGAGGTGCAGGCCACATGTGACCACATACGCATGATCGAGCATGGACACACGGTGTTTGCCGGCACTATCGACGAGTTCAACAATTATGCCGTTCCCGATACATTGACGGTGACGTTTGCCGAGCCTCCGTTGCCCGAACAGCTGGCATGCATCGAGGATGTGATGAATGTAGAGCAGAGCGGTCCCGGCATGTTCCGTATACGTTTCAGAGGGGATGACTCGATTGCCGAGCGTATCGTGGCTCGCAGTGTGGCCGAGGGATGGCGACTGAGGGAGATCGCTATGGAGCGGTCGTCTCTTGATGTGATTTTTGCCCAGTTGTCGGGCAAGCTGAAGAATAATGCCCAGCCAAACGTCGACACAAAATGAAGATTACGCTCAGAATAGCCCGTAACGAACTGGCGTCGTTGTTTTTCTCGCCTGTGGCGTGGTTCATATTGATTGTCTTCTCGTTCCTGTGTGCCAAATACTACTGTAATATGGTTGACGGTCTTATGTCATATTACGGTATATACGGCAACGGTGATAGCTCGGTGACAGAGTCTCTGTTCATGGGTTCGACCTCGGTATGGAACGATATCGTCAGGAGCCTGTATATCTATATTCCGTTGCTGACGATGGGACTTGTGAGCCGCGAATTGTCATCCGGCTCGATAAAACTATTGTACTCGTCACCGGTCACCAGCCTGCAGATCGTCACCGGCAAGTATCTCGCGGCGATAGTGTTCGGATCATGCTTGCTGATAGTGCCGGTACTGGAGGTGCTGGTCTCGGGGGTTATATATGTGCCTCACTTTGACTGGGCGCCTGTGCTGGTGGGTCTGCTCGGAGTTTTCCTGCTGATGTGTGTCTACTGCTCGATAGGACTGTTCATGTCGTCGCTGACATCCTACCAGGTGGTCGCTGCGATCGGGACGCTTGCCGTACTGGCGGGGTTCAGGTTTGTGGGGCAGATAGGGCAGGAGTATGACTTTGTGCGCGAGCTTACCTACTGGCTGTCGATCAACGGACGTACCGACCAGTTTGTAGGTGGCGTGTTGCGCAGCGAGGATGTGGTATACTTTATTTCTGTCATAGGCATGTTCCTGGCGTTCACGACACTGCGCATATGGTTCAGCCGCAAGAGTGCTGGGCGTATATCCCGCATGCTGGCCTATACCTCAGTGGTGGCTGTGACTTTGCTCATAGGATATGCCACATCGCGGCCGCAGACTGTAGCCGTGTGGGATGCCACCAGGAACAAGAGCAACTCGCTCACAGCCTATAGTCAGGAGCTGTTGCGGGATATCAAGGGGCCGTTGACCATCACCAGCTATGTCAACCTGCTTGATAACATGTCGGGCTCATATATGCCGCGCAATATCAAGACCAACGAATATCTGTTCGCGCCATATCGCCTGGCCAAGCCCGATCTGTACGAGCGGTATGTCTATTACTATGACGAGACTCCGGGCAATAGTCTTGCCCGCCGGCCACGGTTCATGGATATGTCGCTCGAGGAGATGCGTGACTATATGGTGCTCATCCAGGATGTCAATCCGTATCTTTTTCTATCTCCCGACGAGATACGCCGGGTGGAGGATCTTAGCGGGGAGAACAACCAGTTTGTAAGAATAGTGGAGACGGCCGACGGACGCCGTGCCTACTTGCGCGACTTCAACGATATGTTGCGCACGCCTGGCGAGGCCGAGATATCGGCTGTGTTGAAGAAGATGGCGTCAGATGTTCCGCTGGTAGCCTTCATCAATACTGCCGGGAGCCGCGAGATCTCGCGGCCCGGTGACCGTGACTACGGGGCATTCTCGATCGAGAAGTATTCACGTGCGGCATTGGTCAACCAGGGATTTGACGTGTGTGAGATCAACCTTGATGCCGGTGAGTCGATTCCCGACAGTGTCAGTATAATAGTGCTTGGCGATCCTCGTCGCGAGATGACCGCGAGCGCCATGACGGCTATAGGACGTTATCTTGACCGAGGCGGGAACATGTTCATGCTTACTGATACCGGCCGGCAGGATAATGTCAATAAGTTGCTTGAACGGTTCGGTATCAAGGCTCTTGACGGTCAGCTGGCTCAGATTACCGATGATTTCTCGGCCGACTTCATCCTGGCCGGGTGTGCAGGGCCTGCGGAGGGTATGCCACGGAGTTTTGCCGAGCGGTTTGGTGGCCGCGATCTGCGTGTCACTATGCCTGGATGTGTGGCGCTCGATACCCTGGCCGATGGCCGTGGATACAGCCGTACGGTGTGGCTTCAGACACCTCCTGAAGGATCATGGATCGAGTTGGAGAGCAGCAATCTGAGTGATGACATGGATATAAGTTGCAATAAGGATGCCGGTGAGACCGAGTGTTCATATCCAACACTGATTGCGGCTGAACGTATGCTTGCCGACGGTAAGATGCAACGCATACTGGTAGCCGGCGATGCCGACTGCATGAGCAATGCCGAGCTTCAGATAGGACGTGAGGGATTCAATTCGGGCAATTTTGATCTGGTGGTTGAGGGATTCCGTTATCTGTCGGGGGGTGAGTTCCCGATTGATGTGAGGCGCGAGCCCAATACCGATACGTCTTTCAGCGCCAGTGCCGCATCTCTGGCCGGTGTGGTGAACATAGTGTTAATGATAGTACTGCCGGTGCTGATGATTCTCCTTGGTGTGGGTCTGCAGCTGCTGCGCGGAAAAAAATAAGAGGCAAATGAATCTCCGACTAATACTGCGCATAGCCCGTACCGAGCTGGCTACGCTCTTTTACTCGCCGGTGGCATGGATGTTGCTGGTAGTGTTCTCGGTACAGGTTGGTATCGACTTTTTGAACATCATGCGCCAGATTGTGATGATAAAAGCTCTGGGCAATACCATAACATTCAGTGTGACGGCCGGTTATGTTCTCGGATCGTTCGGCTTGTTCGAGGTTATACAGCAGACGCTGTACCTATATATCCCGTTGCTGACAATGAATGTCATGAGCCGCGAATACACATCGGGCTCGGTCAAGCTGATTTTCTCGTCACCGGTATCGGGGGGAACCATCGTGTGGGGTAAATTCAGTGCGCTGATAGGCTGTTCGCTGATCTTTACAGCCGTCCTCGCTCTGCCGACGGTGGCGATAGCCGCCACGACCCCCGATGTGGACTATGGCCTGGTGGCATCGGGACTGCTGTCGATGTTCCTGTTGATAATGACATACTGTTCGATAGGACTGTTCATGTCGTCGCTGACCAACTATCAGGTTGTAGCGGCTGTGATAACATTCGCCGCTCTTGCGTTCCTCAATTATATCGGATCGGTAGGGCAGGATTCACCGCTGTTTCGCGAGATTACCTACTGGCTGTCGATCAAGAGCCGTGCCAGCGATATGGTGAACGGATTGATAAGCAGCAATGACGTGATCTATTTCATCTCTGTGAGCGGTCTCTTCATCTGGTGGACCATACTGCGTATTGACGATATGCACCAGAGACGTTCATGGCGTGCCAGGATTCTGCGTTATGCCGGGGTGCTGGCCCTGGTGGTGACTGTGGGGTATGTGACGTCGCGTACATACACGACACTCTATTATGATGCCACGCGCGGAGAACAGCGCACCCTCTCTCAGGGCAGCCGCGAGGTGATGAGACAGCTTGAGGGGCCTATGACGAATACAACGTATGTCAATATCCTGGATAAAGACTATGGCATGGTGTCGCCGCAGGAGGTGAAGAAGGATGAGGCTCGTTTCCGCCAGTACCTGCGCTACAAGCCCGATCTCAGGCTGGAGTATGTCTATTATTGCCACATTCCCGAGGGGGATACTATATACGCTTCGCGTTACCCTGGAAAGAGTCCAGATGAGATAGCCGCCGAGCTGGCGCGTACGCTCAAACTGTCACCCAAGTGGCTTACCGATCTCGAAACGGTGGAGAAAAGCATCAGCCTGGCTGAGGAGAATTATGGTTTTGTGCGTGTGATTGACTGGAACGGCAGGCAGACACGTCTAAGGCTGTATAACGATATGGAACGTCATCCCACGGAGCGTGAGATCTCGGCGGCCCTCAAGACTATGCTTGAGGAGCCTGTCAGGGTGGGGGTGCTTTCGGGGCATGGTGAGCGGTCGATTCACCGCAAGGGTGACGGAGACTTCTCGATTTTCGCTACCTGGCGCGAGTACCGCAGTTCGATGATCAATCAGGGATTCATACTGCATGATATCGATCTTGCCGCAGGCGATACAATCCCCGGTGATATGGATATACTGCTTGTCGCTGATCCCAGAAGTCCTCTTGCCGATAATGAGATTGCCGAGCTTGACCGCTTTGTGGAGCGTGGCGGCAATATGATGATAATGGCCGATAAGGGACATCAGGATGCCGTGAATCATCTTCTCGGACGATTCGGATTAAAGGTGCTTGACGGAGTGCTGACCCAGCCGTCTGATATAGGTCTGCATGGTTTCACACCATCCCGTGCCACCAGGTATGCGGCCGATAGTGTGGGTGGATTCTACCGCATGATGTTATCGAGGCCCGATGTGTCGGCTATCACGATGCCTACGGCCGTGGCTCTCGAGATCGTTGACTCGACGAATTTTGATACCCGTGTGTTGCTGTGTACCGACAGCACGGCGTGGCGTGAATTGCAGACGACCGACTTTACCTCGGCTCCGGAATTTGACCCGGAGTCGGGCGAGATGGCCGGTACGTATATCACGCAGGTGATGTTGAAACGTGATGTCGATGGGAGGGAGCAGCGTATTCTTGTAACCGGCGATGCTGACTGCTTCAGTAACTCGGAGTTGCAGATAGGCAACCGCACGGGGATGAGATCCTACAATGGCAGCATGATATCGCGATCTTTCCTATGGCTGAGTCATGGTCGTTTCCCTGTATCGGTGATACGTCCGGAGCTTAAGGATCGTGATACCACGATTACTCCCATGCAGTTGCCATGGATAAGATACACATATATCCTGCTGATACCACTATTGATTGCTTTGGCCGGCTTCGTTTTGCTCTGGCGACGTCGCAAGGGGTAACCCGGGGGGCTTAGAATAAAAAGGGGGAGGGCGCAACGTCACATATTTCATTGTGTGTTGCACCCTCCCCCCCTTGTCTTATTAGGAGTGGTGGAGCTTAGATCTCGTATATAGTAGGGTCGGAGATACCGGCCTCGGCAAGGGCTTCGCGGCGTTCTACGCATGTGCCGCATGTGCCGCAGTGTTTCTCTCGGCCTTTGTAGCAAGAGTAGGTGTCGGCATAGTCAAGACCGATTGCGGCACCTCGTGCGGCTATCTGCCCTTTGGAAAGGCCGGTATAGGGGGCGAGGAGACGCACACCGGCAAATGTACCGGCTTCAATGGCGGTGTCCATGGCCCGGACAAATTCGGGGCGACAGTCGGGGTAGATGGTGTGGTCGCCCGAGTGGTTGGCGAGCATGACCTCGGTGAGTCCGCGGCTCTCGGCGAGTCCGGCAGCGATGGAGAGCATTATGCCGTTGCGGAAGGGTACGACGGTTGATCGCATGTTGTCGTCGGCGTAGTGTCCGTCGGGTATGGCGTCGGCTCCCTGTAGCAGAGAACTCTCGAAGTGTTGTTTCATGAAGTCGAGATCGATCTCGATTAGCTCGATGCCGAGGCGCCGGCAGTTTATACGTGCGCATTCTCGTTCCCGCATGTTGTGGTTTGAACCGTAGCTGAAGTTGACGGCCGCCGCTATTTTGTCGCTGTAGTCATATAGCATCGTTGTGGAGTCCATGCCGCCCGATAGGACAAGGAGAACTTTCTTATTGGAACACATTTCAGTGGATTTATTTTAGTTGATGGTTGGGATACAGGACGAGCCGTTACCCCAGGTTATGAGGGGAACGGCTCGTTTATCTGGGGTTGGAGTGATTGACTTAGTCCTCGTATTTCTTCACGATGACAGTGGCGTTGTGACCGCCGAAGCCGAACGAGTTGCTCAAAGCGGCGCGTACGGGGCGTTTCTGTGCCTTGTTGAAAGTGAAGTTGAGATTGTAGTCGATGTTCTCGTCGTCGTCTCCATCCTCGTGGTTGATTGTGGGGGGAACGACATCCTCCATTACCGACTTGATGCTGAACATGGCCTCAAGAGCTCCGGTGGCACCAAGCAGGTGACCTGTCATTGACTTTGTGGAGCTGATGTTGAGGTCGTAGGCGTGCTTGCCGAATACCTCGACAATAGCCTTGATCTCGGAGATGTCGCCTACGGGGGTCGATGTTCCGTGAACATTGATGTAGTCGATATCCTCGGGTTTCATCTCGGCGTCCTCGAGTGCGTTGCGCATGGCGAGGATAGCTCCGAGACCCTCGGGGTGGGTGGCCGTGAGGTGATAGGCGTCGGCCGACATGCCGCCTCCGGCAACCTCGGCATAGATCTTGGCGCCACGGGCCTTGGCGTGCTCGAGTTCCTCAAGAATGAGGACAACCGAACCCTCGCCCATCACGAATCCGTCACGCGACTTGCTGAAGGGGCGCGAAGCGGTCTCGGGGCTGTCGTTGCGGGTCGAAAGAGCGTGCATCGAGTTGAAACCACCAACGCCGGCGGGATAGATAGCGGCCTCGGCACCACCGGTAACGATGGCGTCGGCCTTGCCCAGGCGTATGAGGTTGAAGGCATCGATGATGGCGTTGTTGGAAGAGGCACAAGCCGAGACGACACCGAAGTTGGGGCCGTGGTAACCGTACTCCATCGATACATGACCCGAAGCGATGTCGGCGATCATCTTGGGGATGAAGAATGGGTTGTATTTGGGGCCGTTTTCCTCGTTTTTGGCATAGTATCCAGCCTCTTCCTCGAATGTGTGGAGACCTCCGATGCCGGCGGCGATTATTACGCCTATGCGGTTACGGTCAAGTTTCTCGTCGTTTTCGATACCCGAGTCCTCGACTGCCTGTTTGGCGGCATACATTGCAAACTGAGCATAGAGGTCGAGCGTGCGGACTTTCTTGCGGTCCATGAACGAGAGCGGGTCGAACCCTTTGACTTCACAAGCGAACTGAGTCTTGAACTTGGAAGCGTCAAAATGAGTAATGGGCCCTGCACCGCTCACACCGGCAAGGGCGTTGGTCCAAGTTGTTTCAACGTCGTTGCCCAGAGGGGTCACAGCACCGAGTCCGGTTACTACTACTCTTTTTAACTCCATTACGTAAAATCTTTAATGTATATTGGGGTTGAGTGTCTCAATTATAAAACATTATCACTCTCGACTGTCGGACTGTCGGTATGAAGCCCGGGTAGGTCAAGAGTGACAAAGGTGGGGGGCTGTATTAAGCCTGTGCAGCCTCGATGTAAGCGATAGCGTCGCCAACGGTGGCGATACCCTCGGCCTTATCGTCGGGGATGGTGATGTTGAATTCCTTCTCAAACTCCATGATGAGCTCTACAGTGTCAAGGCTGTCGGCACCGAGATCGGTGGTGAAAGCAGCGGTTTCGGTTACCTGATTCTCGTCTACGCCAAGCTTGTCAACGATGATAGCTTTAACACGTGATGCGATTTCTGACATAATGATTAAAGTTTTATAATTAGTAATTCCATTTTTTTGCGTTGCAAAGTTAAGCAATTTCTTTGAAACTGCTACACTTTCAGGGCACAAAGTTACAAAACATAATTGAGATTATCGACTTAATTACTGAAAAAAATCTCTAATTTTACTGCTGTTTGGTGTAATGTGTATATATACAGCGTGTTAGGCTTTGAGTGTGGCTATCATAACGTCAGGAGGCGGGTCCAGGGAGCGTATGTCCGATATATTTCAGAGGGGTGTGATGTAGCGGTCGCTGATACATATTATGGATTGTGATTGAAACATCCGAGGTATATAAATCGGTGCTGATGTCGCGATTATTTGATGTGATGTGATTTGCACAAGAGACCGCAGTTATATATCTTTGCCAATGATTTCAATTCTTATAATAATATCATGAATCAGTCTTTGAACAAAGCAGGAGAACAGCGTATGACCAATTACCGGTGGGTGATATGTGCAATGCTGTTTTTTGCACTCGTAATCAATTATCTTGACCGCCAGGTGCTGTCGCTGACCTGGAAAAACTTTATAGCGCCGGAGTTTCACTGGACCGATGCCGACTACGGCAAGCTCACGGGGGTGTTCTCGATCGTGTATGCAGTGGCGATGTTGCTCGCCGGCAAGCTCGTCGACAGGATGGGTACCCGCAAGGGGTATCTTGTAGCGATATTCGTATGGTCGACTGGCGCATGTCTTCATACGGTTTGTGGCATATTGACCAACGGTTTTGTGACCGGCGACTGGATATGGTCTTTTGCCGGTTCACGCGAGCATCTGGAGTCGGTTATGGCTGCCATGCCGGCTGTGGCACTGACGGTGACCACAACGAGCGTGTGGCTGTTCATGATAGCCCGTGTGGTGCTGTCGCTTGGCGAGGCGGGAAATTTTCCGTGTTCGATCAAGGCCGTGGCTGAGTATTTCCCGAAGAAGGATCGTGGATTTGCCACCGGAGTATTTAACTCGGGATCACAGATAGGCGCTCTGCTGGCTCCGTTCACCATACCTGTCATAGCCGCGCACTATGGCTGGGAAATGTCGTTTTTCATCATTGGTGTTTTGGGATACTTGTGGATGGGAGTGTGGATATTCGTGTATCGTCGTCCGCGTGAGAACAAGCGTGTGAACGCTGCCGAACTGGCCTATATAGAGCAGGATAATGCAAGCGATGCCTTGAGCGAAGATGTGAATGCCGTCGCCGAGGATCAGCAGGAGGTCAAGGTGGGTGTACTTAAGGCTTTCAGCTTCAGGCAGACATGGGCGGTGATCTTCGGACGGTTTCTTCCCGACTCGGTGTGGTGGTTCCTTCTGTTTTGGGCTCCGGCATTCGTAAGCGAGGTATACGGGTATCCGACATCGTCGACCGAGGGTATGCTCGCCGTGTTTACCATTTATCTTGTCTCCATGCTGTCGCTTGCCGGCAGCTACCTGCCTACGTTCTTTATCAACCGCAACAGTCTGAATCCGTATTCGGGTCGTATGAAGGCGATGCTTATATTCGCCTTGTTCCCGTTACTGGGATTCGGAGTGATGCCTTTGGGGCGTCTTTCAATGTGGTTCCCGGTTATAATAATAGGTATAATGGCGGCCGCGCATCAGAGTTGGAGCGCCAATGTCTACAACGTTGTGAGCGATATGTTCCCCAAGGCTGTGGTGGCTACGGTGACCGGTGCTGCCGGACTTGCCAGCGGCCTGGGCAGTTTCATGTCAAATTATGGTGCCGGCGAGCTGTTCACGTATGCCGACAGAGTGCAGATGCATTTCATGGGATTCGAAGGCAAGCAGGCCGGTTATATGATTGTATTCATAGCGGCCAGTGTGGCCTATCTCGTGAGTTGGACGCTGATGAAACTGCTTGTGCCTAGGTATAAACTTGTAAAACTGTAATAATATGGACAAACCATTCATACACGATGACTTCATGCTTAATGGAGAGACGGCCCGCAGGCTGTATCACGATCATGCGGCTGTGATGCCGGTCATTGACTATCACTGCCACCTTTCTCCCGAATTGATAGCCCGTGATCACCGATTCGCCGACATTACCGAGCTGTGGCTGTCGGGTGACCATTATAAATGGAGGGCCATGAGAGCCAATGGTGTCGACGAGAAGTATATCACGGGTGACGCATCGCCACGCGATAAATTCAGAAAGTGGGCCGAGACGGTGCCCTATACCATGCGTAATCCGCTTTACCACTGGACTGCGATGGAACTGAAGACGGCCTTCGGCATTGACACTCCGCTCACACCGGAGACTGCCGATGAGATATTTGACGAGTGCAACCGTCAGCTGGCGGGTCGGGGGATGACTGCACGTGGCCTGATGCTGAAGTATAATGTCGAGGTGGTGTGTACGACTGATGATCCTGTCGACAGCCTTGAATGGCACCAGTCGATAGCCGAGTCGGACTTTGAAGTCAAAGTATATCCGGCATGGCGCCCCGATAAGGCTATGGCCGGAGCCGACATAGCGGTCTATAAGGCTTACATAGACAAGCTTTCGAAGGTCTCGGGTGTGAGTATATCTGGATACCTTACGCTGGTCGAGGCCCTGCAGAAGCGTCATGACTATTTTGCCTCACGTGGATGCAGTGTAGCCGATCACGGTCTTGGCAGGGTGCCATGGAGTCCGTGCAGTGAGGAGCGTGCCGACGAGCTTATGTTGAAGATGCTTGGCGGGCAGATGCTGACAACGGCCGAGGCCGACGAGTTCAACACGCGCCTTCTTGTGGATCTGTGTCGCATGAATGCCAGGGCAGGGTGGGTACAGCAATTCCACTTCGGGCCTATGCGCAATGTCAACAGCCGTGCGTTCGCTTCACTGGGGCCCGATACGGGCTTCGATACAATCAGTGACTGGAAAGCAGCAGAGGCTGTCGCGTCGATACTTAACGAGCTCGACCGCGACGGGATGCTGGCCCGGACGATATTGTACAATATCAATCCTGCCGATAATACATGGGTAGCAGCGATGACCGCCAATTTTCAGGACGGTAAGATCCCGGGAAAGATCCAGATGGGAGCTGCATGGTGGTTCAACGACCAGATGGCTGGCATGAGAGCGCAGATGGAGGCTTTGTCGATGCAGGGCTTGCTGAGTCGCTTTGTGGGGATGCTCACTGATTCCCGTTCGTTTGTGTCTTATACGCGCCATGATTACTTCAGGCGCCTGTTGTGTGACATTCTTGGCAGTGACATCGACCGGGGGCTCATACCGGTGTCGCAGATGCCGAGAGTGGAGGCGATGGTGCGGGATATATGTTATAACAATGTAAAACAATATTTCAGATTCTAATAGATATGATGGAGAAAACATGGCGTTGGTTCGGACCCAACGATAAGATAACCCTTGACATGCTGCGTCAGATAGGTGTTGAGGGTATTGTAACATCGCTTCACCATTTGCCTGCCGGAGTGGAGTGGACCGATAGTGAGGTGGAACGTATGAAGGAATATATCGAATCGCATGGCCTTAGGTGGTCAGTGGTGGAAAGTCTGCCGGTAAGCGAGTCGATCAAGTATGCCGGTCCCGACCGTGATGAGCTGATAGAACGCTATCGCCGCTCACTGGCCGCTCTTGGCAAGGCCGGGGTGAAGACTGTATGCTATAACTTCATGCCTGTGCTTGACTGGGCCCGTACAGATCTTGACTACCCCAATGGTGACGGCACATCCAACCTTTACTTTAACCGTGGTGAGTTTGCGTATTTTGATATACACATACTTAAGCGTGAAGGTGCGTGCGCCGATTATGATTCGGCCACGCTGGAGCGTGTCGACAAGCTTCGTGAGACAATGACTCCCGAGGGAGAGCAGAGGCTCGTCGATAATATAATAGTGAAGACCCAGGGCTTTGTTGGCGGTAACATAAGTGAGGACGATGACTCGCCTGTGCAGAAGTTCCGTGACCTTCTTGCACTATACAAGGGTGTCGACGAGGCTGCTCTCAGGGAGAATATGCGTTACTTCCTGTCAGCAATCATGGACGTGTGTGACGAGTATGACATCAATATGTGTGTCCACCCCGATGATCCGCCTTTCCCGGTGCTGGGGTTGCCCCGTATCATTACTTGCGCCAAGGATGTCGAGTGGCTGTACAATGCGGTTGATAACAAACATAACGGCTTGACATTCTGTGCCGGTTCGTTGAGCGCAGGTGCTCATAACGATGTTCCGGAGATGGCCCGGCGCTTTGCCCACCGCACGTGGTTTGTCCACCTGCGTAGTTGCCAGGTGCTCCCAAACGGGGACTTCAAGGAGGCGCCTCATCTGGGCGGACGCGCTGACATCATCTCGCTTGTGAGGACATTCGAGCATATCAATCCGGGATTGCCTATGCGTGTGGACCACGCGCCTCTGATGCTTGGTGACGAGAAGATGGGATACAACGCCGGATACTCATTCCATGGACGCATGCTCGCGCTCGGGCAGGTAGAGGGGGTGATGGCCACTGTCGATCGTGAGATACAGGAAGAGAAACAAAACATGAAATAAATATGAAGAACCAACTTTTTTCAATAGATGGCCATGTTGTGGTCATTACCGGTGGAACCGGAGTTTTAGGCGCTTGTATAGCCCGTTATCTTGCAAAGGAGGGCGCCAAGGTGGTTATCTTGGGACGCCGGGCCGATGAAGGCGGTGCCATTGTCGATGATATAAAGGCTAACGGCGGTGAGGCGATGTTCCTTACCACCGATGTGCTTGATGCCACGGTTTTGGAGCATAATCTCAAGGATATACTTGCAGCGTATGGCCGGGTTGACGCTCTGCTCAATGCCGCCGGAGGCAATATGCCCGGTGCGACAATCGCTCCGACAGGTAATTTCTTTGATGTTGACGTGAGTCAGTTCGAGCGGGTGCTCAATCTTAATCTCACCGGCACAGTACTGCCCACACAGATATTCCTCAAGCCTATGGTCGAGGCTGGTCGCGGTGCCATTGTCAACTTCTCGTCGATGGCCGCGTTCCGTCCCATGACCCGCGTGATGGGTTATGCCGCCGCAAAAGCAGGTATCAGCAATTTCACAGCATTCATGGCAACCGAAGTCGCTAAGAAGTTCACATCTGGAATAAGAGTCAACGCCATTGCTCCGGGGTTCTTCCTGACCAACCAGAACCGTGCTCTGCTCACGAACCCTGACGGCAGCCTTACCGAGCGTGGAGCTGACGTAATACGTCAGACACCCTTCGGACGCTTTGGTGATCCTGAAGAGTTGTGTGGAACGATCCACTATCTGATAAGCGATGCGTCATCGTTCGTAACCGGCACTGTAGCCGTGGTCGACGGCGGATTTAATGTCTTCGCGATGTAATCAATACGCCCCCCTATACACATTAAACCTATTAGACGGACAGGAGGCTGAGACTTGTTATAGATGTCAGTCTCCTGTCTGTGTATCGGTATGTTACGAGTATGGTTTGATGTCTCAGATGTGGGCAGCGATCCATTGGCCTACCTGGTCGGTGGTGTAGGCTGTGTGGCCGGCGGTCTGGATGTCGGGGGTGCGGACGTTGGCGTTGAGCGAGGCGTTGACGGCATGGCGTATGGCCGAGCCTTCATCGGTGAGTCCGAAGTGCTCGAACAGCATCGCTACCGATAGTATCTGGGCTATGGGGTTGGCTATGTTCTTTCCTGCGGCTTCGGGCCATGAGCCGTGTATAGGCTCGAATACCGGTGTTCCTGTTCCAGTGGATGCCGATGGCAGGAGGCCCATGGAGCCGGAGATGACGCTACCCTCGTCGGTGAGAATGTCGCCGAAGGTATTTTCTGTAACCATCACGTCAAAGAAGCGCGGATCCTGAATCATGCGCATGGCCGCGTTGTCGACATACATGAAATCGGTGGTTACATCGGGGTATTGCGGGGCCATCTCCTGTGCAACGTGGCGCCACAGTCTCGAGGAGGCGAGGACATTGGCCTTGTCGACTACCGTGAGGCGTTGACGGCGACGGCGTGCATAGTCGTATGCTACACGCAGTATGCGTTCTACCTCGGGGCGGGTGTACAGGCATGTGTCATAGGCTCGCTCGTCTCCCTCGAGTTTCTCGCCGAAGTACATTCCGCCGGTCAGTTCGCGTATGCACACAAAATCAGCCTCCCTTACGATATCGGCTCTGAGCGGTGAGTTGTGGAGCAGGCAGGGAAATGTCTCGACGGGACGTATGTTTGCATATAGTCCCAGTCGGCGGCGCATGGCCAGCAGCCCTTGCTCGGGGCGTACCTTTGCCTCGGGATTATGGTCATACTTGGGATCACCTACGGCTGAGAACAGTACGGCTGTGGCGTTGGCGCATATCTCGTAGGTCGACTCGGGAAACGGATCTCCGCAGGCATCGATGGCGGCCGCACCCACAAGGGCCTGGTGATACTCGACCGTATGGCCGAACTTGCGGCAGACGGCATCCATGACCGCCACCCCCTGGCGCGAAATTTCGGGGCCTATGCCGTCGCCGGCCAGAACTGCGATATTGAAGTGGCGGCGCGACTCGGTAATCTCATGTTCGGCCACGGCCTGGGCAAAGAGAGCGCCCTCTCCGGTCACCTCGTTGCCAACGACGCTTCCCGGCTTGACATTAAAGTTGATTCCCATGATTTTTCTCGTATTGTTCGATATCCTCGCGATGGGCCATCAGATACTCTATGTCGTCGAGACCCTCCATGAGGCATTGTTTTTTGTATGAATTGATTTCAAATTTTTCCTGGCGTCCTGTCGAGAGGTTGGTGACCGTCTGAGATGGCAGGTCGACCTTTACCTCGGTTGCAGGATCGTTGTCGATGGATGAGAACAGCTCGGCCAGGAATGTGTCGCTTACCACAACAGGCAACACGAAACTGTTGAGCTCGTTATTGCGATGGATGTCGGCAAAGAATGTTGATATGACGACTCTGAATCCGTAGTCGGCTATTGCCCAGGCCGCGTGTTCGCGGCTTGAACCACAGCCGAAGTTCTTTCCGGCTACGAGTATGCAAGCCCCCCGGTAGCGTGGATCGTTAAGAGGAAAGTCAGGTCTGGGGGTATCGTTCTCGTCAAATCGCCAGTCGCGGAACAGGTTTTCGCCAAACCCATCGCGTGTGGTGCTCTTGAGAAACCTGGCAGGTATAATCTGATCGGTATCTATATTCTCGACCGGCAACGGTACACATCGTGATATGATAGTTCCGAATTTCTGTTTAGCCATTGCATTAAAGTTTCAGATGGTTGGTAATAGTTCCGGTTATGGCGGCGGCGGCGGCGGTGGCAGGCGAGGCCAGTACGGTGCGTGCACCGGGGCCTTGTCGTCCCTCGAAGTTGCGGTTGGAGGTCGACACGCATAGTTTGCCTGCCGGAATCTTGTCATCGTTCATGGCCAGGCATGCCGAGCATCCGGGCTGTCTCAGTTCAAAATCTGCATCCTTGAGGATTTTGTCAATGCCCTCGTTGACAATCTGTTGCATGACCGCACGCGATCCGGGTACAAGCCATGCTATGACCTCTGGATGGCGCTTGTGGCCCTTGACAACGCGTGCAAATTCTCTGAAATCCTCGATGCGGCCGTTGGTACAGCTACCGAGGAACACGTAGTCAACCTTGGAGCCGGCTATCGGTTGTCCGGGTGTAAACTGCATGTATTCGAGCGCCTTGGCATCACTGTCGGTGGCTGGCTCGGGAATCAAGGCGTCGATGTCAATGCCCATGCCCGGATTGGTTCCGTAGGTGACGCGTACGCCTATGTCGGCGGCATCAAACGATACTTCGCGATCAAATGTGGCGTCCGGATCGGTAGCCAGGGCGAGCCATGCGGTTGCCGCTTTGTCAAAGTCGGCACCCTGTGGTGCCCCGGCGCGGCCGCGTATGTATTCGATTGTGGTGGAATCAGGGCCCACCATGCCTCCGCGTGCTCCCATCTCGATCGACATGTTGCAGAGTGTCATGCGGCCTTCCATGGAGAGCGATCTTATGGCTTCACCGGCATATTCGACAAAGTAGCCTGTGGCACCGTCGGTGCCGAGCTTTGATATTATGTAGAGTGCCACATCCTTGGCCGATACCCCAGGGCTAAGTGTTCCGTTGACGGTAATTCGCATGGTGCGAGGCTTGGGCTGCAGGATGCACTGGGTGGCGAGTACCATCTCGACCTCGCTGGTGCCGATGCCGAAGGCCACGGCTCCTACTGCTCCGTGGGTGGATGTATGGCTGTCGCCACAAACGATAGTGTATCCCGGCAGGGTAAGTCCCTGCTCGGGTCCGATGACATGGATGATGCCGTTGAGTTCATGCCCAAGACCATAGTGTGTTAGACCGTTGGCGGCAGCGTTTTCCCTGAGGGTGTCCACCGCTTTTCGTGACACGGGGTCGGCTATCGGTTTGTCCTGGTCGATGGTGGGTATATTGTGGTCGGGCGAGCAATATGTGCGCTCGGGACGAAATACCTTGAGGCCGCGTTCGCGAAGGCCTGCGAAGGCCTGGGGTGAGGTCACCTCGTGGCAGTAATGCCGGTCGATGTACAGCTGGTCGGGACCGTCGGCTATGCGTGTTACCACATGCGAGTCCCATATCTTGTCAAAGAGAGTCTTCATATTACAAATTTGTTGATGGCGTCGACAAAGGCCTCGGCACTGGCGGCGATGATATCGGTGTTGGCCGAGAAACCGTAATACTGGCGGCCGTCATGCTCTACGGTCATGTGAACCTTTCCCACGTCGTTGCTGCCCTTGTTGATGGCCTGGATGAGGAACTCCTTTACCAGCATCTGGCGGCGTATTATGATCTTGATTGCCGATATGGCAGCGTCTACAGGTCCGTTGCCCGAGGCGCAGGCCTCGAATTTCTCTCCGGCTATGTTGAGTCCTACGCTGGCTACCGAATGTATGCCTACACCTGATGTCACCTGCAGATACTCGACCTTGATGCGGCGGTTCTGGCGGTGTTCGCCGGCAAGCATCAGCACGTCGTCGTCGGTTATCTCTTTCTTACGGTCGGCGAGTTTGAGGAACGCCTCGTAAGCCTTGTCAAGAGCCTCCTTGTCAAGTTCGACGCCGAGAACATGCAGGCGGTGTTTGAGTGCTGCGCGTCCGCTGCGTGCGGTGAGTACGATCGAGTTCTCGTCAATGCCTACATCCTTGGGGTCGATTATTTCATAACTCTCGCGGTTCTTGAGCACTCCGTCCTGGTGGATGCCGCTGGAATGGGCAAAGGCATTGCGTCCCACGATGGCCTTGTTGGGCTGTACCGGCATGTTCATGAGACTCGACACCTGGCGGCTTATCGAGCTGATGCGTGTCGTGTTGATATTGGTGTCAAGACCCAGTTCACGGTGAGAGCGCAGGGCCATCACAACCTCCTCGAGTGCGGTGTTGCCGGCACGCTCGCCTATACCGTTGATTGTTACTTCGGCCTGGCGGGCGCCGTTGATCAGGCCCGACATGGTGTTGGCTGTGGCCATGCCCAGATCGTTGTGGCAGTGTGTGGCTATGACGGCCTTGTGTATACCGTCGACATGCTCCATCAGATACTTAATCTTGGCTCCGAATTCGCCCGGCAGGCAGTAGCCTGTGGTATCGGGGATATTGATGACCGTGGCGCCGGCTTTGATTACGGCCTCGACTACACGGGCGAGATACTCGTTGTCGGTGCGTCCGGCATCCTCGGCATAGAACTGTACATCCTCGACAAATTTCTTGGCGTAGGCCACGGCGGCCACTGCTCTTTCGATTATCTCTTCGCGTGTGGAGTTGAACTTGTATCGTATATGTGAGTCGGATGTTCCGATGCCTGTGTGTATGCGCTTGTGGCGAGCATACTGCAGAGCCTCGGAGGCTACCTTGATGTCATTGGGGACAGCGCGTGTCAAGGCGCAGATTGTTGGCCAGGTCACAGCCTTGGATATTTCTACTACCGAGTTGAAGTCGCCCGGTGACGATACCGGGAAACCGGCCTCGATGACATCGACACCGAGTTCCTCAAGACTCTTTGCTACCTCGATTTTCTCAACGGTGTTGAGCTGACATCCCGGAACCTGCTCGCCATCCCTTAGTGTAGTATCAAAAATGAAGATTTTATCGCTCATAGATTATTATTTCGTGGTCAAAACTGAAATTTCCTGCAAAGTTAATATAAAATCACGAAATAATACTTACAATTGTAGTGATAATTCAAAATTCGTCAAAAGTCGAGTGACGATTAACGTAGCTGATACGTCTCTTAGAAACTGTTTAAATTTATATGATGCAGATTTTGAGAGAGATTGTCAGTTGGATTTTTGCTTGTAATGAGGGAGTGTAGCCGTAGCTACTTGACCGAAGAACAAACAAAAAGTCACTGGCAAGACTTTCAAAAGTAAAGTAATATAAATTTTAAACAGTTTCTTAGTCGTTGAGGAATAGTAAATCCTCGAGTTCTTTGCTTCGGTAGTAGGCTTTGTTGTCTATTTCGACGGTTTTATCGGTTACCCATATCATTGCCTCGACATCATTGTCATTGTATGTTTTTTTATGAACATAAGGCTTAAATAATATAAGTAGAGCCTTCACCGGCGGCGTTAGATTATATAGCGATATAGTGGTATCGTTTATCACATTCCAGTCCATGGCTATTTCTCTGGTTGAATAATCGAGATTTTCCTTGAATTTAAGTCTTGGAATCATATCTTTTATAATCGATGCTCTATATTTTTTTAATTTGGTAATATCATGAAATTCCAAGACAAACTTAGCTCTTGACAAGTTGGTATCGAGGTACTTGTCTTCCAGTACAAAACAGTATGCCGAGTCGGTAGATTCAAGACTGTCATTTGCGTAAAGAGATATTAGGGCGAATACAAATGTTATCAGTAATATTAATCGTTTCATAATTTTAATTTTTATAGATTTATTTACCCGGGCAGCCGCTTACATCTTAAAATACTATGCTGACATAGAAAAAAGTATTAGTAAAATATTGACGGGCTGGGTTTGGAATCTCTGATACGGTGGCTTATTGTTCTGTATGGTACTGTAGGAATACTATCATTTAGAAGATTGGTCTGAAACATCATTCCGTTAATATTAAGATATGCGTAAACATCCCAGAGTAAAATAGGTTGCGATTTATCAGTATAAATCATAATAAGACCGCCCACATCACTACCTGTTTTTATTAATTCGATAATTTCCCTTTTCCAAAAAATAGAGATTTTCCCATTTAATTCAGGTTTTCTACGTCCGTCAGTACGTTCAAGAGGAAACTCTGAGATTATATTATAGAATTGCTCGATATCATCCTTTGTCTCATATATTTCATAAGGGAATGAAGCGAGACTTATTTGTTCTCCTCTAAATAAATTATTAAAGTTATCATAGACATTATTGCCAAAATAAGGTGTCTGAAAATGCCCTTGAAAAGAATAGAAAATTATTTTTTTGATTTTGCTTACCGAAATATCAAGATACTCGCCCAACGTAATGACTTTATTGCATGATGTTGAATCAGAGCTCGAAACATTAGCTGATATCGTATTATTTTGAAAAATGCAAAATACACAGCATAACATTGCAAGAATACTAAATTTTTTTGTCATGATTATATAATTGTTTAATGTATTACTCATTGGCTGAATTAAGTACAAATATTTTATTAATACAGTATTGCATGTGTGAAACTCTATTACAAATTTTGTAATCTATTTAAACCAACTTGTTTTGTTATCCGAAATGTGATGTCTGATATGTTTCATGAGAGTCAATAATGGCAATTAATTCTATTAACGAGTGAATTTATGGGCGATTGCATTGCCTGAATCGGGAATAATTTGAAGAAGGTAATTTCCGTAAGGAAATGATTCTATTGAAATTACGTGGTTGGTTTGATCTAATGTAGTAGTAGCTTCATAATATGTGCGACTGAGTATGTCTGTGATTAGTATGTTTACATGTGTATTGTACTGACTATTTATTGAAATACCATTGTTTACTAATGATATTTTTATATCATTTTGCCGGAATATACCTGGTTTAAAAAGAGCGTGTCTCTGTATAAGTCTGCGATATAGAATCTCCTTGTGTTAGAAAATCGAGCCTTTCTATGGCAGACCAAACTCTTGTTAAATCGCCATTGTCAACTCGATAGTCAACCTCGGAGCTCATAGGTTCACATTGAGAGAGATTCCACATCTTGCTGTTGATATGGATGTCTTTGACAGGTTGGACGGAGTAATCGGTACGGGCTATAGCAGCTATTACAACTCATAGAGAAATCCAAGCAAGATTTCGTTTCATTGATTTACTGTTTTATCGTTTATGTCGGTAAGATAACATAATAATTGTTCATGTACAAATCATTTGAATAAAAATTCCAAATTTCATGATAATAATTCAGGGTGCAAGAATCAGCATCGGTCAATTAGAGCCGGTTCGACAATAAATGTTCAGTATTTTTCGTATATTTGACTGTCGTCCTATATGCTTGTGCTCGGTAATGCCCCAATAAATTTGGCATTACTTTTGACTTTTAAGTATATTTGTCCATGAATGCGTATTAGATCATGATTTAACTGCTAATTACGTAATAAAATATGAAGAAACTGTTATTTGCGACATTGGCTCTTGGAGCGGCTATTGCCACATCGGCCCGGGTGGTCACTTATCCTGTTCCGGCTGAGGCTCCGGTCAACCGGTCGTTTGGTCTTGAGGTAAGGGATGCCGGTGCGCCAGATGATACTGAATGGACTCCGGTCGGACTGTATAATGTGAAGGTTGATGAGACTGTTGCCGGCAAGCACTCGGTAAGAAACTCGTCGATGGCTATTTTTGACTTTGACGGCAGTGTGGAGGTAAGGGTGACGGCTCGTGGGCGTGCGATAGAGAAAGCCTGTGTGAGGCCGCTTTCGCGCTCGATCGATACTGAAATTGTCAATGACAGTGTTTTCACGTTTACACTTGACAGGCCGGGCAACCTGTCGGTTGAGGTGAATGATGATATATTTGACAATATCCAGCTTTTTGCCGGGGCGGTGCCTGAGGATGTACCCACTGCCCGTGAACTAAAGAAACTGCGTAAGGACAAGAACTTCATCTATTTCGCTCCCGGTTACCATAAATTGACACAGCCATTGAAGGTCAGGGACAACCAGCGTGTTTATATTGCCGGCGGTGCCTATGTCGACGGTGTCATAAACGTGGACACGGTGAGCAATGTAAGGATATGGGGGCGCGGTATTGTCAATCCGGGACGTGAGGCCGGCATGTATGTGCGCAATTCCCGTAATGTCGAGATTGACGGGCTGATGACCACCCAGCTTCCTGTCGGGGGCAGTGACTCGGTGAAGATAAGCAACGTGAAGGTAATAAGTTACTATGGCTGGGGAGACGGATTCAATGTATTCGCCTCGAGCAATGTGAGCTATGATAACGTCTTCGCCCGTACGAGCGACGATTGCACCACGGTCTATTGCACACGCAAGGGATTCAACGGCAGTGCACGGAATATCACTATGGAGAATTCCACATTGTGGGCCGATGTAGCCCATGTGATAGAGATTGGACTCCACGGTAATGTGGAACAGCCCGATTCGGCGGTCAATCTGCTGTACCGCAATATCGATGTGCTTGATGCCAAGGAGATGCAGCTCGACTATCAGGGTGTTATGTCGATCGATGTGGGCGACAACAACCTGGTGAAGAACGTCACGTTCGAGAATATCCGTATCGAGAACTTCAGGCAGGGACGCCTGCTCAGTATGCGCCTTTGTTGGAACAAGAAATACTGTGGAGCTCCGGGCCGCGGTATAGAGGATGTCACATTCAAGGACATAACCTATAATGGTGACAACTCGGAGATTTCGCTCATACTGGGGTATGACGAGAGCCGCTGTATAAGGAACGTCACGTTTGATAATCTCGTGATCAACGGAGTGCGTTACAGCGATGATATGCCCGGCAAGCCCGGATGGTACAAGACGAGCGACCTGGCTCGCATATATGTGGGAGAACATGTTGAAAACGTTATATTCAAATAATATGGGAATAAAGACCGTAATAGCTTCGTTGGCCGTAACGCTGGCCGCTTCGTCAATGACAGCCGCGATCAAGCACCCTTCGCTACTGTTTACGCCACAGCGTGTGGAGTCGGCCTTGAATATGGCCGGCCGTGACAGTGTGCGTTCGAGTGCCATGCAGTCGATTCTTGATACAGCCGAGGCTCAGCTGGAGCGGAACGACATCATGAAAATGGAGTATATGGCACTCGCCTATCAGCTTACCGGCGACCGTCGATACAGCGACAAGCTCAAAACAATGCTACAGAATATAGCAAAAACCGGCTCCTGGGCCAATGCCGAGATGATGCAGCGTAACCCACAGTGGCGCAGTGAACTGCAGATGGCTCATCGCTCATATCAGATGGCGGTGGCCTATGACGCTGTCTATAATGATCTTACACCGGGCGAACGCACTCATCTCGCCCGCGAATTCTACCGCCTGTGTGTCGAGCCGCTCCTTGGCGACTGGCTCGATGCCCCCACGCGCATACATTCGCTCAATTCAATGGGACACAACTGGTGGACCTCGTGCGTGGGCATGGGCGGTTTATTGGCCTTGGCTATCAGCAACGAGCATCCCGAGTCGGCCCGTCTGGCCCGTCTGGCGGTTGAGTCTCTACCCGAGTGGTTTGACTTTGCCGGAGACATGATGCAGACCAAGCCCCGTACTTTCGACCGCGACGGGGGTATGTATGAGTCGATCAACTATGCCAGCTTCGGTATTACCGAGGCTTTGTTGCTACGTCTGGCCTGGCTTAACTCACATCCCGGAGAAAAACTGGAGGATATACCGCAGCTGGCTCAGCTTCCCGACTTCTTCTGCCATGTGTCTTATCCCCGCACTGGACAATTGCATAATATAAATCTCGGTGACAGTCATAAGAATGTGACCGGCGAGGGCTCATTGTTGCTTGCCTATGCCATGGGTGTCGAGGATCCGGCCACGCTGTGGTATGCCACTCTCATCGAGCCCGGACAGCATCGTGAGGGTATGCCGGTGACATTCCCGATGGGTTTTCTTTATACACCGTCGCTTGACAAGGCTCCTGTGATTCCCGCACTTTCTCTCAGCAAGCAGTGGAGTGACTTCGGATGGGCTACAATGCGTGACTCGTGGAACCGTGATGCCACCATGCTCGTGGTCAAGAGCGGAATGACCTGGAACCACGCTCATGCCGATGCCAATTCGCTTATACTCTTCCATAAGGGAGTCGATATCATAAAGGATGCCGGCAACTGTTCATACGGCAAGCCTGAGTACCGTAACTATTTTTTCCAGAGCGATGCACACAATGTGGTGAAGTTTGACGGCGAGGGACAGCCACGATACCAGCAGTATCATGGATCATCACTGCCCGGCAGGGTAGGGAATATGCTTGACGGTGGCGACCGTTTCAAGTATATTGTGGCCGACGGTACAGGCCCAATGAGCCATCTGCTTGATCGCAACATGCGTTCGTTCCTATGGATTGGTAACACTATTCTTGTAATCGACGACCTGCATTCGCATCGTCCCGGCTCATGGGAATGGCTGTGGCATCCCGGAGGCGAAGTGAAGAAACGTGGTGGAGATCTTGAGATTACCCGAGACGATGCCTCGGTAGTTCTGCGTGTCATATATCCACAGCCATTGGCTCCGTCGGGATATGTGCATGATTATCCCGAGATGTTCTACTGGGATGTCCTGCAGGGGCCTACCGAAGATCTTAAGGGAACAGAGGATTATTATTCGCTCAAGCTTCCTGGCACGTTTGACCGTATCAAAGGGGTTACTGCGATTTTCCTGAAAGATACATCCGGACAGAAGAATGTGCCTGTAACCGAGCGTCGTGAGGGGAAAGACTGGATAGGCATACGCATTACCGACGGAGACACTGTCACCGATGTGTATATCAACCAGCTTGCCGACGGGCGTCTGATGCATCTCAACTCGTGGATCGATGCCGATGGATGGACTACCGATGCATATATCCTGGCTGTTACATATCCCAAGGGGGGAGACCCGTCAAAGGGTGATATGTTCATCAATCATGGAAGTTCGCTTAAACGGGACGGCAGGGTTATATTCTCGTCACTGGCCAAGCTCAACGTGATGGCTACCCGTGATGGCCGCGATATGCGGGTGGATGTCAACGGCCAGCCACGATATAAGTTTTCCCTCACTCCGGTTGAGACTCCGGCCCGCGCTACGGTAAACGGAGTCTCGGCTCAGGTAAAAAACGGAGTCATTACCCATACAAACCGCAATTAGAGCCGGTTAGGCAATGAATGTTTACGCCGGCACATTGAGCCTTTGACAGGCGCAATGTGTCGGCGTTTGTGTGTGGATATGTTGTGTCAATTGAGGTTGTCATGACTATAAGGCAACATTCTGCCAGTGTTGGGTGATTGGCTGGCGTGGCGTTCGTGAGTAGAGAAGCTACGGTAGGACGACGGTGCCAGGTTGAGTTTGCCGGAGGCACGTAGCATCTTTCTGAGCGAGGTCACAAATTCCTGACTCTCCTGTAGCAGATTGAGATAAACATAGGCTACGGTGATATTGTCGGTGTCTCCTCGGTTGAGGAATGCGTAGACCTTGCGCGTATTGTTTGACAGGTCTTCTTTGATGTCGCTACAACGTTGGCGAAGGCCGTCAATGACGGTAGGCCGGCTTTCGTCGACCGATGCTTCCGCATCCCGTATTACCGATACGATACGGTCGCGTAGCGACATCAGTGAGTCATGGAACTCTGCCGGTAGCGGCCTGAAGTTGTTGTCTACATGTTCCTTGCATACCTCGGTGATACGTCTCAGGCTGTAGGTCATCGATACAGCCATGCTGTTACTCAGGTGAAACCATGTGTTCTTCTCGATTGCTATGCGCGGTGCGACACGCCGCATGCATAGGGTGAGCTTGCGACGCTGGCCCTTGAGCACATAGTTCTCGGTGATCAGTGCCTTGTCTGAGTTTGAGAGCAATCGGGTGTTCTCGGTTATGAAGCCTTCGGTGACATCATGGTATACATTGGCGGCGAAGCCGAGAAACATCTTCTGCTTCTCGTTGATGTAGACCCGTGTCAGCGGCCATATCTCGACGGAGTCTTCGGTAGAAAGTATGGTCTGGAACATAGTATCGCTCTCGGCGTTCTTTTTCTTACGGTTGAACCGTATGTTGCTGCGTATAAGCAGTGCCAGCGCTATCACTCCGCCGGTGATCATTACCGGTACGCCGCCAAGATGCATCAGGCACACTACGATTCCGGCTCCGATGAAGGCCACGCCTGCGGTGATGAACCATCCGCCTATGACCGATATCACCCCGGTGATACGGAAGACGGCGCTCTCACGCCCCCAGGCTCGGTCGGCAAGCGAAGTGCCCATTGCGACCATAAATGTCACGAATGTAGTTGACAGAGGCAGTTTTAATGAGGTGCCGAATGCAATGAGCATGCTGGCCAGCATCAGATTGACAGCACCTCTTATGAGATCAAATGCCGCTCCGTCTTCTTCTTGGGTGACACTGCTGTCCATGCGGCGTTCAACCCAGTTCTTTACACTTTGCGGCGTGTGGGTGCTTACCCATGAGTTGATGTTGAGGGCTGTTCGTACAAGCGATCGCCCCAGCCGTGATGATCCGAACATCTCGTCTCCCTGACTGCGGGAACTCAGTCCTACGGTAGTCTGGGTGACCTGCCGTGCCTTTCGGGATGTGGCAAGCGATACTACCATGATCATTCCGGCCCCGGCGAGAAAGTATACCGGGGTGTTGGCCGGGCCTCTCAGTACATTCATCATGTGGCCGTGCAGGTCTCCTCCGCCTGAAGCCATATAGTCCTGATATGATGCAAGTGAAGTCAACGGCACCCCGATGAAGTTGACAAGGTCATTACCTGCGAATGCCATTGCAAGCGAGAATGTACCGAGCAGAACCACCGTCTTGAATACATTGATCCTACACCAGTGGAGTACCTGCATTATCAAAGTGAAGCCGGCGAGTGAGACAAGCAGTATAATGGAGGTATTGTCATTGATCCATGATTTTACCTCGGGTGTCATTATTGTCAGATCCTTGATACCTTTCAGTAACATGAAATAGACTATTGCAGTGCATGCCACACCTCCGAACAGTGCTACTTTCCATTTTAGACGGCTTTTATATTCGAATGTGAATACCAGTCGGGTAATGAACTGGACTATGGTCCCGAACACAAAGGCTATGGCTACCGACAGGAATATGCCCAGTACCACCGACAGGGCTTTCTCTGTATTGAGGTATTCCCCTAATCCAAGAGCGCTTTCAGGATCAGATATCTTGAACAATGCTACGACAAATGTGGCCCCGAGAAGCTCAAATACCAGCGATACGGTGGTCGATGTGGGCATTCCCAGAGAGTTGAATATGTCAAGCAGAATGATATCGGTGACCATAACAGCCATGAATATGGCTGTTACATCATAGAATGACAGATTTTCGGGCTGGAAAATGCCGTTTCTCGCGATATCCATCATGCCGTTGCTCAATGCCGCACCGATGAACACGCCCGCCGCTGCTACGATCATCACGCGTTTGAAACTTGCCGCCCGTGATCCGATCGCCGATGTAAGGAAGTTGACGGCATCATTGCTCACGCCTACCGACAGGTCGAATACGGCAAGCAGGAAGAGAAAAATTACAATACCTAAAAAAACAAAGTCCATAAGCAAGTGATGTAATTTGATTTACAATCCTTACTTAATACAATTGAAGAGCAGACAATGTTTATTCGGAATTCGTTCTGAATGGATTATATATGCGGTAAAGACGGTTGCTGGCGTCTTGATTCCACCTTGTAGATATCAATCGCATTGCCGGCCGACTTTGCTCCCGGTCTGCCCTGTGAGGTGACAATGATCGTCTGACCGTCGGGGCTGACATCAAGGCCAACGGGATAGCTGTCGGCATCGATTGAGACAATAACTGTCATTGTGGCGGTATCTACGGCATACAGCTTGCTGACGGTGTTGCATGCCACATAGGCGATACGGCCGTCGGGCGACAGGCTCACAGTTCGGGCTCCGGCTCCGACTTTACAGCTTTGCCATCCGGTTACCGTGTGTGTCTTTCCCTCCATGCGCTCGATGTTGCGGTAAAGCGAGTCGAGGCTCAGACGTTGCAGATAACCGCCTTTGTTGATACTGAGATACAGGTAGCCGTCACTGCTTATGTCAAGATGGCGCACATTGGGCATCATTCCTGTAAGTTTACCTTTATACTTGAGGGCTGTCATGTCAATGACTGCAATGCCGCCTGTCCCGCCCATGCATCCTACCAGGAGGTATCGGCTACAGGGGGTGAAGACTGTTCCGCGCAGGGCGTTGCCCGATCCGGTATCGCGGTTTACAGGCTCGGTGCGGCTGAAGCCGAGTTTCATCTTGTAATCGATGATATGGTACGGCTCGTGATGCCAGTCGGCCGGTGAATTGGAGGCTATATCGATTATACCAACTGTGTTGTTGCCCCAGTGGGCGACTGCCATATGCCGGCCATCGGGCGATGCCGCTATCATCTTTGGCAGGGGACCGGTGTCGATCAGTCTCACTATGGAGTCTCCGCTTGTGTCGATGACGGCTATGGCCGATGGATCCTGGGCATTGAGATCATATGAACGCCTGTAATACGGTATCCACAGGTATCGTCCGGCGTGGCTGAATGCGCCTTCCACAGGCTTGCCGGTGAATACCCTCGGATGCCGGTATATGGTGTCGAACGGATATATCTCTTCGGCTCCGGTCCATAAAGCTCTGTGGCGCTTCCCTATGGTATGATGGATGGTGGCGAGTTTCTCGCCTGAGGACATGTCGTAGCATATGGTGCTGGCCCCTTCGAGCGAATTGATATAGTAGCGTTTGCCGTCAGGAGCTATATTGACACTCTTAGGTGACACTATGCCGGGGTCACGAGACGTCGTTCCGCTCCAGTCATAGTTCTGTTTCCGGTCCACAAGTGTAATTGAGAATAGGCCGTCGGGCGATGTCGCAGTCTCGCCTATGGCTGGATGTATGACAGGAGGCGCGACCGGTTGCTCCTTGTCGGCATTCAGAGCCGTGGCAAGCAGTGGTGGGATAATGGCGAGTATGGCTAACGATAGTCTCAGCATGGAGATATTGAAATATTCACCCGGCTTACACGATGGATTGTATAAACCGGGTGGATGGTAGATGTTTATCCGCAATAGAAGTATTCTTTGACAAGCGATGCCATCAGAGCGGGATCGGCCTTGGCCTCGGCGGCGAGGTTCTCGTCATGGTAGCCGCGCAGACGCTCGATGACGCTATCGATCATAGCCGGAGAGAATACCCCCTTGTTCTCATAGATGTCGCGCTGTTGTTCAAGGCGTGACGCCGAGTCGGCGCAGTTTACAGGCAGAGTGGCGAGGGTGGCCAGACGATCGGCATTTGCCGCATCGTGTATGTTGACGTCGACATAGGTGTCGGCGGCGGTCTTAAGCGCGCCGGGCATCTCGAAACCATGGCGTGCGGCTACAGCCAGTGCGGCGATTAGCTGGTAAACATCGGCCGAGCAGTCGGCCGAGCGTATTTCGACTGTCTGTTTTGTGGTCGGATCCACTGTCGTGGGCTCTTGTTGGGGGTTGGCGATGGCGCTCATGTCCTCGCGGGTGTTCCAGCCTAACGGTACTCGCACAAGTACCGACCGGTTGCGGTCTCCCCAGCATACGTTGGTGGGTGCTTCCTGATGTGGTACAAGACGGAAGTAGGAGGTGGGATTGGTGTTGCCGAATGCCGTGATGGATGGCGCGAGCACCATCATTCCGGCTATCAGCCGACGGGCATCGTCACTGAGCTGGAGACTGTCGTCAAGCATCACATTACGGCCGTCACGCATCAGGCGCATGTGTATGTGAAGTCCCGAGCCGGCCTTGCCGGTGGTTATCTTGGGCGCGAAAGTGACATCAAGTCCTTCGCGTCGGGCCATGTTGCGTATCACCCATTTGGCTATTACGAGCTGGTCGGCGGCATGTCGGGCATCGACAGGGAGAAACTCTACCTCGTTCTGTTCATATACCTTGCCGTCAAGCGTAAAGTTGCCTACCTCGCTATGGCCATACTTTATCTGTCCGCCACAGCGTGCTATTGCATCCATGCATTGTACCCTGAAGTCATTGAACTTGGCGAATGGTTCTGACTCGTGATAGTTGCGCTGATCGGTGGCCGGGAAGTGCTCCTCAGCGTCTCCGATGACATAGTATTCGAGTTCACCCATGGCATGGAACTCGAGCCCGGTGGCCCTGGTGAACTCGCGACAGGCTTTGTCAAGAGTGGCATTGGGCACAGAGTCAAGTACGTTGCCGTTTTTGTCGAAGAATGTGCACAGCATGTTCAGTGCCGGCTCGGTTGAGAACGGATCCTCGAATGCTGTTGCGTATCTCGGAATCACATAGAGGTCGCTGTTGCCTGCCTCGATGTGTCGGAAGAGACTCGATCCGTCAACGCGCTCACCCATGGTGAGAATGGTCTCGAGATAGTCGATGTCATTGATTTCAAAGTTCAGGGTCTTCAGTCGTCCGTCAGCAGCCGGATACATGAAGTTGACCATTGTAATCCCATTGTTTACAATGTAGTTTATAATATCCTCGCGAGTGAATGTCGACGGGTCTTTTTCCAGCCATTTAACTACTGGATTGCGATGCAGAGAGTAGTTTTTTTCAGTCATGATTCGATGATTAATGGTGATAGTATGTGTCAGTATGCAAACCAATTGTATTGATATGCAATGTAGTCAGGCATACAGTATCAGTATTCGGGCCAAATTTACATCAAAAATTTGACATTTTGTCATTTTTACATACTTTAACCCACTCTTCTCCAGGAGTAGCGGTTACTGTCGTTTCTGAAGTAAACGAGCCTGCAGGGATTTTCCCTACAGGCTCGTTGTATGAATTAGTGTCGTTGTGCCGACGCGCGGATCAGAGCAGGCTCCAGGTTACAGTAAGGCCTGCCATGACGATGGCTACCATTGACATGAGTTTGATAAGGATGTTGAGGCTGGGACCCGATGTATCCTTGAAGGGATCGCCTACGGTATCACCCACAACAGTGGCCTTGTGAACCTCGCTGCCTTTGCCTCCGAAGTTACCCTCTTCTACATATTTCTTGGCGTTGTCCCATGCACCGCCTGCATTGGCCATGAAGACAGCGAGAACAAAGCCGGCCGAGAGGCCGCCGATGAGCAGACCGATGACTCCGGGAACACCGAATATCAGGCCTGTCACGATCGGAGCTATGATAGCCAATATCGAGGGGAATACCATTTCGCGCTGGGCACCCTTGGTCGAGATCTGTACGCAACGTGCATAGTCGGGCTCACCCTCGCCGGTGAGAATACCTTTGATCTCACGGAACTGGCGGCGTACCTCGTCGACCATGTGGGCGGCGGCACGGCCTACTGCATTCATTGTGAGTCCACAGAAGAGGAATGCCATCATTGCACCGATGAACATTCCCGACAATACCATCGGATTCATCAGGTCGACATGATAGTAGTTCATGAAGTCGGTAAATGTAGCCTCTTTAAGAGCCTTGGTTATGGCTATCTCCTGTCCGTCGGGGCCTATTGTGGTGCCCAGTTGCAACAGTTCGGTGCCTACGCGCTCCAGACCTATACGAATTTCTTCGATGTAGCTGGCCAGCAGAGCAAGGCCGGTGAGAGCGGCCGAGCCGATTGCAAAGCCCTTGCCTGTGGCTGCGGTGGTATTGCCCAGCGAGTCAAGAGCATCGGTGCGACGGCGTACTTCTTTGCCCAGTCCGGCCATCTCAGCGTTACCGCCGGCATTGTCGGCAATAGGACCGTATGCGTCGGTGGCAAGTGTAATACCTAATGTCGAGAGCATACCTACGGCAGCGATGCCTATGCCATAAAGGCCGTGGCTTACATCGCTCATCACCCAGTTGGCGGCAAGGCCGTATGACAGGATGATACCGAGCACTACCGATATCACAGGGATTGCGGTTGATACCATGCCGAGGCCTATGCCCGAGATGATAACGGTGGCAGGGCCTGTCTCTCCGCTCTTTGACAGGCGCTGGGTGGGTTTGTATGATTGTGATGTGTAGTATTCGGTGGCACGGCCTATGACGATACCTACGAGAAGTCCTACCACTACAGCCAGCGACAGGTTTATCCAGTTGGCAATACCCAGCCAGTAGAGAATGCCGAATGTGGCGCCTACAATAAGCACCGAGCTGAGGTTGGTGCCTACGGCAAGTGAGTTAAGGAGATTCTTCATCGAGGCGTTTTCCTTGGTTTTTACGGCGAAGATACCGATTATCGACAGGATAATACCCACGGCAGCTATGAGCATTGGTGCTACTACAGCCTTGAACTGCATGTCGGTGTCTCCGGAGGTCATGTAGGCTGCGGCACCGAGGGCTGCGGTAGCCAGGATCGAGCCACAATAGCTTTCATAGAGGTCTGCACCCATGCCGGCTACGTCACCTACGTTGTCACCTACGTTGTCGGCGATTGTGGCCGGATTGCGGGGATCATCCTCCGGGATACCGGCTTCCACTTTGCCTACAAGGTCGGCGCCTACGTCGGCAGCCTTGGTGTAGATACCGCCACCCACGCGGGCAAACAGGGCCTGGGTTGATGCGCCCATGCCGAATGTCAGCATTGTCGTTGTGATGAAGCACAACTTGGATGTACCCTCAAGACCGGTCTCCACATAGTTGAGCAGGATGTACCAGAATGAGATGTCAAGCAGACCGAGACCTACAACGACGAGTCCCATTACAGCTCCAGAGCGGAATGCGACGCGAAGGCCACGGTTGAGCGATTCACGGGCGGCATTGGCTGTGCGGGCCGATGCATATGTCGCGGTTTTCATACCCAGGAATCCTGCCAGACCTGAGAAAAATCCACCGGTAAGGAATGCGATTGGTACCCAGGGATTCTGGAGGTTGAAGTAGGCCATGATGCCGAAGAGCACTACAAGGCAGGCGAAGACGATACCTACAATTTTGTACTGTTGTTTGAGATAGGACATTGCGCCCTTGCGCACGTGGCCGGCAATCTTTTTCATTAGGTCAGTACCTTCGCTCTCTTTCTTCATGCCGTTGTAGAAGAACCAGGCAAGAAGCAATGCAATGACCGAGGCGACAGGCACTATCCAAAAGATAGGTTGTACCATTGATTTGTTGTTTTTTTAGGGGGTTATTATGATTGATTTACTTTATGTTTGCATAGTCGCGCGAGTAGCGGAGCATCTGGTCGACATATCCTTCGGTGTAGTCGACTGTCACGTCGGTGATGTTGCCGTCGCTGTCCTTTACTGCTGTGTATACGGGGTTTACAAAGCCTTTGTAGGGGGCGATGTCAAGAGTCGAGTAGCGGTCAAGAATCTCACGGTGAAGTTCGGGATCTACTTTTACGGCATACTGTTCGACAAGTGCGGCTCCTGCTTCGTAGTCGCCTTCGCTCCTGACGCGCTGTATCTCACTCAGCAGTTCTCCGAACAGCTGGCGCAGTTTCTCGTAATCATTGATAACGAGGTAGGTCTTGCCGTCACGCTTCTCCAGTGAGGCTACATTGTCGGCGGCACCATGCTCCAGAGCCCAGCGTGATATGAGGGCGCGGTTGCGCATGTGTGCTTCCTCGATCTCTTTGCCGGGCTCGATGCGCTGTAACTGTGTCATCAGGCCGTTGAGCATATATTTGTAATATTCGGCTTTGTAGGCGTCGGGATTGTCAAGCAGGCCCAGCTCGATGAGTTTGGGGTCGGCAAGATAGTAAAGGGCGAATAGGTCGGCGCGCGTCTCCTCGAGTGTTGAACCGTGGGCTTTCAGGGCGTCGGGATCTACTCCGGGCATCAGTCGGCCCGAACCGTGTCCGAGACATTCGTGCAGGTCGGTGTGCAGGTTATCGGTAATGAACAGATAGTCGTCAAGCAGTTTGCGTGTCTCGGCGTCGGGAACAAACTCGTCGTTGAAGCCGTTGCCGTGTGATGCGGCGTCGTAGGCTTGGGTAATATTCTCGATAGTGACCGACTTGGATCCGTGGGCGGCACGTATCCAGTTGGCATTGGGAAGGTTTATGCCTATGGGAGTGGCAGGATATGCGTCTCCGGCCAGTATTGCGGCGGTGATGACCTTGGCCGATACTCCTTTGACGTGGGGCTTGCGGAAGTCAGGGTTGACCGGCGAGTGATCCTCAAACCATTGAGCATTGGCCGATAGTGTTTCTGTACGTTCCGATGCCTCGTTGTTCTTGAAGTTCACGATTGATTCCCATGATCCTGTCATTCCCAGCGGATCTCCGTAGCTTTCGATGAATCCGTTGATGAAGTCTACGCGTGAGGCGGTGTCTCCGGCCCATGTGATCGAGTATTCGTCAAACTTGCGGAGGTCTCCGGTGCGGTAAAATTCGATTAGCTGTTCGATCGATGTGCGCTGGGCATCATTCTCGGCATACTTGGCGGCTTCGACAAGATGCCCCACAATACGCTCGATAGCGTCGCTGTACATTCCTCCTACCCGATACTGCTTTTCAATCACATTGCCGTCGGCATCGACTGTTACCTGGGTGTTGAGTCCATATGAGATGGGGGTGAGATCGGTTGTATCCTTGATGCCTGCGTAATATTTCTCGACCTGCTCCTGGGTAACACCGTCATACATGTTCATTGCCGATGTTACGATGATATCTTCTCCGGCGGCCTGGTTTACACGCTTGGCCATGAATGTCGGGTCGAATATGTATTGGTACAGTATATCAGTGTCCAGGCCGTTTTTTAGTTCAAGGGGCAATGCCTCTACCTGTGCCTCGAACCATGATTGTGAGAATCGGGGTGTGAACTTGTCCATGGAGTAGTGGTGATGCAGGCCGTTGGCAAACCACACCTGCTTGAGGTAGGTCTCGAACGCCTTGAATTCCGTGTCATTGCGGTCACCGTCATATCTGGTATAGATATCCTCGAGTACACGGCGGGTCGTGAGATTGTATTTGCAGTTCTGGTCCCACAGTATGTCGCGACCGGCAAGCGCGGCCTCGGTGAGATGGTATACAAGTTTTTTCTGGTCGAGCGACAGATTCTCGAACCCTGGGACTTTATAGCGCAGTACCTCGATATCCTCGAAGCGGTCGACATGGTAGTCAAACGTATCGTCGACCTTTGCGCGGCAAGCGGTAAGAGCCGCTGTGACAGCAACACAGGTGGCCATGGCAGTAAATTTAGACATATGATATAAGTTGGTTGATTTGTTTATTCGACATATAGAATGAGACCTTTAAGGTACTCTCCCTCGGGATGGTAGATGTTGACTGGGTGGTCGGCCGGTTGTGTGAGCTGATGCAGGATGCGCACACGGCGACGCGAGCGGGAGGCGGCTGTGAATACTGCCAGTCTGAACTGTTCTTTGTTTACGGCTTGGGAGCATGAGAAGGTAAAGAGAATCCCTCCGGGGGCGATTTTCTCAAACGCTTTGCCATTGAGCCGCTGGTATCCGCGCAGGGCATTGCCCAGTGCCGAACGGTGCTTGGCAAAGGCCGGAGGATCAAGAACTATGAGGTCGTAGGCTCCGTTCTCCATCTCGTCAAGATACTTGAATGCATCGATGGCTGTGGATTTATGACGCGGATCATCGGGATAGTTGAGAGCTATGTTGGCGTCGGTGAGCGAGATGGCTTTCTCCGACGAGTCAACCGAGTCAACCTTGACGGCCCCGCCTCTCATTGCGTAAACAGAGAATCCGCCGGTATAGCAGAACATGTTGAGGACGCGGCGTCCGGCCGAGAATTTCTCCAGCAGAGAGCGGTTGTCACGCTGGTCGACGAAGAAGCCTGTCTTCTGTCCTCTTAGCCAGTCTACGTGAAACTTCAGTCCGTTCTCGATAGCTATATCTGTATCGGCTTTCCCTATGAGGTAGGTATTCTGCGGGTCGAGATGAGCCTTGTAGGGTAGGGTTGTCTCTGACTTGTAATAGACATTCTTTACACCGAGCCCGTCAAGATTTACCAGCGATGAGGCGATTACCTCGCGAGCATAGTGCATTCCGGGACTGTGTGCCTGTACTACGGCGGTGTCTCCATATATGTCGACAACAAGGCCTGGCAGGAAGTCACCTTCGCCGTGTACCAGGCGATATGCGTCGTTGTCAGACCTTTTAAGCCCTAAGGCTTTGCGTAGTCTCAGTGCCTGGTCAAGCCGTGAGGTGTAGAAATCCTTATTTATGTCTGTAAGCCCGAAGTCAAGCATTCTTACCGCAATGCTGCCTATCTGGTAGTGTCCTACGCCTATCGTGCGGTCATCACTGGCTTTGACGGTAACTATGTCTCCCTCTTCAAGATTCTCTGGCAGACGTGCTATTGCCCCTGAGAATACCCAGGGATGGAAGCGGTCGAGCGATTCTTCCTTGCCGCGTTTGAGTTGAACTACAGGATATTTCATTTTATAAGGAAACGGTATATATCATTGAAATTGGCATATATAAGTAGTGCCAGTAACAGGCACATGCCTATCATCTGGGCTTTTTCCAGTACTTTTTCGCTTGGCTTGCGGCGGGTTATAATCTCCCAAAGCACAAATATCACGTGTCCGCCGTCAAGGGCAGGTATTGGAAGTATGTTCATGAAAGCCAGCATTATAGATAGGAATGCCGCCATTTCCCAGAATGTACGCCAATTCCATTGGGCCGGGAACAGACTGCCGATGGCTCCGAAGCCTCCCACGCTCTTTGCTCCCTCCTTGGTAAATACGAATTTCAATGATTTTACATATCCTGTGAGCTTGTCGACACCATTCCCTATACCCTGTGGAATTGATTCCAGGAATGTGTACCGGATGTTGTCATAGCCGTAGACATCATATGGATTGGCCAGTTTGAATCCCAGCTTGCCGGCCTCGGTAGGAGTGACCGTTACCGAAATGGTATCATTGCCGCGCATCAGTGTGACATGAGTCTCTTTTGATGCGTTGGCTTGTAGCAACCTGGTAAATTCACCAAATTCCTGTGCGTCCTTGCCCGCTACCGTGAGCATGCGGTCTCCAGGTTCCAGGCCGGCTTCCATTGCCGGCTCTCCGTTCATCAGTTCCTGTACGACTACAGGCTGGCGCATGGATATGAAAGGCACCGAGTCGTTGAGTGTCAGTGGAAAATTATCGGGAAGAGTAATCGATACAGTATCATGGCCATTACGTAACACAGTCACCTCGCTGGCCATTACCATGTTCATGATGCAGTTAGGGTCCGAGGCATCAAGTTCCTTGCCATCGGCTGTGAGCGGTATGTCTCCGTTGTTGAAACCTGCCTCAATGGCCTGTGGTGCGAAATCGAATCCAAGATAGGCACGCTCGAAGGGCACGCTCGGTGCCCCCCAGTACCATGCTATGCCGATGTATATGACGATGGCAAGCACAAAGTTCATAAGAACTCCACCTATCATCACCAGCAGGCGTTGCCATGCTGGCTTGGATCTGAATTCCCATGGCTTGGCGGGCTGTGCCATCTGTTCCTTATCCATCGACTCGTCAATCATGCCGGCGATCTTGACATATCCTCCCAGTGGTATCCAGCCTATGCCGTAACGTGTGTCACGCCATGTTGCTCTGGGGTGTCCGTTCTTGTCGAGTTTGGGGGTCTTTCGCGACTTTGGTTTCCAGCTTGCAAGCGAGAACCATGGATCAAAGAACAGGTAGAATTTCTCTACTTTGATGCCGAAAATACGGGCGAAGAAGTAGTGGCCCCCCTCGTGTATGATTATGAGAAGAGCCAGGGCCAGTACCAGCTGTACTGCTTTTATCAGAAATGTTTCCATCGGTTTATCTTATGAATTTTTCGGTTACATTGCGTGTCTCGGCATTGGTCGACACATAGTCCTCGTAGGTTGGGGTGGCTATAAACGGTATCGTGTCGAGAGCGCGTGTTATGAGTCGGTATATGTCGGTGAATTTTATACGGTTGTTGAGGAATGCGGCTACGGCTATCTCGTTGGCGGCATTGATGATGCAGGCGGTATTGCCTCCGCGGTCAAGTGCGTAGTGTCCTAACTTTATGGCCGGGAAGCGCTCGACATCGGGCCGTTCGAACGTGAGTTTCGACATCGCTTCAAGCGATAGAGCCGGGTCGCCCGAGTGAAGCCTGGTGGCGTCACCGAGGGCGTAGCGTATGGGAAGACGCATGTCGGGGGTGCCCAGTTGGGCTTTTATTGCCCCGTCCACATATTCCACCATTGAGTGGATTATCGATTGCGGGTGCACAACAGCATGGATCTTTTCGGGCTCCATCCCGAAAAGCCATCGCGCCTCTATGATCTCAAAAGCCTTGTTGACCATTGTCGCAGAGTCAATCGTGATTTTTGCGCCCATCGACCAGTTGGGGTGGTGCAGGGCATCGGCCACGGTGACGGTCTCCAAACGTTCGGCCGGCATGGTCCTGAACGGTCCACCAGAAGCTGTGATTATAAGACGTCTGACCTTCGTAGGGTCTTCTCCGGCGAGACATTGGTAGATGGCCGAGTGTTCCGAGTCGACCGGGATTACGCGGGATTTTGATTTTTTAAGGGCTTCGGTCACGATATCGCCTGCAACCACGAGTGTCTCCTTGTTGGCCAGAGCTATATCTTTCCCTGCTGATATGGCCCGCAGGGTAGGGGCGAGCCCGCTGTATCCTACGGTGGCGGTGACAACAGTGTCGACAAAGTCAAGTGTCATGGCATCGGCCACTGCCCGAGATCCGGCGGCGGTCATTATACCTAATGGCTCGAGAGCATCCTTGAGTTTAAGGTATTTTGATTCGTCGGCTATGATAGCCATGCGGGGACGGCGTGCGATAGCCTGTTGTATGAGTGTGTCGACTTTAGAGCCCGCGATGAGTACCGACACGTCAAATCGCTCCGGATAGTGGGATGTCACGTCAAGCGTCTGGGTGCCGATCGAGCCGGTCGAGCCAAGTATAGCAATTCGTTTTGGTGAGTCCATTCTAAGGCATTATAAACTGAATTGCAAATATAGCAAAATTTTTAACACCTCCGCTCCTGCACGATCCACATTTTATCCATATGAGTTCTAATTTAGTAGTTTTTTGCAGTCAGGTGTTTCTTGATTTCCCACTTTCCATCACATCCGGTGAAGTGGATAATCTGAAAAATCGGTAAATTGTGGAAATCGGGACATAAAACAAGCGGGATGCCCGATCAAGGCACCCCGCTTGTTTTATGTGATGAATGGAGGAGATCAGAAAAGGTTGCTGTGCTCGGCGAGAACGAGGATGTGGTTGTATACCACGCTTACGATGCCGAGGAAGATGATGCCGCCTACGGTGATGATGAGGCCGACACGGTCGGTCCAGCTCGATTTGAAAGTGCTGATAGTCGAGGGCTCGTCGGCAATGTACATTGCCTTTACTACAAGGAGATAGTAGTAGAGCGAGATGATGGTGTTGATAAGAGCGATGAGCACCAGCACATAGATGGCGATCGAACCCTGGTTGATTGCTGCCGTGAAGATGAAGAACTTCGAGAAGAAGCCTGCAAATGGCGGGATGCCGGCCAATGAGAACATGGCGAGCATCATGGCAAACGACAGTTTGGGGTTGGTCTTGCTAAGGCCGCGGTAGTCGTCCATATCGATCTTGCCTGTGTTGTTCTCGATAGCCTGAATGACACCAAAGGCGGCCAGGTTGCTGAATACATAAACCAGGATGTAGTAGACCATGGCTGCCATTCCCATGACATTCATGCCTATGATACCGAGCATGATGTATCCGGCCTGTGATACCGAAGAGAACGCCAGGAAGCGCTTCATATTGCGCTGACGTATGGCGAACAGGTTACCGATGGTGATTGTGAGTATGATCAAGGCGTAGAGCATCCACTCCCATGCATCATCATATACTGCACCAAAACACTGTGCGAGGATCACGAGGAATGCAAACGCGGCCGAACCCTTGGATATTACCGACAGGTAAGAGGTCACCGGAGTGGGGGCTCCCTGGTATACATCGGCTGTCCACAGGTGGAACGGTACAAGCGACAGCTTGAATCCTACACCTGCTATGACAAAGGCAAGCGCACATATGATCATGGGTGACGATGCCTTGCCGATGGCAGCGTATACTTCGCTGAAGTACAATGAACCGCTCAGTCCGTAAACAAGCGACAGGCCCATCAGGAATATGGCCGACGAGAATACGGCTGTAAGTATATACTTGATCGATGCCTCGTGGCTCTCATAGCGCTTTTTGTCAAAGGCAACCATGGCGGCCAACGGCAGAGATGCCGATTCAAGACCGATGACAAAGAGCAGGAAGTGACGGGCCGATATCATGAGATACATACCGAAGAGTGTAACGAGCAACAGCTCGTAGAATTCTCCGCGGCGCACCACTGTCGAGTCGTTGTTGACCCACTTGATTGACTGGATGAGAACGATGAACACGCCCACGTTGAGCACATTCTTGATCATCGCGATGATCGGCGAGGTTGCATACATCTCCGCGAAGGCTTCCTGTGCTCCTCCCGATATGCATGGGCAGAACCCGGCGATGGTGAAGAGTCCGAAGAGTGCGCAGGTGATTCCCGACAGCGCGCCAAGAGCTTTCTTCGGTGCGAAGGTGTCATAGAGGAACACCAGCAGGAATACTACCAGGAGTGCTATCTCCTGCTTCATTATTAGGAACTGTGAATAATCCATGATGGTTTATCTTAGAACGTGGGTTAGAAGTTCATCGCGATGGCACGGAAGATCTCGGGATCAAATGTGCCGCGAATCAGGTTTTCAAAGAAGTTGGGGAAACAGCCTATGGCAGCTACGCAGACAATCAGAGTGGCTGTTGAAAGACGCTCCCACCATGTGGCGTCGGTAAGCTCCAGATGGTGTTTGTCCTGTACGGGGCCGAATAGCAGTTTGCCTACGACGCGGAGGATGTATACGGCTGTTATCACGATCGAGCAACATGCTATGATGGTGAATACCAGACGCAGTGAGCCGCCGCCGGCCAGATAATCGGTCATACCCTGCTGGAACGAGCCAACGAAGATGGTCATCTCGGCTACGAAGCCCGACAGGCCGGGTAGACCCAGAGATGCCATACCGGCAATTACATAGCCTACAGCGAGATATGGCATTATCTTCATCATACCGCCCATTTTGGTTATGTCACGTGTGTGGGTACGTCCGTAGATCATACCGATTAGGGCGAAGAATAGTGCTGTCATCAGACCGTGAGAGAGCATCTGCATGATGGCTCCTGTCATGGCGGTGGTGTTGACCATGAGGATGGCGAAGAGTACCAGGCCGCAGTGTGAAACCGACGAATAGGCGTTGATATACTTGAGGTCGGTCTGGACGCAGGCCGAGAATGCTCCGTATACAACCGATATACCGGTAAGAATAAGGAATATCCAGGCCAGGTCATTTGCGGCCTGAGGCATCAGGTACATGGCCACGCGGAAGCATCCGTAGCCTCCCAGTTTCATGAGTACGCCTGCATGGAGCATCGATACCGCAGTGGGGGCTGATGCGTGACCGTCGGGACTCCAGGTGTGGAAGGGGAACATGGCTCCGAGTACGCCGAATCCCACGAAGGTCATCGGGAACAGGAAGTACTGCCATCCGGTAGATATCGCATTGTTGTTGGCTATCTCCAGCAGGTTCCAGGTGTAGTGGCCGTCGGCCGACGAGTGGTAGTAGATACCGATGAGACCGAGCATGAGGAATGCCGAGCCACCCATCAGCATCAGGGTCAGCTTCATGGCCGAGTAGTTCTTCTTGCCCGATCCCCATACACCTATAAGCAGGTACATCGGAATAAGAGCTACCTCATAGAACATGAACATCGTGAACAGATCGATCGTGATGAAGAAACCGAATACTCCGGTTGACAGCAGGATGAGCCACAGGAAGAAGGCTTTGGGTTGCTGTATGGTCCATGATGCGAACGATCCGGTGAATAGAATTATTGAGGAGAGCAATAACATGGCGATCGACACGCCGTCGACACCTACCGTGAGGTTGATGTTGAGACCCTGGGCCGAGAACCATTTCCATGACGCATAGTGATACATCCCTTCGTGAGCGGCGGCCAGCTCGGCAGCCTCTGGAGTGGGGTGGAGCCATTGATATATCAGGTAGACGCTCAGTGCTATCAATGCAGTCGAACCGATGACAGCAACGGCACGTATCTGCTTGATGTTGCGACTCAGTGCCACGCCCCCGAGCATGATCAGGGGTATCAACACAAAGTAGATTAGTATGTTTTGGAACAACATGATTACTATATGATCTAATTGGTTTATTATCGTTTTAGCTAACTCTCAAGGTGTCGTTATAGAACACATATCATTGTTACGGCACCTAAGAGCACCGCGCCGATCAGATAAATCCACACATACATGTGCACATTGCCCGACTGGAAACCGCGTATGGCATACGAAGTCTTGTTTGTGACCTCGGCGAGAGCGTCCATTGTGCCATCGATGATATGACGGTCAAACCATGCGATAGGACGGCAGACGATGCCGAAGATGATACGGTGGGTAATGAACTGATAGAGTTCGTCCCAGTAGAAGCGGTTGTGACACCAGCGCCACAGGTTGGGTAGGGCGGCGCGCATCTTCTCGGGAATGGCGTTCTCTTTCTTGTACATTGCCATGGCTATGATGATGGCTATGACTGCGATTGCCAGTGACATTGCCGCTACGCCCCAGTTGAGATTCTGCAGGTTGGTGAGGAATCCGTCTCCCGTGATGGCGTGTCCGTTCCAGGTGACAAGAGAGCCGAATGGTACGAATCCGGCGATAACCGACACCACAGCGAGTATCACCAGCGGTAAGGTCATGGTCCAGGGCTGGTCGTGGGGAGCATGGTGACCCTCATGAACCTTATGCTCTTTCCACCAGAAGATGAGGAAGTACAGACGGAACATGTAGAACGCTGTCAGTCCGGCTACCAAAGCCATCCACAGAGCCCATACGGTCGAGTGTCCGAAGCAGGCTGTCAGGATCTCGTCTTTGGAGAAGAAACCTGCGAAGGGTATGATACCGGCGATGGCGAGACAGCCTATGAGGAATGTGATGTGGGTCACAGGCATGTACTTGCGCAGACCGTGCATCGCGGTGTAGTCGTTCGATCCGATAGCGTGTATCAGTGCGCCGGCTCCAAGGAATAGCAGAGCCTTGAACATAGCGTGTGTGAACAGATGGAACATTGAAGCCATGTATCCGAGACCCTCGTGAACCTCGTGGCCAAGTGCGGTAGTGTGGTCGATGCGTGTAACACCAAGCGATACCATCATGAACGCTATCTGTGATATGGTTGAGAACGCGAGCACACGCTTGATATCGATCTGAGTGCAGGCAACCATCGCGGCATACAGGGCGGTGAGGGCTCCTACTACGGTGATGATGTCGAGAGCGGCAGTCTCCATCAGATATAGCGGGAACAGACGGGCTACAAGATATACACCGGCTACAACCATGGTTGCAGCATGGATAAGAGCCGATACTGGTGTGGGGCCTTCCATGGCATCTGGTAGCCAGATGTGCAGAGGCATCATGGCCGATTTACCCATGCCACCCATGAAGATGAGCACGAGGGCCCATGTAAGAACCGATGCTCCCATGAACATCGGGGCTGCGCTGTTCTCGAAGATACTGCGGATACCCTGGGCTGTTCCCTCCGATACCGAGAATGTGTCTGCGATACCCTCTACAGGAACCGAAGTCAAGGCCGTGAAATCAAAGACACCGGTATAGAACGACAATATAAGGATTCCGATAAGGAAACCGAGGTCGGCAAAGCGGGTGACAATAAAAGCCTTCTTCGAGGCTGATACTGCCGAGGGCTTGGTGTAGTAGAAACCGATGAGCAGGTAGGATGACGCACCCACAAGCTCCCAGAATATGTACATCTGGAAGATATTGGTGGCGACAACGAGACCGAGCATTGAGAAGCTGAACAGTGACAGGAACGCGTAGAAACGCTGGAAACCGGTCTCCCATACGCCATGGTGGTCGCGCATGTAGCCGTTGCTGTACAGATGAACCATGAAAGAGATGGTAGTGATCACCACAAGCATCATGGCCGAGATCGGGTCGAGCAGGAAGCCCAGACGAATCGACAGGCTGTCATAGAAGTTGAGCCATTCATAGTTGAATACTATGTGCTGGAGACGGTTGCCGTCGGCATCCATGAACTCAGGAACGCCCGAGAAGAAATACTGAAAGGCTACCGTGTAGGCGAGAATCATGGTCGCGCCCATGCCCATGGTGCCTAATATGCCGGCATACTTGTGGGGCATGTACTTGCCTGCGAGTCCCAGGAAGAGGAACATCAACAGAGGTATTGCTAAAATAAGGATTGCTGAAGTTGCCATATCAAGGGATTAGAATTTCATTTTACAAACATCGCGCACGTCGATATCATTGTTGGCGCGATATACGTTAACTACAATGGCAATGGCCAGAGCTGTCTCGGCGGCTGCTATCGCTATGGCGAAGAGCGTGAAGAACATACCCTCCATCTGACCCGGGAACAGGAAACGGTTGAACACTACAAAGTTCATGTCGACCGAGTTTAACATCAGCTCGAGCGAGATGAGCATCGCAATCATATTGCGGCGTGTAATAAAACCGTACACGCCACATGCAAACATGATGAGTGACGGGATAAGGTAATATAGAGCGTTGATTTCCATATCGTTTATCGTTTACGTGCGACCACTATGCCGCCGATTATACATGCGAGTAACAGTACACTGACAGCCTCGAATGGCAACAGGTACTGGAAATGTCCCGAGCCTAATAGTGCGGTGCCGATCTTGTCCATATCGGGATTGGACATCTCGGGTGCCGGTGTCAGCAACTCGCAACGGGTTAAGAGCGAGTAGGCACCTGCAGCAAATGCTGCCAGGCCGGCTACAAGGCCCATCCTGCGACTACGGGAGGCAAGACGCTCGCTGTTGCTTCCGGGGTGGGTTGTAAGCAGGATCGCAAAGACTACAAGCACGACTATGCCGCCGGCATAGACTGCGATCTGGACACCTCCCAGAAACTCATAGTCGAGTTTGAAATACACTGCGGCTGTCGCGAAAAGGGCGAAGAGCAGGTAGGTGGCTGCACGCAGTATCTTGCGTGTTGTGACTGCGAGAACCGAGAAAACGACTATCGCGAGTACTATTACCACGTAGGTGATGATGCTTCCTAATGATTCCATTATGATTGTGTATCTTATTTGTTTTCGGTTGTTGAATCGTGGGCCGTGGCGGCAGGCTTGGCTGATGTCTCGGCGGCTTTGGCGGCGGCCTTGGCGGCAGCGGCAGCCTTGGCTGCGGCTATCTTGGCTTCACGCTCGGCCAGTATACGGGCCTTCTCCTCCTCGGTTGGCTCGGGCTCGGGCTTCTCGGGCAGATAGTTGAGTTGTTTTACCAGTTTTGAACGGGTGAACACGGCCTGCTCGAAGTCGTTTGAAAATGTCAGAGCGTCGGTAGGACACGAAGTGGCGCACAACTGGCAGAATGTACAACTTCCAAGATCGTAGACATAGCGGTCAAGTTTTTTCTTCTTCTTGCCATCCCATGTATCTACCATCTTGGTGATGACCTGAATGGTGCCGTTGGGGCAGTTACGCTCACACGTTCCACAGGCGATACACTTGTGATTGCCCTCGGCGTCATATATCAGCTCCAGGCAGGCGCGGAAACGCTCGGGGTAATGATGCGTCTCGCGGTTCTCGGGGTATCGCTCGGTGATTTTAGGGGTTATAAACTCCTTACCGGTCACCTGCATGCCTTTTACAAGGCTTGAGATGCCGTGACCTAATGAAGAGAAATAATCTTTTACACTTCCCATAATGTTGTGTATATCGGTTTAGTTATTATTTTCTACTTTGGTGTTATCTTACCTGACCGCCAACGATGTCAAGCAACTCGTTGGTAATCGATTGCTGACGTAGCTTGTTATACTCCAGCCTGAGTTGATCAAGCAGTTTCTTCGCGTTGTCGTTGGCACTCTGCATCGCCATTACTCGTGCGGCATGCTCGGATGCCTGGTTCTGGGTGAAGAGATCCTGCATCACAGCAAGCTGGTACAGCGGGAGTACCGTCTCGACGATCGCCTTGGGTGACGGCTCGAATATGTAGGGCTTGATGACTGCCTCACTGGTATTTGCCGACAGCGATGTCGACTCGACCGGCAACAGACGGCGTGTCTCGATGCGCTGGCGGCTAACGCTGTGATAATGGGTCGACAATGATTCGATAAGGTCAAACCGTCCTGACATGAAATTGTCGCGCAGGCGTGCCGTGAACATTCTCACAGCCTCCTGGTCGCTCTTTGAGTCCATACCGGTGCCGGTGTCTACATTAACCGTAGGCGAGCCAAGTTTCACTACTTGTTTGGCTACTTTTGAGCCTATAGGCAACAAGGTTATTGTCGCGTCGGGATGCTCATTCCTCAATGTCTCGATATGGGCCACAACCTGTTTATAGATATTCACGTTGTATGCGCCACACAATCCGTTGTCAGATCCCAATATCACCAGGGCTATCGATCTGACCTCGCGGCTTTCCAGTAGCGGTGATGCGAATTCCACATCGGCACTGAGCAGGTTGGCTATGATCGTCTCGACCTGATTGCGGTAGGGCTTGAGCTGGCGGAGAGCCTGCTCGGCCTTGTGCATCTTGGCCGATGAAATCATCTTCATGGCGCCGGTAATCTTTTCGCTTGAGGCTACCGACCCTATTCTTGCTTTAAGCTCGCGTAGTGTTGCCATTGTTGAATGCCTGGTGTATTGTTATGGTTGGTCTTGATGTTTTGTCTTTATTCATTCTGCGGGATGGGGAATGCCGATGCTGTATTCAATAGCGACCGGCAACCTCGGCTGCTGCCTCGGTGAGGAGCGATGTTACCGAATCGTCCATAGTGCCGGACGCGATGCGATCCAGAACGGTTGTCTGATACTTGGCACGCAACAGTTGCAGGAACGACTGCTGGAACTCTGATACTTTGTCAAGCGGTACATTTTCCAGCAGACCGTTTACTCCGCAATATATGATGGCGACCTCCTCGGCTACAGGTACCGGCTGGTACTGTGGCTGGATGAGAAGACGCTCGTTCTTGCGGCCTCGGTCTATGACACGTGCTGTAACGGGGTCGATGTCTCCGCCGAATTTGGTGAACGACTCAAGCTCGCGGAACTGCGCCTGGTCGATTTTCAAAGTGCCGGCGACCTTCTTCATAGGCTTGATCTGTGCGTTACCGCCTACACGTGATACTGATATACCCACGTTGATAGCTGGACGTATACCTCGGTTGAAGAGCGAAGACTCTAAATATATCTGACCATCGGTGATCGATATCACGTTGGTGGGGATATAAGCCGATACATCGCCTGCCTGTGTCTCGATGATAGGGAGCGCGGTGAGTGATCCGCCACCTTTGACGATGGGTTTCAGTACCTCAGGAAGGTCATTCATCATCGATGCCACATGCTGGTTGTCAATGATTTTTGCCGCACGCTCCAGCAGACGGGAGTGGAGGTAGAAAATATCGCCAGGATAAGCCTCACGTCCCGACGGACGCTTGAGGATCAGCGAGATCTCACGGTAGGCTACAGCCTGCTTCGACAGGTCGTCATATACAATCAGAGCGTCACGTCCTGTGTCTCGGATGTACTCGCCGATGGCCACGCCGGCAAATGGCGAATAATAACGCATCGATGCCGAGTCTGAGGCCGTCGCAGCCACTACAACAGTGTATTCGAGTGCGCCGTGCTGACGCAGAGTCTCGACGATCGCAGCGATTGATGATGCCTTTTGTCCGATGGCTACATATATACAATACACCGGCTTGCCGGCCTCGAAGTTGGCACGTTGGTTGATGATAGTGTCGATGGCGATGGCGGTCTTGCCTATCTGGCGGTCGCCGATTATAAGCTCTCGTTGTCCGCGGCCTATAGGTACCATCGAGTCAACGGCCTTGATACCGGTCTCGAGCGGTTGCTTAACCGGCTGACGGAAAATTACACCGGGAGCCTTACGCTCAAGAGGCATTGACAGCAGTTCGCCTTGTATGGGGCCGCGACCGTCGATAGGCTCGCCCAGCACGTTGATAACACGGCCGAAGAGACCGTCGCCTACGGGAATTGAAGCGATGCGGCCGGTGCGGCGCACACTCATATTCTCGGTTATCGAGTTTACGTTGTTGAGCAGGATGACTCCGACGTTGCTTTCCTCAAGATTGAGTGCGACGCCCATCACACCGTTCTCAAACTCCACGAGCTCGTTGGCACACACATTGTCAAGGCCATAGACGTGGGCAACGCCGTCGCCGACGTTGAGTACGGTTCCTGTTTCGTCAAACGTTACTTTTGTGTTTACGTTCTCAAGCTGTTGTTTGAGAACTTCTGATATCTCGCTGGGGTTAATCATTGGTTAGTGGCTAAGCAGTTTTAAACGCAGTTGTTTGAGTTCGTTCTTTATTGACGCGTCAAGACGCTGATTGTCAATGGCGACCGTAAAACCGCCAATGAGTGAAGGATCGACCACCTCACGGTACTCAATGCTTCCCTGCGGATGACGGGACTTTATCAGCGACATCAGCCGTCCGGTAGCATCGGGCTGCAACGGTGCGGCCGATGTCACGGTCACTGTCGCGATTTCATGCTCGCGGCGATAGATGGCTATATATGCAAGTGCTATGCCGCGTATGAACCCGATGCGACGATTCTCTTCAAGGAGTCTGATGAAGTCGACGAGCGTACCTGTGGTGCTGTCATCGCCGGCGGCGGCCTGTTTGAGGTCGATTCCGGCTGCTGTGAGCAACAGGCTCTTTTTCTCGGTTGCACTTACAAACGGGTTCTCCATGACTTGTCCCAGTTGGGGCTGTGTCATGAACGACTCGTCGAGGGTTTTCATCATCGTATACAGAGGTTCGGTACACTGGCGCTCAATAGCTACCTTGTACAGTGCCTTTGCATAACGTTGTGGTATGAGACCTTGGTTCATCGCGTTTTACAGTGACTGTTGTGAATTCTGTGGGGTGGTTTAGTTCTTGTTTTCTATCTCGTCGAGCAGGTTGGTTACAAGCTGGGACTGTGCCTTGTCGTTTGACAGTTCGTGGCGTGTGACCTTTGATGCGATGTCGAGTGCGAACAGACTCACCTGGTCGCGGAATTGCTTCTCAGCCTCCTTGCGCTCCTGGGCGATGGCCACGCGGGCGCTCTCGATCTCTTTCTGAGCGGCCGAGCGGGCCTCCTGGCGTGCCTGTTCTACAATCTGGTCTTTCATATGGTCGGCTTCACGCAGTATATCGGCCTGGCGGTGACGGGCCTCGGCCAAAATCTGGTCGGCACTCTGCTGGGCTTTGTCAAGCTGATCCTTGGCTTGTTGAGCATATTCAACACCCTTGTCGATGAGATCGGCACGCTTGTCAATCATGTCCATGATCGCCGGCCAGCCCTTTTTCCATAACAATAGGAAAAGGATGGCAAACGCCAGGAACATCCAGAAGACAAGGCCAAAGTCGGGGGTGAATAATTCCATCAGTAACGGGATATTTTATTTGAGGAAAATAGCGAGAAGGCAGACGATAACCGCAAACAGGGCTACACCCTCGATAAGAGCGGCGATTACAATCATGTTACTACGGATGTCTCCGGCAGCCTCGGGCTGGCGGGCGATAGCTTCCATGGCCGATGAACCGATCTTGCCGATGCCAAGACCTGCGCCGATTGCTGCGATACCTGCGCCGATGCTTGCGCCTAACTGTAAGAGACCTTCAAGAGCTAAAATCAATGCTAACATAGTTTTGTTTGTTTAAGTAGTGAATTTATATTTTTTGTTTCTTTTTTATATCTGGTCGGTGGTGGTGGTGACGGATCATCCTGCCGTTGCATCGTTGTGGTGTTCTCCACCTTTTGCATGTTCCTCATGCCCTTGCTCCTGAGCCAGAGAGATAAATATCGTCGAGAGCATCGTGAACACATAGGCCTGGATAAAGCTTACGAGCACATCAATCAGCAACATGAATACCTGGAATATCATCGATACCACTGTCGCACCCGAGAGGGCTGCGACTCCCATCTTTGCAAATATGAATATGATGAGGGTGAGAGATATGACGATAATATGTCCACCCATCATGTTGGCAAACAATCGCACAGTAAGTGCGGCAGGCTTAGTGAACATGCCGAATATCTCGATGACAGGCATGATTGGAAGCGGAAATTTTAGCCAAAGCGGAACATCGGGCCACAGAATCTCTTTCCAATAATGCTTGGTGCCGAAGATATTGGTGATAAGGAAAGTTATCAGTGCCAGTACCAGGGTGATGGCTATATTGCCCGTGAGGTTGGCTCCGCCCGGGAATACAACGATCAGACCCATGAGGTTGGCGATGAATATGAACATGAACACGGTGAGCAGATAGGGGGCGAACCGTCGGGCCTGCTCTTTGAGTGTAGCCTTGATCAGTGACTCATAGATGAACTCATACAGGGCCTCCAGTGCGCCTTTAAAGCCACGTGCCGCTACATAGCCGTTGTGACGGTACCATTTGCCCAGTGGCATCACACACATAATCACCAGAATGACTGTAAACAGTATTGCAAGTACATTCTTGGTTATAGAGATGTCGAACGGTCTGGACTCTGACCCGTCGGGCTTGATCTCGACCAGTTTGCCTTTGTAGTCTCCGTCCGATGCTATCTTGAAGTCGATATCTCCGTCACGATAAGTTGTACCGTGGGCTACACGGGATGATGAAAATACATGAAGTCCGTCGCTTCCCCATACAATAACAGGAAGGGGTATACGCTTGTGGTGGTTGAAGGGCACCTCCCATCCGTATCCGTCTCCAAGGTGTTCGAAAATTATATCCTTGGGGTTGAAATCATCCTCGTCCTCGTGATGCCCGGCCGGTGTGGTACCGATGGCCGCCGCTACCGTGACGGTTGTGTCGACAGCCATGTTGTCGGTGGCCGCGATTGTCATCGTACCGGTCACAGCCACAAGCAGTGATGCTAATATGGTCGAAAGGCGTTTCATCATTAAGCTACACACACTGAGATTATGTTATTGTCGACACTTGCAATTCCACCGGTTATCTCCGTTTCATGTCTTGTACCCTCGTTGTCGACATAGGTAACGCCGCCGGGTGTCAGTGTCGAGATGAGTGAGGCGTGATCCTTGAGCACAGTGAAACTTCCCATTGTGCCCGGTAGTGTCACCGACTTTACCTCGCCGCTGAACATGATTGACTGTGCCGATATTATGTTTAGTGTCATATTGTCTGATATGGAATTTTATTACTTGACGTCGGCCAGGAGCTTCTCTCCCTTGGCGATTGCCTCGTCGATAGTGCCGACATTGAGGAATGCCTGCTCTGGATATTTGTCCATCTCGCCCGAGAGAATCATCTTGAAGCCACGTATGGTTTCGCTTAGCGGAACCATCACGCCGGGAAGACCGGTGAACTGCTCGGCCACGTGGAAGGGCTGGGACAGGAATCGCTGTGCGCGACGTGCGCGCGATACCACCAGTTTGTCTTCATCGCTGAGCTCGTCGACACCGAGTATGGCTATGATGTCCTGGAGCTCGTTATACTTCTGCAACAGCTGTTTTACTGCCTGTGCGGTGTTGTAATGGTCTGCTCCGATGATATTGGGGTCGAGGATACGGGATGTTGATTCCAGCGGATCCACGGCCGGGTAGATACCCAGCTCGGCGATCTTACGTGAAAGTACCGTGGTCGCGTCAAGGAACGAGAATGTCGTCGCCGGTGCCGGGTCGGTCAAGTCATCGGCAGGCACATAGATGGCCTGTACCGATGTTATCGAACCGTTCTTGGTTGATGTGATACGTTCCTGCAGGGCTCCCATCTCCGATGCCAGAGTGGGCTGGTAGCCCACGGCCGACGGCATACGCCCCAGCAGAGCCGATACCTCCGAACCGGCCTGGGTGAAGCGGAAGATGTTGTCGATAAAGAGAAGTATCTCCTTGCCGCCGCCGTCCTGGTCGCGGAACTGCTCGGCAACTGTAAGGCCGGTTAGCGCCACACGTAGACGTGCACCCGGAGGCTCGTTCATCTGTCCGAATACAAGCGATGCCTGTGACTCGTTGACTGCCTCCATGTCGACATCCTCAAGGTTCCATTCGCCCTTTTCCATGCCCTCGGCAAACTTCTTGCCATATTTCATAACACCACTCTCGATCATCTCGCGTAGCAGGTCGTTACCCTCGCGGGTACGCTCTCCTACACCGGTGAACACAGAGAATCCGTTGTGTCCCTTGGCGATGTTGTTGATGAGCTCCATGATAAGCACGGTCTTACCTACACCGGCTCCGCCGAACAGACCGATCTTGCCACCCTTGCTGTAGGGTTCCAAAAGGTCGATCACCTTGATGCCGGTGTAAAGAATTTCGGTGCCTATGGTTAGATCCTCAAACTCCGGTGCCGGCTGGTGGATTGAACACAGATTGTCGCGGTTGAGCTCGGGCAGATGGTCGATCGACTCTCCGATTACATTAAGCAATCGGCCTTTCACCTGTGCTCCGGTCGGAACCGAGATAGGGCGCTCGAGATTGTCGACTTCAAGTCCGCGCTGCAGGCCGTCGGTACTCTCCATGGCCACACATCTGACGGTGTCCTCACCAATGTGTTGCTCGACCTCCAGCAACAGCTGTGTGCCGTCGGGACGGTCAATCTTCAATGCCGTGAAGATAGGGGGCAGGATGACGTTGTCACCTTCAAAGGTGACGTCGACAACCGGGCCGATTACCTGTGCTATTTTACCTTTATTCTGGCTCATAATGTGGTTTGTTGAAATATCTTGGATTTTTTAGTCCTTGTTTGCTCTTTGTTGGATTTTGTTTGTCGGATAGGATTGCAGTTGTATCGTGTATGTCGTGCTGCTATCAGCAACCGGGCCACTTGATGTACCATCCGCAGATTACTACGATTACCATCAGTACCAGATTGAACAGGTTGATGGGGAGCAGATACTTCCACTCCAACTTGAGAAGCTGGTCGATGCGCAGACGTGGGAATGTCCACTTGAACCAGATGATGATGAACGATATCACGATGGCCTTGCCGATGAACCATACGATACCTGGGATATAGTTCATGATATGGTTGAAACCTTCCCATCCGGGGATGTGGAGCGGCATCCATCCGCCGAAGAACAGCAGTGAAGCTACACCGGCCACGATGAAGAGGTTGAGATACTCGGCAAGGTAGAAGAATCCGAAGTGGATACCCGAGTACTCGGTATGGTATCCGGCGGTGAGCTCGCTCTCAGCCTCCGGGAGGTCGAACGGGCCACGGTTGGTCTCGGCTGTACCTGCTATAAGATAGATTACAAATGCGATGATGGCAGGAATGTGACCGGCGAAGATGAACCAACAGTTCTCCTGAGCCAGCACAATCTCGTTGACATTCATTGTTCCGGCAAATGCGACCATTGTGATGACCGACAGTCCGATCGAGAGCTCGTAGCTGATCATCTGGGCTCCTGAGCGCATGGCGCCTATGAGTGTGAACTTGTTGTTTGACGACCATCCGGCGAGCAGGATTCCCAATACGCCTATCGACGATACGGCTATCAGGAAGAATATGCCGATGTTGAAGTCTATGATCTGAAGACCGGGACCCCATGGAAGGACTGCGAAAGCCATCATGGACGCTATGATCACCAGATATGGAGCCAGAGCGAAGAGGAATCGGTCGATATTCTTAAGTTGGATCAGCTCCTTGATAAGGATCTTGAACATGTCGGCGAAGCTCTGAAGCAGACCGAGTGGTCCGACACGGTTGGGGCCGAGTCGGCACTGGAAGGCGGCACATACCTTGCGCTCGAAATAGATATAGAAAAGCGCGAGCAGGGCGTACAGCAACAGCAGGCCAACACCTACGAGCACACACTCGATCGTGGTCACCAGCCAGGGTGCCATACCCCAGCCCAACAGCAGGTTGTTGAACCATTGAGTGATTGTAGAGAAATCAAATGTTGTCTCCATATTTTAAGATTGTGATATTCTTACTGATTGGCTATTCTTTTGTGTGGATGTCTCTCTGCCGGATGCATCAGCGGTCCATGTCGGGCACAATGTAGTCAAGAGAGCCGGCGATCGTTATAAGGTCGGCGATCTTGTTACCCGATGTTATTGAGTCGGTAACGGCAGCGAGGTTGAGAGACGGGGTGACAAACTTCATGCGCACGGGACTTGTGCCGCCATCGCTCTCGATGTAGACACCGAATACTCCGCGACATCCCTCGACAAGCTGGAACCAATGTCCCTGGGGGAGTTTGAGCACTTTTGGAACCTTGGCCTGGATCTCCCCCTCGGGGATATTGTCGATGAGCTGTTCGATGATGCGCGCGCTCTCTTCGATCTCGAGCATACGGCATTTGAAACGGGCCATCGAATCTCCCTCGGTCATTACGATCTCCTTGAAGTCAAGCTCCTGATAGATGCTGTAGGGGTGGGTCTTGCGTACATCGCATGCCCAGCCCGAGGCGCGGCCCGACGGGCCTGTTACTCCCCAGTCGATGGCATGCTGGCGCGACATGTTGCCCATGTTTTCCAGACGCCCCTCGGCTATTACGTTGCCTACGAAGAGTTTGTTATATTCTTTGAGGTTTGCGGGCAGTGTTGCCAGCAGAGCCTTTACATCTTTTACAAAGTCGGGGTCTATGTCGGCCATGACGCCGCCGATGCAGTCATAGTTGAATGTCATGCGGGCACCGCAGGTCTTCTCCATGATGTCCAGAATCTGCTCACGTACGCGCAGTGTATAGAAGAGCATTGTCGTTGCACCGAGGTCCATGCAATATGTGCCGAAGAAGAGGCAGTGTGAGGCTATACGCGACAGCTCGTCCATGATGACACGGATAACCTGTGCGCGACGCGGAGCCTCGATACCGGCGGCCTTCTCGATACACAGGCACAGACCGTGATGATAGTTGTGGGCCGAGAAGTAGTCCATACGATCGGTAAAATGAAGCGTTTGGGGATATGTGAGATTTTCACACAGTTTCTCGATTCCACGATGAATATAACCCATGTACACGTCGATCTTCTTGATGATCTCACCGTCAATAGCGGTACGGAATCGTAGCACTCCGTGTGTGGCCGGGTGTTGCGGGCCTATGTTGACAACAAAGTCGTCGGGCTGGAATATGGCACGATCCTCACACGCTATGCTGCCATCCTCACGTCGGGTGTATACCTGAGTAAAGTCGCTCTGGCGTTCGTTCTCGATGGATGGGGCGTTGTTCTCGGGCGAGTTGTCGTAGTCCTTGCGCAGAGGATAGCCTTTCCAATCGATGCTCAGGAACATGCGGCGCATGTCGGGGTTATTGATGAACTTGATGCCGTAGAAATCAAAAATCTCGCGCTCGTAGATTGTGGCTATCGACCAAAGGTCGGCTATAGAGGTGAGTGCGGGATTATTGCGGTCGGTTGTTGTAACCTGTATCGATATCTCCTCGTTGGTAGTTGTGGAACTAAGGAAGTATATTGCGCCAAGGCTTTCGACCCTGTCAATACCCACGATAGTGATGAGATAGTCATAGCCATATTCGTCACGAAGGGTGGCAGCCAGGTCATGTAGCTGTTCATCGGGGATATTTATCAGCAGAACGTCGGCTTCCTCAAACGTTGCCTGGGGGAACCTCGCCGTGATGTTTTCCTTGATTGTTGCCATGAGTTATATTAAGAATGAGTGGTTGTTTTTACTTTAAGACTGGAAGTTTCTATTTACATTTCGGTCAGAATCTTCTCGGCTTCCTTTGCAATGGGATGCTCGTCAACGAAGTCTTTCTGCTTTTCCTGACGGTTTACGCCACCGAAGAAGCGTTCTACCTTGACTTTACGCGACAACTGCATTATACCGTATATCATTGCCTCGGGGCAGGGGGGACATCCGGGAACGAAAACGTCTACAGGAACGATATCCTCGATACCTTTGGCTACGTGATAGGATTTACGGAACGGACCGCCCGAGATGGCGCAGCCACCGCATGCGATAACATACTTGGGCTCAGCGAGCTGGTCATAAAGGCGACGGAATACGGGAACCATACGGTTTACGATCGTGCCGGCCACCATCATGAAGTCGGCCTGGCGTGGTGATGAACGGGCTACCTCCCAGCCAAACCGGGCCATATCAAAACGAGCCGCGCCGAGAGATACGAATTCGATACCACAGCAACTGGTAGCAAAGGTCAGCGGCCACAGCGAGTTGGAGCGACCCCAGTTGATAAGCTTGTCGAGCGAGCCAACCAGGACATTTGTACCCTGTGCTCGCAGTTCGTCAACGAGATTCTCGATATACTCGTTATCTTTCCACGCCTCGTAAGGCATGCTTTTGGTTGTTACTTCCATTCAAGAGCTCCTTTCCGCCAGGCATATACGAGGCCCAGCACTAAAATTCCGAAAAACACTGCGATGCTGGTAAGTCCGTCTACACCAAGGTCGCGCATGCGCACGGCCCAGGGGAACAGAAATACAGTCTCGACATCAAACATAAGGAAGAGGATTGCAAATAAATAATATCCCACACTGAAACGGGTCATCGAAGAGCCGCGAGTGGGGATACCGCATTCATAAGCCTCACCTTTCTGGGGGTTGAACGAGCGGGGCGAAATAAGGCCCGCAATCCACATTGCCAGTGCCACGAGTGCTACACCCGTCAGCAAGGCAACAACAGCAAGCAGTGCGTTGTTGGAAATTCCGAATATTGCTGATGTTATCATATATAATTTTGATATATTTTTTCAGTCAATAATAGCGTCAATGTCGGCACATATAGCTCAAATGCCTATGCTATAGAGACATAGGTGAATTATAGGTTGACCGGACGCTCAATACGAGTGCAAAGTTAAGATTTTTTTTCAATTAACACACAGTTTTTGTGCGCATTATTTTTAGGTTTGTGCATATTACACCCTGTATAGTCCCTGTTGCCTACGGTAAGGCTGGTGTTGCATTCGCGGGAACATGATAGTATCATGCGAGAGCTCGGATCATCAGTATGATTGCCTTGATGGAGGCTTTCTCTATGATCTCGGCTCTGTTACCTGTGAAGCGATATGTGTCGCTGACGGTTCCCGTCGGGGTGGTCACTGCTATACACACGGTACCGACCGGTTTGCCCGGAGTGGCTCCGCCTGGACCTGCGATTCCGCTCGTCGCTACGGCACATTGTGCATGTGCCAGACGTGTCGCTCCTCGGGCCATTGAGTCCGCTACCTCGGGACTTACCGCGCCGTGATTTTCAATCAGCTGTCGCGGGACTCCGAGTACGTCGGTCTTCATCTCGTTGCTGTATGACACGACCGAGCCGTTGTAGACGGCCGAGCTCCCGGCTATAGAAGTGATAAGATGGGCTATGTTGCCGCCTGTACAGCTCTCGGCTGTGGTGATGCTCATCGAACGGGCGCGCAGTGTGTCTATGAGAGCCTCGGCGGGTTTTACATCCTCTCTGGCGAAAATATACCGGTGCATCAGTGTCTCAAACCCTGAGGCAGCTGTTTCCAGAACGGCCGGGTCGCTGTGGTCGAGTCTTATCTTGAGGAAACCGGTCTGAGGCAGGTATGCTTTATGTATGTTCCTGAGCTCCGGCATTATGTTGTCGTTGCAAAGCATGGTGTCAACATCACTCTCGCTGATACCTTCAAGCAGGAAGTAACGGTGAAGTGCCGGTTGGCCGGAGTTTGTGCCTATCGCTCTTAGGCGGGGCAGAACCTCGCGGGTGAACGAGTAGCGCATCTCGCGTGGAACACCGGGCATGGATACAAGGACTTTGCCGTCTTTCTCAAACCACATTATCGGTGCAGTGCCGGTTGCGTTGGGGATTATCTTGCAACAGTCTGGCACCATGGCCTGGGATGCCGTCAGCCTATTCATTGTGAGGCCACGCTCGGCGAAGATGCGCTCTACGTTGGCGGCCACGGCTGGGTCATGTACGAGTTTGCCACCGAAGTATTCACACAGCACTTGCTTGGTGATATCATCTTTTGTAGGGCCAAGGCCACCGGTGGTCAAAACCACATCTGATCGTCTGAAGGCCTCCTTGACGGCAAACAATATATCACAAGGATCATCGTGAACTTGGCATGAGTGAACCGGCTGCCATCCGTTGGCATCGATGAGCGAGGCAATGAACGGGGTGTTGGTGTCGACGACATTGCCTAAAAGAAGCTCGTCGCCTATGGCTATAATCGATACTTTCATGGTGTATATTGATAGTGGGTTACATAGTGACGCGGGCAAAGGGGGCTGCATCGTATGGGCAGAAGTCCTGGTCAATATATTTGTAGTACCCTGCGATGGCTACCATGGCGGCGTTGTCGGTGGTGAAGGCGCGCTGTGGTATGAATGCTGTCAGATGGTGACGCCTGCAATAGTCGGCGATAGATTGTCTCACGCCCGAGTTGGCCGAGACGCCTCCACCGATGGCTATCGTCTTTACGCCGGTCTGCTTTACAGCCTTGTCGAGTTTGTCAATGAGTATATCTATGATTGTCGACTGTAGCGAAGCGGCCAGGTCGGCCATGTTCTCATTAATAAATCGGGGGTTTTTCTTTACCTCGTCGCGCAGAGTATAAAGAAATGATGTCTTAAGACCGCTGAAACTGTAGTCTAATCCCGGAATATGAGGTTTGGCGAACTTGAAACGGTTCGGATTTCCCTCAGCGGCCAGACGGTCGATATGCGGGCCTCCGGGGTAGGGCAGTCCCATCACCTTGGCACACTTGTCGAATGCCTCGCCTGCGGCATCATCGATAGTCTGCCCCAAGATCTCCATGTTGTTATAGCTTCTTACAAGTACGATCTGTGAATTGCCGCCCGAGATGAGCAGACAAAGGAACGGAAACTCCGGCACCTTGTCCTCGGGGGTCTGTCTCACGAAGTGGCTGAGCACATGGCCGTGGAGATGATTGACATCGACGATAGGTATGCGCAGACCTAACGACAGACCTTTAGCGAACGATGTGCCTACAAGCAATGATCCCAGCAGTCCCGGACCTCGGGTAAAGGCTATGGCATCGAGCTGGCTCTTGTCGATGCCGGCTCTCTTCAGCGCGGCGTCAACCACCGGAACGATATTCTGCTGGTGGGCACGCGAGGCCAGTTCGGGGACAACGCCTCCATATTCTTCATGAACCTTTTGTGAGGCGATGACATTGCTGAGAAGCAGTCCGTCTCTAATGACTGCCGCACTCGTGTCGTCACAAGACGACTCTATACCTAATATAATTGTACTCATATTAACAGTAACTCAAATTCCTTAAGTAATATATTATCTCATTGACATGGTGTTTCATGTCGTGAAATCAGTTTAGTCAATGTATTCGGTAGGGTCGAGCTGAGACCCGTTGAACCACATTTCCAATGTCAGGGGCGGCCGGTCGTCGGGTCGGGCATTGGATGTGAGCCCGATCCGTGCTCCGGTGTTGACTTTAGCTCCCTGTTCGACCATGGGTTCGGCAATGCCTGTGTATCGTGATATGAAATCATGTGGGTGTTGTATCACCATCGTGTATCCCTCACCCGGTACATAGTGTGAGTCGATGACAGTACCACGGTAAATCGCCGAGACCGGACTCGAAGGTGACAACTGGTATGAGACTCGTCCCGATGGCTCGTTTGCTGTCGTTATCGGTGATCTTACCGCAGGATAGAAAACCATTCCCTCGGCTACGACAGGCGACAATACCGATACGTTGAAGCGCTCCCGTTGTTCATATCGCCGTACAAACTCACGCTCGGCATTGCTTGTGCCCAGCAATGAGTCGACAGGCAACTGCAACCTGTTTATCGAGTCAGTATAGGCCTGTCTTATACTGTCAATGTCAATCTCGTCGTTAAGGATAGCCACGAGGTTATCCAGATACCGGTTGTTGACGGCCGCCAGCCGAGACAGCGAGTCGACACGTGTCGACATGTCGGTCATCTCATAGCGTTGGGATCTTTTTAGGTATCCCGGTAGCATGGTGCGCAACGGTGTCATACCTAAGAGTGCGGCACCGGATATCGTGATAATGAAGAACAGTATGATCGCCAGCAACAGCATTCGTCCCCGGCTCCCCGATATACTCCATAGTGTTGACATATGGCTGTCATCGACGAGCTGCAGTCGGTAGCGCGAGGGGATCCTTACCCCTTTGCGGGAAAAGTGTACCAGAGTCTTTCCTACCCTTATGGTAAAGCGCTTGATGGCCTTTATGCCCTCGAGGCTGTTATTCATCACTTCCATACTGTTCGAGATAGGCCTCACAGGCGGTGGAGAGTTCGTCATACCATTCCTGTCCGAATTCCTCGGTGAGCGGTTCCTTGAGGAACTGGTATGCGCGTATGCCAAGTCGGCGTCCGTTGCTCTCGGCGCTGCGGCATATCTTCCAGCGGTGGAAGTTTACGGCTGTGAACGTCGGGTAGCGTGTTATGCGCACGGGATAGAGATAGCAGGACGCCGGTTTGCGCCATCCTGTGCGTCCCTCACGGTAGGCCTTCTCTATGGCACACATGCACATGCCTCCCGGGGCATAGCATGTGAACGCGCAGTCGCGGCCCCCCACGATAGTTGTGACGCGGTCTCCCTCGCTGTCGATATAGCTGACGCCGTTTTCCTCGACTTCGCGGCGGGCGGCGGGCGACATGTCTTCCCATATTTCGGGCAAGACCGACTCTATCCTGCGGGCTTCTTCATCGGTGACCGGAGCGCCGGCGTCACCTTCTATGCAACACTCGCCCTTGCAGGCTTCGATGTCGCAGCAGAAGAACCGTTCGGCCAGGTCAAGGCTCACAAGTGTATCTTTGATCTGTAGCATGATGGTCTCGGTTGTTTCGGTATTCATTGTGACATTATGGTAAAGTATCCCAACAGGCGGTCGTACCGGTCGCCCGGCAACCGGTGGTAGACTGCTATTCGGTACTCGTTTACTGTATTGTAGAAGTCACCCTCGACAGGTGATGTCAGAGCGTATGTGTTCCCGGTAGGACGTACCAGATACTGGTAGTTGTAGGCTCCCTGTTTGAGCAACATGGCTGTCTCGTAGCGTCCGGTCTGCTCGTTGTAATCAAGACGTGAGCGTCCGTCAAACCGCCTGTTGACGAAGTCTCCGTCAAGATACACATCGGCTCCGTCTATACGTGGAGTTTCGAGAGCGAAGTGTGTGACTATGTAATCGGCCTCGGTGTCTGAGCGGGCCGAGTTGTATTCGCGTATCACATATCGGCCATGCTGGGTGCTATCGTAAAGGTATGGACCGTCGGCTCTTGGTGAGTCAATGCTTACCCAAGCGTGATAATAAGGTCCGTGATAGCCCACCTCGTCAATACCCATGGTACTGATATGGGTCGATACAGTCTCGAAGCGCCGGTACTCGTTCCCGCCTTCAAATATCAGTTCGGGCATGTGCTCGTAAACCAGTGTGTTTCCCTGAAGCCTCAGAGGATGAAGCAGCATACGTTGGTTGTCAAGTCTGCCGTTCTGGCTTATGGCCACTTTGAAGTCGTTGAATGCGTCATTGACGTTGATACGACCTGCGTCTATGCGGAGGCTTAGTTGCTGGTGTCGCGCGTTGTAGTCGACATCGGTGTGTGACGACACCGATCCCTGAAGTGATATGCTCTGCTCTGTGACCATGAAGCGTACTCTCAGTAGTGTGACATCTGGATCAGACTCGTCATAGACCCGTAGTATATAATTGCCCGAGGCAGTGAGCCTTATCCTGTCATTGGGCAGTTCAAACCGGTAGTGCACATAGTGAACGGTCGTGGCTCGCGAAAACTCGTACTGCTCGATTGTGCCCTCGTTGAATCCATCAAGGTATTCGCTTTCCACAAGCTGGGATGGCTGCCAGTCGGCATTGCAGTGTGTCACGCTATATCGCATGTACCGTACATCATCGGCAAGTTCGTCAAACTCAATAGTCAGACACCTGTCGTCGTCAAGTGTCAGTACCGGATCATTGAGCTTGTCATCTCCGGCATAGGCCTGCAACGAGGCGAACCTCGGGTTGGCTATACCCGTGGAATTGTCGGCCGCCGAGGCTTTGGGCATGGTTGCCGATATCAGAGCGACTATCAACAGCGATATGTGATGGTAGTGTTTCATGATCTTACCATATGATAGGCTCTTGCCCGTGTTGCCGCAGATAGTCATTGGCGCGGCTGAAGTGATGGTTGCCGAAGAATCCGCGGTATGCCGACAGTGGTGACGGGTGGGCCGACTCCAGCACAAGGTGTCGCTGGCGGTCAATGAAGGCGCCCTTACGTGCCGCATACGATCCCCATAGCATGAATACGATGCCATCGCGTTCGGTTGCCAGGGCGCGTATAACGGCATCGGTGAATGTCTCCCAGCCTTGGTCACGGTGAGAGGCTGCCGCATGAGCCCTGACGGTCAGTATGGAGTTAAGCAACAGCACTCCCTGGTGTGCCCAGCGGCTTAGGTCGCCGTCGGCCGGCATTGGTGCGCCGGTGTCGCTACTTACTTCCTTGAAGATATTTACAAGCGAGGGGGGCATTGCGATGCCGGGAGCTACCGAGAAACAAAGGCCGTTGGCCTGCCCTACGTCGTGATATGGATCCTGACCCAGTATGACCGCCTTGACTTTGTCAAACGGGGTCATGTCAAGAGCCGCAAAGATACGTGAGGCTGGTGGAAAAACGGTTGTGGATGCGTATTCTCTTCTTACCCAGCCTGTAAGATCGGCAAAGTATTTCTTGTTCCACTCGGCCGCCAGCCTTTCTTTCCACGATTGTTCTATCCTCACATCCATAGCTTATAAAATTTTTCATCCGCGAAGTTACAAAAATTCTCTCTAATTTGTTTAACTTTGGCACATCAAGACGAAAACACAAAAATGAAAACATTTAATCGACTGACAGCGACTGCGGTGGCAATGGTTGCCCTGTCAATGGCGCCAATGGCATATTGTGCCGATAAGAAAGGAGAAAAAACCGTAGGTATTACTGCCGGATATAATACCCGCAACGAGAGTGCGGTCGCCGGATTGTTTTTCCAGTACCGCATCAACCGGCTGCTTAGGATCGCGCCGGATCTTACTTATATATTCCGCAATAACCATACCGACGGACTGGCTCTCAATGTTAATCTGCATATGCCATTGCCGGTTGTCAGCGGGAAGTTGAATTTCTATCCGCTTGCCGGACTAAATTATACGTCATGGAGTTTTCACCCCAAGACGGCCACCCCTGCGATCATAGAAGGAGATGATGTCACCACACGCAAAAGCCGTCTCGGTCTCAATATAGGCGGAGGACTTGATATATATGCCACATCGACACTTCGCCTTTTTGTTGAGGGCAAATATACTGGGGTCAAGCATTACTCGACATGTGCATTTACTGCAGGCATCGGCTATCGGTTCTGATTTGCAGGTCGCTCGACTGCCGCCGGAGAGATGAATGAAGAAACCGGTTATAAAACACATAACAAGACTGCGCCATACTTGAATAAGCTATGGCGCAGTCTTGTTATGTTAGTAGTATGTAAGCCTGATTATTCTTCGGCTGTATCACCCATAGCGGTGGCTACGGTGTTTACAAGTTCTTCCTCGAAGAGATCACGTGCGACGATCTTGCCATCGGGGTCAATGAGCATGATGCAGGGGATTCCCTTGATGCCGTATTTATCGGTTATCTCGCTACCCTCGCCGGTGAGCATTACGTCCCATGGCAATGGATTTCCGCTAAGATATTCCTTGGCTTGCTCGGGGGTCTCCCATACGTCTACACCTACTACCTGTAGCCCCTTTTGATTGTATTTCTCATACAATTGCTTGATTAGGATAATCTCTTTCTTGCATGGGCCACACCAGCTTGCCCAGAAATCAACGAGTGTATACTGTCCGGGTTTTACAAAGTCACTGAGCTTGACAGTCTTACCGTCCTGCATAATCTCGAAGTCGGTGAACTGCTTGCCAGCCGAGGTGGCTTCACGTGCGTCGAATCCTTTTTTGATAAGGTCGATACGCTTGAAGTTGGCCAAGTGGGGGTATTGTTTCAATATTTCCTGGAATTCGTCGGCTTGAATGTTGAATGATTTCTCAAGCAGGAGCATGTAGCCTATTGGGTTGTAGATATTGGCGACCATCATTTCACTCAACACTGAGTCCATATGCAGACGGGCGGCATTGTACATTGCTTCCTGTTCGGCCTCGCTCAGATTTTTATCAATGAGTTTCATCAGTGAGTCGCTAAGCTGACGGTAGTCGTTGCTTAGGGCTCTGAAGCGCTCGTTGAGGTCGCTTATGGCACGACCTTCTTTAATCTCGGTATCACCGCTCTCGAGAATGAACCGGTAGCCACGGTTGCCATTGAATGATACTGTGGCGATCATAGGTTCCTCTACGCTTCCTGTGAACACGGCTTTGCCGTCGGCGATGATGACACTGTCAATTTTCTCGCCTGTGTCAAACGAGTTGAGATAGGCTGTTGTCCCGTCGGCCGAAGCCTCCTCGAGGTTGACGGTGAGAGTGTAGGCGCCGGCACCCTCTTTCTTGTCTGAGCAGGATGTGATAGCGGCTGTTGCAAGCGCGCATACTGCTAAACTCTTGATGTTCATGTTGTTAGTTTTGTGAATGTATAAATGGTTGAAACATTGCGAAAGAATTTATTGCAAATGTACGATTTAATATTCGATTTAACACATAATATACGTCGATTGTTCGTTCATGTTTTTGAGTACTTGTTGCCTGACGGACGAATTTATGGTTGATTGTGGATGATGGTGTGACATCGGGCATGAATATGCCGTGAGGTTTTGGTATTGTTAACTTTTTAGTATTATATTTGTTGTTTAAAATGGGTGCCGGTATATGAAAATATCTTATACCGGCTTAAAAAAATGTTATATAAAAACAGATCTTATCTGATGAAAGAAAGTTTTAATTACAATATAGCTGAATCAATTAGAAAGCATTGGGAGCATCCTGCTCTTAGCGACCTGACAGGCGGTACGTATACCTATGCGGTCACGGCCGCTAATATTGCCAGAATACACCTGTACTTTGAGTCGATAGGTGTGAGACCCGGTGACAAGATAGCTCTTTGTGGCCGTAACTCGGCCGGGTGGGCTCTCGTTTTTTTTGCGACAGTGACTTATGGCGCTGTGATTGTGCCGATACTCAATGAATTTAAGCCCGATAATATACATCATCTGGTTAACCATAGTGATTCGGTGCTGTTGTTTGTCGATGATTCCATATGGTCTTCTCTTGACCACACTGATATGCCGGCACTTAAGGGGATACTGAGTATAGGCGAATTTGAACTGCTTGATTGTAAGGATGATAATCTTAAGAGTACACGTGATAATATCGAGCGTATATTTAGGGATAGATATCCCGGTGGTTTCACAAAGGCCGATGTAGTGTATCATGCAGACAGGCCCGATGAACTGATGCTTATCAACTATACATCTGGATCGACCGGATTTTCAAAAGGAGTTATGCTTACATATGGCAATCTAATGAGTAACGCCCGTTTTGCTGTCGATGAGATACCTTACCTGGGACCCGGTGACGGCATGCTCAGCATGTTGCCGATGGCCCATATGTATGGGTTGCTTGTCGAACTTGTTTTCCCGATAATGAAAGGTGCCCATGTTCAGTTCCTTGGACGTGTCCCCTCTCCAAAGATTCTGCTTGAGGCCTTTGCTCAGGTCAAGCCCAAGATTGTGATCACAGTGCCTCTTGTGATTGAGAAAATAGTTACCGGTAAGGTTTTCCCGGTTATCAAGAAGCCTCTCATGAGGGCGCTTTGTGCTATACCGGGAATAAATCGTATGATTTATAATAGGATTCTCAGACAGATGAAAGATGCCTTCGGTGGAAATCTGGTCATGGTAGTCATAGGTGGTGCTGCTCTGGCTCCCGAGGTCGAGAGCTTCTTGCGCCGTATACGCTTCCCTTATACCGTTGGTTACGGCATGACAGAGTGCGCGCCTCTTATCGCTTATGCATCACCCGATATCTTCAAAGCGCGTTCATGCGGAATGACTGTGACTCGCATGGAGACACGTATCGACTCCCCCGATCCTGAGAATGTTCCCGGTGAGTTGTGGGTGCGTGGCGACAATGTCATGCAGGGATACTATAAGAATCCAGAGGCAACAGAGGCTGTATTCAAGGATGGCTGGATGAACACAGGAGACATGTGTACCCGCGACCATGATGGGTTTATATACATACGTGGACGTAGCAAGACGATGATACTTGGTCCGTCGGGTCAGAATATATATCCCGAGGAGATAGAGGGACTGCTCAATCATTATCCGTTGGTAATGGAATCTATTGTGGTCGACCGTGATGGTACGATAGTAGCTCTGGTGGCTATTGATGAAGATGCTGTCAGACGGCTTAGGCTAACACCTTCTCAGGTGAAGAGCCAAATGGACGAGAATATGATGCTTCTTAACAAAGAACTCCCGGCTTATGCCCGTGTAAAAAGTATCGAATTGATGGATGTGCCATTTGAAAAAACGCCAAAGCACTCCATCAAACGTTATCTTTACAAATAGGTGCGGGGGGAGTCGGGATTTGGATTTCCAGGCCGTCGTAGGCGAATTGTACCGAGTCGGGGAGTTTTGTTGACTCCTCGGCATGTAGTCCCATCTGGTGGGACATGTGTATGAGATATGTTCTTCGCGGTGAGAGTTTACGTACGATGGCCAGGGCCTGTTCGAGGTTTTGGTGGGTCGGGTTGGGGGTGTGGCGCAGAGCGTTTATCACCAGAGTGTCTATTCCTTTGATGGCATCGATTGTCTCGGATGGTATGACGGTTGCATCGGTGATATAAGCAAGATTGTCGGTCTTGAATCCTAATATGGAAAGTTTTCCGTGCATGACAGGGATGGGGGTCAGTTCTGTTCCGGCCACCTTGAATGGCTCCATTTCCCTGATGTTGTTAAGCCTGAGCCAGGCCACGTTTGGGTACCCCGAGTTGTTAAAGCAGTATGGCAGAACGCGTCTCAGGTCATCGGCCACATCCTCGCGGCAGTAGATGTCAATACCGTTTGTGTAAGAGAGTGTACGCAGATCGTCCACACCGCCTGTGTGGTCATAGTGGCTGTGGGTTATGATGACACCGTCGATTGAGCCGTTGTGATGCTGTAAAAGTTGTTGTCTCATATCGGGGCCGCAGTCGATCATAATATGTCGGCCTGTGTCGGTGGTAAGCAATGCCGATGCTCGCAGACGATGGTCGCGCGGATCTTTAGACAGGCATGTCGGGCAGTGGCATCCTAATACAGGGATGCCGGTAGAGGTTCCGGTGCCGAGAAAAGTTAGAATCATGTCAGCGTATTCTTATGTCGCTCAGGTATCCGTCATCGAATATCAGAACGTATCCGTTATCATAGCTCCATCGCTCCAGATAATGGCCCCGTACCACATCGCGGGGGTTGCCGAGTGACAGGCGGCACTCTTCACGAGTCATCTCTGGTTTTACGGTCGAGCGTGTGATGCATTCCCATACGTCATCCTTTATGTCTTTGTACTTTGATCTCGGATCGGTGAGCGAGAACAATGTATCGAAGTTACGTGTTGAACTGCGTCCTGTCCCGGTTGACATGTATACTTTCGAGCTGTTGCCGTCGATGTCGGTGAAGTGCACGGCGAGCGGATAGTTGGTGTTGCCGGCTGTCACACTGTCGATGTGTACTTTGATGAGCTTACGACCGGTGATGTTGTCACCGTTCTCGTTGAACCACACCGGCGTGGTAATGTAGTAGTCGTTCCCGTTCATCAGGGCTGAAGCCTTGTCGACAAGAGTCATTTCGATCGTGAACGGGATTTCGATCGAGCTACGGTTCATAACCTCCTGAGGCGGTTCAGGGATACGGTAACTTAGTGTGTCACCATTATTATTTGTTAGCATTATGAGCGTATTGTCGATATCGGTCATCGATCTGACGTCACGCATTCCTGCATATCTCAAAGTATCACCTGGCTGTAGATTGTCGGCCAGTGGTATGGGGGTGAGAGCGAATGAGATCTTGCCGGGAGTCACTACAAATTTCTTGCCTTGGCTCCACGATGCCACAGGATCGCCGGAGACATTGCGGGCATAGGCCATCTCAGGGGTCTCGGTGGCATGTTGGCGTCTGACATCTCGTGCTGTGATCTTGGGGGTGCTCTCAATGCCTGTGAAACATCCCGACAGCGATATCGCCATCGGGATGCATGCCAGTATGTTGATCCACTGTCTCACTGTGTCGTTTTTTGCCGGTTTTATTTGGGCTCAAGTCCCATGTTGTGGAATATGAACGAGTAAATGTCGGCATACTCATCAATAACCTTGCTTACTGGTTTGCCTGCACCGTGGCCTGCCTTAGAGTCGATACGTATCAGTTTGGGGGCGTCTCCGGTATTGCTGGCCTGCAGTGTGGCCGCGTATTTGAACGAGTGGGCCGGCACTACGCGATCGTCGTGGTCGGCTGTCGTCACCATGATGGCGGGGTAGGGTGTACCGTCATTGCTGATGTTGTGAAGAGGTGAGTAGCCAAGCAGGTAGCGGGCCATCTCGACCGAGTCGTCAGAGCGTCCGTAGTCCGATGCCCAGTTCCAGCCAATGGTGAAAAGATGGTAACGCATCATGTCCATCACGCCTACACGCGGGATTGCGACCTTGAACAGCTCGGGACGCATGTTGACAGTAGCGCCTATCAGCAGACCGCCGTTGCTGCCACCCTCTATGGCGAGATAATCGGGCGAAGTCCATCCATTGTTTATGAGATATTCGGCTGCCGCGATGAAGTCGTTGAAGACGTTGAGCTTGTTCATCTTTGTGCCGGCCTCGTGCCACGACTCTCCGTATTCGCCGCCGCCGCGCAGATTGGTCTCGGCATAGATACCGCCGTTTTCAAGCCACAGCACGCGGTTGGGCGAGAAGCCGGGGTTAAGCGAGACATTGAAGCCTCCGTAGCCGTAGAGATATACTGGATTCTTTCCGTTGCGCTCCAGTTCTTTACGGTATGTCAGTGACATGGGTACTTTTGTCCCGTCGGCCGATGTGTAGAAGATCTGTTCGGTCACATAGTCGTCGGGGTTGAAGTTGTCGATGGCGGGAGTCATTTCCACGGTCGAGGTATTGCTTGCCATGTCATACTTGTAGATCGTGGGTGGCAGGGCCATGGAAGTGGCGCGGTAGAATACGTCATCGGTCTTGTCGCTTGTTGAGAACACTACCGATGAAAAATCTGGAAGACTGATCTCACACTCCTGATTCCCGTTGATATCGTAGATGAACGCGCGGTTGGCAGCATCCTGCTCGTATGTGAGAAGAAGTTTTGATCCTGCACGTTCGGCCGAGGTCAAAACTCCGTCCTGTTCGCCTATGACTTCTTTCCAGTTGGCTTTGTCAGGGTTGGATACCGGGGCTTTCATAAGCCGGCGGCGTTCGGCCCCGTATGTAGTGGTGAAGTATATGTTGTCGTCAATGATGTCGACGATGTTCACCTCTATGTCCTGGCTTGGTTCCATTACCTTCCAGTCCGATCCCTGTTTTTTGATATCCTTGAATATTACCGAGTTGCCGAATCCGTCGCCTCCGCCTATAACGAAGAGTATGTCTTCCGAGTCGGGAACGTAGGCCGAGTGGAAATGGAGCGGGTGCTCTGGATCGGTATATGCGAGTAGGTCTTCGCTCTGTGGGGTACCGAGACGGTGGTAATATATGCGGTGGTTCTCATTGGCGTTGGAGAACTCCTTGCCGTCGCCAGGACGGTCATAGGCACTGTAGTAGAAACCGTCGCCACACCATGCCGCATCGGTGAACTTGGCCCATTCGATATGGTCTTCGAGCCGATGTCCGTCAGCCGTATCCATTACATATATCTCAACCCAGTCGCTACCGTTGCGCGATATAGTATAGGCCATGTATTTGCCGTCATTGGAGAATGATATGCCTTTCAGTGCCACGGTGCCGTCTTCACTGAGGCTGTTTGGATCAAGCCATACCTTTCCTTCACCGTTGATGGAGTCGCGGCGGTATAGTTTTGACTGGTTCTCGAGTCCCTCATTGAGGTAGTAGTAGTAACGGCTGTCAGGCGCCAGCGATATGAGTCCCGTCTTGGGGTAGTTCTGTAGTTTTGTGAGCCTGTCATGGATCTTCTGGCGGTAGGGTATCTTGTCAAGATACTCGCGGGTCACCTTGTTCTCGGCGTCAACCCATTCCTTGGTGGCGAGTGCGGTGTCGTTTTCCAGAGGACGGTAGAGGTCGGCTACGGTAAGGTCAAAGTACTGGTCTATTGTCTCGTCCTGCGGTGCGGCTGGATATTCGATTCGCTTGTTGCCGCATGACGTCATTGTTGCTGACAAGGCTGCTATGCCCATTGTGATTATTGTTAGTCGGTTCATATTGTTATGGGTATTGATTTATGGTCATGAGTTGTCGCGGTTCTTGTGGGCCCGGCGTTTCATTACCGTACGCAGGGCAATGATGCACCCCGCCGAGAGGGCGGCTACCCCGAAGTATCTCAGCGGGGAGTATGCTCCCGACATGTAATAGGGGTATCCAAGATAGCACATAAAGCCCAGGTAAATGGCGAGCAACAATGGTATGAGATTGTATTTCTTCATTTCGGTATCTCGGTTTGGTATGGACAGCGGTTAGGATCGAACAGTCCGTTTTTCAAGTGGTTATATATTCTCAGACATGCCCATGCATCAAGTGCCGCATATGCTTTCTGATGGGGGGTGAGTTCTTTTGCTTCCCAGTTGGTAAGACGCTGTCCTTTGGATATATGTTCGCCGAAGACTATGGCATAGACCTTTTGTAGAGACATATCGCAGATATCATAGTCGCGTACATATTGCTGTAACTCTACTATGCCGTCAGGCTGGCATGGGGACAATTGGTTAAGACCATGGAAGTCATCCTTGGTCGACAATCCTATTTTTAGTACAGCGGGGTTTTCCATAAGTTTCACGAGAGGCTCGGTGAACCCCATCATGCAGGTGCGGAACAGGAAGCATTCCTGATCGGTCGACAATTGTATCAGTGCTACCTTGTGTGAATCTCCTTTCCTGAACGACGGGCGTGTCTCGGTATCAAATCCTATGGCCGTCTGCTTTGCAAGGTATGTCACGGCCTGACGTGCGTCGGCGGCATTGTCGAGCACTATAATCCGCCCGTTGAATTGGGCGACGGGCATTGGTGATATGAGTTTCTTGTCGATTGAAAGCATTATGGTCTTGGTGCCTGTTCAAAATGGGAACGCTCTTTTTGTTGCGCTCTGTTTTCAATGTGCAAATATACGACTTTTGACTTACATCATATCCTGTGTTATGACCCTTTACTTTAAATTTCAGTAGAAATTTGAAACTTTTAACGACATTTGTGATATGGTCATCATTGTTTGCCTTATAAATTTGTGCTACATTTGCGTTGTCAATTAGATCACTATTATGCTACGAAGTTTACGTATTGTCTTCGCCATTGTATTCTGGTTAGGAATCACTCTTCTGTTTCTTGATTTTACAGGACTGGCTGCCGGTTGGCTTGGCTGGATGGCCCGTATGCAGTTTCTACCAGCTGTCCTTGCCGGCAATTTCATCATTATGGCTCTGCTGGTGGTTCTGACGCTGATATTCGGGCGTCTGTATTGTTCGGTGATATGTCCTCTTGGTGTCATGCAGGATGGCTTTGCCGCACTTGGCCGCAGATCTAAGCGTAATCCCTATAGTTTCTCACCGGCCAGGAGCACACTTCGCTATATCATGCTTGCCGTTATGATAGTGGCGATAGCGATGGGGCTTGGGTCGGTATTCGCGCTTCTTGCCCCGTATAGTTCCTATGGCCGTATAGTTTCCAGTCTGTTCCAGCCTGTGTGGATGTGGTGCAACAATCTGTTGGCCTACTGGGCTGAGAAGCATGACAGCTATGCATTCTACTCGGTCGATATATGGGTCAGGAGTGGCCTTTCACTGGGTATAGCTGTGGTAACTCTTGTGGTCCTGGCAATCCTCGCCTGGCGTAATGGCCGTACTTATTGCAATACAATATGTCCGGTGGGAACCATCCTGGGGCTCATATCCCGTTTCTCATTGCTTAAGCCTGTGATCGACACCGGCAAGTGTGTAGGCTGTGGCAAGTGCGCTCGTAATTGCAAGGCGTCATGTATCGATGCCGGGAACCATGCCATCGACTATTCACGCTGTGTGGTATGCTTCGATTGTATAGGCAATTGTTCAATCGGAGCTATAAGCTATCGACGTCGTCCGTCGGGGAAAGCAAAACCGTCACATGCTAATGTTGAGGACAGCGGACGTCGTGCTTTCATGGCTGTCGCAGCTACCGCAGGAACAGCCGCTGTCGCCAAGGCTCAGATCAAGGTGGATGGAGGCCTGGCCGTGATCCAGGATAAGAAGATCCCCGTGCGTCAGACCCCGGTGCTCCCTCCCGGAGCCGTTAGCCATGCCCATCTTGTGCGTCACTGTACCGGCTGTCAGCTGTGTGTGGCGTCATGTCCAAATAACGTACTTCGCCCTTCGGGTTCGCCTCAAAGTTTTATGATGCCGATGATCTCATATGAGCGTGGATATTGTCGTCCAGAGTGTACGAGATGCGGAGAGGTATGTCCCGCCGGAGCCATTCATCGTCTCTCGCGGGAGGATAAGTCGGCCTTGAGTATCGGTCACGCTGTATGGATACGCGACAACTGTATTGTTGTCACTGACGGTCGTCGGTGTGGCAATTGTGCCCGTCACTGTCCGTCGGGAGCCATAAGCATGGTGCCTATGGTTCAGGGTGATGCCGACTCCCCGCTCATTCCTGCGGTAGATCCGGAGAAATGCATCGGTTGCGGAGCATGCGAGAATCTATGTCCGTCCCGTCCTCTCAGTGCCATATATGTGGAGGGAAACCATCGCCAGCGTGAGATATGAACGTCATACTTTTAGAACCGGCTTTTAAACAAAAATACAGAAATGGATAGCAATAAGATATCTCTTGACCGTCGCGAGTTCATGAAGCGTCTCGGATTAGGCGGCGCAGTGGCTGGCCTTGCCTTATCCGGATGCAGTAATGTCGCCGAGAGAGTGACAGATGGCGCTCATGTGACTACAGCCAGTGTCCCCGACGACATGATGACTTTCCGTACCAATCATAACACCGGTGACAGGGTTTCGCTGTTGGGCTACGGAATGATGCGTCTCCCAACTGTCAGTGGACAAAGCGGTCGTGAGTCGGATAGCGGTATTGACCAGGAGGCTGTTAATGAACTTGTCGACTATGCACTTGCCCATGGAGTAAATTACTTCGATACGTCTCCAATGTATTGCAAGGGAAAGTCGGAGGAGGCCACAGGTATCGCTCTGAGCCGTCACCCGCGTGACAGCTATTTCATTGCTACAAAGCTTTCAAATTTTGCCCCGTCGACGTGGCCGCTGAAGGAGTCGGTAAAGATGTTCGAGACGTCGCTCAGGCTGTTGCGCACCGATTATGTCGACTACCTGTTGCTTCACGCCGTTGGTGGAGGCGGTATTCCAACACTCAATGACCGTTTCATCGACAACGGTCTGCTTGATTATCTTATAAAAGAGCGGGGGGAAGGTGGACGCATACGCAATCTCGGCTTCTCGTTCCATGGCGATGTCGAGGTTTTTGACCATCTTCTTGCCATGCATGATGCCGGAGATGTCCACTGGGATTTTGTTCAGATTCAACATAATTACGTTGACTGGCACAATCGTGAGGGGAATGCCAAACGCTCAGAGTATCTGTATGGCGAACTTGAGAAGCGTCAGATTCCTGCCGTGGTCATGGAACCGTTGCTTGGTGGGCGGCTGTCGCACCTCCCCGGACATCTGGCCGGGAAACTGCGTGAGCATCGTCCTGACCGCAGTCTTGCCTCCTGGGCTTTCAGGTTTGCCGGTACACATCCCGGGATCCTCACTGTGCTCAGTGGCATGACTTATATGGAACATCTTCAGGACAACATAGTCACCTACTCTCCACTTGAGCCGTGCTCGTCCGAGGAGATGGAATTACTCGACCACACTGCTGTATTGCTTGACCGTTATCCTCTTGTGCCTTGTACAAAATGCCAGTACTGTATGCCGTGCCCTTATGGCCTTGACATACCGGCGATTTTTGCACACTACAACAAGTGTGTCAACGAGGGCAATGTCACTGAGTCGGCCAACGATCCTGGCTATGCCGAGGCCAGGCGTGCTTTTCTCATCGGTTATGACCGTGCTGTGCCCAAGCTTCGTCAGGCATCACATTGTACAGGTTGTGGCGAGTGTGAGTCTCATTGTCCTCAGTCAATCAAGATACCGTCCATGCTAAGCCGGATTGATAAGTATGTCGAGACTCTAAAACAAAATTAATGCCTATAAATATAAAATAGTATGACAGCCGTAAATATTCAATCACTCAGGTTTACCCAGTCGCGCACATGGCTGTTTGCCGTGCTGTTCATTTTTGGCAACATCCTGTTGCCTGCTATAGTACACACTGTTCCGGGGGGTGGTCCGACATGGTTGCCCATATATTTTTTCACACTCATAGGCGCATACATTTTCGGATGGCGTGTGGGATTGCTCACCGCGCTTTTGTCACCGTTGGTCAATAGTGCCCTTACCGGTATGCCCGGGGTTGACGTATTACCTGCCATTATGATCAAGTCCATATTACTTGCTTTGGCGGCATCGCTGGCGGCCGGTAAGTATAGGCGGGTATCATTTGCCGCCATAGCTCTTGTTATAGTGGCATACCAGATGGTTGGCTCTCTGATCGAGTGGGGGATAACCCGAGACATTACATTGGCTCTGCAGGATGTCACGAAAGCTTGGCCTGGAATGCTTGTTCAGCTTTTTGTCGGGTGGACGCTGATAAAGATGTTGACCCGTCAATGAACACATGTATCGTACAGGCTCGTCTCGACAGGGCATATCGTTTGCTTGATGAACTTGATTGTTCATGCGTGATAATAGGATGTGATGACACCGTAACAACCTGTCATCGGCGGGGTATCATTGACCTGTATGAGATTCTGGTCAATAATCCATCGGTACTTCAAGGAGCAGTCATAGCCGACAAGGTAGTTGGCAAAGGTGCCGCGGCCATAATGGCTCTCGGTCGCATAGCGGCTGTGCATTCACGCGTGATGAGCCGTGCGGCCATAGACCTTCTCAGGCAGGAGGCTATCCGGGCTTTTTATGATACCGTGACATCCGGTATCATAAACCGTACTGCCACCGGTCCATGTCCGGTAGAGTCTCTGTGTGCCGACCTGCCGACCGCTTCAGACTGTCTCCCGGCGATCGCCGCTTTTCTGCAAAAGAATTCTCCGCCATCCATGATTGATCGCAAATCACATAAATAAGAAAGGATATACCGGATTGTAATTGATGAAAATCGGGTCAGGCGAGTATTCAATTAAATTACAACCTCCTATAATGATAGGTGCTTTGCTGTTAAGCTGTCGTCGGTTTGAACAGTGGTATGTTTTGGATATTTGTTTGGATACGTTGTTTATTGCTCTGCGAAGATTTCCTGCACGTTTTATTCCGGTAAAGCAAATGTTATCGGTGTAGGGTAAGGCGCAGGCCTATGGTCAGGGTGAAGTCGACCGGTCGGTCTTTGTAGATGTTGCGGATACTGGATTTATTGTCAGGATGGTAGCCGAGTCCGGGTTCGGCGTATAGACCTATATGGTCAGTGAGGTCATACTGCAGTCCGGCGGTGGCGTTGAGTGCCCATTGCAGTGGCTTCTCGGTGAGTCGCTCACGTTTGGAGGTCATGTCGCCGTCACGATCTGTGATCAGACCCTTCAGGTGCCCTTTGATGAGCTTCTCTGCTGACACTCCGGCTGTTGCGTAAACCTGTAGTCTCTTCCACCGGGCTAAGGCGATGTTTATGTCGAGCGGTATGCCGATATAATGCAGTTCCTGCTCGCCTGTAGCTGAGATGAGGTTGCTGTCGTAGCTGAAGTCGGATGTATGACGTGAATATTGTATTCCTGACTCTATTGCTATATTGTTGAATATCGGATAGCTTATTTTGAGGCCTGCACGTAGTGGCAGGTGATGACGCATGTCGAAGTCGCGGATGTCAAGGGTATTGACCGACCGTGATCTTACGAGCATCTGGTCGGAGAGGATTTCGTCATTGATGATCATTGACCGTAGCGAGGTGAAGCGGTCTATTTGTCCCGAACTTTTAGCAGAGGAAGCAAACACGCCTGAGGTAAATACCGACAAAGCCAGTGAATGATTGTTCCTTTTATTGATTGCCAGCTGTTTATCGAATATAGCGTGCCTTGCCGGCCGGTCGGCTTCGGGATAGATGGTACTGTCGCGCAGTGTCTTGGTGTAGTATTGCCGTTCTTCAGCCGTGCAGTAGGGTGTTTCTCCGGTATCCGTTCGTTCGGCTGAGTTGTTTGTCGTGGATGGCAGGCTACTGGTTGTGTCTGACGGTAGAGGATTGACTGTATACAGGTGGTGGTTGGGTTGAGGGGGCGTATTGGTATTTATGGTAAGAACCGGATCGATCGTGTGCATCAAGGTATTGGCAGGTGTATGGCTGTCGTTGTCCTGGCTAACCAAAGATGGCTGTAATGACGGTGTGAGGTTGGGCGTCTCTGACGCGAACAGCCCTACTATCAGGACGATGGCTGCGACTGATGCTACAGCCGCAGATATCCTGGTAAGCCAAATCGGTATAAACCGATGTCGAGCCGGTGTCCCGTTGTCAAGTCGATGTCCGATCGAGTCCCACAGGCCGTCGGGTTCTTGTAATTCAAACCCGTCAAGCTTATCCTTGAATTGTTTTGTCCATTTATCCTTGTATCCCATGTTTTTCAATGCTTGCTGATGTATTTGCTTATTTCATTGGCCAGGGTAGACTTGGCTCTGTGAAGCTGTGACGCCGAGGTCTTCTCGCTTATGCCGAGTATCCGGGCTATCTCCTTGTGGGGTTGACCGTCAAGAACATATAGATTGAATACGGTGCGGTATCCTTCGGGCAGTCTGCGAATCATATCATGAATGACCTCGGGCGGAATCTTGTCGATATCTGGTGGCGTATCGTCCTGGATGGATGTCCCGGTTTCATTGTCAAGTGGTGCCAGTATAATTCGTTTCCTCTCTTTTATGAGCTTCAGAGACTCGTTGACGACGATCTTTGTAAGCCATGCTTTCAGAGAGCCGTCACCTCTGAAGACAAACTCTCCGACCGATGCAAAAATCTTGATGAACGAATCCTGTAGAACATCCTTTACATCGTCATCATCAGCTATATAACGAGAACATACGGCAGTGAGATGCCCGATGTACCGTGAGTACATCTGTCTCATTGCCGTACGGTCGCCTCGTTTGACGAGGGTGATTAGAGTCTGTTCATCAGGCTCGGACATGGGAGATCCGGTATCAGTTTATTCTTGTTGCCTGTATGAGAGAGGCATGGTCGGCGTCGTCAATGTACTTTCTCAGAGCCAGGTCAAACTCTGCGGTCTTGGCGCCGGAGAATGAGTTCCAGCGTAGTTTGATCTTTACCGGACCTGTGGCATCGCTGAAGTACTTGTTGAGGTTGAACGCTATGAATGCGTCTCCCATTTTTCCGGAGGTGTCTCCTTTGGCGTCATGGCGTAACTCAAACTCGTTGGGATCATCGGGGTTGACGCCCGACAGCAGGTTGATGTGGTGAACTGTTCCCGACAGGCCCCAGCGTGTGCGTAGTCTTAGGGTGATGTATCCGTCTTCGGCGACTGTTACCCAGTCGCGCATGATTTCCAGCGGGTCGTTGCCGTATGTGGCGGCATTCTCCTCGTCGATATATTCGACCGGCAACTTGGTGCGTATGTCATCGAGCCAGTTTACTTTTACGTACTGGCGGTCATCGCCCGGCTTGCTCTCGGCAGGGCTGAAGTTGACAAAGGCGCGTACTTCGTCCTCTCCGAATGGTGATTCGGTCATATTTGACGGGTAGAGGTCGGTCTTGTCGTCAAGCACCATCATGAAGCCTCCATCGGTCTGCGGGCATACTGTGACTACAGCCGTGGGAAGTGCCAGTGAGTAGTCGTAGTCGTCATCATTGTCGCAGGATGTGAATGTGGTTGCTACCAGGGGCAATGCGATTGCCGATAAAAACATTTGAATTCTATTCATAAGTATATAAAGTTAGAAGGTTTTACACACCCTATAAATGACCGGATACCACAAACCTTGCATCTGTGGTATCTGAATTAACTTATTTTAATGATGACAAATATTCTGGTAACTACTCAGGTAGGTAGGGCACATTGATTTGGTCGGTCTATTAGACCAACGCAAAAACGGCATCCCAGCGGGAGAAATCGTTTTTCTTGGCGGTATCGGCAACCGAGTGTATTGCCATGAAGTCTTCCGCTCCGGCCTGACTTCGGAAGCCGCCGCTCCGTTTCTGTTTCACTTTCAGGATTCTTATTCCGCCTTCCGATGCATTGTTGTGTGACGGCACCCGCGGGTCTTTCAGAAAGTGGAACACATGATCTTTGAGTTTTCGCAGGCTGTTGCGGATTTGTCGGAACGGCTTCTTGAACTTGTCGAGATTCTCATTGAGAAGTTTGTCAAGGCTTTCTGTCCAGGTTGATGTATCGGCTATGGCCTCGGGATTCGAGTTTCGCCAATGCACGGCTTTTCTCAACAACTCCTGTAGCCGCGATGACCATTCCTGTTTTTTGTCAAGGTCGTTGAGGTAATTTAGATTTCTCAGCAGATGGGCGATGCATATCTGGTGTCCCTTGACTTTCATCGAGAAGTATGCGCTATGGCGGTCTGTGGTCAGCACTGTATTCTCCAATGCATTCCGGCCAAAACGGTCGTCCATCTCTTTGGCTCCACGACCTTTGGCTATCCAGGTCAGTGTGAGTTTCGGATTCTGCAATATCCACGCCCAGTTGAGTTTGCCGTTGACATAAAATCCTGATTCATCTGCGCCTGCCACAGGACTTTTGACAAGTTCCGAGGCTATGCGGTCGCATATTTTATCGGCCTTGTTTCCGGCGTCCGCTATAAAGTTTCGTATCGACCCCTCGCTTATGTCAACGCGCATCACGTCATGCAGAAAACTTTTGATGCGGTTGTATGGCATGCACATCACTGCATTGAGATAGACCACGAGGGCACGTATCTCAGATGACAGATATACCGGATTCTTTCGGCGTGTATATTCCACGCGGTTACGGCATCCGCAGGTGCAGGTCTTGTTTAGAAAGCGAAGCCTTTTTACGACCGGTACAATCCTGACTCCAACACATTCCTCCCGATATTCCTCCACGCCCTCAATATCTGACAGTTCACGGCCACACTCACGACAGTAATTGGGCTGGATATTCTCGGTCTCATCAGGCAGGTTCGACATCATACGGGTATTACCTTCATGCCCGGGCTGGCCGCCGGGTTTCTTACCGCTTTTCTCACGCAACGAAGATGTGCGCCTCTTGATTTCGTCTCCCAGCCTTTCTTTGGTCGGCGGCACACTGCTGTTGCCGGAGTTCTTGGGCGGCTGCGGATCCTCGTACTTTGACAGCCTCTTACGTAAATCAGCATTCTCTACATCCAGAGCCTCCACTCGACGGTTAAGACGTGCGTTATCGTCCGTCAAATCCTTGACGGTCTTGTTGAGATGTCCTATTTCCGAGCGGAACTCCTCAAGATATTTTTCGATGTCAACTTGCTGATTCACTGATGCAAAGATATAAAATATCTTTGACATACACAAGTAAATTAGCAACTGTTTTTGAACTTAATTTATTGAAAATAAAAGGAATAATGTCAGCGAAGATCTATGTTGAGGAGTGTGTGAAAGAATGGGTTCGACCGCCCTACAACTCCGTCTCACCTATATAGGTGAGTAGTTACATATTCTGAAGACAAGACTGAAATTTATGGAGGTGTCTTAGCTGTTGACAATCAGACCGGTAATGTAGGAATGTCGATCCACTGTGTGCCGGGCGAGTTGCGGTCAAGGTAGCGGCGTAGGAATGCACGTGTGTCGGCAACTATTGTGTTGTCGGTGTCGAAGTGTGTGTTGTACAGGAGGTATGCTATCGGTATCTGTTTCATTTTCAGGGCTTCAAGGGCCAGCAGGGTGTGGCTTATTGATCCAAGTCGACCGTTGGTGACGAGGGCTGTAGGGATGCCTCGGGTGGCCGGATAGTCGATAGTCCAAAATGTGTCGGTGAGAGGAACCATCAGACCGCCTGCTCCTTCGATTAGTGTGATATCGTATTGATTGTCAAGCTTGTCGGCGCAGTTGTCAATGAGTGTCAGATCTATCTCCCGTCCGTCTATCCGGGCGGCAAGTTGTGGCGAACAGGGGTAGCTGAATATTACAGGAGCTGTAGTGTGCTCAATGTCAGCAGGTTGCATGTCGATGTCCATTATACGGCGGTGTATGTCTATGTCTTCCGAGTAGTCCTGATTGCCGGTCTGGATAAACTTCATTGTTATCACGTTCTTGCCTTCCTCGATAAGTTTTTTAGCCAGGAATCCTGTGGCATAGCTTTTTCCGGCGTCGGTGTCAATGCCGCTTACAAATATCTTCATCGTTTTTGGAAAATTATGGTTGTCGAATTATATTCGAGTTGAGTCAATGTGTTGTCAATCAGCATTTTGCGTAGTGATGTCATGGGGGTTGAACCGGCTGCGTTTACGCCTGTAAGTCTCATGTGCTCAATAAGTTGGCGTGTGTTTTCAAATTTGGCAGTCAGGTAGTCGGTATTTAGATGTATTATGTCGCAATTGGTTGACAATGAGTGCTTAATGCGCTCTGGCGAGACGTAGTTGATTGAAAACCCTGTTGACTTGGCCAGCGATTCATAAGTTCCGGTCGTATAGAGTGTTATGGCGGCTATTCCTCCCCTTGTCAATACCCGTTCGATCTGTCTGATGGCTGAGCATGGCGAATTAAACCATTGTATGGTTGATGCGCTGACAATCAAGTCGATGCTATTGTCGGTTATTTCAAATAGACGGGCTTCGGCATCATCGGCGATACATGTGGATCCGGGGTAGTGGTGACAGGCTTCGGCCGGCATGGTCAGATCCCATAGCTCAAGTTGCCCGATATTCAAGGCCGAAGCATAAATTGCTGTCAGCCGGCCGTTTCCTGCCCCAATCTCGATAGCGGTATTATATCGGCAAGCACGGTTGGCTGATATTTCAATAAGGCGGTCGGCGAGCGATCGGGCAACATTGTGTTGTATGAGGGCCGAGCTGTCGTATGTCTCGCGTGATTCGCCGAAGCGTGATGCTACTCGTTCTTTGTTAACGATTAAACGGTTTATGATTGATTGAAAATCGGGTAGATGTGGTTCTTCGATGTATATTTTAGGGGTGTCGGGCCATGCGTTGGTCTGATTTGCGGTGGTAAAGATCATATCGCGTGAACCGATGATGGCGAAGTCCCAATTCATTGATTGAGCGCTGGTTTGCTTCAATGATCGTTCGCCCAATATCTGTAGTTCGTCTCTCAGTGACCGTATAGAGCGAGAGGGGGCTGTGTCGCTAAAGCGTCTGAAAGCTTCGGCCGACCCGCACATGCGCTTGTTAAATCTTTGCAGAGTGCTGTCGGATAGTGTGTTGAGAGTCCCGTCAAAAATTGCTTTAGGGATACCGGTCGAATCATTGACAGGTGTGGTCGTGCCATTGATGGCTACTGATAGAGATATCGGCAGGCCAAGACCGGGAATAACGCGGTCAGCTTCCATTACACCCATTGACCAGGCCAATACGATGACTTCCCGATAGTCTGATAGCAGGTTCTTATCAATTGACTCATCGGTGTAATCCCACACTACCGCAATGTCATATCCGGGATAGTCAAGTGTGGCAAACGGAGCGGCATCCATGCCCCAGCCGGCCATAAGTAAAATCAGGTGTCGGTTATTATCCTGTTTTATGAATGAGATATTCATGGGGTAAAGTTTTTGGAAAGGGACTTGATAAGGCGTTCGACGTCGTGGGTTGTCATCGAGGCACTGAGGCTCATGCGCAGTCGCTCGGTTCCAGGCGGAACTGTCGGTGTGCGTATGGGCAGAACTTTAATATCCTCGTTTTCAAGCTTGAGTGACAGGTCAACGGCACGCCTGGCATCGCCTATGATCAGAGGCTGTATATGGCTTGGACTGTGGGGTGTGCCTGTGATCGCGGTGAGTCCGTCGGCCAATTGCCGGGACAGTTCGGCAAGATGCTCACGCTCGGAGTCCATTGTCGTGAGTTGCCGTAGCATGAATGTTGACCAAGCGGCATTGAAAGGAGGTATGGCAGTGGAGAATATGAGTGAGCGACAACGATTCACGGCCAGGTCTCTTAGCTGTTCTGACATAGCCGCATAGGCACCCATAGAAGCCGCCGCTTTTCCAAGAGTGCCTACGATGATATCCCACGCTTCGGGATCGGAACTGCTCTTTGCGAGTCCGAGACCATTTTCTCCCACTACCCCGAGGGCATGGGCCTCGTCAATGTACAGCATGATACCGGGGTGTCGTCTCTTGATTTCTATAAGTTCCTCGACCGGAGCAGAGTCTCCATCCATAGAGTATATGCTCTCGACTATGACAAGTGTGTTGTGTCCGTCGGGACGTTTAGACTCGATGAGCCTGTCAAGGTGTTCCATGTCATTGTGACGAAAACGTGTCCACTCACACTTGGCAAGCATTATGCCGTCGATGATACTGGCGTGTACAAGCTTGTCGGCCAGGATAATGGTGTCCTTGTCGGTCAAAGCCGGAATGAGTCCCGAGTTGGCGTGGTAGCCGCTGTTGAATATTAATACAGGGCGACCGTATAGGCGGGCCAGTGTCGATTCGAGTTCGTCGTAGTGTTTCTGTGTGGCGGCAAGCAGGCGGGAGGCTGATGATGTGAGCAGGGCGTCGGCCGCAGACTGTGAGTGCAGAAACTCATGGCGCAGGTCGTGCCGGTCGGCCAGCCCCATGTAGTCGTTGGTCGAGAAGTCGAGGATGCCGCACGACGTGCGGTCACCCGGGATATGACGCATGTTACCGGTCGCCTCCAGTCGGCTCAATAGATCGTTTACATTCATTGGGGCAGCATCTGGATGAGTTGATGGCACAGGTATACGAGATCCTCGTCGGGGGTGATGTATGGTGGCATGATATATACATTGCAACCGAAGGGACGTATCCATACGCCTCGTTTTACACATTCACGCTGGAAATCGCCTACATTGACCGGTTCACGAGTCTGGACAACGCCGATGGAGCCGAGTACGCGTACATCGGCCACAGAGTCGAGGCCGGCGGCGGGAGCCAGTTCTCGCTCCATTATTGCGGCCATGTGTGCTACCTTTTGGGCCATGTTACACTCGTCGAGAAGACGCAACGAGGCGATACCTACGGCACACGCCAGAGGATTGGCCATATATGTGGGCCCGTGCATCAGCACGCCGGCCTCACCGCGCGATATAGTGTCGGCCACATTGCCTGTTGTCATGACAGCGCTCAGAGTCAGATAGCCGGCAGTCAGTCCTTTTCCGATGCACATTATGTCTGGCTCTATTCCGGCATGTTCGCATGCCCACATGCGTCCGGTGCGCCAAAAACCGGTAGCAATCTCGTCAAGGATAAGCAACATGCCGTATCTGTCACACAGCCGTCGTGCCTCGCGCAGGTATTGCGGATGGTAGAACCACATGCCACCCGCTCCCTGTACGATCGGCTCGAGAATCAAGGCGGCAAGAGTGTCATGATGCTCGGTGATGATTTTTTCAAGTGGGGCTATGTCTTCAGGATTCCACTCACCGTTGAAACGGGAGCGTGGCTGGGGGGCAAAGAAACGTACAGGCAGAGCCGGGCCGAAGGCTCCGTGCATGCCTGTGACAGGGTCGCAGACACTCATGGCGTTCCATGTGTCACCGTGATAGCCTGAGCGTATGGTTACAAAGTCGGTCTTGGCGTGATTTCCCGATCGTGAGATAGCGTATTGAACTGCCATTTTCATCGCGACCTCTACGGCTACTGAGCCTGAGTCGGCATAGAACAGGTTGTTCATCGAGGCCGGTGCATGCTCGATGAGCATCTTGCCGAGGGTAATAGCCGGCTCGTGGGTGAGGCCTCCGAACATGACATGAGACATGCGGTCTATCTGAGCTTTGGCAGCTTCGTTAATGACGGGATGGTTGTAACCGTGGATCACACACCACCATGACGACATGCCGTCGATAAGCCGTGTGCCGTCGGCGAGATATATGTGATTGTGGTCGGCATGGTCGACCATATATGTGGGGAGAGGGGTTATAGTCGATGTGTAGGGGTGCCACAGATGCTGTCGGTCCCAGTCGTCGTGTAAAATGTCTTGATTCATATCGGCCGTATTGCTTGTTTCAACTTACAAATTTACGAACTTTATCCTGTTTGGTTGTGTTCTAATTTAATAATTTTATAACAAGTAATGATAAGACTATGAAAAAGACATTTTTTATTGTAGCTGTATTGATGTTTGGTGGCGGATATGTTGCGGGCGCCCGTAACATGGCCGGCGAAGAGGCTGTCATGGCCGGTGGCGTGGGGCCTGTTGTCGCAGGTTCGATGGAGTCGTCTCAGCTCCCGTCGAAGGCGCAGAAGTTTATCGACCGTATGGGAGGTCGGGTAGTGAAATGTGATCGAAAGTATATGCGGGGAGAGTATGATGTACGGCTTGACTCGGGTGTGGAGATCGAATTTAATTCGGATGGCAAGGTTGTCGAGATTGAAGCACCCGACCAGGGTGTCCTTGATGTTGACGTTATCAAGGAGATGGTTCCGGGGCATCTGTATGCCGGTCTCAAGGAACTGAAACTCGATACGGTAGTGTCGTCGATCGAGTCTAAACGGGACGGTTACAAGGTGGAGTTTTCGGGGAGTCAGTATGAAGAGGCGTTTTTCAGTCCTGACGGGGATCTGATCGCGTTATATTATCAGTAGAGGAGATCGGGTATCTGTGTGGCTTTATGATAAGTAAGCGTTGAAAATTAGTTTATGCCATATTACGGTTGCCAGGAAGGTGATTTTCAACATTGCTTGTGGATCAAAGAGTTACTGCTGTGCTCCATTCGTACGAGGCCATAGTTCATACTGCATTGGACCATCCTATGATATAAACTAATTTACGACACTTGCTTACCTGTTTATTTGGATGATAAAAGAGGCTGTCGCACACTGGTGTGGTGCGGCAGCCTCTTTTATCGGGTTGGTGTGTGGAACCTTTTATTTTATGTTGTCGATGAACTCGCGAAGACCCTCTGTGTTGGGGTTGAGTTCAAGCAGACGGGTGAAGTAGGTCTTGGCTCCTTCCTTGTCGCCTGAGATCAAGGCATAGTTGCCCATGCGGTTTAACATCTGAGTGTAGATGCTTTTGTGTGTCTGGGCGTTTTCGGGTTTTTGGTCAAGTAAGTCTACTACCGATTTGAATGCGTTGAATGTCTCTTCATTGTCCTGGCTATCGTTCTTAAGATAGATAAGGATAGCTTTTGTCTGGGCTATACGGGGGTTGTCGGGGACACGCTCGATCACGACATCAATGGTCTGGAGACCTTTCTCGATCATGGGATTACGTGTCTCCGGAACTGTGTCTGACATGGCTGCGTTCTGGTAGCGGCGTGCCAGCATATACAGGTCGTTGGTGTTGTAGTCACCGTTATCGATGAATTTCTGATAAGCTTCGGCTGCCTCGTGGTATTTCTTGGCGCCGGAGTATGCGGCACTGAGATCTTTGTATATGTCGATCTTCTCGGGTGCTATCTCAATGGCCTTCTGGTACTCGATTATGGCAAGGCTGTCTTTTCCGATATTCTGCAGTACTTCGGCATGTGTGGTATAGTCGTTGGCAACGAATCCACCCTTGGGATTGGCGAAGAATACCTTGGCGAGCTCGGCGGCCTCGTTGTGCTTTTCAAGTGCGGCCAAGTCAAGGAACTGCATGCGCTGCATGTAGATGTTGGTAGGATCCTGAGCAAGGAGCTTTCCTGCGAGGTCAAAGGATTCCTGATACTTCTTGCCAAAGTACAGGAGGCCTACATAGCGTTGCTCGTCCTTGGGGAAGTGGTTGGGGTTCTGTATGTATTTTCCATACTGGTCGGCGGCCATTGTAAGCTGGTTGTTGGCATAGTACTTCTCGGCAAGCTCACGCTGGGCAAGTGCCGAGTCGGGGTTCTTTTCGAGAAGTTCCTTAAGCTTGTTTACGGCGAACGATGGATTTACCGGGAAGTATGTGCGTGCATATTTCACGTAAGCCTCGGGGTGAGTGTTGTCGGTATCGTACATCTGAGCCATGTCATAGAGTGATGCGGCTTTACCCACATCCTCACCGGCAGCCATGTCGGCTTCCAGTATGAATGGAGCCGGACTCTGTTTGTCGGCTTTCTTTGCATCGGCGATGTATTTGTCGATATTCTTGGAGTATGCTACAGGGTCGGCAGTATAGTATGCGCGGGCGATCTCGGTTATGAGGTCGGCGTCTTTCTTGGCGAGAGACTTAGCTTTCTTGAACTGGGTTTCAGCGACCGATTTGTCACCTTGTTTGAGGGCGATGGCTCCGAGTCCTACATAGTTGTAACCGTTCTCGGGATTGGCGGCAATACCTGCGTCGAAGTTCTTCTGTGCCTCGGCAATGTTTCCGGCCTGCAGTTTGATCTGGCCAAGGTAATAGTTGGCGACAGCTTTGTCGGTCGAGGGGTCGTTGATTGTTTTCTCAAGGATGATGGTTGCTTCCTCGGGCTGGTCGGCGCGGTAGTACTCAACGCCGTCATAGTAGCCTTGCTGTGCATTGAGTCCAAGCGCAGAGCCGAGAATGGCGAGTGAAAGTAGTTTGAATTTCATGTTGGTTTATTGTATCTGTTTTTTGATTTAGTTATGTTCCTGTATATGACATCTCATTGCGGTCGGGGAGATGCTTAGTTAAGTGTCACGACGCGCGGGCGGACAGTACTGGGCAGGACACCTGTCGACATTATCACTTTCTGTCCCCGCCATCCTGTGACAAAGACGTAGAAGGCATGGGCCGCGGTTCCGGAGTATCCGGTGTTTACCATGTACATTGAGCGGTAGAGCGGATATTTGCCGTCAAGTATATATGCCTGGTAGGGCTGGTAGGAGTCTACGCTATCGTCAAGGCGTACGCGCAGTACTTTGATGTCGTCGCTGAAGCCCATGTCGGTAACATCCTCGCTGTCGAGCCGGGCGGCACGTTGTTCGGCCGAGAGGTCGGCACCGCTCATGTCGGATGCGATCCAGCTTACGCCAATCACTCCCATCGCGTTCTTGTTGTTTTTAACGGCTTCGAATACGGCTTTATTGTCACCCTGGGCAAATACATTGCCTGTGAGCTGACGTCCGTCCATCAGAGAGTCGCGCATGAATCTCACCGTGCTCGAGCCCGGGTGGTCGAATACGACACTGATGTCTCCCAACGGGCTGGGTTGCAGATCTCGCCATGCACGGTACTTGCCGTCAAGAATGTCGGTGATCTCACTTACGGTAATTTCGTTCAAAGGATTGTTTTTGTTGACGATCAGGGCTATGGCATCGACGGCTATGCGTGTGGTGTGCGGAGCCCGTCCGGCGTTGCGCAATATCTTGATCTCAGAGGCGCGCAGTTCGCGTGAGATGACGGCTGTCGAGGCGCGTCCTTTAAGTAGCGAGTCTATACAGGCGCTCTCGTCAATATACATGGGCAGGATTGTCATCTTGGGGTTTATGAATTCAAAGACGTCTATTTCCTGTTGCATGATGTTCTCGAACGATGCATCGCAGGCCATGACAGCGATATTGCTGCTGTTTATGCCTCGCGTGGCGGCGGTCGATGACGGCTTTGATCCGCTTCCCGACGAGCATGCCGTCACGGCGAGAGCCATGACAGCCATGTATATTGTCTTGATTGTGCGTTGCATTTTGTAGTGTCTATATTATGTAGTGGATGTGTGCAGGATGGTATGGGTATATGTCTTGTAGGGGGGTCAGACCGGTGTGCCGATACCTTTGTACAGGCGGTAACCTCTGTATATGCCATAGAGTATCAGTATTACGCCACATACATAGTTGAGTACAGGCCATGGTTCGGCCATCTTGCCCCATCCGAACAAGTCGATGAAGAACAATATCCCCATTCCGATATATACCAGAATCATGAATATGGCCATCGCGATGAGTGCTCCCTGTGGGATAACGCTACGTCTTTTTTCTTCAGTCTCCATAAATAAATAATTTAAATCGTTCAGGTTTGAAATCATTGGTTGCCCGTAAGGGCGTTCGATAGAGAAAACGCCACTGGCGGTATTAAAGTTCGCAAGGAGACACGATGCGTCACTTTCAACCCCCCAAAGGTATAAATTTTTGAAATGATTTCCTAATAACATTTTATGGGGCGCTGTTTTTTTATTGAAATTTATGATTAGGAAATCACATAATTGTATTAATTTTGTGTTAAAGGAAATAATTGTATGAGTACACTTGCACCACTGGCCGAGCGTATGAGGCCCACGACGCTTGAAGGCTACATAGGGCAGGCCCATCTTGTGGGGGATGGCAATATATTGCGTCAGATGATTGATTGCGGCAACGTGTCGTCGATAATCCTTTGGGGCCCTCCCGGGGTAGGCAAGACCACCCTGGCCCGTATTATAGCACAGTCGTCAAAGAGCCCGTTCTACACACTGTCGGCAGTCAACTCGGGCGTGAAGGAGGTGAGAGATGTCATAGACAAATGCCGTGCCGATTCATCAAGCATGTTCTCGACCGGACGGCCTATATTGTTTATCGATGAGATTCACCGTTTCAGCAAGTCTCAGCAGGACAGTCTGCTCGGGGCTGTGGAAAGTGGCACTGTCACGTTGATAGGTGCTACGACCGAGAATCCGTCGTTCGAGGTTATACGTCCGTTGTTGTCGAGGGCCCAGGTCTATGTGCTCAAGCCGCTTGAGGCTCCGCAGCTTCGTGAGCTTCTTGACCGGGCGGTGTCGACCGATGTTGTCCTTTCAAAGCGGGAGGTCGATATCAGGGAGACCGACGCGCTGTTCAGGTTTTCGGGCGGAGATGCCCGCAAGTTGCTAAATATTCTGGATCTGCTGATGCAGTCTACACCTGCCGACAGACCTATTGTGATAGATGATGAGTCGGTGACGAGCCGTCTTCAGCAGAATCCTGCCGCCTATGACAAGAACGGAGAGATGCACTATGACATTATCTCGGCATTCATCAAGAGTGTGAGGGGGAGTGATCCTGATGCAGCAGTGTATTGGCTGGCCCGTATGATAGAGGGTGGCGAGGACCCGGAGTTCATAGCCCGTCGTCTGGTAATACTGGCGTCGGAGGATATAGGGCTTGCCAATCCAAATGCGTTGTTGCTTGCAAATGCTACATTTGACGTCATTTCCAAGATAGGTATGCCCGAAGGACGTATTCCGTTGGCCGAGTGTACGATATATCTGGCAACCTCGGCCAAGAGCAACTCGGCCTATATGGCCATCAACAATGCTTTGGCGAGAGTGCGTGATACCGGTGATCTGCCGGTGCCGTTGCATATAAGAAATGCACCGACCTCGCTGATGAAGGTGATGGGGTATGGAGCCGACTATAAGTATGCCCATGATTATCCGGGCCATTTTGTCAGACAGCAGTTTCTGCCTGATGCTATTGACGGTACACGTTTCTGGCAGGCTGCCGACAACCCTGCCGAGATAACGCTGGCCGAGCGACAGCGGCAACGTTGGGGCAGGTAGTTGTGTGGGTTGTTGTGAGGATTGTCGGTGGCCGGATGCTCAAAGTTTTTTGCCGGATTGTCGCGGTTCATTCATTTAAACTCCAAATAAAGACTTAGTTTCCCCTTACCCGATTTAGTGTGAATCTGCAAAGTTGGAAGTGTCTGAAATAGTGTATTCTTTAGTTTTTAGTCCCCATTCATTACCTCTATCAGTTATCCCTAAGATTTCAAATTGCTCCGGGCAATACTTGTCTAAAAAGGAAATAGGCACACCTATTACACCATTATAATCTGATGGGATTGCATCCGTAAAAGGAACTTCAATAGCGTCATAATTGTCATAACGGTCATAGGCGGTTTTCATCTCAATCTCTATATCATGAAATCTTATAGCCCTGAAATGTCCACCTTGTAAAATGTTGGAGCCGTATTGTCTTTTTCGAGAAACATCACCATGTAGACAGGAGCATAGACAATTTTTCCGACGACTCGCAGATTGTCGTTGTTGAACACGATCGCTTCGGACAGGTCGTATTCGTTGCAATCCATGATGTTGGATAGTGCACGATGTGTTTCGTAATCTTTGCCCGACTTTATCTCAATAGGCAGCACCTTGCCCCCCCAGTTAGATAACAAAATCCAGCTCGCCCCGTTTCTTGTTATTGTAATAGTAGGGAGCGATGCCATGTGCCACCAACTCCTGCGCCACGGCATTTTCGTAAATCGAGCCGAAGTTGATGTCCTTATCCCCCTTGATAATCCACATCTGAATTCTTTCGGCATACTGACTGGCCAGCAGTCCGATGTCGCTTTGGAAGAGTTTGAACAGGTTGCGTGAACGGGCAAGCAAGAGCGGTATTTTCGGCTCCTCCACGTTATAGACTGGCAACGCCACGCCCGCGTTCGTTAGCCACAAAAAACTATTCTTAATCAAACAATCCATTTACCAAATTAACGGCATCATCCTTTTTATGATTGATGATTTTGGCATACACCTGTGTCATTTTCACATCAGCATGGCCGAGTAGCTTCGAGGTGGTATAGAGATCCGCACCGAGTGTCAGCATCATGGTCGCAAAAGTATGGCGCCACATGTGAAAGGTAAATCATTTGTCGATTCCCGCTACTTTCGCCCAAGGCTTGATGAGTATATTTATCATCGACGGACTGGGCAAATCAAATACATGGTCGTCTGCTGTCTTATCTCCCAGTTCCGGTATCCACTTCAATGCTTCGGGGGAAAGAGGCAGGTAAATCGGTTCTTTGGTCTTTTGCATGGACACAGCCAAACGGTATTGTCCTCTATCGACGAATACGTCTTTCCACTTCAATCTCACAATATCGCTCACACGCAATCCGCAGAAGCAAGAGAACAAATAAGTGGACTTCACCGCCTCATTATTCATCGGAGTGGCAATCAACGCCCGGACTTCTTCGATGGTCATATACGACCGTTTGCTCTCCGGCAGGCGTATCTTATCCGAATTATTGATTTTGGTAAACGGATTGACCTTGATAATCTCTGCACGAACGGCAGCATTAAGAAACAAAAATGTACCGAATAAGAACCAATCAACTGAAAGCAGAGATGCTAAAGGTGGTTTACCACATGCTCAAGAACGGCACGGCCTATCAGGAGTTAGGTGAGGATTATATGGTATCACGTCACAAGGACGCTCAGGTAAAGTATCATCGCGAACAGCTCAATAAACTACTCGGAGAGGACTCGCCCGAGGCTCAAAGCGCATAGGGCGCACGAATCCTAAGGCCGACTCTTACTGGGATTTTGAGCCTGAAAATGAAACTGGCCTAAACGACTGAGAGGCAAAGATTGTTGTTGCGAGCACGAGAATGAAATTTCCTGACCATCCGGTCGTTTTTTAACATAAACGCCTATCCAATAGCTGCATAGCCCCAAGCGACGTGCAAATCTTTCATGGTGTCTAAAAATGTATTACGAACACGAAGTGTTGGAAATCAGCACTTCACAACTGAATTATTTTCGAATGAAAGAGCTGTGACAATTTTGCACAATTTTGTTAAAAAATTTGGGAACAAGTGTAAAATATTGTATATTAGGGCCAAAATCTTAAATCAATCGGATCCGGCCATGAAATCTCTCCACCATCTTCGCTATCCGGCATGCTGCCTTTTTATATTGCTGTGTGTGCAGCCAGTATCGGCACAATATGATTATGTCAATACGAAACTATGTTTTTGGGATGTACAGCGCACCGGCATGGAACGCCGAGCCGAGCCTTCGCCCGAGGCCATGGCCATGCGACGCTATCAGGATTATCCTGTAAGCCATGCGACAGGTACTGTCGATATCTCGATCCCGCTTGTCGAACTTCCGGCCGGCGGCGCAACGGTATCCTTAGGCATGATGTACCATACAGGAGCCATCAAGTGCGATGAACATCCTACCGACATAGGCCTTGGCTGGACTATGACGGGGCTCGGGATTGTATCCCGACAGATCAACGGCTATCCCGATGGATGGACCGGAGACAACGGTACCGGCGGGTTTTATGAACCCCGCAAGATAAGCTTCCGTCTGGATCCGTATTCACATGACTTGAAATATATGCTCGGTATAATGGAAGGCTGGTATGACACCGATTATGACCTGTTCAGTTACAGTGTGCCGGGCTACTCGGGACATTTCATAATCCAGAATGACACTACAAGGTACGGGGCGACCATGAGTGTGAAGTATCGGGTCAGGCAGCTACCTCCGACCGATCTCAACATTCAATGTTACAAAAGGGTGAAAGACTGGTTGCTCAGGCATGAGTTCTACATCACGACCCCCGAGGGAATACGTTATCTGTTCAATCAGGCCGATATCGTGTCAAGAACGACTATGACGACCCCGTCGGCTCCTCTCAGCTACGCAGATACAGACTATGAAGCCGAGTCGGCATGGCACCCGACATTCATTACCGACAATAAAAGTCACGGAGACACGATCCGGATCACATACCGTAACGGCGAGTCATGGACCCGGGGAGGAAACTATACGTGCACGTCACAGGGTTACATGATATATCCCGACCAATATGACTATACCTGCCGCACAAAATATTCATGCCATGACAACAGCGTGAGGATGGAAAATACAGTCTCCTCACATACGAGAATGATTCCGGCCACAATATCAGGGACATCCGGTACCATAATACTGGGAGGCGGTAACAAAACCTCGACAATTACACTGCGTAATGCCAATGGTGATGTAATAAAAACCGTAAGACTTGATAACGGATGCAATCATGCTGACGGGCGCCGGCGCCTTGACGGAGTGACTGTGGAGTGCGACGGGGTCGTTACCGAAAAATACTCTTTTACATATAACCCGTCTATGACGGCTCCCGGCAGTGACCTTTTCGGGTACTCTAACGGCAGCGGATACCGGCACCGCAGCGTTCTTGGACTTGCCCTGGAATGGGTGGGCCGGCGCCCAGATCCGGCATCGGTCTCGACATCATCGCTTAAATCAATAACCGACATTGCCGGTATCACCACTACGCTGGAATACGAGCCTGCCGAATACAAGTTCGGAGCCGACATTTCCATATTCGGCTCATCGGTCTGCATCGGTCACAGAATACGCAGTATCAAGGCCGAATGTGTACAAACCGGGAGAACCCGCATACACAGGTTCATCTATGACAAAGCCCGGTGCAACATAAACCTCAGTGCGCTCAGCTATATCGATTTCCTGACCCAAAGCGGAGTATACGAGAAAGTAAGTCCTGACGGATCATTCAGATACAGCTTTGGCGTCACGCACACTACATCGCCCACTACGCGCGGAGTTCCGCTTGAAAATGCGGTCGTATATTACGGTCATGTCACCGAGTATGTGTCGGGTACAGGCATCGAACATCCGGTACGCACTGTATATGAGTATGACACCGACCCGATGATCAATACTTTCCACCAGTCATACCGGACCGGGACATGTAGCAACAACAATGCCATACGTAAGGATAAATTCCTGCCGCTGTATTCCTGTTATTACTCCAATGACATGCAGGGATTCGACCCGAGACCTCTGAGATTTGCTTTCTCAAACGGATACTTTCAGGAGCGTACGGGTGCCGCGCCGCTACTGAAATGCCGCACTGACTATGTGTGGATAAACGGAGAGTACATACCGTGCCGGCAACAGCGCAGTATCTATTCGGAGACCGACAAGGAAGAAATTTATGTAGGAGGGCACTGTGAAAGCACAGTGCTGGTCAAACTCAAGGAATATGAAAATGACACGTACGGCATCGACTGCATGAACGACATGAACTATTATTTCATAAAGCTCTACTCATCAAGGTTTATAAAAGAGTCGGACGAGACAACAATATATTATCCCGACGGCAACAGCCGGTCGGTAAAAACAGAATACCTGAACCGCGGCAGTCAGGTGAGACACACCCCGGGATTTGAATTCGACACGACCCGGGTCACACCGTCGACCATTTCACATAGCCCCATGGGTGTACATATAAGCTGTGGTGACGAGTCGCTTACAAGCCTTACTCTGTCGTCATGGATGT
>CAXHRO010000006.1:0-118998 GCA_964018905.1 uncultured Muribaculaceae bacterium
ACTGTTATTTCTCAAATACTCCGCTAAATGTTTATTCCTCAAGTGGTTATATCAATCCGTTGAAAATCTAAAATAATAGACGTCCGACTCCAAGTGATTGTCTAAATTTGTATTATACTAAATTTTTTCTAATGAACCGTTTGCTTTTCTGTTTCATTGTTTGTGTCGGGTTGTTTGCCGGTGCCAGGGCCGAGAATGCTTTTACATCTTCTGATCTGACAGTTTATAATGTGGATGCCGGAATTACTTTGGGCGCGACATTGACTATGCCGGCAGACGGTAGGCCGGCGGCGGCTCTGGTTCTTGCCACGGGGAGCGGTCAGCAGAACCGTGATGAGGAAATCATGGGACACCGGCCGTTCAAGGCCATTGCCGAGCACTTGTCGTCAAGGGGATATGCGGTACTGAGGTTTGATGACCGAGGAGTGGGAGAGAGCGGCGGCGATCCTTCAAAGTCGACTCTTGACGACTATGTCTCCGACCTGTCGGCGGCCATTGCCAAGGTTGATTCATGTATGCCGGGTTGTATACCGGTGGGGGTGCTGGGACACTCGGAGGGTGGATCAGCCGCGATCAGAATCGCAGGTAATGACTCCGGCTGTAGTTTTATAATTACTATGGGAGCTCCGGCCTGGAGCGGTGACTCCATAATAATGTCGCAGGCCAGGGCTATGGCTGTAGCGATGATGGGCAGATGGGATGCCGAGGCTTCCCAGAGACGTATCCTCGATCTTGTCAAGTCTGATATCCCGACGGTGATGCTACGTGTTTCACTGCATCAGCTTATTGCCGAACAGCTGGGCGAGATGGCGAATATGCCGGATGTCATGAAGCAGGTCTCGGCACAGGTGGAGGTGCTCTGTTCGCTTCCTTACCGCTCGATGGTACGTTATAACCCTGAGGATGATATCAGGGAAGTGGGTGTGCCGTGGCTTGCTCTTAACGGCGATAAGGATATGCAGGTGTTGCCGGCCAATCTGGATGCGATAAAGGCCCTTAATCCAGACGCTGACACGCGTCTGATGCCGGGCCTCAACCATCTGATGCAGGACTGTACTACCGGCCTGGTGCAGGAGTATGCATCCATCCCCCAGGATATTTCACCCGCCGCTCTTGAAGCCATCACATCCTGGCTTGACGTCATTATCGCCCGTTGACGAGATAGATACTTTCACATGCACCATCCTCTGATATAATAGAGCTATACTGCTTTGACCGCCGATTGAGATTACTCATGTTCAATGCCATCGAAAAGATAGAAGTTGCAGAGAGAGCCAAGATTGTCCAGATATATGCCGTGCACACCGACAATAGTCATTGGTTTAATTACCGAAGTAGGTGGTATATTTTGATGTTAGTGGTATACTCATATTACCTATATTCAGATAAGAGCCTAGCAAAACGCGAAAAAGGTTATATAAATACAACCTTTTTGAGGATTTGTTATTAACTTTGTACGGATGTAACACGAATTCCGTATGAAGTATCTCAATATAAAGAAGGCACTTGCCGCTTGGCACAACATACAGCCCCTGTCCGAGAAAGACAGAGAGAGGTTGAGCCGTCGTTTTACTGTGGATTTCAACTACAATAGCAATCACATAGAGGGTAATACGTTGACTTATGGACAGACGGAAATACTATTGCTATTCGGTAAAGTAATTGGAGAAGCCGATGTGCGCGACGTTGAAGAGATGACAGCAAGTAATGTCGGTCTGCGTATGATGACGGAAGAAGCTGCGGTTAAGGATATACCCTTGACACAGAATTTCATACGGACATTGCACAAAACCCTTTTACGCGAAGATTACACTGTCTATCGTAATTTGCCGGGTGGCGTACAGACAAGCTATGTTATACACGCAGGGCAATATAAGACACGCCCCAATAGCGTAATCACAAGATATGGTGACAGATTCGACTACGCTTCACCGGAGGAAACACCCGGACTTATGGCAGACTTAGTCGACTGGTACAATACGGCTGAACAGGAGGGAAAACTATCGCCGGTTGAGTTGGCCGCGTTGTTCCACTATCGCTATATCCGCATACATCCCTTTGAAGATGGCAACGGACGTATCGCCCGACTGATGGTGAATTATATTCTCACGCGCCATAATTATCCGATGATTGTAGTACGCAGCCGCAAGAAAAGCGAATATCTTGAAGCGCTCCATCAGGCAGATCTCGAAGTAGGTCCAGTGCCGGGCGACGGTGCCCACGCAGACATCAAGGATATACGCCCGTTTCTAAAGTATTTCAACGAACTTGTCGCGACAGAGGTGTATAACGATGTATTGTTTGTAAGTGAAAAAGATGAAAATGTCTGGTGGTATGATGGAGAACGGATTGCATTCCGCACGCCCAACTATACTAAAATCCTGAATGCTATGCGCACTCAGCCGACACTGACACTTGCAGACATGCAGGAAGAAACCGGCATCAGCATTACCGCTATCCAAAAATTGATTGACAAACTCATTTCAAAAAAATATGTTGAGCGCGGCGAGAAAGAAGGAAGCTGGCGAGTGTTCCTGACTCAATAATATCAATGAATTGTTTACTTAATTATCTGCTCACGGCTCTTTCATTTAAGATAAAAATATAGACATATCTTCACTTACCCGGTTTATTGATAATCGGGTAAGTTCTCATGGTTGTATTTCAGGTGGTTTTCTTTTTCTGAAAATCAGATTTTTTTCATTTTTGGCACAGAAACCGCATCAGTCGGGTGAAGCTCATTGAGACATAGCGCAAAAGTTCAGCCACGCCTTTTCTCTTGTCAGACCGTTTTTTTGCGCAACCCTTTCCAGATCGAAAATACGGAGTGTACTATTCTTTGTATTGTGTCAAGGTTGCGGGCGCCCTTTGTCGACTTGCGGGTGTAAACACTCCGTAGATCTTTTCAAAAATAATGGCCTCGTCATGACCCATGATATAAAGATAAATGCTATCTTTGTGGACATCAAGGCCGGCGACTGTTCGATTCCTGTTCATATTATAGTATTTAATTTACATTTGCTTTGTATATGTATATGGAGACGGCTTTATTATCCAGTATCTAAACCTATGTTTTTATGGAACATCCAGAGAATGACTCGCAATATATCGGATTGACTGTCAACGAGGGAGTGGCTCAGCCTCCTGTGACCAATCCATACCTCGTAAGGCGTAAGCGTAAACCGTTGCCTTCGGCCGGCGAGATGGTTGAGGGGATACTCAAGGGTGATGTGACGATGCTGAGCCGTGCCGTCACGCTGGTGGAGAGTCTGTCTCCCGATCATAGCCAGCTTGCACAGGAGGTTATCGAGAAGTGTCTGCCGCATTCGGGCAACTCACGCCGTGTAGGCATAACGGGTGTTCCGGGTGCCGGCAAGAGTACATCGATCGATGTGTTCGGACTTCATGTCCTGCGCGACGGCGGTAAGCTTGCAGTTCTCGCTATTGATCCGTCGAGCGAGCGCACCCGTGGCAGTATACTTGGTGACAAGACCCGCATGGAGAAGCTGTCGACCCATCCCGGAGCGTTTATACGGCCTTCCCCGTCGGCCGGATCGCTTGGCGGTGTGGCACGCAAGACGCGTGAGACAATCGTGCTTTGTGAGGCCGCCGGATACAACAACATATTCGTGGAGACTGTAGGTGTGGGGCAGAGTGAGACTGCGGTACACTCGATGGTCGACTTCTTTCTGCTCATACAGCTTGCCGGTACGGGCGATGAACTGCAGGGTATCAAACGCGGAATAATGGAGATGGCCGACGGTATTGTCATCAACAAGGCCGACGGAGACAATATAGACCGCGCGCGCCTGGCACAGGCTCAGTTCAAAAGTGCCCTGAGGCTGTTCCCGCCGACGGCCTCGGGCTGGAGTCCGGAGGTGCTGACCTACTCGGGATATTTCGAGCTTGGAATCGCCGAGGTATGGGATATGATCGACCGGTATTTTGACTTTGTAAAGGAGAACGGATACTTTGAGCGCCGCCGCCGTGAACAGGCGCGATACTGGATGTATGAGACCATTGACGAGAAACTGCGCTCGCGATTCTATAATGACCCGGAGATTGCTTCTATGCTTGCCGACCGTGAGGCCGCTGTGCTTGACAATCGCCAGAGCTCGTTCATAGCCGCCCGCGATGTCCTTGACTATTATTTCAAAAACATGATGTAGAAAGATCTTCCATGGTGATATAAAGCGCTCTGGAGACAGTTTTCTCCGGGGCGCTTAAACTTGTGACTGTATTTATTAGTAATTTACTTATATAACCCAAAACTTAATGTGACATGGATTTATGGATTAATATTATCGGCACGGCTGCCGCTATATGTATGATATGCGGATATGTGCCGCAGGCGTTTCACACTATCAAGACCCGCGAGACCGATGCGATCGCGATGCCGACATTCATTATGCTCGGTCTTGGCAGTGTGTTCTTTGTGGCACAGGGTGCCATGACCGCCAACTGGCCGTTGGTGATTACAAACACAATCACGACCGTGGCCAGTATTATCATTGTGATCATCAAAATTCATAACGACCGCAGAAAGCGTCGTTGACGGCTGGTGAGTGGCCCATGTGAGACACTGGGCCATGCATCGTTTTTTAATGTGTAAAAAAAGATCAGGGCGTAAACCTGTAATAGGTTTACGCCCTGAATATTTGTTATCCTTCAGTCTCTTGGATTAGAGCTGGGGACCGGCGGCTACGAGAGCCTTGCCGGCCTCGTTGTTCTCGTACTTGGCGAAGTTCTTGATGAAACGCGAAGCGAGATCTTCGGCTTTCTTGGTCCACTCCTCGGGGTTGGTGTAGGTGTCGCGGGGATCAAGGATCTTGGGATCTACACCGGGAAGTTCGGTGGGAACCTCGAAGTCGAAGATGGGGAGCTTCTTGGTGGGGGCGTTGAGGATGGCGCCGTCAAGGATGGCATCGATGATACCGCGGGTGTCGCGGATAGAGATGCGCTTGCCGGTTCCGTTCCAGCCTGTGTTCACGAGGTAAGCCTTGGCTCCGCTCTTCTCCATCTTCTTCACGAGCTCCTCGGCATACTTTGTGGGGTGCAGCTCAAGGAATGCCTGGCCGAAGCAAGCAGAGAATGTGGGAGTGGGCTCGGTGATGCCACGCTCGGTACCTGCGAGCTTGGCAGTGAAACCTGACAGGAAGTAGTACTTGGTCTGCTCGGGTGTCAGGATCGATACGGGAGGAAGTACACCGAATGCGTCGGCCGACAGGAAGATTACATTCTTGGCGGCGGGACCGGCCGAGATAGGCTTAACGATGTTCTCGATGTGGTCGATGGGGTAAGATACACGTGTGTTCTCGGTGACGCTCTTGTCGGCGAAGTCGATCTTGCCATCGGCGTCAACGGTTACATTCTCCAGGAGTGCGTCGCGACGGATAGCGTTGTAGATGTCGGGCTCGCTCTCCTTGTCAAGGTTGATAACCTTGGCATAGCATCCACCCTCGAAGTTGAACACGCCGTTGTCGTCCCAGCCGTGCTCGTCGTCACCGATGAGAAGACGCTTGGGGTCGGTCGAAAGTGTGGTCTTGCCGGTGCCTGACAGGCCGAAGAAGATAGCGGTGTTCTCGCCGTTCATGTCGGTGTTGGCCGAGCAGTGCATCGAGGCGATACCCTGCTGGGGAAGGTAGTAGTTCATCATAGAGAACATACCTTTCTTCATCTCACCGCCATACCATGTGTTGATGATAACCTGCTCCTTGGATGTGGTGTTGAACACGACTGCAGTCTCGCTGTTGAGACCCAGCTCCTTGTAGTTCTCGACTTTGGCCTTGGATGCGTTGTATACAACGAAGTCGGGCTTGAAGTCCTTGAGCTCCTCGGCGGTGGGCTTGATGAACATGTTGGTCACGAAGTGAGCCTGCCATGCAACCTCCATGATGAAGCGTACAGCCATGCGGGTGTCCTTGTTGGCGCCGCAGAAGCAGTCTACAACGTAGAGTTTCTTGTTGCAAAGCTCCTTGACAGCGAGTTCCTTGACAGCTTTCCAGGCCTCTTCGGTAACGGGCTTGTTGTCGTTCTTGTACTCCTCGGTTGTCCACCATACTTTGTCTTTCGAGTTCTCGTCAAGTACGATGAACTTGTCTTTGGGCGAACGGCCGGTGTATACGCCGGTCATTACGTTGACTGCGCCAAGCTCGGTTACTGCACCTTTCTCAAAGCCCTCGAGGCCGGGAAGGGTTTCTTCTTTGTAGAGCTCCTCGTAAGAGGGGTTGTAGATGATCTCAGTGGTACCGGTGATACCATACTGGGTTAAATCAATTTTGCTCATTTCGTTTAAATAATTATGTTAGAGTATTTTATGTTTAGCAATTACATCTCTTTATATGTCGGGAACAATATGTTCCCAGTTATTCGACTGCAAAGATAGTGAGGAATTTTGAAAATCGGATATAATTAGAGAAAAATTTCGTTAATTATCGTGCTTTTGCTCTTACGCTGTTGTACAGGTTGGGAAATCATGGTTTTTATGTACCTTTGTCTTTGTATAAAGTTTGAGCCGAACCGGCTATTATTATCATATGGACTCTAAGAGCTGGTTGGACAATAAAATCGGATTGTTATGGGATCAGGTGAAATCACAGGCCGTTTCGCACCGTCCCCTTCGGGGCGAATGCATCTTGGCAACATATATACGGCGGTCATGTCATGGCTGTCGGTCAAGCGTCGTGGCGGCCGATGGATACTCCGCATCGAGGATCTTGATCCTCAGCGCTCAAAGTATGAGTATGCGAGGCTTATCGAGGATGATCTCCATTGGCTTGGACTTGACTGGGACGAGGGTGGACTTGATGGCAGGGGGGCTCGCGGACCGTATGTTCAGAGCCGTCGTCATGACATATATTCGGCCTACCTCGATCGTCTTGCCGCTACGGGGATGTTGTATAAATGTAGGTGTACGCGGGCCGATATCATGGCCACACAGGCTCCACATCAGTCGGACGGACGCATAATCTATGCCGGCACATGTCGCCCTGCGGTGATGCCATGCCTTACGACTGATCTTACAACACCGGGAGCGACACGTCTGTATGTCCCTGACAATGAGATCGTATTTGATGACATTATAGCCGGCCGGCAGTGCTATAATCTTGCCCGTGACTGTGGTGACTTCATTGTAAGGCGTGCCGATGGAGCATGGGCTTATCAGCTTGCAGTGGTGGTTGATGACGCTTTGATGGGGGTCACTGAGGTGATGAGGGGGCGTGACCTGTTGTTGTCGGCCGCCCAGCAGATATATCTTTACCGATTGCTTGGCTTCGAGCCTCCGCGGTTCGCCCATCTTCCGCTCATAGTCAATGAGCAAGGCCAGCGTCTGAGCAAGCGTGACGCCTCACAGGGTATGGACTTTCTGCGGTTGCATAATACTCCTGCCGGGCTGCTTGGCCGCATAGCCTATCTTGCCGGTATCATACCTGAGCCGGAGTCGGTCACGCCTGTCGGGTTGCTTGAGATCCTTGATGGCTCCGGGTGTCCCGGGACGATATGTTCGGGGTTGTCATAGCTGACGTTGTTCCCAGGCCGATATTGCGGCACGCCAGGCCGGGTCGATGGGCAGTGAGCCTGCGGTCTTGATGTCGTATCCAGCCATAATGGTGGTTGCCAGGCACTTGACCTCACCGCTGTCAATGTCGACAATACGTTGTTCCATTGTCAGGCTGTGTTTGGATATTGCGGTGACGGCTGTCAGTACGCATATGTTGCTGTCAAGGTAGGTGGGGGCGTAGAAGTTGACATTAAGATTGACTACAGCGACTTTGACGTTGTGCCAGTCGATCTGTTCTCCCATCACGTCGTTGAAATAGTGTGCTTTGCCTAAGTCCATGAATGACAGGTATACACCATTGTTGAGGTGTCCGAGCATGTCAATGTCATTGAAGCGTATCTGCAGCGGCATGGAGTGGTAGAACGGTGCTGTGGGTTCCGGTACGCGTGGATTGTTGGATTGGGGTAACTGTACGGGTTGTTTCATATTTATTTGTTAAGTATTGATTGTCAGATATTTATGGTTAATGTATATGAATGTCGGTTATTACCTCGGCTCCGACTGCCTGGTTGAGCAGGTCGATGAGGCGGCCGCGGTGAAACTGTAGTTCGTTCTTGAGAGGTGCCGACGACAGGTATACGTGGAGAATCTTGTCTGATACATAACGCTTTGTAGTATATCTGTTTATGCCGGGTCCGACGATATCGGGCCACATGTAGCAGAGGCGTTGGGCGCGTGCGGCGTCGCGTACACTGTCGTCATCGAGTACTCGGTCGATCAACTGCTTGATTGATAGTGGGTCACTGCGTTTCATAGCTGGCTGAACTGTCCGTTTGACACATTCCACATGCGGTACTGCACACCGGTCATGCGCATTATCGAGTCAAGGTGGTCACGGTTTGTATCGGTTATGAATATCTGTCCGAAGTGCCGGCTGTCACGCACGATCGAGACAATGCGTTCTACACGTGTGGCATCGAGTTTGTCAAAAATGTCGTCAAGCAACAGTAGCGGGGCGAGTCCTGAGGCGCGGTGGAGGAAATCATACTGTGCCAGGCGCAGGGCGATGGTGAATGATTTGCACTGTCCTTGGCTTGCGGCACGTCGCACGGGCAAGTCGTTTAGAAACAGTTCGATATCATCGCGGTGTGGTCCTACCGATGTGTGTCCGACAGCCTCGTCGTGGCGGCGGGCATTGTCAAGAAGTACCTCAAAGTCAGTGCCCGGCTCGAGATGTGTGCGGTAGCTTATGGCCGGAGTCTCGCTGTCACCGGCGATGTCGGCGTAGAGTCTTGTGAGCAGTGGTGTAAGCTCGGCTATCCACCGGCGCCGGCAGTCAACTATGTAGTGGGCTGACATGGCCATGGCGGTCTCGACGGCGATATATAGATTGTGGTCGACGATCTTGTTGTGTAACAGTTTGTTGCGCTGTTGCAGCGAGCGCCCGTATCTTATAAGATGGTCAAGATAGCGTGGGTCGCTCTGTGATATGACCATGTCGACGAGGCGTCGGCGTTCTTCGCCTGTCCCGGTTATGAGGTCGGCATCGGCCGGAGATATGAGTACGGCCGGGAAGAGTCCGATGTGGTCGCTAAGACGCTGGTATTCTTTGCCTCCGCGTTTGAATGATTTGCGCTTGCCGGCTACGATTCCGGCGGTGAGTTCCTCGGATGTTTCCTTGCGGGTATATTCGCCTCTGAGCATCATGAACTCTGAGCCGCGCGTCACAAGCCGCGCGTCTGATAACCCGCTGAAACTCCGTGCGAAACTAAGATAGTAGATCGCGTCAAGCAGATTGCTCTTGCCCATGCCGTTGTTGCCCAGCAGGCAGTTGATCGACGGCGAGAATTCGAGCGAGGCCTCGGAGATGTTCTTGAAGTTGTTGACTGATAGTTTATTTAACTGCATTTGGCGGGAGTTTCATTGTGTGGTTGATGCATTCGGGCAGTTCGTCGCTGTGGTGTGTGACGTAAATGAGCGACATTGGATAGCGTGAGCCGGGGAGGTCGGCGCGGGCTGCGAAGTAGTTGACGAGGGCCCTCATGGCGCGTTTGCGTCCGTAGTCAAGCCCATGCATGGGCTCGTCAAGAATCATCAGTCGCGGCTGTTTGATCATTGCTCTGGCCAGCAGTACCATCTGGCGCTCTCCGGCCGACAATGTGTTGTATGGTCTCCGGGCAATCGCCTCTAAATGAAGGAGGCTGATCCATAGACCGGCCTGGGCCTCCTGGTCGGGCCTGAGTCTGACATATGATCCGACGGTGTCGGTAAGGCCTTGTCCGATAACGGTCTGCGCATTGCCTGTGCCTGAGAAATATAGGCGCATCTCGGGTGACACATAGCCTATGCGGTGTTTGATGTCCCAGATGCTTTCTCCTGTGCCGCGCCGGCGGTCAAACAGGGTGATGTTTGAGCGGTAACCGGCCGGGTTGTCGGCGTTGATGAGGCTGAGAATGGTTGATTTGCCGCTTCCGTTGGGTCCTTGCAGAGCCCAGCGCTCGTTGTCACGGATTATCCAATCGATGCGGTCAATGATTGTGGTCGATCCGTAGCTTACCTGGCAGTTGTCGAACCGTACGATATGGTCTATCGGCGCGTCATCGATAGCCAGCGGACGCGGGAGACGTGATGTATCTATCGCATAATCAAATAGATGCATCATGGAGTCGCGTAAACGGGAGATGTCACCGTGAGCCTCAACAGGCTCTCGTATGGACATGTTGACTACGGGTATGACGGCAGATGCGAACGACGGGATGTCTCGTGGATCGCATACGAGCATCAATACGTTGACATTCAAGGCCGGAAGCGATGAGATGGCGTTGTCAAGGATCTCTCGTGATGTTTCGTCAAGTCCTATGTAGGGATTGTCGAGTACAAGTAGATCGGGCCTTGATGTCAATGCGGTGGCAATCAATAATTTGCGCAGTTCTCCGCTCGACAGGTAGTTGATGCGTTTGTGTCGTATGTCGCCAAGTCCCATGTGCCGGCACCATTTGATGACATCATCGGTATCATAGGTAGGGTCAATGACTTGGGTGATTGTAGGAACCTCATCGTTCATTGTGGCCTCGTAGCGTTGCTGATAGTATCCTGTTGAGGCGATGCCACGCAGAGAGTGGATGTCGGCAAATTCTACTTTCTTGACCGACAGAGTCTTGCCGGTTGCCGATAGTATGCGGTTTGTGCGGAAGTTGCGTCCGCGTTCGATTATCTCGCCCAGGAGTGACTTGCCGGCACCGTTGGGGCCTATCACGACGCTGACACCCTGGGGTATGGTAGCGTGGACGCTGTTGTCGATGCTTGTGGTTGAATAATAGAGCCGGTCGCTGGCGAGATGTATGAGTGGCTTGGTCATGAAGAATGTCTTGAGAGTGTTGAGATGTATGAGCATACCATAGCCACGAGGGTGACAATCAGCGCTACAATGGCCAGATCGGTAGGTTCAAGCCGTACGGGGTAAGCCTCGACCGACAGCATGGACATATTGCCGGCCTGCAGCTTGATCATGCCGCCCCACTGCTGGGCGAGAGTCAGGGCTGTTCCGAGCAAGAGGCCTATTGCTCCGCCGGTGATTGTTATAAGTCGTCCCTGCCAGGCAAAGATGTTTTGAATTAGTGAGTCGGAGGCTCCCATGGCTCTGAGGACAGCCATATTGCCCTGTTTCTCGACTTTCAATATATATATGGCCGAGATGATATTGAACGATGTGATTACCAGGATGAATGCGAGCATAAGCAGTGTCACCCATTTCTCGACGGCAATCATATTGAATGCCTGTTGTTGCTGTTGTTGCCGGTCAAGTATTTTATAGCCGGGTCCAAGAGTGGCGGAGAGTTGCCGTACAAGTTGTTGCTGATCGCAACCGGGGGTGGTGAAGATTTGGATCGCTGTTGCCTGTTCATCGGTGTATTCGAGTAGGCGACGTGCGGTTTCGAGCGGTACGATTACCATGTCGGTGTCATACTCGGCTTGTTCAACGCGGTATACTCCTGCCACGACGAGTGTGTCGCCACGGAATGCGGTCATTGGGTTGGCTGTATTGATGCGTCCCAGGCGTCTCGGCACATATAGCCTTATGAACTGGTCATATCCTCCTCTGAGGCCTGTCTCTACGGCTACTCCCACACTCAGCACGCATGCCGGTGTGCCATAGACAGGGAGTGAGGGCTCGTCGATGTATCCAACGAGTGGTGATCCGTCGAGCATTATCCCTTCGAGATATGTGGCTTTCACTGCATCTACGGTCATTCCTTGCAGTGTGACAGGCATCTGGCCGTCGTGATTGACAGCCAGGGCTTGTTCGCGCAACATGGGGGCGGCGGTGTCTATTCCGTCAAGTTTGCTGACGGTCTCGGCCAGTGAATCGGCCCGGTTGATTATCTTGCCGTTGGCGGGGGTGACGAGCAGGTCGGGATCCATCAGCGAGAGTTTGCCGGCTGCGAGATCGCTGAATCCGTTGAAAACCGACAACACGATGACCATGGCCATCGTGGCTATAGCCACACCGATGACCGAGACCAGGGACAGTATGTTGACGGCGTTGTGGGTCTTCTTTGACAGCAAGTACCTTAGCGCCACTCGCAATGCAAACACGTTTCTTTAATCTTCGTTCTTGAGGAGGTTGTCGATGTTCTGGATATAGTCGAGGGAGTCATCGAGATAGAATGCCAGCTCGGGTGTCTTGCGTAGCTGATGGCGTACGATCTGAGCGAGTTCGTATCGGATTGTCTTGGCACTGCGGTTGACTTCGTTGACTACTTCCTGGCCTTTGTCGCTTGGAAATACCGAGAGGTATGCGCGTGCGATGCTGAGGTCGGGAGAGACGCGAACGGTGCTTACCGATACGAGTACGCCGCGCAGTTTGGCTGTCTGTTTACGAAATATCTCGCTGAGTTCTTTCTGTAGCAGGCGGGCTATTTTGGCTTGTCTTGTCGATTCCATAATCTTAAATTTTATTAGTTGCCGTTTGTATATATTGTATAACAAATTTACCGGTTGAATGGGTTTGTAATGTCATACAGTGTGCTGGCTCACAAAATTACCCAAAATATCGGAAATGACAAAATGCGGTGGCGGGGTCGTGTGTATGTGGCGCCGTGTGTTGGTGGAGTGGGGCTACAGGTTACGCGGATTACACGACCATCCGGAGGGTCATGTAATCCGCGTAATTTGTCGTTGGTGTTGAATGGCCTATTTCAGTATCCAGTAGTCGAAGTTGAACAGTTCGGGGCCTTTGCGGCCTTTGAACATGAAGTATAGGTCGTGTGTGCCTTGGGGGTGTCGCTGTATGGGGCTTTCGATGTATTGCCATTTTTCCCATCCTCCGGTGCCGGGGATGTCTATGGTGGCAATTATGGGGCCCGAGATGCTGTCGGTGCGTACTTCGATTGTACCGCCGCGGCGTCCTGATGCGGCGGATACACCAATCGATCTCGGCTTCCTGTCGCTGAAGTCGACGTTCTCGATCATGGTATAGTCGCTGTCGTGGATATCGGACAGATATACTCCAGTGGCATCGCATTGTCGTGTTGTCACGCCTTGTGACCATGCGATGGTCTCGGCCTCGTGCCGTCCCATGGGGTCGAATGTGCTGATTGCTTTCACCCCGTTGTCGGTGGGGTGTATGGTGGGGAATGAACCGTCGGGGTTGTATTCGAACTGTTCGACGGCCACACTGCGTCCGAACCCACCGCCGCCCGGGAGGCGTCCGGTGTGATAGAAGAAGTATGATCTGCCTTTGAAATCGATCACGCCGGCGTGGTTGGTGAAGGAGTTGGTCCAGTCGGTCTGTGGCATGATTATGCCGGCATATGTCCATGGGCCGGTGGGGTTGTGGGCTGTCGAGTAGGCGATACTCTCGGGAATGCCTCCGGCGGCATATAGCAGGTGGTATTGCCCGTGGTGCTTGCTGAGCCATGGGCCTTCGGTGTAGGATGTGGTGTATTTTTTGTCTGGTTCCATGGGGACATGCTTTCCAGGGCCGAAGGCTTCGGGGGTGATATCCAGTTTCTGTATTTCGCCGTCAAACGATATCATGTCGCGGTTGAGGCGCACATAGTATATCTGTGGATTACCCCAGAAGAGGTAGGCCTGGCCGTCATCGTCGATGAATACTGTGGGGTCGATATAGTCCCAGCTGCCGTCGGCGAGGGGTTTTCCTATGGCGTCCCTGAATGGCCCTGCCGGCGAATCGCCCACGGCGACACCTATGGCCATGGCGTCGGTGATACGTGAATGGAGCGGCACGTAGAAGTAGAACTTGCCGTCCCGCCCGATGCATTGCGGGGCCCAGGCTCTGTCATCGGCCCAGTCGAAGTCTTCGATGGCGAGCGGCGATCCGTGGTCGGTCCAGTTGGCCATGTCGGTTGTGGAGTATACACGCCACTCCTGCATCCAGAAGAAGTCGGCCTGATCCTCGTCATGGCCTGTATAGACATAAAGGGTGTCATTGTGAACCATCGGCGCGGGGTCGGTGGTAAAACATGTCTGGATGATCGGGTTGCGGGCGGTCATGGCCGAGATGGCCATGACTGCCGGAATTACTGCATATAAACTTCGTTTCATTGATTATCGTCCTGTGACAGCTGTTTTCTTGCCGTTTATGATATATATGCCCTTGGGGAGAGTCGAGAGCATGGACTGGTCGTCGGTATCAAGAATCTTAATGCCGTGGATGTTGTAGACTGTCCAGTGGCCGGGGGTATCGTCGGCTACGGTGCTGTCTATGCCAGCCTGGTCGGCTGTATAGAGTGTGACTCCGGTCATATAGAATGTGCCGGTATACTTGCCGATGTTGAAGACAATGCGGTCGGCCGGCTCGCCGGTGCATTCGCCTTTGATTATGATATGGTTCCACTCGCCTGTGATGTTGAACTTGGTGAATGATCCTCGAGCCGAGTAATCGCTTGTGTCCTGGATTCCGGTCTCGATACCTGTGGCGTTGTCGCCCTTGATGTCGAATCCAAGGTAGTAGGTCTCGCCATGCTTCAATGTGGCGTCAATGGCCATCTGTATGGCCCAGGCATCAGAAGACGCTGTGCTGTTGGAGAATCGGAGACAGGGCTTGCCGTCCTCGTCGACATTGTCGAACGAGCCTCCGCCCCAGCTACTGATTGTCATTCCGTTGCCGGTGTAGAACGAGGCTATGATGTTTCCTGTCGTGGGGAGGGTTACCGGAGTGCCGTCATGAGTCACCTTGATCCATTGGATCTCATAGGTGCCGACCATGGCTCCCGACTGGAAGATTACATGTGCCGCGTTCATTTTTATGCCTGGTATCCTGGTCGATACCTCTTTCCACTGGTTGTCGCCTGTGACGGTCATGGTGCCGTTGTTGCTGTCGCTCCAGTCGCCGAGCACCACGTTGATGTCGCCGGAGACGTTACTCTTTATTAATGCGGTCACGGTGTAGTCATGGTCTGACAGAGCGAAGCCATCGGCCACGAAGTACTGGTACTTGTAGTTGTCGGTAGCTGTCTTGTTTTCGGCTACAAGGGCTCCGTCTACAATGGCAGGCTTGATGTTATCCATGACGTAGAATGGGAACTCGGTGTAATCGGAGAATCGGGTCTCGACATCGACTATGACCTCGGCCGCTGCGGAGAATGCTGTGGCGGCTACAGCGATTGAAAGTAGAAGTTTTCTCATAAAAAATTATTTAGGTTGAAACAAGGCCTGCACGTCATGAGCCGGTCGCTACATTTAGAGAAGGGGGAGGAATTCTCTGACGTGCAGGCCTGGATTGATTTATTCTTTGTCGGCAAGGCCGTCGGCTATGCCGGCGTAGGCGGGCTTGCGGTTGAAGTCGAGATCCCATACGCCGGTGGGTTCACCCGGTCGCCATCCCGAGTCTTCGGGGCTGTCGGTCTGGCACCATATGGTGATACCGTACTGTTGAGCGACGGGGACTATCTCAAAGTATTTGCGTATGATGAACTTGTAATAGTCGGCCATGAGCCGGTGCTGTTCGGGTGTCACCTTTGATGTGGGGATACTGTTGCCGTTCTCGTCGCTTATGGCCATGTCGAGCTCGGTGATGCGCACGAGCTTGCCTGTGGCGGACATGAGTTGCAGCATTTTCACGACATGTTCCTCCTGGCTCTTTTGGGTGGCCGGGTTCAGCGAGTAGGTCACGTGCATCTGGGAGCCGATGCCGTCGATCTTTGTGATGCCGTCGCTTTCCCACTGTTCTATCCATGATATGAGGCTCTTGAGTTTCTGGTTGTCGTCCCAGGTGCTCTCGAGGTTGTAATCGTTGACAAACAGTTTGAGCTCGTCGGGATCACCGCCGTTCTCCTCGAAGTGCTTGCGGGCATATTTGACTGGAATACGCACAAAGTCGTCGCCGAGATAGTCCTGCCAGTAGAATTTGCGGGCGGCGTCGGGGTCGTTTACGGCATGTTGCAGATCATAGCGCTGTCCCAATGGACCACCCGAGATGGCCTCGTTCACAACATCCCATGCTTTGACATAGCCCTGGGTGGCTTCCATCATGCCGGCAATCCACCGTTCCATCTCGGTCTCGAGAATCTCTGCTTTTTCCTCGGGTGTGAGAGGAATCGTATTGGCGTTTATTTTCTTCTCAAATACAACGTCGTCGAGATACAGGTATCCTGCAGTAGAGCCTTTACACAGGTTGAAGGCGATTGCCTGGCATCCATCGTCGCCGGCCTGGCTTGAGGTTATCTTGCCTGTCCACTCGTACTCCTGCCACTTGGTGGTGGCATTGATGGTGCCGATGAACTCATGGTGGTGGAATGTGCCCGGGGCTCCGTGTGCCTGGGTATCGATCGAGCGTTCCTCGGTACAGCGGTAGCGGAATTTCACATGAACCTTATCGCCTTCGAAGAGCGGCTCGGATGAGGCGATGAAGAGCTGAGAATCCCACTCTTCGGCCGGATTGGCATTGAACGATGCCGCAAATACTTTTCCGGTACCTTCGATGTCGTCGACTATCGGTGCCGGGGTGTCGCCGGAGCCTGCGGCGCGTGCAATGATGTTGGCACACTCGCCATCGGCGGCGTCACCGCCTGTGATCAGCGATACACCTATTTCCTGCACGGGAGTCTCGAGGTGGGTTACCTTGACCTGTTTGATCTGTATCGTACCTGCGAAGTCGCCCGACTGCAACAGAACAAAGGCGCCATCTGTCTGGGAGTTGAATGAGATCACTTCCTCGTGCCAGTCGGTGTCGAAGGGGATGTTAAGATCCTGTCCGCTGCTCCAGTCGCCTATTTTTCCCCTGAGTGTGCCTTGTCCCGAGCCTCTTACGGTGATATAGAGTTTGTATTCCTGGCCCTTGATGACAGGGATGCCGTCGGCTACATGGTACTGCACGTTCCAGTAGTCCTCGATGGCGGTTTCGTTGACCAGCTCGAAGCATCCGTCGGTGGTGTTGATTGATATGTTTTCCTTTACATCTTCGGGCGCCCAGAAGGAGTATCCCGAGACTTTAGCGTAGTCGATGATATAGTCGACGGCCTCTTCCTTAAGCCCTGGGTCGACCTCAAGTTCCTTGTCTTTTATAAGGCTGTTGAGCCACTTGGCGTTCTGCTGTTCGTGCCAGCAGAGGGTATGACCGTAGATCTCGATGCCGGCGTTCCGCGCGTTATCAACAAACTGGGTCACGGTGTTGAAGTCCATTTCGCCCTTGTCGTTAACGATCGATGCGTACTTCATTGCGTTGCCGGCGGTCATTATGTCGAAGTTGTTGTTGGTGAGCAGGTATACGAGACCTTTCTTGTTGTAGTCGCTCACAGCCACGCCTGTACCGAAGCGGAATGTCGGGTGGGCCGTTCGGTCAATGTAGCTTTTGAGGTGGGCATAGTCGTCGAGATACTCGTATTGTGTAATGCTTTCGGGTTTATCGACAATGATGGTGTCGATGTTGTTGTCGGCGCATCCGGTTGTAATGAAGCCCGCCGAGACAGCCAGTGCTGTTATGATGATATGATTTTTCATAAGAGGCTGTATTTATTTTAGTGTAAATTTGAACTCCTCAAGTCGATTCTGCCGAGACTGCATTACCATTCGTTCGTCGGACTTGTACCGGTAGGTCACATGCTGGCCGGTCTGTTCGTTGTAGACGTAGTCGACGGTGAACTCATAAGAAAGTTCAAGCAGATCGCGGTCTTTGTCGCCCCAGGCCTTCGGCTCGCCCTGGCGTGTCCATTGTCCTGAGCCAGAAGCCGTGCATCCCGGAGTATCGGTAGAGACGGTGCATGCGCCATCGGCGTCGATGTCGAGTATTAGGTCACAGACAAGTGTCTTCTCGTCTTTGCCTCCTGCGGCGTCAATTGTAGATACGGTCGTGGTGAAATTGTATACCGACTGTGTGAGGCTTCTGGTGGTGAGATAGCGCAGGGTGGCTTTCTCCCAGATGACATCGGTACGTCTGTCGGTGCGGATGTCTCCGTTGTTCTCTATGACATCAGTGCCTTTGCTGAGCCAGCATCCGTGATACGGGTTCTTGAAGCAGACGGCATAGAACACGTAGTCCTTGGGCTGTATGGCCCAGTCATCGTGGTTGAGTCGGTCGGGATTATTTATCCCATCCTTGGCCTTGCCCTGTAGAATGGAGTCGGCCGAGTGGGTGAGTCGCAGAGGTATCACGTAGTTTACTCCGACGCTCAGGGGATCGTTGAAGAAGGCGTCGCTGAGCTGTACCTCTACGCCACCGATCACATTGCCCGGAGTTATCGTCATTTCGTCGCCGTTGATGGTATAGTAGTTTGTTGGCATGGCCTTGATTTCGGATCCGTTTTCAAACTTTACCTTGTCGCACATCGAGTTGTCGACGACAAATGCCGCCGAGTGGGTGCTGTTGTTCACATTTACTCCACCAAGAGCCGCCTTGATGTAGAAGCGGTGGGCGTTGTCGTCGCTTGTGTCTAACTCGCCGTCGTCGCCAAGTGTTATGGTTCGCACGGGCGACTGCTTGGAGAAGTATATTGTCTGGTAGTCGAAGTTGTCAAACTCGATGTCGCTGTTGTGACAGCCGGTCATCGCGGTGCCGAGGACAGCAAGTATAAGGACTGTTTTATTCATAAGTTCAAATCGTTAAGTTGGTTATGAAACAGAGGTTCACCATCCGGCGTTCTGCTTGAGTTCGCTGAACTTGAGCACCTCGCCATAAGGTATGGGGCCGTAGTACATGTATTCTTTGTAGTCGCGAGACTCGACGTCGAATGTATCGAATGATCCTCCAGAGATGTTGATTCCCTTGGCTGAGACGTTAAGATTGTCCTTCCAACGGCGCAGGTCGAAGAACCTGAATCCCTCAAAACACAACTCGATGCGTCGCTCGTTGTGTATCAGTTCGCGCATCATGTCGGTATTACCCTTGCATTCCTCAAGATAGGGGTCGCTGCCATTGGTGCCGATGCCTGCACGTTGACGTATAGCCTTAATCACGTCATAGGCCGAGAAAGCGTTCCGCCCTGTACCGGTGGGTCCCCAGGCTTCGTTGGCGGCCTCGGCATAGTTGAGGAAGAACTCGGTGTATCGCAGGCGTGCGGTATAGTGGGCTTTTCCTTGTGTGGCGTTGGGGTCGCAGTTGACATCCTGGCGCAGGTGTTTTTTCATGTAATATCCGGTACGTGTGGATGTCGATATCTTGTTGAGGGCGTCATTGTCCGAGCCGTCAGCGGCCGTGGTGATAACCTTGTTTGAATTTCCGGCTTTGCCACCGTTGAAGAGGATGTACTTTTCGAGACGCGGGTCGCGGTTTTCATACGGGTTGGATGCGGTATAGTTGCCCTTGGGATTGGCGATGGGGTAACCGTTGAGCATGGGGAATGCGTCGACGAGGTTCTGGGTTGGATTTATGCGTCCGTTGCCGTAGAGCGTAGGCGGAAAATTCTCCTTTTCCAGATCGCAGTTGTCGTTGGACCGTTCACCACGCCATATTACCTCGGCCGGGCTCTCGGTGTCACCGAGTTTCTCGATATTGGCGCAGTACCAGGTGTCTCCTGTAGGGTCAAGACCCGCTACTCCGCCTATATTGTCAAGAACCTGTGCGTTGGCATCGGCGGCCTCGTTCCAGGTGCAACCTGAGGCTTGGAAGGCCGGGCTTGCGGCCATCAGTGCCATACGTCCCAGGAATGCCTTGATAATTAGACCTGAGACGCGACCGGTGAAGTTGTCGCCGAATACACGTTCCAGTTGTCCGTCGGTGATGCCGGGGTGTTTGGCTCTCAGTTCATCATATGATGCCGGACCATATGTGGTGGGCAACACCTCAAGGGCGGCCTCGGCGTCACGGTGCATTGCCTGCATGCATTCGACAAATGTGTTGCGGGGTATATTAAAGTTGCTGTTGGGATCTTCGACAACCTCGACTATCGGTATTCCGAGCAGATTGCCGTCAGCGTCCACGCCGGCGTGAGACTGCAACAGAAAATAGGTGAAGAGGGCGCGCAGTCCGAGGGCCTCGGCCTTGAAGCGGGCGGCGAAGAGTTTGTTGGTAGCCTCGTCCTTGGTCCATGTCACACGTTCCATATTGGCCAGGAACAGGTTGCAGTACTGTATGCCGGCACGGCATGACTCCCAACGGTTGATGGGATTGTTCTGTGCTGTCCACCGGCCGGTGGCGATGATGCGGTATTGATTGGTGGCGTCATTGCTCACGGCATCGTCGGTAGCCACCTCGCTGAACGGGAACGAGCCATTGTTGGGCATATATATGTAGGCATTGCCAAGCAGATTCTCGGCATATGTCGAGTTGCCCTCGAGAAAATCCAGCGGGAGGTTGTTCTCCGGAGCCGGAGAGAACACATCGTCACAGCTGGTGAGAGCGGTCGCCAGGGTCAGCAATGCCGGTATGATAAGTTTTTTCATAATGTGGGTCTTGATCATATTAGAAATTAATCTTTACTCCAAGGTTGTAGGATCGCATCCATGGTGCGGCTCCCACATTGGTCTCGCGGTAGCGGCGGTTACTGCATACGGTGAGGAGGTCGTTGCCGTTGACATACAGGTCGATACCTTTCACAAACTTGTCGTTGAACCATCGGGCCGGAAGGTTGTAGGTTAACTGTACCTGGTTGAGATAGAAGGCATCGGATGAGTATGTCCAGAAGTCGGATGTCACGAAGTTGAGATCGCCCGACTGGGTCGTGAGACGTGGATATGTGGCAGTCTCGGCTGTCTCACGTGTCCAGCGTCCGCGTACGATATCGGAGTACTTTCGGTCGCCGTATACCCATGCATACTGATTGTCCATTACGGCTGTGCCGCCGGCGTTTCCCGATCCGGCCACGAACAGAGTGAAACCCTTGTACCGGGCTGTAAGGTTGAATCCATAGCTCCATGGGGCGGTCCATCGTCCGATCTCCACCTGGTCGCGCGAGTCGATTATGCCGTCGTTGTTCATGTCCTGGTACTTGAGGTCGCCGGGACGTGTCTCTTTGTTGATTTTTGCCGATTCGGCAACATCGGTCTCGTCCTGGAAGAATCCAAGACAGCGGTATCCGCGCATGGCGTCGGTGTGTGCGCCCTCGGCGCGTTGCCAGTCGTACTCTACGTTCTCGCTGATGCGGGTGTTACGTGCAGTGGTATACATGACGTTGGCTCCCAGCGAGAGTGTTACGTCGCCAAACCGGCGCGTGCCTGTAAGAGACATAGTGAAACCCTTGCGGCGCTGGCTGTTGTAGTTGATCCATGGCACAAACGAGCTGTTGGGCCATACGGTGGCCATATAACTGGGGAAGATGTTACGGGCCTCGACGGGAAGACCTTCGGTATCGATTAAGAACACCTCGGCGTCGGCCTTGAGAGATCCGTTCCAGAGAGATGCCTCCACACCGGCGTTGAACTCCTTGCGCTTGACAAATGTAAGGTCGGGGTTGGCTCCCTGCCGTGACTGGAAAGTCTGTATTCCCTTATGTCCGTCATTCCAGCTCCACCAGTCACCGTCGGCGGTGAACTTTGTGTCATACATGTAATAGCCTGTAATGTCGATGTCCTGCATTATCCTGCCGTAGGTGGCGTTGACTTTGAGTTCGTCGACTACCGGTGAGTTCTTGAGGAAGTCCTCTTGACCGATGCGCCATCCTATGCTTGCCACGGGAGAGAAGCCGTTGCGCTTGCCCGGGGCGAACTTGGCCGAGTGATTGAGCGCACCGTTGAACTCCACGTAGTATCGGCTATCGTAGTTATAGGCGGCACGCAGAGCCAGCGAGGCATTGGTGGTGCGGTGGTATTCACCGGTGACAGTGCGTTTGTATCCGTGGGCAATGACGTTGGCCTCGACCCCGTGGAGGCCGTTGAAGCGGTTCTTGTAGTCGAACTGTCCTGAGAACATCATCGTCTGACGTTCATTGGAGTTGCTCATGTTCTGGATGCCGGTGCTGAGATCGTTGCCAAACTTCTGCAGTTCACAGATCATGTCTTTGCCGCTGTAGTGTGACCATGTGGCCTGATATGTGGCGTATGTATTGTTGATCGAGGTGACGTAGCTTGTGTTGTAATCGACGGCTCCGCGTCCTACAAAGTGCAGTCCGGGCACGATTTTCTCAAGGTTGATACGGAATCCGGCGTCAAACTGCAACTGTCGGCTGGTGTACTTGGAGTGACCGGCGGCATACATGGCGGCGAACGGGTTGGTGGGGTATTGCTGGGTGCCGCCAAGGAGATACTTGCCGTCGACAAGATAACGGGAGTTGTCGACAAGTATCCACGAGTTGAGGTCGCCCGGCTCGATGGCGTCGACCGGAATCAGCGGTACCAGCGGGGCCGCGCCGGGCACAGTGGGTCGCATTGTCGCCGACTGGGCCCAGTAGTCGGCCAGGTCTGAGCGGTTGTCATAGAACGCGGCGCTGGTATTGACCCATCCGGTGCCCCAGTCGTTAAGGCGTAGGTCGATGTTGCCTCGCACATTGAGACGCGTGTCACCGTTGTTCTTCCCCTCGCCGAAGTTTATGATGTCGTCGGAGTGGTAAAGTCCTACCAGAGCGTAGAATGTGGCATAGCGACCACCACCGGTGAACTCGGCCTGACCTTCGTATCTCCAGGAGTGCCGGCGCAGATAGTCGGTCGAGAAGAAGTTGATGTCGGGGTATCTCCATGGGTTGTTGCCCGAAGCATAGTTGTAGATGTCGACATCGGTGAATGCCTTGTCGAGTCCATCGTTGACTCGGGCCTCGTTGTAGAGGGTCATATACTCGGCCGCTCCGAGATACTTGGGATAGGCCTTGGGTGTGAACAGTGTGGCATCACCCCTCACCGATACCTGCAGGCCGGTAATGCGGCCGCGTTTGGTAGTGATGAGAATCACGCCGTTTGCCGCCCGGCTACCGTAGAGTACGACAGCTTGTGCTCCCTTGAGAAACGATACCGACTCGATCTCGGTCGAGATGATGTTGTCGGCGTCGCGCGGCACACCGTCCACAAGAACGAGGGCTTCACCCATGTTCCAGAGCTGGCCGTTGTATCCGGCCACGAGGCTCTGCATGTTGGAGAGTGAATGGGTGGTGTAGCTCTTCTTCTGTAACTCGACGACGTTGACCTTCGATACGCCGCCCAGGATATTCTCGGGCGAGGCGTTGCGGAATACCAGCTCGACCTCGTTGACGAGTGAGTCGATGGGTGCCTGTTCATCGCCATAGGCTTCAAAGCCGGCCGACGATAACATCATGGCGGCGGCGATAGCCGTATATGTCAGTTTATGTCTTTTTTCCATTGATGTGATACTTTAATGTGTTACCAGCCGGGGTTTTGTCCAAATTCGACATACATCTTGGTGTCATTTACCTTAAGTGGAAGCCAGTAGTGCTTGTCGGAGAAGTTACGTGTGAGTATGGTCTTCTCGGAGAATCCGATCACCTCGCTCTGTCTGGGGTCGTTGGTGTTTACTCCCTTTGACGAGTCGGTCGCGATACCGGTGAGGTCGCCTACGCGCTGGAACTCCTGTGAGGTCTTTACCGTATAGGGGGCCTTGTCGAGCAGGAGCCAGCGTCGCAGGTCGTTGAAGCGGTGGGCCTCGAAGGCCAGCTCGACGGCGCGTTCGCGGCGAAGCTCGCTCATGAACGGCTCGATTGATCCGCTGTACTTGGCGTTGACGGGGTCGACACCGGCACGGGCGCGTATCCTGTTGACGGCATCAAGAGCCGACAGTGTGCAGTTTGCGGTCTTGGCTACGGGTGCACCGTTGGCCTGAGCCACCGACTCGGCATACATAAGGTAGATGTCGGCCAGTCTCATGTATGGTATGAGCATATGGTTGTTCTGTCCCCAGTTGTCGGCGCCGCCGTTGTCCCATACATTAAAGTCGTCGCGGACGAACTTGTAGTTGAGGTATCCCGTGCGGCTTCCTTTTATTGCATCGCGCATGTAGCCGTCGGTGTACAATGGGGCATAGCGGCACTTGTCGATCTCGGGATTCTTGTCATCGACAAATGTCACGATCTTACAGCCGTCGAAGCGTATGTCGTGGTAGAAGCGCGGGTCACGGTCCTTCCAGGGGTGTGACTTGTCGAAGTTGGAGTCTGGATCATCGAGCGGAAGTCCGTTGGCCATTCCGTAGTAGTTGACATAATTGGCCGTAGGCTGGAATATGGCGCCTGCCTGAGGGTCAAGGAACTGAGTGCCGTAGTCGCGAGTCTGGCTCCAGTTGGAGCGGTTCCATTCAACAACTGGGTTGCGGAATATGGCCTCGGTCGAGCCTGGCATAAGACCGCTCTTGCCGTGGGTGAGGAACAGTTCCTTGTAGTCGGCGAAGTCAACGAGGCGGTATTGTGTCTGGCCGTTCTCGACGAGAGACAGCAGTTCTCCGAATGCCTCGGCGGCACGCCGGCAGTAATCCTGACTATAGGTAGTGGAACCGGTCGACTCTCTGTTCATCAACGGGCTGCCTGCCCAGAGGAGGTTCTTGCCGAGGTACCCCAGAGCCATGATCCTGTTGGCGCGCAGGTCGTTGTTGCCTCGTGTCGGGGCACCAGTGGCTGTGTCGTCCCAGTCAATGGGGAGCAGGTCGGCCGCCTGTCGTAGGTCGATGGCCGCGAGGTCGGCACACTGCTGGTAGGAAAGTCGCGGCAGAGTCACCTTCTCGCCTGATATGACACGGTCGATATATGGCAGACCGCCGAAGTACTGCATGAGCTGGAAGTGGAAGAAACCACGGAAGAAGAGCAATTGCCCGCGTATGATGTTTTTCTGTTCCTGTGTAGCATCGGTGAGACGATCCATGTTGGCGAGACCGAGGTTGGCCTTGCGTATGCCATACCAGCATCCCTGCCAGAGAGTGGGACGGGCCACATCGTCGCCCGAGTAGTCGGTGCTGAAGTTGCTCACATCCATGAAGCCGCATTGCCAGCCGTCATGTTCTGACTGCCATCCCCAGAAGTCACCCTGGTCGACTTTGTACCCCATGAAGTAATCCTTGCCGACGTTGATGATCTCGTCGTCACCCCAGTTGAAGGAGTTGTTCCAGTATCCGGTCGTGAAGTTGGGCACGCAGTAGTACAGTTCCTCGACAAACCCTTGGAAGTTATGGAAATTCTTGAAAGCTTCCTGGGCCGAGATCTCACTGTCGGGAGCCTTGTCAAGGTAATCGGTGCAGGCAGTAAGCATGGTTGCCGACATGCCGGCCACAATAAGCGAAGCTATATGTGAAGTTATCTTTTTCATTGTTGAGTCAAGGTTTTAAATGTCAAACTTGAAGCCGATGTTGAAGCGGCGTACCGTGGGGTATGCGCCTTGGTTGGCAAGGCCTGTGCCGGCGAAGTTGGACTCGCGGTCGTCGGGCATTCTGGACCACATCCACAGGTTATTGCCGTTGATGTAGAACTTTAGCGACGATAGACCCAGGTGCTTTATCCAGCTGTTGGATGTCCATGTGTAGGCGATCTCGGCGTTCTTGAGTCTTACATATGAACCGTCATAGTGATTGTAGCGATTGTCCCATCCGTTATAGTAGGCGGGAGTGGAGTTCCATACAGGGAGTGGACGGTCTATGTCGTCACCGTTGACCGACCAGAAGTTGACGCCGGCGAACAATGTGTTCATCTTCCCCTTGTATGACTCGAACACGACGGTGCGGTTGACATTGGTCACGCCATAGAACTGCAGGTATATGCTCCAGCCGTTCCAGTTGCATCCGATGGTGGCATTGTAGGTGTTCTGTGGAGTGCCGCTGTAACCGTAGGGTGTGCTGTCGGCCGAGTCGATGATGCCGTCACCGTTGTAGTCGACCATTATTGGCTGGCCCGGCAGACGCTGGTCGTCGGATGAGTTGTGTGGGGTCATGGCGATGACATCGTCCCAGGTGTTGGCATATCCGGCGTCATATATGATGTGATCCTGTCCTATTGAGAATCCGGCTTTCTTGCGGTAGCTTTCCATCAGCTCGGGGTCGTCGAATTCCAGGACCTTGTTCTGGGCATGGGTCATGCTGAAGTTGCCCCACAGGTGGACGCCGTTGCCGAATGTCTTGTTGAGGCGTATCTCGATCTCATAGCCTTTGCTGGAGACGCGACCGAGGTTAGCTGTAGGTGCCCCGCCGCCGAAGTATGACGGTATGGCACGGTCTTCGGCTTTGACTATCATGTCGTTGCGCCGCTCGTTGAAGATCTCGACTGTGCCTGCCACGAGTGATTTCATGAACGAGAAGTCGAATCCCAGGTTCTGTTTTAGCGATTTCTCCCAGTGGATGTCGGGATTGCCCGTCTGTGTTTCCTTGTACCATGAGTAAGGAGACTTGGAACCGGTTGTTGTGGATAGGCCTGCCATGGGATCATGCAGGGCCCACTGTGTGGCATATATCCATCGCTGGTCGACATTGTCGTCACCGACTTGTCCGATAGAGTAGCGAACCTTGAAGTTATCGAGCCATCCGCGGCTGAAGTTCATGAATTTCTCCTCGCTCAGACGCCATCCCACGGCTCCTGAGTTGAAGAACTCGAAGCGGTGGTTGCGGTCAAATTTCTCGGATCCGTTGTAAGCACCGTTGTACTCGATGAAGTACCGGCCGGCATAGTTGTATGTGGCACGAAAAGCCCAGTCCTCACGGTAATGTGGAAACTCTGAGCCTGTGGCGCGCTGGTTGCGGTTGAATACACCCATGGCGGTGATGTCGTGATCACCGAACCTGCGGCCCCAGTTGATCTGAGCCTGGTAGAATATATTGCGCTGTGTGGCCGAGTTGCGGGCCTCGCCCTCGCGGATGCTCCACTTCTGTTCTTCAGAGAAGTCAAGGTTGTTGGAGCCGTTGGGGTAAAGGTATTGAACTTCTCCGGTAGCTGGGTCGATCCACTTCTGCTGGGCCTTGTACCAGTTCTCGCAAATACCTCGGTTGGCCTCGAGGAATACGTTGTCCCACGATACTGTGGCGCTGGCACGTAGTCCCTGGGTTATGAACGCGAGATCCTGCTCAATGGTGAAGTCGGTGTTTATACGTGTAGTGGTGGTGTATTCCACGCCACCAGTGGCCAGGTTGAGCATCGAGTTGGGCGCGTCCTGCTTGAAGTTGGGGTTGAAGCCCCAAGTGCCGTCGGAGTATCGCGGAATGAACGCGTCGGCAGGAGCACCGTAGGCGGCCTGCCACATCTGTGAGGCCGCGAATGAGTCGTCGGCGACGTTGAACGGAGACTTCTTCTCTCCGTGAGATCCGGCGATGTTGACTTTGAAGACTGTAGAGCGCGTGATCTGGAAGTCAAGATTGGAGCGCACGTTGACACGGTTGAAACCATATCCGCCCTGATATCCGCGGCCGGTCTCGTATTCTCTGAAGAGGTCTCCTTCATGCAGGAAGTCGATGGCGGCGAAGTATTTGACCGATTTTGTACCGCCGCTGATATTGATATTGGGGTTGTAGGCGAAAGCCACATCCTTGAACAGGGCATCGGCCCAGTCGACGTTGGGATATCGCTCGGCTTCCTCAAGATTGGCGGGGTTGCGGTATTTTTCAATCACATCCATCGGTGTGATGCTGAGCCATGACTCGGGTTTGAGTCCCAGCTCACGCTCGATTATACGGTTGCGCATGTACAGGGCCTCGGGTGAACCTTCGGTGCCTGGAAGCTGTGACGCTACCTTTGCCGTCATGTTCATTCCTACCGAGATCTTGGCCCGGCCTTCGTTTCCGCGCTTGGTCGTTACGAGAATGACACCGTTGGCGCCTTTCACGCCATATACGGCGGTAGCCGAGGCGTCTTTAAGTACCGATACCGACTGTACCGAACTGATGTCGACCGAAGACATCGGGCGTTCGATACCGTCGACAAGAACGAGCGGGTCGCTACCATACATCGAGGTTTGTCCGCGGATGACGATCTTAGGGTCTTCGTCGCCGGGCATACCGCTTGACTGCATTGTGACTACGCCGGGAAGGTTTCCGGTAAGGGCGGCTCCGATGCTGGAGACGCCACCTGCGCGGGCCAGTGTCTCGCCCGAGGCTTGTGTTATGGCTCCTACTACCGATGCTTTCTTCTGCTGGCCGTAGCCTACGACAACAACCTCTTCAAGCTCGGTGGTGTTGGACTGGAGTGTGACGTTGATTACTTTCTGTCCCTTGATGGCGATCTCCTGCGTTGTCGTTCCGATGAACGAGAATACCAGGACGCCTTTCTGGGGATCAGGGACATTGAGGGTATAGTTGCCGTCGAAGTCGGTGGCGGTAGCTACTCCCGAGGCTCCCTTGAGCAGTACGGTGGCACCGATAAGGGGCTCGCCGGTATCATCGGTCACCGTTCCTTTTACTATCTCGGCCATAGCCGGGGCTGTGCCCAGTATGAGCGTCAACAGTGTCATGACGATGTGATGATACGATTTGATTACTGTTTTCATTGTTACTCTTTCTGAAAAGGTAAGAACTTGGTGATTAGTGATTAGGTCTCATGATGCTCCGTATGTATACGGGCATCGCCGGTAGTGTGGATAATGATTAATGGTACTTGATACAGGTAATTTTAAATATTTTAAGTGAATTGACATGGTTAGAGATCGTTTGGTCTGGGATGACTGGCGTCGTCATATTGCCGATGCATACGGGCCTATGAGAGTTCCTGTGAATCCGCCAGCGGCGGCTGTCGATGTGTGCCGTGCGTCGACCGATGTCTTGAGTGTATTCCAGTTGCGTCCGCCGTCGGTCGAGAATAGAAAGTCGTAGCTGCGGCCGTGTGATATGATACGCAGGTCGAGGCAGGAGGTGCCGTCACGGAGGTCGGTCGAGGCGAGTTCGGCCGTGCCGTTGTCTGACACCATACGCAGTACTATGCGGTCACAGTCGCCGGCATGGCACCGTGACAGCAGGTATTGGTGTGTCTCGTCCTTGAATATCACGAGTCCGGCATGTTGCAGGGTGTCGTCAGGCTCAAAAATCATGTGGGTGGTGCATACATATCGATGGTGCTGTACGCGGCGTCCCATGAATGCTGGTACATCCTTGGCCGTGGTGGGGATGTCTGAGCATCGGAGGGTGAGGTATCCGGGATGATCTTCGAGCGAGTACAGGCCGGCGGCATCACCGCGCAGAGTGTGCCACTCCATGTCGGGGGCGGCAGTGTCAAAATTGTCGGTCCACTCGAAGTTGCCGAACGTCACGTCCTGTCCTCGTCTTACTCCCGGGCGTGATATTGTCATTGGGATTGTCTCACCGGGGCGGGTCATATACGGCCATCCGTCATCGGTCCATTTTACCGGCATAAGGAATGTCTCTCGCCCGAGGTTCTCAAACTCTCCGTCGATAGGGCGGCAAGCCAGGAATACTGCCCACCAGTCACCCTCGGCTGTCTGGACGAGATCGGCGTGTCCGGCGCATGTCACGGGCTCGGGGCGTGCAGGGTCGAGATCACGCTGGGTGAGTATAGGGTTACCATCCCAGGGCTCGAACGGGCCCATGGGCGACGGGCCGCGGTATATCACCTCGCTGTGGCCGGTGGATGTGCCACCCTCGGCGGTCATAAGGTAATATGTGCCATCTATATTGTATATGTGTGGACCTTCACACCATATGGGACGGTCCTGTGGCCGCCATCCTTTGTCGACCAGTATCTTGCGCTGGCCAATGCATTTTTCATGCTCGGTATCGAATTCTACGATGCGCACCGTGCGGTGTCCGGGGTATTCGGGACTGGCATCGGGTGCGTCGTCGTTGTTGACGATATAAGCGCGTCCGTCGATGTCGAAGAAGAATGACGGGTCGATACCCTGTATCTCGGGCAGGTATACCGGTTCGCTCCATTCGCCCCACGGGTCGGTTGTCTTGACAAAGAAGTTGCCGGCGCCTACGTTGGTGGTGATCATGTAGTAGGTCTTGTTGGCCGGATTGTATTTGATGTCGGGGGCGAATATGCCTCCGCTCACGTGCTGATGGCGGAAGTTTTTCATCTGAGACTCGCGGGTGAGCACATGTCCTATCAACTTCCAGTTGACGAGGTCACGGCTGTGGAACAGCGGTACTCCGGGTACAAATGTGAAAGTCGATGTGGCAAGAAAGTAGTCGCCCTGACCGTTGGTACATATCGATGGGTCGGAATACCAGCCCGGCAGTATGGGATTGAAGAAGGAGCTCTCATCGGGCAATTGATTGGTGCGGTAAAAGTCGTCGTCGCCTTTGTATGAGAATGACTCGAACAATGCTTCTCCGTGGCCGGGTGTGATATTGTCACTGCATGATGTGGCCATAGACGATACTGCCAGTATCGCTGTGGCGGCCATGGTATTGAATCGCAGGTGGTTCATGTGTGGATCAAGTGTTTTGTTTTGTGCTACAAAGTTATGCCTGTTTGTTTTTACTGTGGCAATCGAGTGGTCTCACGTGTGTGTCGCCATGTCGTACTCTCCGGCGGTTGTGTCTCAAAAATATACATTCATGTCTCACGGTCCGCCGACAAGAGCCTTTCACGCCATTGCCGTGGGCATGAAAGGCTCTTGGGTGTTGCAGACGGGGTATATGGCGGCGGTTATCTTACGATTGCCTTGACGGTGTCAGAGGCTGTGACGACGATATACAATCCGGCTGAGAGGTCTATGACGGCACTGCCGTTGACGGTAATCGATGTCACTGCTTGTCCTGTGACGGTATATATGCTTACAGGGCCGTTGCCTGTGACGGTGATGGCTCCGGGCTGTGTGGAGACAGTCATATTGCTGTCTGCACTGATCTCGTCAATGCCTGTTGAGGTGGTCTTCTCGACAAGACGTATGTTGTCGATGAGATAGTCGGGGGAATCGCTTTCGATACCTATGTACAGGTTGAATATGCCGTTGATCGAGTGTCCGGCAGGGATGTCGTACTCTTTCTCCTCCCACTTGTTGCGTTCGCTGGTATGTTCGATATATTCGTTGTTGTCGTATTTGATCTTGTGGTCGTCGGCGTAGACACGCATCACTTTCCATCCGGCATCCTTGTCGGTGCGATAGAGGTCAAACTTCACGGCCTTGTAGTTGGCAAGTGTTTTTCCGGGTGGCAGGATAACCTCGATATCATGAACCGTCTCGTAGTTGCTCTCGCCTGAGAACGATGCTACGATATTACGGCTGTCGGTGGGGTCGGCTACAGTGCGGGCCTCTCCCTTGGCTTCGCTGCCGCGTGTCCAGGTGGGCAGGGTGATGTCGACCGCGTTGTGTTGCTGGAAATCATTGACCATGAGCACACCGGCCGAGACATTGCCGTTGGCGGTCTCATAGAAATCTCCCGGAAGTGCTGCTGACGGGCGTTCCTTGAGCCTGATGTTGTCGATGGCATAATGTCCTTTGTTGGTCTTTATGCCTATGTGAAGTTTCACGCTGTTGCCTGATGATGTTCCCTCGGGGATGTCATACGACTTGGCTGTCCAGCTGGCTACAGGAGCATGGGAGATGTATTCGTTCTCCTTGTAGTATATTACGGCATCATCGGCCGAGATGTATATTTCCTTATGGTCGTCATCATCCTGGAAACGGTAGAGGTCAAACGCTATGCGTGTGTAGTCGGCGATGTTTTTTCCCTCGGGAAGGGTTGCCGGGATCTCGATGAGAGTGTTGTAGTCTCCACCCTCGAAGACCGCTGTAAGGTTGGTCTCGACGGCCGGGTCGGCAATTACAGTGGCCGAGCCGGCAGGGGTGTCGCCTAAGTAGTTGTGGATGGCGACCGGGTCTCCGGTGTTGTTGTTCTGGAAGTCTTCGATCATGAGCCATCCGTCGGTGACGGTGCCGTTGGCCGAATTGCCGGGGTTCACCGGGTCAACCGGACCTGCCGGCTTGCCGGTGTCAAGTAGCCTGATGTTGTCAAGGGCGTAGGATGAGTACCCGTTATCATGTGCTCTGAAAACGACGAGGACCTTCAGCTCGGTGGCAGTGGCGTCGACTGAGGCCGGGATGTCGAATTCCCAGGGGTTGCCGTTAAATAGAATCCAGCCTTTGGTGTCTCCGATAGCGTTGCTCACGTCGCTCTGTACGGTGACGCCGTTGAGGATAAGGTACAGGGGTTTATAGCTCATGTTTACATTGTTTACATCAAAGCCAACCTTGGAGTAGTCGGCCAGGGTCCTGCCCTGGGGGAGCGATATTGTCACTTCGATGCCGGTGCTCCACTCTTTGTTGGAGATGCGGGCTACCTTGTTGTCGGGATTGGCGTCAGTGGCAAGAGTCTCGATGGCGAGAGTGCCTGAGGGTGTTTCACTGTCGTAGCAGGCGAGTTTTACCGACCGGTCGGCGTCGTCGCCCTCAAAGTCCTGCATGACTACCCATGTCTGTGCCGAGGCTGTAGAGGCTGTGATGCCGGCCAGAAGAGCACTGAGGTAAAATTTTTTCATAAATGTAATTGTTTTGGTGGTTAAGTGCCTTTTATAAGCATATATTATTGAGGAAACCGATTCTATTTGCGAAATTTGAGTACTGCCGAGCCGGCCTTGGCCACGTAGAGCCCTGTAGGCAGATCGTCAATGGAGGTCTCCTGGCCTGCCATGACGAGTGTGGTTGATACACATATTCCCGATGGCAGGGTGTAGACCTGCAGGTAGGCATCGTCGGAGGATACGATCGATCCGGCTCTGATGGTTAGCGTGTTGGTGGTGCGGTCGGCTGTGATGCCTGGTGTGCCTGCGCTGTCGCCGGGGCGGTATATGCGGTAGCGTCCGGCGCAGTTGAGCCAGTTGAGGAAGTACAGGCAACCGTCATAGTATCGGAACTTGCCGGTGGGGATGGGGGTGTCGAAGAAATTTTCGACAAAGAGCCATGCATCTTTACTGTCGCATGCGAGTGCGCCCGATGCGTTGCAGGCCACCAGGCCGGGCGAATGGTCGCTGTTGCCGTTCTTGGGCTGTCCGTCAAGCATATAGATGCTCTTGTACTCGGTTATTCCCTGTGACTTGAAGAAGGCATATTGCCGGTTGACAAGTTGTGTGTAGGGGGTGCCTGAGGGCTTGAACCAGGCATAGTCGATCGACATGTTCATAATGCAACGCCAGGCATCGTACAGGAAGTCGGCGTGGTCGCCGTCGCCCATGTGGGGAGAGCCGTCAAAGTCGGAGTAGTCGGGCATGAGACCTGTCTGCGGATGGGCAAATCTGGGGAACATCTCACGACTCTTCTCTGCAAGGCGTCGATAGAAGTCGTTGTCTTTGTCGGCCCATTCGGCCCATAACTCGTAGAATGCAGGCAGGTGGTAGGATGGGTCGCTGAATTTTGCCGCCGATGCAAACGGCACAAACACTACCTGCATCTGGACTGGGTCAAAGAGAGGGGTGCTTGACGAGTATGGGTTTATCGTTTTGTCCCCTTTCTCAGCCGACATTTCGAGTATGTAGTTGGCCTCCTTGCTGTAGTTGAATATGCCATGACCGTCGCCCCAACGGTTAGAGGCGAGCATCAGTGCGGTGATAAAGTATTCCTCGCCGTCTGATGCCGGATTCTTGTCTTTCTTGTTGCCGTTGGTGTCGCATTGCCATGCAAAGTATCCGTAGTGTTCTGCGTCGGAGGGGTGTTGCATGTAGGTCTTGGCCCATTTCCAGAGGGCGTTGAATTCCTTCTGCCGGTCAAGTTGCACGCACAGCATCATGCCGTATGACATACCTTCGCTACGGACATCATTGTTGTTTACATCAAGAATATATGCCATGTCGGTGCCGCTCTCGTAGTAGAGCCGTTCGTTCTCTTTGTCGCCCTCGAAGTATGTGGCCCAGAGGTCGTCTATGCGCTGTTGTATCTGCTGTTCGGTGTACCCGGCCTCGGCAAACAGGTTGCGGTAGCGTCCGGTGTACCATGCGCCCTGCTCGGGGAGCACGGGGGCACCGATGTTGAGCTGGTAGCTGAACGATATCTCGCCGATGTAGAATGTCATCTTGTTGTCGTTGAATCCGAGGGCGAGGTTGAAGTTGTTGGCCTGCAGTGGCGCGGTTGAGAGCTGGTCGACAGAAAGTGTCTTGGTGAACCACGTGTCTTTGTCGCCCTGGAACGGATAGTCGTCACCGCCGCTGGCATTTACATTCTTGAAGACGAGTTCGCCGTCGATGTATACCTGCATCTGTTTCCAGTGGGCATACTCCTCGTTGCCGGCCGAGGGAATGTATAATTTTACATTCATTGACGTGCACTCGCCGAGGGTGATGCCTTGAGGCAGTGTGATATTGAATAGGGGTTGCTGGCCCCATTCACCGTATTTGATTTTAAGTGCTTTGCCTTGGCCTGAGGGGCTGGCTGTGACTGTCGCTTCGCCTCCGGCATTGCCTTGGAAGGGGAATGAGGCGCCGATGTTCATGTCGTCAAAGCTGTAGTTGTATCTGGCGCATAATGCCGACAGTGACACGGCGAGCAGTGACAGGCTTGTCAGGATTTTTCTCATTGGGATTGGAATAGTTGATATGATTGATATGAATTTGATTTCAACACTTACTTATGTATATGTGCACGTGCTGGCTTTCATGGTATAGTGTGGTAGACTTGATATGCCGTCGTGTCGGTAGCAAAGTTACAATCGGTATTGCAGACGGGCTATAATCCATGTAACAAGGCTGTTTGATGTCGGAACCCTCCGGCCGGTGATGTCTCAATTGTGTTCATTGATGTAACATTATTCGATTTTGTCTCAAAAATTATATGATGCAAAGGACGTTTTGTTATACCTTTGGCCGATGAAAAAATACCTGTCTAAGATCATGAAACATATAATCAGATTCACATTGTTATTGCTGTCTCTATTCCCGTATGTCGTGTCGACAGCGGTTGTTTACGACGGTGATATAAGACCATTGAGGCTGTTCGGCGATCCCAGGATACTGTCTCACCAGTACAATGCATTTGTTCTTGACCGTCAGGGATACCTCTGGATAGGATCGGATCAGGGGCTGGTGCGTTTTGACGGGATCGATTATGAACTGTTCAGGCATGACGGTGATGTGCCCGGTTCAATAAGTTGCAGTACTGTGCGTAAGATAATATGTGACAGCCGGGGAGGCATATGGGCGGGAACGGCCGACGGTCTGAATTATTTTGATGCGTTGACCAACAGTTTCAGGACTGTCGACCTGCCCGGACTCTCGTTCAATGGCTTTATCCTTGACATGGCCGAGCGAGAAGACGGTGTTATAGTCTTCATTGTAGCCGGTGTAGGATTGTATTTTGTCGATATATCGGATGGCTGTCTCGAAGCTGTGAGGATGGGACATGTCTCGGAACATTACAATATAAATACGCTCGCTGTAGTTTCTGACGGTAGTCTCATAGGGGGTACGCATTACGGTAAGTTGGTGAAGATACATCCCAACGGTAATGTTGTCGACATAGATGTCACCAATGACTTTTTCAAGGGGATACGTCAGGCGGGGGATGACAATGTCGTGGCGTTTACCAACAAGGGCATGTGGCGTGTCGATGTTTCAACAATGGGATTGACACCGATAAATACCGGAGCACTCGGGGATCTTTCGATCACCGATGTCGGTATCGGAGCCGACAATGCCGTCTACGTGGCGACAATGGGTGGCGGAGTATGGTTCATGGATGCCGGAGAGAACACTCTCAAGCCCATGAGCAATCTTTTTCACCCTTCACTCAATATTGAACGGAACAAGATAGGTGCCATTTATGTGGCTCCGGACGGCAACCTGTGGCTCGGCGCCAACCATCATGGTGTGTTGATGTTGCCATCATCTCCGATGCCGTTCAGTTTCCACCCGTTGAAGCGTGCTATCACCGATTTTGACGGAGGAATCACTGCCATGGCGGTGAGTGATGACGGCTTGTGGATGGCCATTGACGGCAATGATATTGTCAACTTCTCGCACAGCCACCGGCTACGCCGGCGGCTGCATATCCCGTCTGAACGCGGGATATGCTCATTATATCAGGCCGATGACGCTATGTTGTATGCCGTATCCATCAGTGACGCCATATACCGCATAGACCCGTATGACGGGAGTGTGCGGCGCATGCTTGACCTTGAATACTCATCGGTGAGATACAGTCTGGCAGGTGGTGGGTCGATGCCTTTCCTCTATATAGGAATACATGGGGTGGGGGTCATGAAATATGATGTCGCTACAGGAGAGAAGACATTGTACGACTCAGGTATGCTTGGCGAGGACCGCTTTCACAATGACTGGATTGCGTCGTCATATATAGATTCGAAAAAGAGGCTTTGGATAGGGCTGTATAGTGGTCTGGCATGTTATGACATTCAGACCGATACATTCAAGGTGATAGAGCAGGCGCCGTTTGTATCGCTTGGTGCGTGCAATGCCATACACGAGATATGTGACGGACGGTTACTTATAGGCACAAGCTGTGGCCTGGTGTTGTATAATCCTGACAATGATGCTGTGGAGAATGTCTTCACGACATCCGACGGATTGTGTGACAACGATGTACGCACCCTGGAGGTGGATCAGGACGGTGTGGCATGGATAGGCACTATGCGTGGGCTGTCGAGACTGTCGGCCACAGGCGGTATGATATCGTCGCTACAGGGAGGTCACGGGCTGGGGGAGACCACATTCCTGCACTCTGGATTCAATCGTGAGAACGGTATGATGTACTATGCCGGCAATCTCGGCTATACGGTATTCCAGCCCTCGACGATGCAGCCGGTGTTATTCCGGCGTCCGGTAATGGTGAGCGCGGTATATCTCAATGGCCACAGGCTCACGGAGTCACATTTGCAGGGCGGACGTCCGGCTGTGGAGACCGACGAGTCGCGTATATGCCGTCGTATAAACATCGCCAAGGATGACAATAACCTTATGTTGCACCTGTCGACAATGGATTACCGGGATCCTGCCAATGTGAGTTTTGAATGGAGGTTTGAGGATTCGGACGACGGCACATGGTTCTCGACCAAGCCCGGTTCGGGTGCCATAGTGATACCCGGTCTTCCTCCGGGCGACCATATATTGCTGGTAAGGGCGACTGACAATTCAGTGCATTCGGATATCACGCGTCTGACGATTCATGTCTCTCCGCCATGGTATCTTTCGGTGCCGGCCAAGGTAGTTTATGTCCTGGTACTTGTGGCGGTGCTTGTACTGGTGTTTATTATTCTGAGAAAGAAAAAGAACGAGGAGATATATGAAGCCAAGGTTAAATTCTTCATGGATATCTCTCATGAGATACGTTCGCCGGTGACGTGTATAATAAGCCCGTTGGAGACGCTTGTGAACAAGGAGCATGATCCGGAGACCACTGAGATGCTCAGGGGTATGCAACGTAATGCGGGCCGCATACTGAGTCTTGCCAATCAGTTGCTGGAGATACGCAAGATTGACAAGGGCAAGAAGCGGCTCTTCATGCAGCCTACCGACCTGGTAGGGTTTGCCTCTGAGCTGGTCGAGATATATCGTCCGATGGCCCGTAGCAAGTCTATCGACATATCGCTTGATGCCGGCCAGGGTGTGGATGAGGTGTGGATAGACCGTGACAACTTTGACAAGGTGCTTGTGAATCTCATTACCAATGCCATAAAATATACACCCGACGGCGGCCGGGTGAGGGTGTCGCTTGACACAGTTGATGATGTCTCACTCGGGGAGTGTGCCCGTATACAGGTTACCGATACCGGCATAGGGCTGGATCCGAAGCATATCACGCGTATTTTTGACCGTTTTTATCAGGGACAGCGTTCGCCGGGGGGCTTCGGCGTAGGGTTGAATCTCGCCCGCCAGATCGTGTTGCTGCATCATGGGTCGCTCACGGCATCCAACCGCCGGGACGGTGTCAAGGGTAGTGTGTTCACGGTGCTGTTGCCGTTGGGCAATTCTCATCTTACCCTTCAGGAAACTCAGTCGGCCACTGCCGGCGGAGTACATATCACGGCACCGGCCGAGGATCTCAAGAGCGTAAAGACGGGTAGTGGGCCGGATGTGCCGGCCGCATATAGTCATACGTCACGCCGTATTGCCAGTAACGATACGGTATTGATAGTCGATGATGACAAGGAACTGAGGGAATATCTGGCCTTCCACTTCTCGCATTTCTGCAATGTGCTGGAGGCTCCTGACGGTGCAGAGGCTCTGCAACTGTTGCATGACAATAAGGTTGATATCGTCATCAGTGATGTGGTAATGCCCGGAACCGACGGGCTTGCTCTGTTAAAGTCGATCAAGACCAATACCATGACAACCCACATTCCGGTTATACTGCTTAGCTCGCGTAACGATGTGGCCGACAGGATGCATGGGTGGGAACAGGGTGCCGACGGGTATATAAGCAAGCCGTTTACGATCACCGAGCTCGAGTCGCTGGTTGACAGTCTTATAAGGAACCGACTGAGGATAAAGGGCAAGTATACCGGAGCTCAGGACAACTGCAGTGTCGAGCCGGCGCCCGATGTGATGGGAAATGACCAGATGTTGCTGGAGAAGATCACGAAGGTCATAGAGACACGTGTAGAGGACTCCTCGTTCAATGTCGAGACTCTTGGTGTGGAGGTGGGTATCTCACGTGCACATCTGCACCGTAAGATGAAGAGTCTTATAGGGATGACGCCGAGCGATTTCATACGTAATGTGAGACTGCGTCGCGCATGTGAGATATTGTCCCGTCATGATGTTGATGTCGCCCAGGTGGCCTATAAGGTGGGATTCACGTCCCAGCCCCACTTCTCGACGGCGTTCAAGAAGTTTACAGGCATGACCCCTACCGAGTATCGTCTGCGCGGTGGCCAGAAGCCCCGGTAGTTTGTGTATAAGACATATTGCTTTGCCGGGCAATACTAAAACACGATAATACGCGTTATGTTATTATATGGCAGTATGCGTTATATTGTTGTCGTTACACTACTTATGCTTTAAATCAATGAATCCGAAGAAAATCACTATGTCGGTTGCCGGGCTGGTCGCTTTTGGCCTTTCGGCTTTGGCCCGGGTTGACATGAACGCCCCTCTTCCTATGGACACGGCCTATACCATAGGACAGCTTGAGAACGGTATTACCTACTACCTGCGTCACAATGAGGAACCCAAGGATCGTGCCAGCTTCTACATAATGCGTAAGGCTGGAGCCCTCCTTGAGGAGGATAATCAGGACGGGCTTGCCCACTTCCTGGAACACATGGCGTTCAACGGCACCATGAATTTCCCGGGCAAGGGTATCATATCTACCCTTGAACGCTATGGAGTGGCATTTGGCCGCAACATAAACGCCTATACGGCACAGAACGAGACAGTCTACAATATCTCCGACGTGCCTACTACCGATCCCGCATTGTTGGATACCTGTCTTCTCGTGCTCCATGACTGGAGCTACTATCTTACGCTCGACCCTAAGGAGATTGATGAGGAGCGTGGTGTGATTACCGAGGAGTGGCGATCGAGACGGGATGCCCGTGCCCGTATCAATGAACAGACGCGTCCTGTACTCTTCAAGGGATCGATGTATGCGGTGCGCGATGTGATAGGCTCGCTTGATGTCATTCAGAATTTCAAGCCCGAGACTATACGTGAGTTCTATCACAAGTGGTACCGCACCGACCTGGAGGCGATCGCGGTTATTGGCGATATAGATGTCGCCGCTATGGAGGCCCGTATAAAAGAGATGTTCTCGTCGATCCCGGCCGTTGAGAATCCAGCTCCCAAGCCTGAGTACTTTGAGGTGCCTGAACATGACGAGACGTATTATGTGCTTGCCACCGACCCGGAGATTTCGGCTACGAATATCTCGATCAGAACATTTGCCCGTGATACTGCATCGGCCGATTATAAGAAGACTGCCGCCTATATGCGTGCCTCACTTCTTGAGGGGCTGTACAATTCGATGGTCTCAAACCGTATAAAGGAGATAATGCAGAAGAATGACGCTCCGTTCCTTGGAGCCAGTTTCGGGGTGAGCGGTTTTGTGCCGGGATATACAGGGTTCACTATATCCACACGTCCCAGACCCAACGAGGAGGCCCGTGCGCTGGCCGCGGTGATGACCGAGTATGAGCGTGTGAGACGCTACGGCTTCTCTGACGACGAGCTTAGGCCTATCATCGCCAATACACTGGCCGGGCTGGAGAATTCATATAAGCGAAAGGACAAAATCTCAAACGAGAGCCATATGGGAGATGTCAAGTCCCACTTCATTCAAGATGCCAATATCATCTCGTTTGATACTTATTATGAACTTATGAACGAGATCCTGCCTTCGATTACAGCCTCGGAGGTATCGGCTCTGGCGCCACGTCTGGATTCAACCCGCAATCGTATCTTTACCATCACCGGTCCTGCCGCAGGGGAGGATTTTCTTACCGAGGCACGTATGCACGAGATAATTGACAGTGTGCGCGGTGCCGATATCAAGCCCTATGACTACCAGACGGTTGACACGGATCTTCTTGACTCGGTTCCGGCCGGAGGCCGGATTGTCAAGACACGCCGGCTACAACGTTTCGACGCTACCGAGTGGAGTCTTTCCAACGGGGCCAAAGTCATATTCAGGAAGGCCGATTATGAGAAGGATGTAGTATCGCTTGTGGGATTCAGCTGGGGGGGCACATCACTGTATGATGCCGGGATGTTGCCGGCGGCCGGTACAGCCGCGTCCATGGTCCAGGCATTCGGTGTGGGTGACCACAAGCCTCTTGACCTGCAGAAGGTGCTTACCGGAAACACAGCCTCGGCTGAAGCCGGCATAGGCTCGCTCTCAGAGACCGTGAGCGGCTCGTGCGCTCCCAAGGATCTTGAGACTATGTTCCAGCTCGTCTATATGAAATTCGAGCACCCAAGATATGACGAGGATCTGTTCAATACCATTATGGAACGCCAGCGCATATCATACGAACGTGGTAAAAATCTCCCGCAGAAACAGATGTCCGATTCACTGACGCGTATATTGGCCAACTATAATTCCCGCGCTCTCACGCTCGACTCGGCATATCTCGACGCCATTACGCTTGACCGTGTCAGGGAGGTATATGAGGATCGTCTGAAGGATGCATCCGACTTTACATTCTTTATCGTCGGAGATGTCGATGCCGACAGCATACGTCCTTATGTCGAGACTTATCTCGGATCACTGAAATCAATAAACCGTAAGGAGACATGGCGTGACAACAAAGTGAGAATGCCTAAGGGTAAAACCGAGAGGACAATCGCACTTGAGCTCTCCACCCCCAAGAGTACCGTACTGGCGGTGCTACGCAATACGAAGATGAAATACAACCGTCGCAACAATTTACTTATGGATATTCTCGAAGGTGTACTTCAACTTCGTTACACCGAGAACATACGAGAGAAAGAGGGGGGTACGTATGGTGTGAGTGTCAGCGGTTCGTCAGACTGTCGTCCATACACGTGCTACTCGCTGAGCATGCAGTTTGAGTGTGATCCGGATCGTGTGGCCGATCTTAAGCCGTTGCTATATGTCGAGATCGAGAAGCTTGCCGACGAGGCGCCTACCAGGGAGGAATTTGACAAGGTGGTGAAGAATATGGTGAAGAACCACGAGCAGTCAAAGCCCCACAATCGCTATTGGATGAACGTTTTGCAGAACTATTATATCAATGGCGATGATATCACTGATTCAAGCTACTTTGATGATATCATCAACAGGCTCACTCCACGTGACCTGCAGAAGTTTGCCCGTGACTATTTCAAGGATCTTGATATCGTGGATATTACTTTTGTACCGAAGCAGTAGTGATACAACCGGCATCTGTCTTTCGGCTCTAAAACAGCGAGGCGCGTCCCTTTGATCGGAACGCGCCTCGTGTGTATTTGAATTTTATCGATACTATGCTGACGGTCAGTCGCGGCTACTACCGAAGAACCTGAGCAGGTAGAGGAACAGGTTGATGAAATCGAGGTATAGGCTCAAGGCTCCGATTGTGGCCAGGCGGCCGTCGGTGGCATCGGGCATCTGAATGGCCATCTGCTTGATTTTCCATGTGTCCCATGCGGTGAGGCCGAGGAATATCACTACTCCGGCAAACGAAATGATCCAGCCGAAGGGGCCGTTGTTCCAGAATAGGTTGACAACAGAGCATATAACCAGGCCTATAAGTGCCATGAACAGGAGGGAACCGATGCGTGTGAGATCCTTATCGGTAAAGTATCCGTAGATACTCATGGCGCCGAATGTTCCGGCCGTGATAAGGAATGTCTTGAGTATCGACTCGGGCGAGAATGCCAGGAATATTATCGAGAGTGTGGCTCCGTTGACAATCGAGAACAGGAAGAACAGCAGTGTGGCGGTAGTCGATGACATCTTGTTGATACCTGCCGATATGCCTATTACAAGGCCGATCTCGATGATGGCGAGAACGAGGTATCCTCCTCGGCTCAGAGTGATGTCGGATATTCCCGGTATAAAGGGAACCATCCACGCTGTGAGTGCCGTGACGAGAAGGGCAAGGAACATCTTTAGGTAGACGCTTTTCATGATACGTGACACGTGGGTGTCGAGTGCCTGTGTGTCGTAGCTTGTCTGATAGTAGTTATTCATAATCTGTAGTTTTTATAGTGTGTTTATCGGTTAAACAAATTCCGTGCCATTTTTATTGTCGAACCGACTCTTACATTCGCTCCGGCACATTTATGCCGAGCAGTCCCATTCCGGTCTTGATTACGCGAGCTGTAGTATCGCACAATGCCAGTCGCAGTGAGCGCACGGCGGCATCTTCCTCCTTAAGTATAGAATAGTCGTGGTAGAACTGGTTGTACTGCTTCACGAGATCATAGACGTAGTTGGCAATGAGAGCCGGGCTGTAGGAGCGTCCGGCCTCGGCTACTGTCGAGGGGAAGTCGGCGATGGCCTGTATGAGGGCAATTTCCTTCTCGTTGGGTTGTACGCCAAGATAGTCGACCGTCTGTATGCCTTCGTCACCGGCGCGGCGCAGAACCGAGCGTATGCGTGCATAGGTATACTGGATGAATGGGCCTGTGTTGCCGTTGAAGTCGATAGTCTCCTTGGGGTTGAATGTCATGTTCTTGCGCGGATCGACCTTGAGCAGGAAGTATTTGAGTGCGCCCAGGCCTACAGTCTCGGCTATAGCCTCGGCATCGTCAGCGGTGAGTCCGTCAAGCTTGCCTAATTCGCTTGACACTTCGCGTGCGGTGGTAACCATTTCGTCCATGAGGTCGTCGGCATCGACAACGGTTCCCTCGCGGCTCTTCATCTTGCCCTCGGGGAGCTCGACCATACCGTATGAGAAGTGAACCAGATCTTTGCCCCATTTGAATCCGAGCTTATCGAGCAGGAGTGACAATACCTGGAAGTGGTAGTTTTGCTCGTTGCCTACGACGTAGATCATCTTGTCGATGGGATAGTCGGCATAGCGTAGCTTGGCTGTGCCTATGTCCTGTGTCATGTAGACTGATGTGCCGTCGCTGCGTAACAACAGTTTGTGGTCGAGACCGTCGTCGGTGAGATCGGCCCATACCGATCCGTCTTCCTTGCGGTACATGATACCTTTTTCGAGACCTTCGAGAACTTTTTCCTTGCCTTCAAGGTAGGTGTCGCTCTCATAGTAGATCTTGTCGAACGATACGCCCATGCGCTTGTAGGTCTGGTCAAATCCGGCATATACCCATTCGTTCATCATCTGCCACATCTGTCTTATCTCAGGGTCGCGCTGTTCCCACTTGACGAGCATCTCGCGGGCCTCCTGCATCAGTGGAGATGCGGCTTTCGCTTCATCCTCGGTCATGTTTTCTGTGGCCATGATGGACTTGACCTCCTCCTTGAAGTGCTTGTCAAACAGGACGTAGAAGTCACCGATTAGATGGTCCCCTTTTTTGCCGGTCGACTCGGGTGTGGCTCCTTCTCCCCATTTTTTCCAGGCGAGCATGGATTTGCATATATGGATACCTCGGTCGTTGACGATGTTGGTCTTAACGACACGGTTGCCGCATGCTTTCAGTATGCAGGCAAGGCTGTAACCAAGCAGGTTGTTGCGAACGTGGCCAAGGTGGAGAGGCTTGTTGGTGTTGGGCGACGAGTACTCTACCATTACCAGAGGAGAATCCTCGGTCGGGGTGCTTATGCCGTATGAGGGGGTATCCTGGATATGTTTCAGAACCGTGTTCCAGAATGTCGGCTCGATCACTATGTTGAGGAATCCTTTGATGACATTGAAGCGGTCGACGGCAGGCTCGTTGTCTACGAGCCAGTTGCCTATCTCGGTGCCGACTTGTTCGGGGCTTTTTCTAGCGGCTTTGACCCAGGGGAACACGACGATGGTGAGATTGCCCTCAAACTCTTTCTTTGTAGTCTGGGGGATTATTGCGTCCGGGGCGGTGTCAATATTGTAAAGCTCTTTGACCGCGCGGGCGACAGCCTGTTGTATAAGATTATCTATAGACATGGTTAAATCAGTAACTGGTTTTGAGAATATTTTGATTTGCAAAGATACGAAAGAATAGTGAATTACCGGTAAAGTACTTCTAAAATTCGAATTTCGACGAATTTCGATAATCTATTCCTTCTGGTCCTATCCTATGTCTTTGACGGTAAGTTTCTTCAATATGGCGGTAATGCACCGATGGCAACTTTTGATGTCTTGGCTGTCGAGTTCCTAATTGGAATTTGTCATATATGAGCCATCAGCCTTTGCTTGCCGACGTTGGATGAATAGAGATTGGCTCAACAAAGGTACTATAAATATCGAGAATTGAAAGTGGATAAGAGCTTGTAATTGAGGTTTTGAGAGTGTGTCGTGTATGTGGTGGCGCTCATGGAGCGGTGACTGCTATGCGCTTTGTTCTGGTAGTGGAGGTGGTTCCGTCGGAGGTCGATGTGATCGAGGCTCGATATAGATAGATGCCACGTGCCACGCGGTGGCCGGCGTTGTCGGTGAGATCCCAGTTGACGGGGAACGATCGGAGGGTGTCGCTCATTCCGTTTATTGATGTTGCCCAGATCTGTTTTCCTAACATGTTGAATACCTCGATGTTGACTGTGATACGTGAGTCGGGACGGTCATGAGAGATGTAAAAGCATGTCTGGGTCTGTGCCGGATTGGGGGTGGCGTAGATATCGTATATGAACGGGTTGAGGCCCGGAATTACATTGAAACCGATGGTGGCGGTGGTTGAGTTTCCGGCTGTGTCCCATACTCTTAGCCGTAGGTCGTGATTGCCTTGCCCCAGCTCGCCGAGCTGGTAGACGAGTGTGCCGCCCGGGGTACCGTCGCTATACGGGGTGTAGTAAAGTGGTGTGTCGGTGAGCGAGCGTCCGTCAATGGTAAGCAACATCTGGTGTCCTATTCCGGCGGTAGACAGGTTGATAGAGCGGTTGTCGCGTATCTCGGCTATGACCACCGGTGTGTTGTTTACGTCATCTCCGCTGTTGAAGCTGGAGTGGTTGATATAGAATGCTTCGATCACAGGCGGCTGGTCGTCGGCAATTGAATTTTCATCGGTGCCGAATACATAGAAGTCGGAGTTCACGCCTGTGGCATCCCGGCCATCGTCCGATACGGCATACATGTTGAGAGTCGCCGGCCTGAAGTTGTTTGCTATCTCTGAGGGCATGATCAGATTGACTTTGTATCGTCCGTTAATGATGGTGTCAATCTGTGCTTGCAGACGGTCTCCGTGTTGCTCGAATGTCACCTTTTCACCGTCCTTGCCGTTGCCGTTGGATGTGGTGCTGTGCTCGGCGTCATAAAGAGTGAGAAACAGCTTGCCGTTGAAATCATTGATTGTGTTGCCGTCGGTATCGGTTACCGATCCTTCGAGAGTAACATCGCTTGAGGCCATCATGGTAGTCTGGTTCTCAAGAGAGGGGACCGAGCCGTCTATGGCGTCGAGAGATACACGGTTGACCGGTATGCAGAGTCTCATGGCCGGGTCGCCGAGAAATACGTAACGGAGTTTGTTCTCGTTGGACCATGTGCCTGAGCCTGCGCTGCCGTTCTTGGTGCGCCTCATGATCTCGCCGACAGGCAGGTTGCGTCCCTCGCTGTCGAGCGCGAACATGTGATAGCCCATCTGTTTCATCAACAAGCCGTTGTCTCCGATCAAAGCCGGACGGGTGGCGCTGAAGGCTCCGATTATGCCAGAGCCTTCGCTACGGTATAGTATTTCGGCGGCTGATATCGTTGATGCGTCCCATCTCACGAAGTCGCATGTGGCTGCTACTACAAATGGGAAGTGCTTGAGATATAGGTTGTTGATATCGGTATATGTCATCAGTCCGTCTCCGGTCCATGATGTGGGATTGGCGTGGCCTGCAAAGTTCCACCATATCACACCCTCGGTAAGGGCGCGGAACATGTCGGTGCGGGCCCCGGGGTATGTGCTGTTCTGCTTTTCATAGGCATCGATGTATATCTTGTCCCATATTATGCGTTCACTGCCCGGTACCGATAATGCGTTGGTTATCATGTCCTCGGTGTGGGTCATGAATAAGCCGCCGTTCTCGTCGTCGGCAATCATGAGAGCGCGGTTCTTCCAGCTGCTGTTGACAGGACTGTTGACATAGGCATGGAGCTTGTCGACGACATTGCGGGCGTCGTTGAGGGACACTACCGGCATGCGGCCGACGGCTATGCACTGGTATCCTGAGCCCATGGCCGATGCCGAGCCTCCCGCGCCGTCAGAGAGCAACGCGTATATGTCGTCGGTGGTGAACGATGTATTGTCGTGGTCAGATGACTCGGTTTGCCATCCGGGTACTGTGGGATAGTTTAGCGATGATATGACCGGGGTTATGCGGCGATTGTCGTAGGTGCTGCGCCCCATGATCAGAGCGTAACGCAGGCGGTGTGAGCCGTTGTCGTCGGCGGTGGAGGATGATCTGTCCCAGAACATTTTCAGAAGATGCCGCAATGCGTTGGCGTCGGGTGAACCCGATGAGAATTCGTTGAAGACTTCCTGCTGTTCGACGACGAGCACATTGAGGGGATCGGTCTCGCTGTCACGGTGAAGATTGGCCACACGCTCGGCCTGCGATCGCCAGTCGCGGTGGGTGAATATCACCATGTCGGGTACCGGTTGGGCATGCAGATCCTGGTTGTCTATGCGTTCCACCATGACCGGAGACGGGAGTGTCGCACCCTCCTGCCAGGCAACGTATTGTCGTAGCCCATCGGTTATGGGGCGCCACTGTAATGTGGATGAGTCAAGAGTGGACTCTGGTGATTTTATGTCAAGGGGGTCTGTGACATCCCATAGATGTGTTGCGGCTGATGCGCCTGACAGAGAGCCGCCTTTTGAGACGAGCCGGAATGTGGCCGACCCTGCCGAGAGTTCGAGCCGACGTTCATAGTTCATTACAAGATAGTCGAGGCGGGCCATCGAGGGGATGGCTGTTGGGCTATAGTTCACGGTGATGCGGGCTTTGTCGCTGTCGAGATCGAATGTCTTGCGAGTCACTGTCGTATAGGCGTGACGATAGTGGTCGGAGTTGCCGGCTATGTTGTCGGATGGGGTGTAGGTGAGGGCATTGTCATTGACCGACAGGACTATGCGTGATGAACTGCTGCTGTTGGCCCAGAATGAACATTCGATCCATGCCTTGGAGCCGGAGATGCGTCCCGGGGTATTGAATGTGAATGATTGTGTGCGCTGGGTGAGAAAGTCTTCGCCAAGAAGTTTATGACCGGTCTCGCCTGCGCTATATATTTCGCGTTTGTGATAAATGCTTTCTTGATAGGATGTTGCGATCTCGGCATTGATGCCGGGTGACGAGGGAATATCGCGCAGGGGTGTGTCCGATTCGGTAAGGAAGTAGTATCCCAGTGTTGTGTACGGGTTAATCTCTATCGAGAAATGGTTACCCGATACAAGAGGATAGGATACAGGGCCTGTGGCATAGAAATATACGCCTGCCGAGGTGTTTGTCGACTGAAGCATTGGCAGGTCGTCTATGTATGAGTCCCGGTTAAGACGGTCGGGAAGCCTTGACGCTCCATATCCGTAGACTCTTACGCGCAGTGGATCGTTGAATCCCATAGCCCGGAGCCTGGCGGCCGGCAGGAAGTGCATGCCACTCTCTGATACGCTCACTTTTACCCAGGTGCCGGATGAGAGTACCGATGACGGTGTGTATGTATCGGTAGAGAATGCCCGGGCTGTTAATGACAGGGAAGCAGTAAGCAGTAGGATGAAAAAAGGATATATGGAGTGCTTTGTAAGGTTCATAGAGCCGATTTTACATATAAATAACGTGTCGGAGGTGGGTATATTGTGATTTTTCGCTAATTTTGTGCCAAATAAAAACTTACATACCATGACGCATATTGTTGACCGTTTTTTGAAATACGTGTCGTTTGACACACAGAGTGACGAACTCACCAATCTGACTCCGTCAACCCCCTGGCAGATGATCTTCGCTCAATATCTTGAAAAGGAACTTCGTGAGCTTGGTCTCGAGGATATAACACTGGACGATAACGGCTATCTGATGGCTACTTTGCCTTCAAACATAGACCGGGAGGTTCCTACAGTGGGATTTATAGCACATCTTGACACGTCGCCCGACATGTCGGGCCATAATGTTAAGCCTCGTATTGTAAAGGACTATGACGGAGGCGATATTGTGTTGAATGCCGAGCAAGGTATTGTCTTGACTCCCGGACAGTTCCCCGAGCTGTTGCACTACAAGGGCCAGAATCTGATAGTTACGGATGGAACCACGCTGTTGGGTGCCGATGACAAGGCCGGTGTGGCTGAGATTGTGTCGGCGGTGGAGTATCTTAAGGAACATCCCGAGGTGAAACATGGCAAGGTTAGAATAGCATTCAATCCCGATGAGGAAATAGGCCAGGGGGCACACAAGTTTGATGTCGACCTGTTTGGAGCCGACTGGGGCTACACAATGGATGGAGGCGAGATAGGCGAACTGGAGTTCGAGAACTTCAATGCTGCCGTAGCCCGTGTCACTTTCAAGGGGCGTAATGTCCATCCGGGATATGCCAAGCATAAGATGATCAACTCGATGAGAATCGCCAATCAGTTCATAATCATGCTGCCGCGCTGGGAAACCCCCGAACATACAGAGGATTACGAAGGATTCTATCACCTTGTTTCGGTAAACGGAACAGTCGAGGAGACTGTGCTCACCTACATAATACGTGATCATGACCGTGACCGTTTCGAGCGTCGCAAGAAGGAGTTGGAACATCTTACCCGCAAGATTAACAACGAGTTCCCTGATTGTGCTTCGATCGATATCAAGGATCAGTACTACAACATGCGTGAAAAGATCGAACCTGTCATGCATGTTGTTGAGATAGCCGAGCAGGCCATGAAGAATGTCGATGTCACTCCTGTAGTGGTTCCTATTCGTGGCGGGACAGACGGTGCTCAGCTGTCGTTCAAGGGGTTGCCGTGCCCGAATATCTTTGCCGGCGGACTTAATTTCCATGGCCGCTATGAATTCCTGCCCATACCATCGATGGAGAAGGCCATGCAGGTGGTTGTGGAGATCGCCCGCCTTGTTGCCGAGAAGTAATTGATGAGGAAATATGAAAAGACCCTGGTCGTAGTCACCGGGCCGACCGGTTCGGGAAAAACCGATATCGCTGTCGAGATGGCGCAGTCGCTTGGATGTGAGATTATTTCGGCTGATTCGCGCCAGATGTATCGTGAACTTCCGATAGGCACGGCCGCACCTACTGCACGTCAGTTGGCGGCTGTGCCACATTATCTTGTGGGCAATCTTGAACTGGAAGACTATTACAGCGCGGCACGGTTTGAGGAGGATGTGATGGCGTTGCTACCCAAGTTGTGGGTGCGGTCGGACTATGCCGTAATGTGTGGGGGCTCAATGATGTACATCGATGCCGTGTGTAACGGTATTGACAAGTTGCCCACTGTAAGTAATGCCAATAGGGAGGCTGCTCTCCGGGTGTATCTTGAAGGTGGGGTGGAGGCTCTTATCGAACGGCTTAAGGTTGTTGATCCAGCCTATCTTGCCAAGGCTCCGGATCTTAAGAACCACAAGCGACTTGTGCATGCGCTGGAGGTGTCGCTGGAGGCCGGACTGCCATACTCGTCATTGCTTACCGGCCAACTGGTTGAGCGTGAGTTTAATATAGTGAAATTTGCAGTCACACGCCCGCGTGAAGAATTGTTTGACCGTATCAACTGTCGTGTAGGCGCAATGATGGCGTCCGGCATGGAAGACGAAGCGCGGCGAGTGTATCCCAAGCGGCATCTCAACTCGCTTAATACGGTGGGTTATAAGGAGTTGTTTGCTATGTTCGACGGCGTTATGGATCGAGAGACGGCTATAGCCAGAATTGGAAAAAATACACGTGTGTATGCCAAGAAGCAGATGACGTGGCTCAAGCGTGACGGGTCGGTGAGATATATAACCGATGCCGCAGAGGCTCTGGATTATCTCATGCATACATAGCCTCGATCTCGCGGGCGTAGTTGCGGTTGATGACCGGTCGTCTGATTTTCAATGTATTGGTCAGTTCTCCGTTCTCCATTGTGAATTCGCGCGGCAGGAGAGTGAATTTCTTGATCTTCTCAAAAGGCGCGAAACTTTTCTGTAGTTTTTCAATACGTTCCTCGATTAGCCGGCGTATGTCGCTGTCGTGTACCAGTTCGTCAAGAGTGCGGTATTTGATATGCTTCTTGCGGGCATACTCCTTGATTGCCTCGAATGCCGGTATGATGATGGCAGTCACGTATTTGCGGTTGTTGCCGATGACTGCTACCTGCTCTATGTATTTGTCTTCGCCAAGGCGTGTCTCCAGGGCCTGCGGGGCGATGTACTTTCCGTTTGATGTTTTGAACAGGTCTTTAAGACGTTCGGTGAGGACAATGGCTCCTGAGTCGTCTATGTATCCGGCATCGCCTGTGCGGAACCATCCGTCGGCTGTAAATGCGGCCTCAGTCTCGGCCGGTTTGTTGTAGTAGCCTTTCATTATGGTGGGTCCTTTGACGAGAATTTCGTTTTCATCGCCTATCTTCACTTCAATGCCTTCGATGACTTTGCCTACCGAGCCGATCTCGTAACCGGCAAATGGATAGGCCGATACGGTGGCTGTGGTCTCGCTGAGCCCATAGCCTATGACGATGTTGACTCCGGCCGCCTGGAAGAACTCGATTATATTGGTGCTTAACGGAGCTCCTGCGGTGGGGTATATGTTGCCTCGGTCGACGCCCATGGCGCGTCGCAAGGTGTTGAATACGAGTCGGTCGTAGAATCTGTATCGGGCTTCGAGCCATGACGGGACTTTGAGGCCGAGACGTCTGTAATGCAGGTTGCGGCGGCGTCCGATGGCGATCGCGCGTTTGACAATCAGGCGCATGGCGGGATTCATTGCCGATATTCGTTCCTGGACAGCGGCGTAGGCTTTTTCCCAAAATCGCGGGACGCTGCACATGCATGTCGGGCGCACCTGTTTTATTACCGACTGGACTTCTCTCGGGTCGGTGTTGATATATACTTCGACTCCTATATGGATGCAGAAGTAGGTCCAGGCTTTTTCGAAGATGTGGCTAAGGGGTAGGAAGCACAATGAGGTGTCGCGGTCGGTGATATTGGTGAGCCAGCGACGGTGGATGTCGAGACAGGCGTTGAAGCATGAGTGGGAGAGGATGGCTCCTTTGGGCTCGCCGGTGGTTCCTGACGTATAGATAAGAGTCGCGATATCATCGGGCGTCGCCTCTGAACGACGGCGGTTTACCTCGTCGCGGCAAGCCTGTGAGGCTGATGCTCCAAAGGCCAGGAAGTCATTGTATGATATATAGCATGGCTCGTTCTCGGGTTGGTCGATCGAGTCGGACAAGCCTATGATATGTTGCAACCGGGGGCACTGTGAGGCTATTTCGCGCACTGCGGTGAGCTGTGAGTTGTTGCCTACGAATATGAGTCGGGCGCCGGAGTCGTTGAGAATGTATCTTACTTGCTCGGTCGAGCTGGTGGAGTAAAGCGATACCGGTATGGCGCGCAGGGAGTATGCACCGAAGTCGGCTACGAGACAGCCGGCGCGGTTTGATGAGAAAATCGCTATGCGGTCACCCGGCTCGATGCCGAGTGTCTCCATGGCCATGGCGGCATTGTCGACAAGTGAGGCAAACGATGCCCGGTCTACTGCTTTCCATTCTCCGTCCATGTATTCGTGATACACGATTGCATCGGGGCGGTCGTTGGCGATATTGGTGGGGAGAGATGTAAGTATATTAGTTCCTGATATGCTCATAAATAAAGTCAATACGTTGAAAATCAATCGGCTTTAGCCCGATATGAAAGACGGTCGACGTCACAGATCGGCGCAAAGGTACATATTCCCGCTGTTTCTATAACAATGAAGTGGACAAAAACGACCGCCACGTTAACAAATATTGGGAAATAACATGATTGTATAATTATTCGGTTAATATACGTAAATAGAATTCAGTTTATCTGTTTTTTTGACGAAATTTATTATTTCAGCGAAAAAATTTGGAAAGGGCGAGAAAGAGTAGTAAATTGCGGGAGAAATCCAAATAACTGTCACACTGATCTCTCCCGGCCATGAAACTCCTCCCGTTGCCTCTCCGATTTGCGGTACTTCCGGTGCTGGCATGCTGTACGTCTGCCATTAAGGCGCAGGAGAACAGCAATAAGTGGGCGACACCTCCGGTCGGCGGCGAGTGTATCATAGGGCCGTCGCCTGAGGTCGCGGCGATGAGACAATACAGCGATTTTCCCGTGAGCTATGCTTCGGGCAGTGCCGACATCCGGATACCTCTGGCTGAATTGCCCGGCTGTCCGGCCGGTGTATCTCTGTCTCTGAGTTACCGCACCGGCGGAATAAAAAAACGGGACATGCAGTCGGCGGTTGGTCTCGGATGGTCGCTGACCGGTCTGGGGTCGGTCTCCCGTCAGGTAAACGGGTTCCCCGACGAATGGCGGGGCGGGAGCAATCAGCAGGTCACATTCGACGTCAGGGACATACCCTATGACATCGACTATCTCAGGTCCGTCATCGAATGCCGGACCGAGACCGAATATGACATGTACAGCTACAATATACCGGGCTATTCGGGTTCGTTCATGATAGTAAACGGATCAATCGTGCAGCTTCCGCAGAATGATGTTGTGATCGAACGTAAGGCCGACAGCCGCAACAGCCTGGCCACCGAGTCGTTTTCAATCACAACTCCCGACGGATTGAGATACCTGATGACTGAACAGGAACATACGTCATATCAGTATATTCCGCATCCCGATACGGCTGAATATTATGACCGCAGCTACGATGGAGCTGTCACGGCGTGGCATGTCACGCGCATAAGCCATCCGGAGATTACCGATGCGGTCAGTATTTCGTATTATCCGATGCAGGGATGGCGGTCGGACCACAACACCGGCCTTACATGTTTCAGCTACAGCTACAATTACAGCACCCCTGCGACACCAGAATATGACACCAGGTCAGTCTCCTTTTCACAGGACGGAAGCACAAGCCGCACCATATACCACGACCAGCGGATACCTTATGAGATAACGGCACAGTCAGGACGAATCATTTTTGACATCAGCATGTGCGGTGATCAGAAACTTCATGACAGACCTGCAGACTGCATCAGGAGGATCAGAGTCCTGGACAACAGTTTCAACGAGATCCGCAGGGTTGACTTTGATAACGCCGGAATGTTTTCGGACAACCGGCGCCGTCTGGACGGTCTGACAATAAGCAGTGACAATATGATAACCGGCAGTTACAGGTTTTCTTACTGTGAAGAGGCGCCCTATGACGGGTATGACCTGTTCGGATATCCCAATGGCCGGAACAGACTGAACGCAGAAAGTATGAGTGTGCTGAACACAGACTTAAACCGGATGCCTGACCGTGAGGGAAACCGGTACTGCATCGCGAGCCACTCGCTCTGTACCGTCACAGACATTGCCGGGGTGACGACTTCTCTGAAATATGAACCGTCATCCATATATGTTTCGGGCGGAGTGCTGAAGGGTGAGATGATCATAGGAAACCGTGTGAAAAACATCACCACAACCGACGCGGTAACCGGACGCCACCGCACGAGGTCATACCGGTATGAGAATCCAAGTAGCAGTATAGAACTGGGATCTTTTCTCGACAAAGATTTCCGTATCCTGTCGGGAACACATTTCGGCAACGTGTCCTATCAGACATACTGCTATTCACTCAGCTGTGTGCTGTCGGCATCGGCTAGACTGCGCGGAGCGCCACTGGAGAATGCCCGCATCTATTACGGAAAAGTGACGGAGACTTTATCGGGAACTGGCGTTGACAAACCTGTGCAGACAGTCTATGAATATGATCTTAGCCATATGACATGTCCTGTTGTCACGGGTGAATGGCACGGATTTCACGGAAACACATACCTGAGCCATCATTCCGAAGCCGGGAAGAATCTCGGAAATCTTGTCGGGAAGACATACTCAGACTCAGAAAAACGTCTCATTGAACTGAATCCCACCAGAGGTTATTCTCAGGAGCAGAAAGGTGTGTCTCCGCTGCTCACAGCCAAAACGGTATATGAATGGATTAATTCCACATATCAGCCACGTGTCATAGAACGTTTTTCATACTCGGCTGCAGAGGATGAACAGTACCGCACCGGCATATACGCCGAAAGCGTTGTATTCCGTTTTGTCGGAAGCAGTATGATGCAGACCTGTCAGAGCCAGCTGAACGTTACCGATATGAATGACGTACATTACTTCGTCACGTACTTAAGATCAAAAAGGCTGGTAATGAATTCGCATACAGTCACTGACATATATCCTGACGGGAACAGACGCACAAAAACCACATCATACATAATTAAACCGAAAGGCTCCGGAACAGAACAGCTTCCGGGTTTTTATTCAGACAGTCTGCTTACCGTCTCAGGCATGCAGTTACGTCCGCTGGGATCGATCACAACATGCGGAGACGAATCAGTAGCAATATATAACGCCCTGACCAGACATGCGGTAACATCGTCAGTGCTCAGAAACGCATCGGCGCATGGCATAAAGAATCTCCCTCTGGCCGAAAAAAGGGTATTCTCGACATCTCAGGGCCGCGATTCAGTGATAACGCGTTACCGTTATTCCATATTTGAGGGCGGAGGAGGCCATAGCCTTACTCTGCCGCATCGTGTCACGGTGGAGACTGCCGAAAGACAGGACGGACTCAGAGCAATTATCTCTGAGCAGAGATATCACAGTTACGACATACAGGGCAACATCACGTCGATGACCGACCGCGGGGGGCGCAGGATCAGCGCCCGGTGGGAACCGGGGTACAGCCTGCTGTCGGAACTGAGCCTGCCTGACGTAGGGCTGACAACCCGGTATACACACCGTCCGTTAGTCGGATGTACGTCAATAACCACCCCGTCGGGTCAGGTTCGGCGGTTCGGCTACTCCGCCGGCAGGCTGTCTGAGGAGCGTAATACCGCCGGAGACCTCGTGGCATCCTATACATATCAGTTTTACGGGGACAGTGTGCCGCAGACCGGTGACCGCAGGGCCAACCGTATCACAGCCACCGTGCATGACACTTCTGGCCAGGCATCCGATGTTACGTATTACGACGGATTCGGACTGCCGGTCCAGACTGTCAGTCATGTCGCCGGCGGAGGTCTTGTGAGGTCGGCCGTCACATACGATGCCCTTGACCGTCCGGTGAGACGGTATCTGCCAGTTCCGTCCGGCGATGACGGCTATGTGAGTGATTTCCCGTCGACAGCGGCCGGATACTATGGCGACAGCCGTCCGTTCTCACAGCTGACCTACAGGACGACGGCCGATGACCGGCCGGTGCAGGTGCTCAGGGAGGGCGAGGCGATGCGGGAACATCCCGGACGGTATGAATATCTGTGTAATAATGAGAAGGACGGCATGCTCCGGTGTCGGCGCTACCGGCTGGCCGACAGGCGTGACAGCGAGAGTGTGACCCTCGGCGGATACTATCCGGCCGGCGCCCTCGACGTCACGCGCACGACCGGTCCTGACGGCTGTACCCTGCTGACGTTCACCGACTGGCGCGGGTTCGTGATACTCGAGCGGCGTGTTGTCTCCGACAATACCTTTGCCGACACCTACCGGCTGTATGACGTTCTCGGGAATGTACGCGTCATCATCCAGCCAAAGGGTGCGGCCCTGATGACCCGGGAGGGGAAGACCTGGACCCGGAGTGACGCTGAGATGGAACGGTACGCCTTTGTCTGCCGTTATGACCGACGCGGCAACCTTGTCTACTCCAGGGTGCCGGGAGCCGGAGCTGTGGAGATGCGCTATGACCCGCTGAACCGGCCGGCGTTCCGTCAGACCGCCGCGATGCGCGGGAGGGGAGAGACGGAGTTCACCCTTTACGATCCCATAGGACGTATTGCCGTCACCGGCATATCATACGGAGAGATGCCGGCGGCTGACAGTGTGCCCGTGATGACAACATCATACAGCGGCTCGGACGACGGGATAGGCGGCACGGGATATCCTGCACCTGAAGGGCTCGTCCTGCAGGATGCCGCGGTGACCTCCGCCAGCTACTACGACTCGTACGGCTGCCTGTCCATGGACGGGTTCCGGACTCTGCCTGCCGACACACTGAGTCTTGATTCCGCCCTCGTGCGGGGCCGTCCTGCTGCGGCAAGGACAGCTTATTACAGCTGTCGGGACAGTGGCGGTGTCACAGTATCCGATGCCGTCCGGTCGGTATATTCGGTCTGCGGTTATGATACAGAGGGTAACCGCACGGCCGAGGTCTCCTCAACGATGCTGCCGGGGATATTCCACACCGTGTCACGCGGATACTCCCGTCTGGGATACGAGACCTCAGGACGGGAGTATGTGAATGTCGACGGTCCATGCTGTCTGCTCAGGAGCACATCATCCCGCGACCCGAAGGGGAGCCTGCTCCGGGCCACCGCCGTGATGGGCGACAGGCCGGCTCCGGAGCCCGGCACGGCCAATTCTCCGCAATACACCTACAACGCTCTCGGACAGCTTGAAAGTGTCAGCACGGGCACGACTGTCGGCTATACCTACAATATGCGGGGAGAGGTGACATCGGTAACCTCTCCTGTATTCTCGCAGACGCTGGGATACGAGAACGGAGAAACACCTTGCCGCAACGGAAACATATCGCGGATGACGGTGTCATACAGCGGCGGAAGCCCGGTCACGCGTCAGTTCTCGTACGACAGGATGAACCGACTTGCCGGGATGACATCCTCCGACGGATACAGTACCGCATACAGCTATACGCTCAACTCCGGTCCGCTCTCGGTGACACGCCGCGGCATGATGTCAGACGGCACCGCAGGCACCGTCGACGACCTGACATATTCATACGACGGGAACCGGGTCATACGTATACAGGATGACGCCGACCCCGTGATTCTGGAATCATCATCGGATTTCGCCGGAGACAGGTCCGACTATACATACGATGCCGACGGAGCCCTGTACAGCGACAGCGCCCGGGGGATAGGAATTATAGAGTACGCCCCCACGGGACAGCCGGTGGCCATAAGGGGCACCGACGGCACACTGACAGCCCGGTACGTCTGTAGCTCCGACGGGCGTAAACTCTCGTCGGGAGTCTCGGAAACACCGCACGAGGCGCCATCAGTAACCCGATACTATATCGGACCGTTCGAATTCAGCATGCATGACCGCCATCCGCTGCGGATTCCGTCGCTCGAAATAATCAGGATCCCCTGGGGAGAGATACTTTATGACGGTATAACACTGTCACATATCACGGACCATCAGGGAAATGTACGCGCCGTCGTCGAACCGGACTCAGGCATCGTCACACAGACCACCGATTACTACCCCTACGGCCTTCCCATGGCCACCTCCACCGGACAGGAGCAGAACCGCTATAAATACAGCGGCAAAGAGTTCGAAACACGCCGGGGCCTGAACTTCCACGACTTCGAGGCCCGCATGCTTTTCAGCGACCGCGCCATGTTCAACCGTCCCGACCCCAAGGCACAGGACTATTCGCACCTCAGCCCCTACAGCTACTGCGCCGGCAACCCCATACGCTACATCGACCCCACCGGCGAGGCTTGGAAACCATCAGTTAACGAAGAAACTGGTGAGATTTATGATTTTATATGGATTGATGTCAAAGACTCATATGATAATGAAGGTAATTTATTGGATGGACTTTATGAGCAAGCAATATTATTTTCAGAAAGTGGTATTAACGGCACTTTTAATTTAAAATCATCTTATAATATAGGCACCTCAACAGCAACAGTTTATAAATTAGATGGCATAACGGAAAGCTTTGATGCATGCACTTATCCCTCTGATACAAACAAATTTGCAACAATCCCAGGTGGTTTATATGAAGCTCATACAGGAAAGCATGGTAAAAGTCAGTATAATGCATTAAGATTAGGAGATGTGGGAACGTCTGATTTTAAAAATAATACAATCGAATTGGGAAAACAGAATCCATCACAAAAAGATGGGATAACATATGCAAAATATATCAATATACATAAAGCCGGAATTAATAATTACACCGGAATTACAGAAAATGGGACTGGCGTTTCTGAAGGATGTCTATTAATAGATCGTAATAGTTGGACTGAATTTATTAAGAATTTCTATCAAAATTCACAAGAAAACAATATTATAGGAGTGATAATACGAAGATAATAAATATAATATGCCCTATGAACAAGTATTTTATTTTTATAATGATAATATTATCATGCTATAAGGTCATAGCTGAGATTAAGCTGGAACCAATTGAATTATCACAGGATTGTATTAATATCACAACAGATCAAGGTGTTAAAACCGGATTATGGGTTAAAGAGAATTCAAATAGAATAGAGACATTGTATTATTCTAATGGAACAAAAAATGGTCCTTCAAAAATTTATAAACAACAAGATAGTTCATATTATCTATTCTGTGAAAAAATGTATTGCAATGGGCAAATTAAGTATATTGTCTATTATCATCCCAATGGGTACTTAGAATCAACGATTACAAATATCGGTGTAAATACTGATTTTATTGACAGTCAGAATAAATATTTTACAGGATATGTTCAGCCACTGCTATGTTATCAGGCATATGTAAGCTTTTATGATAACTGTGGAAAAATACGTGCGGAAGGCTGGATACTCAGTACTGATGATGAGGATTATATTATTGATGCTTATTTTGTTGGCGATTGGACAATATATACAGATTCAGGAAGTGTCATTAATATAACCGAAAACGAAATTAATAGAACAGGATTCCCATTTCCTTTACTGTAAGATATTATAAAATGCCACCGAATAAAAACAATACACTATTGCATCCGACGTGTTCGTCCTGCGGGATGCTACTATTGTATTTCATACGGACCACCGACTACTACCCCTACGGCCTCCCCACGGCCACCTCCACCGGACAGGAACAGAACCGCTACAAATACAGCGGCACCCTAAGCTTCAGCGAGCCGTTCGAGCGCATGCGAGAAAACGAGTTCGAAACACGCCGGGGCCTGAACTTCCACGACTTCGAGGCCCGCATGCTCTTCAATGACCGAGCTCTGTTCAACCGACCGGACCCCAAGGCACAGGACTACCCGCACCTCAGCCCCTACAGCTACTGTGCCGGCATGCTGGTCGAGCTCATCGGCGAGGATATATGGAGGTTTAACGAAAGATGGGGCGGTTTTGTGGAATCTTTTTGATCGGGTATTTGGCGAATTGGGAATAAATCGGTATCTTGCAGGTGTTATGGAACTTTAATTGTTTAGGTTATGAGGTGTGGTGTTGTCTTGTTTCTCGTGTTGTCAGGTCTTTGCGCTGTCGCGCGCACTGAATACACAGTGCAGCCTGTTGCCGATGTGCCGGTGAACGGCAGGGTCTGGAATCTTATGCAGTATGATCCGGTCGGGCCGGAAGTTGGTTATCGTGTTGATACAGGGGACTGCGACAGGGTGTGGTCTCCGGTGAAAAGGTTTGATTTTTATACGACTGACGGAGATTCGGTATTACAGACGTGTGCCGAGACCCGTTCGTATCGTGTTGTTTTCTCGCCGGGTATATTGCGGGGAATGCCGGGAGAAGACGGAGGCTCGGAGAGTTTCGGATTTAAAGGTCGTATCCATCAGTCCCGGTTTGTGACAGGTGAGGGATATTCGACTGTTGCGCCAGCGGTAAGGGGAATGCTTGTGATGCCGTCCGGGGATTCGGTATCCGGTGCGGTTCTGCATCACGATATTGTCACTATGCGCTGGAGCGTGACGGCTGACAGTCTTACTGTCTTTGCGTCGTTGCCCGATTCGGCGAAGTATACGACTGTGACAGAGTGTTATCGTATTATGGATCGGTATATGTCATTCCCTCAGGCATTCAAACGTATCGACACTACGTTTCTCAATGACAGGGTTGTGTCGAGTGACAGCATTGCCTGGGTGCTGGCTTTGTCTCCTTCGGCTGAGGTGGAGCGTGTGCGCCGCAGGCTGCTGCCTGGCGGTGCGGATATGAATGAAGTGATTCCCTCTGAGGGAATTGATGGAGATGATGACCTGATAGACATATCGGTACATGGAACGGAAATAATGCTTAGCAGCGGATCTCAGGTACAGGCTGATATCGTTATCAGTGATGTGCTGGGACGTACGTATTACGAGGCGAATACGGTGATCGGACCATCTGGTAACGGAGTGTCGGTCGTATCACTTCCGCGAGGTGAGTATCTGATACAGGTTATACCTTCAGCGGGTAAGGCTGTGGCGAGGAAGTTCATACGCTGACTGTCCTGACATGATTCAGTGCTGAAGCGCAGAAAGGAAGGACCATCCGGCTGTGGGATTGAAGCGCAGATTCTCTCTCCGCTTCGCTCATAAAGCGTTCTGTGTAGATAATTAAGGAGGAACGATAATCGCAGAATGAAAGGGCTGTCCGGATGTTTGGGATTCAACCGCGAATTACGCAAAATTTATTGTCCTCCAATCAGATCAATCTGTGCTTCAAATATATTTTGCGTAATTCGCGTAATTTGCGGTTTATTTTTCTGCTTATCAGGTTTAGGTTGAACGAGGAGTGCGGATTTTTCGTGTTGGTACGGTGGTTGGACATTAGGAAATAAATGTGTAACTTTGTGGCGTATGGAGACGAAAGAACAAGTCAAATCTGTAGTTGAGCCTGTCAAGCGCGATGTGCTCAACGCTGATGACGTGGCGCGCATGGTGCCACGTCTCGGTAAGCATCCACGTCTGGTGAAGTGGTTGCTTAAGTTCCTGAAACTGGATAAGGTAAACGAGATACATGAGCATAATATCGATCATCCGGGTCCGGCCTTTGTAAGGGGGCTGTTGACCGATCTTGACATCAAGCTGAAGATTGACAATGCCCAGGTGCTTGACCATCTTCCCGAGGGCGCTTTTGTGACGGTTAGTAATCATCACTTCGGTGCTCTCGACGGGATTATCCTCATTGACCTTATAGCCTCGCGTAGGCCGCGTTATAAGGTGATGGTCAATATGTTCCTTAATTATATCAGCGGCATGAGGCCTAATTTTATCGCTGTTGACGCTATGGCGAGCGATGATCCCAAGAAGAAGGCTGTGTCGATGAAGGGTATCAAGGAGGCCATTAGAATGGTGCGTGGCGGAGAGCCTGTCGGGTTCTTTCCGGCGGGTGCAGTCGGCAAGGTTAACTGGCGGCTGAGGTTAAAAGACCGTCAATGGCAGTCTAATATCATAAGACTTATCGATCAGCTTAATGTGCCTGTTGTACCAATTTTCTTTCATGGATCCAACAGCTGGTGGTTCAACTTTCTGGGTGTCACATGCTGGCAACTGAGGACTCTGAGACATCCTGCCGAGGTATTCAGGAAGAAGGGTAAGACGTTTCATATCACAGTGGGAGACCCCATAAGCGTTGAGGAACAGGCTCGTCACAAGGGGTCGCTCGAAGAGTTCGGGCAGTTCCTGCGCGAGCAGACCTATAGTCTGCGTGACAAATGAGAAACTGAAGCACGTTGTTTTAGACAGTTTGTAACAGACTTAAAGATAGAGGAATGAAATTGAATGTCAGTAGTATGGCAGACAATAAGGATGTCGCGGCGGCCAAGCTTAGGCTTGGTATCGTAGGCAATGCTCCGGCGCTGATGGCGGCACTGGAACGGGCTGTGCGTGTCGCGCCTATAGACCTGTCGGTTCTTGTTACCGGGGAGAGCGGCACTGGCAAGGAGTTTTTTCCGCAGATTATCCATCAGAACAGTCCCCGTAAACATGCCAGATATATAGCTGTCAATTGCGGTGCTATCCCCGAGGGGACGATTGACTCCGAGCTGTTCGGTCACGAGAAGGGATCATTTACGGGGGCGGTGGCTACCCGTAAGGGCTACTTTGAAGAGGCTGACGGTGGAACAATCTTTCTTGACGAGGTGGCCGAGTTGCCGCTTACCACTCAGGCGCGGCTGTTGCGAGTGCTGGAGAGCGGCGAGTTTCTCAAGGTGGGATCATCGACTGTTCAGAAGACTAATATACGGGTTGTGGCGGCAACGAATGTCGACATGATCGATGCCGTACGCCGCGGTAAGTTTCGCGAGGATCTGTATTACCGTTTGTCGACAGTCCAGATCAACATTCCGCCTCTGCGTGAGCGTGGAAATGACATATTGTTGCTTGCCAGAAAGTTCTCGGGTGATTTTGCCGAGAAGTACCGTACGCCGCGTGTCACGTTTGATGAGACGGCCGGGCGTATGTTATTGCATTACGGCTGGCCCGGTAATGTGAGACAGCTCAAGAATGTCGTGGAGCAGATTGCCTTGTTCCAGGCCGGGAATGAGGTCGATGCAGATATACTGGGGCCGTATCTGCCCGATATGGTCGACAGTTTTGCCCCGGTGGCGACTCCGGCGGCCGGTGGACACAGCGCCTACGACCGTGAGAGAGACATGTTGTTCAATATGATTTTCAGGCTTCAGCGGGAGATCGATGACCTCAGGGGACTTGTGGCCGAGCAACGGTCGGTTGCCGGTGTAGGCAAGGCCGACCGGCTTATCACGCCTCATGTCGAGATACAGGATGAGAATGTCGTGCCGGGGCATGCTACGCCTACCTCGATAGTGAGATATGGCGACAACAAGGGGCTTGGATTCACGCAGACGGTTGATGCGGGGCCTGTACATGAGGCGCCGGTAACAGAGACTGTCACACCGATAGCGGCCACGCTTGAGGAGACCGAGCGGGAGACAATACGCAGGGCGTTGGAACGCAATATGGGGCGTCGGCGTAATGCCGCCGCCGAGTTGAACATATCCGAGCGCACATTATATCGTAAAATCAAAGAATACAATCTTGAATGAAAACCCTTAAGGCTCACTCCATGCGACGTCTGGCTGTCAGGACGGTACTGCTTGTGGCGCTGTTTGTCGCCGCGGCTCCGTCGTGCCGTATCAATTATACCCTTAACGGTGCCGCGATCGACTATACTGTTTATCGAACGATCCATGTGAGTGATTTTCCTATACGTGCTGCGCTGGTATATCCTCCCCTACAGCAGACATTTGAGAATGAGTTGCTTGACTATGTTACTCGTAATACCCGCCTTCAGACGGTCGACAGTTCGAGTGACCTCTTGCTCGAGGGTGAGATAACGGGTTATAATCTCTCGCCTCAGGCTGTTACCGAGGATGCATATGCATCGAAGACCCGACTGACGATCACTGTGCGAGTCAAATATACCGATACGAAAAATGACAAGAACGATGTCGACCAGACATTCTCGGCCTACAGGGACTTCGACTCGTCGGAGATGCTTACCGATGTGCAGGACGAGTTGTGCCAGCAGATATCGAAAGAGCTTGTGGAACTTATATTTAACGCAACACTTGGCAACTGGTGATTCTGTATTATGGATAATCTTGACGATACTTTCAAAAAGTTGCTGTCGACACCTGTCGATGATCCGGTCGATCCCGGGGATGTGGCTATGTTGAGCGACCGGTGTCCGGCGTTCCTGTTGCCCGTAGTGCTTCAGCTACGCCATCCTCATCCCGGGCTTGACGATGCCTCAGTGGCAAGGCTTGTGGAGCGGGTGGCGCTATCGGTTCCCGACCGCCGCAGGGTGAAGGTGCTGATAGATCCCGAGGGGACAGGACGTTATGATGATCTTTATCCTGTGCCACAAGTTAGCTGCACTCCTACGACGGTGGATGCCATAGATACATTCTTGTCATCATACGGGGATATAGATCCGGCCGAGGAGGCATTGCTCAACAGGATGATATTCAACCCTGTGCCAGATTATGCCGCCACTCTTGAGCGTGAGACCCCGGTGCCTGGCGAGCCGATGGACGAGCAGGACCGGCTTCTTGACGCGTTTATAGCCGGAGAACATCATAATGCGACGGCGCCGGATACGAAGCATGGGTCCATGTCGGCAGGTATGGAGACTGAAACCGAACCGTCTCGGCCACGTCATGTAAAGGCGCCGGCGGGGTCGTTACTGAGCGAGTCGTTGGCTAAGATTTTCATAAAACAGCACAATTATAAGCGTGCGTATGAAATTATAAGCTCTCTAAACTTGAATTATCCGGAAAAAAGTATTTACTTTGCAGACCAATTGCGTTTTCTGTCCCGTCTGATTGCCAATCAAGAGGCCCGGGAGCGTAAGGAAAAGGAAAAATAACAGAATAATATCACAATAGAAAAATGCAAACCGCTTTAATTTGTATCTCAGTTTTTATTTCAGTACTGCTTATCATCGTTGTTCTTATCCAGAAGTCAAAGGGTGGTGGTCTGGCATCCAACTTTGCCGGTTCCAACCAGATCATGGGTGTTCGCCGCACTAACAACTTTATCGAGAAGGCAACCTGGACTCTTGCTGTAATCGTATGCCTTCTTTCGCTCATGTCGGGTATCATGATGCGTGGAGGTGCGACTGATAACCAGCCGATGGTGAAGGATGTCAATCCCATCGAGCAGTTCCCCGGCACCTTTGAGACACCCGAGCAGGATGCTCCTGTTGCCACTGAAGTAGAAAACGCCACCGAGGCCGTAGCGTCGGAGGCTGTTGATGCTACCGGCACAGAGGCTCCCGCCGAGACAGTCGATTAATTACGGTCATAAGATATAAAGAAAAACAGCAGGCTGTCATGCGTCCGCGCATGACGGCCTTTGTCGCATATACAGCGGTGTGATCATGTTGGCCTCAGAGATGTGGCTCTCTCTCTGAAATGTCGCGGGATGATGAACATTACGGGCTGTCCGACTGTTAAGTATGTGTTGTGGTACGGACTCGTTTAAATAACTTTCTAAAAAAAAGAATTTATGAATACATTGAATCATATGGTGGCCATAGCGGCTGCCTCGACACTTGTACTGTCCTCGTGTAACAACAGGTCGAAGGTGTCATCGTCATCCGATATAGAGGATGTTCTTGAGAAAAATACTGTGACAGTAACCCGTAACGCGCTTACCGATACTATACTTACGATCGGAGGCTCGCAGATGAGGTTTGCCGAGGTTTCGCGTATTTTTCAGGTCGATACCACCGAGCAGTTCTATCTGTCGGTAAGGGCTATTATCCCGGCCGATTCCAGTGCCATCACCAATAGCCTGTATCATCGTCTATTGACGTATTACAGTGAGTTGGGTGACACTCTTGCATCTGCTCCGGCATCGGCATCAACTCCATCGGCGTTGGCCGGTGCGATCGATGACATGGGGCGTCAGTTCAAGATATATGCCATGCCGTATGCAACCGACACGTTGACACCGGGTTTCATGATGAATGCCGATATGCGCCCGGTATACGGCACCGACAGGTATATAACCTATGCTGTGTATGACGATTATTATACGGGTGGAGCTCACGGCGAGATTGACAGCTATTTCACGACATTCAATATATCAACCGGCGAGCAGTACACATTCGATACGTTGTTCAAGAAAGACGCACACCACAAACTGCGTGACATGATTGTGGGTATAATAGCAAAGGATAAGGGACTGACTGTCGAGGAGTATCTTAAATCGTTGAATGAGTTCCTGTCTCCGTCATCGCCTGTTACGGTTGACAATTTCCCGGTCTATCATGTGGGAGTGACTTCTATGGGAGTAGTGTTCACATATCCCAAGTATACGATTGCGGCCGGCTTTGAGGGGTGTCCGAGCTATGTTATTCCGCTTGACGAGATCTCCGCTTACCTGTCGCTATAGCTATGAAGGCCCATAGTCCGGTAAGGATTGTGAGCAATGTGGATATCGCGAGAACAAGATTTGCAAAGGCCTTTGAGTCCATCTCGAAGGCCTTTTGCGTTGCCTCGTCGGCACCGGCGGGACAATACAGGCTAAGGCCGAATATGATCGCGATCTGATATGGGCCGATGCCTCCGTTGCTTGGGATGCCCATTGCTATCGTGCCCAGGGTAAAGCATACGAGAACGGCCTCCAGGCCATGTCCTGCCAGTATGTCGCGTGTGAACGGAAATGCCTGGAATGCGAGAATCATCTCACCGAAGTAGCATCCCCACAGGAGCAAGGTCCACAATAGCCACAGTCCTTTCTGCCTGATGTGTACGATTGCCGAGAATCCGGTCCATAACTCCATGGCGAAGTTGCGGGTCTTGTAGAGTATCGCGTTGCTTGACTTGCTCTTTAAGAAGATGATGGTGGCGGTAATTATGACTGCTGTCAGTATGATCGTCCATGGAGATGTGATAATGTCTATAATGTGCATGTAGCCGTCGGGATACCGGTGGAAAAAAGCCGATATGGCCCGGAAGCCTGCGAGCATGGTAATAATGGTAAATATCAGGCCTGTTATAAGGTCGGCAAAACGGTCGGCAACCATTGTGCCGAAGACAGTACCGAATAGGGCGTTGCGTCGATGGGCTATGTAGCCGGTGCGCCATATCTCACCAAACCGCGGTATTACGAGATTCACGGCGTATGTGCCGAAAATGCTGTATATCAGCTCTGTGAATGATGGGTTGATTCCAACGCCCCGCAATTGTATTCCCCATCTGAGTGCGCGAAATACAAAGCTCATGAAAGTGAGCAGTACCATGAGTCCTATCATGGTGAAGTCGCATTTTGTTTTTATAGCATCCATCATGTCGTCAAGCGAGTCGTTGTGGAACAGTATCCAGCATAGTCCGATGCTGATGATGGCTGGTATTACGAATTTCAGTATGGCCGCGATCGGGCTTTTTTTTAGTGTCGATTCGGTATTTGTGCTGCTTTGGGGTTGCGACATAGGGTAGAGACGATTGTGGAAGCGCAAAGGTAGCAAATAATTGAGATATAAAAAAAGAAAATCGCTAAATCCTTTTTAACGAGGAGGTTAGCGATTTTTGAGGTGTTGTCTTACCAGGATTCGAACCTAGACAGGCAGAACCAAAAACTGCAGTGCTACCATTACACCATAAGACAATCCTGTATGCTCAAGCTCCCGGCTTTGCCGAGGCCTAAAGCGTTGCAAAGGTAATGTTTTATTTTGTGTTGTGCAATTTTTTTTGCCGGAAATTAGTTTCAGCTTCGACTTTGTAGCTTCAACATGCGGGTGCTTTTATGTTATACGCCCCACATCGGCCAGGGTAGGCGGGTGTGGGGCGTGTATTCGGTCAGATGTTTGAGAGGGGTGTTATTCGTAGCATGTTATCAAGAACATGTTCATGCCCCAGCGATCGCTCCATACGGCTACGTAACCCTCCTGGGTTTCGTTATCGAAGTACCAGTCGGCCATGCATCCGAACGAGTCGGCGATCCACATGCCTCCCTCATTCTTGTTGTTCGGGTTTTTGTCTTTGGTACAGAGTCCGAATCCGAAGTTGGGATATCCCGGGACCAGTTCTTCAAATTCCTGTGTAGTCAGCAGTCCGCGTACACGCCAGTCGCTTCCGGTTGTGAAATAGGAGTATGGTACACCATTCATTACCATTGCATGGACTGTGGGACGTCGTCCGCCATTTCGGCTTAGCCATACGCCTGAACGAGACCACCAATATTCGCCGTCATCATGAGTGGCGCCGTTGAACCATGAGTTATGGTAGTCGCAACTTCCTCGGTTTGACCCGTCGGGGTTGTTGAGGTGTATCTCTATCTGTCCGTTGCTCTCCGAGCCGTTGGCCTTGGTGTCTCCTACGAGGTATGGCTCGTTCTCGGCGGTGCCGAAGTATGATATCATCTGGAACTGGTTCTTGTCGAGTGAGCTGTGGCCTGTCTCGATGATCTGGTATTCGGGATCGAGTTCGCCGCGGTATACATTGAACCGGTAGTGCTGGCCTTTGTCTGAGCGTGGCGCAGATGCAGCTATAACGGCATTGACGGTGATGTCGCCTGCTACGTTGATGTATGATCCTGCATCGGTCTCGTCATAGCTGATGTCGACGGAAACCGGTGCCTGTCCGATATGTATAGGATTATCGCTGACCGATTTCCAGTAGTAGAAGTCGGTCTTACCGGTGGCCTTGCGCCCGACGGCCATGACCAGATTTCCGATCCAGTCGGATGTGATAGCCACGACATCCGACGGGTTTATGTTGCCAAGATTGAGTGAGCCTGCGCGGTCAAGTGTATTCACGTCATAGACCATGAAGGCGTATGTGTGATTGGCAGCCATCGCATATTTAGAACCGGCTGTGCCTGAGTCGCCCCATGCAAAGCGACGCGAGAATACCACGATCTTGTCTTTGCCGCAGAATGCCGGAAATCCCATGAGATCGCCGGCCGATGTCTTGAGCGCATCGCCACCCATAGAGGGCCATGTGCCGTAGGTGCCGGGAAATCCCATCTCAGTGTAGGTCTTGTAGATGATCTCTTCACCGTCACCGATGCCTTCGCCATATGGTTTGAGGTCGCTCTCGGTCCAGCTTACATAGTATTTTTCCACATGTTTTCCGTCGCCCGATGTCACGGTATACTCTACCGGAGCATCAAGGTTGCTGAAGTCCTGCGGCTGTCCCATCTCGGGAGTTACTTTCGCTCCCATCGATAGGCAGAATGTCGGCACTGCCTCAGTGATATAGTCCTTGGGGTCAAGATGCGGGTTGACGCGTACATAGAAGTGATGCGGGTCGTCACCGGGTTTTACCTTGAATGTCTTTGCCTGGCGTGAGACATTGCCGTTCTCGTCATAGACAGCGGGAGACAAGACAGTAAATCCGTAGCTCTCGATACGGGCTTCAGACCGCAGTTCCTTGCTCATGTCGTCTTCACACGACGGCAGTATTGTCGCGCTGAGTCCGATGGCGGCCGTGTATAAGATATATTGTATTTTCATGATTGTAGGTCGTTATGGGTTATTCTTCAGTATCGGGTTCTTCAATGTCGATGATGTATTCGCCCTCGAAGTATCCTATTACATGGTAGCGGCGTGTCGTGCCTATGCCTGATGTCACGGTGAACTCTATACCCTGCGCTACACCATTCTCGTCACGGTTGGTGACGTTATGGCGTGTGAGCGGGGGGGTAATCTTTTCGTCGAAGGTCAGAGATGCCGAGAGGAAACAGTTTTCGAGATCATATGCTCCGATGAGGCTGCGTTTTAGAATGAACTCGATCTTTCCGTATCCGCCCATTACGGCCTGGGCGGTTAGATCCTCGCCTGATACTATTTCGCCGTCGGCATTGTACTCGGTGATGACACCCGCTATACCCTCGGCCGATGTGGTCATCTTTAGACGCATGTCGGAGATGAGGTTGTTGTCATGGACAAAGTCTTCATCGGCTTTCTGACATGATGATATGCCGATGACAGCGGCGACTGTGACAATGATTGAAATCAGATTCTTATATAGTTTCATAGTGTCTTGATTTTAAAATGTCGGATTTACCATCCGGGGTTGTCTACGCAAAGGTGGTTGTTGGTGAGCTCGTTGGAGGGCAACGAGAAGTAGCGGTAGCGCTCCTGGTATATTCGTTTGGTACCGCCGTCGGCATCTACTTTCTGATATGAGCGTATACCGGAGGCGGTCTTCTTTACAAGGTGACCGTGGACGTTCTTGCCGTTTATAGTCTCTTGGGCAAGGTCCCATCTGCGTAGATCCCAGAATCTGAGTCCCTCACCGGCCAGCTCACAGCAACGCTCTTTGCGCAACAGCTTCATGAACGAGTCATAGTCGGGGGCGTCGGCTGTGGTTTTGCCGGGTAGTCCGACGCGTTCGCGAACGAGATTAAGAGAGGCAAGGGCTCCAGGTATATCGTTCAGTTCGGCGAGAGCCTCGGCCTTGTTGAGCAGTACCTCGGCATAGCGTAGTATCACGTCGGTGTTGTAACTGCGGTTGGCTGTAGATATTTCCTCGCCCTCCATAAGGAATTTGCGGAAGTAGTATCCGGTTGGAGTGTGTCCGTTTGTCGAGGCGTTGTTTGTATATTCGGCATAGAAGTCGTCACCGTTATTTATGCCGTCACCTATGTATGTGCCTATCTTGCGTCCTTCCCAGTCGGCTCCGTCATAGAGTATCGTGGCGTGGAATCGTGGCTCGCGCATGCTGTATGGATCGTCGTAGAAGAACTGCCATAGTGGATCGTTGATATCAAGCAATGTTCCGTCCTGGAACTCATACATATCAACAAGTTCGGCCGTAGGTACGATTCGAGCGTTGACAGCTCCCATTCGTTCTATTTTTGAATCGCCGAATGGGCGCATCTTCATGTCGTATTCATGTACCTTTATGGTCTTCTTGTAGTATATCGCGAATATCACCTCATTGCGGTTGGCCGCATCATTGGCGCAGTCGAACAGTGACTTGTAGTTTTCTAAAAGCGCATCGAAGTCGTTTGTGCCGGCTTTCTTCAGATTATAGCCACCGAGTGTCTTACACTTGTCTGCGGCTTCAACCGCCACATCCCAGCGTTTGCCGTACAGGGCTATTCGTGAGAGGAAACCGTATACCATTCCTTTTGTGGCACGGCCTATGTATTTGTCCTTGTATTGCTCATGGTTTGCCCATGTATTGGGCAGATGGTCTATGGCCCACTTCATCTCGTCGATAATGAAGTCATAGGTTTTTTCTTCCGAGACACGTGCGCGGTGAATATCCTCTTCATATTTTCCATCGTCAAGCTCTCCTGATACTCCGGTCTTGTCGGTACGTATTACGACACCGCCATATACCCTGGCAAGGAAGAAGTAGCTGATGGCTCGGCAGAATCTTACCTCGGCGCGGCGTATGTCACACCATTCTTCGCCATATCTCGGAACGCCATATATGTCTATCTCGTTGAGCAGACGGTTGGCGCGTTTGATGCGGCTATACTCGGTCGACCAGCAATCAAACGGCCCGGCGTTGTTCTTGCCGAATGTATTGGACAGCATCCAGGTCTTGTTGTACTGGTGCCCGAAGTTATCCCAAGACGTGGATTTGGCTATGTCAGAGAAGGCGTCATAGAATCGGTTGCCGTCGATGTTGAAGTTGGAGTGGTCGGCAAAAGTCTGGTACGAGGCTATCACATAGCCGTCGGCGGCAGTCTCGTTGCCCCAAATGTCCTCTGGAATAAACTGGGTCGTGCTGCGTAGGTCAAGCTGGTCGTTGCATGAAGTCGAACCGAGCATCAGCGCCGAGGCAGCGAATATATATATAAGTTTTTTCATGTTTGATTACTACTTTGTAGAAATTAGAAAGATACGTTAAGTCCTAAGCTCCATGTCGACTGCTGGGGGTAGTGTCCGGCACTTACCGACGGCGACTCGGGATCGACATACTTGAAGTGGCTCAGAGTCCATACATTGGTGCCGGCTACGTATATGTTCACGCGGCTGAACGGGGTCTTTGTCAGTATCTGTTCGGGCAGTTCGTATCCGAACGATAGATTCTTCAGCCTCAGATACTCGCCGTTTACGAGCCACCATGTCGACGTTACGGCATTGTTCTGGTTGGCTATTGTCGACAGGCGCGGATAGCGGGCGTTGGTGTTCTCGGGGGTCCATGCCTGCTCTACAAGATACCTGGGCGAGTTGGTGTCGCCGTAGAACGGGCGTGTGTAGGGGGTGTGGTCGGTGTGTCCGTTGTCCCATGTTCCGTTAAGGGTATAGTCGACATGGCTCACGCCCTGCCACAGGAGGTTGAGATAGAAGTTCTTGTAGTTGAAGTCCATGTTCATCGAGAAGTTGATCTCGGGAAGAGCTCCGTAGCCTATGCGCACGTAGTCGCTCTCTGTTCCTTTATACATGATCTTGCCGTCACCGTTCGTGTCGAGATACATGATGTCACCGAGCCTTATGTTTCCGGATGGGGGAGCTGGCGCGTTGTCGATCTGCTCCTGGGTCTGGAACAGGCCGGTGGCGATGAGACCGAAGCGCGCACCCATCGAGTGTCCGAGCGACGAGTTATACATGGGATGGTCGTCACTGGTCTTCATCTTCAGGATCTTGTTGCGGGCGAAACTGAATGTGCCACGGATGCTGTAGTTGAAGTCCTTGGTCACGCGAAGCTGATGTTTGAGCGTGATATCGATACCTTTGTTCTCGATGGCGCCGGAGTTTTCTTTGCTGGGGTTGTTGCCGCCGAGCGACGAGGGGTATTTTCCGCTGATCGACTCGATAAGGTCGTTGGTGTGCTGGTAGAACACGTCGATCTCGGCACCGAGTTTACGCTGTAGCACATCGATGTCGACACCGATGTTGAATGTGCGGGTTGTCGACCACTTGAGGTCGGGTTGCAGGTATGAGTTGGTGTAGTACATCGTGATTGGGCTACCGTTAAGGAAGTAGCCGTTGGTCACGGGTTTCTCAAAGAGGTACATGTAGGCAAACGCCGGGATGTTTTCCTTGCCCGACTCACCGTAGCTGGCACGGATCTTGAGGTTGTCAAGCCACTGGATGTTTTCCTTTATGAAAGGCTCGTTGGACATTACCCAGCCGGCCGATGCCGACGGGAAGAATCCCCAGCGGTTCTGGGGGGCGAACTTATAGGATGCGTCATAACGGAAAGCGGCCTCGAAAAGGTACTTGCTGTCCCATACAAAGTTGAGACGTCCCACGTGTGATATCATAGATGTAACCTGATGGCTTCCTGATACCGAGGTGGGAAGCACTTCACCGCCGAGCGATATGTCCACCGGGTCATTGGTTATATATCCCTGGGCTGAGGCCTGGAATACTCCGTTCGAGTAACGGGTGGCCTCGTAGAGGTACATGGCGCTGATATCGGCTTTACCGAACCGATGGCTGTAGTTCACCTGTGGACGGAATATCCAGTTGTTAGACCAACTCGATCCACGGAAGAAAGAGCCTTTTTTGTCAAATCCCGGTGTCATGTTCAGGATAGGCTCGCTGTAGTCGATGCCTACATAGTAGTTCTTGGGATGATCGGAGTAGTTGCCTGTGAGGCCGTGGCTATATGTGTAGTTGGCCCACAGGGAGATTTTGAGACCGTCAAGCACTTTGTGAATGTCCTTGAAGTCATATTCGAGCATGCCGCTGATGCTCACGTTGTTTACGTTGAGGGTGTTTTTGCCCGAGTTTTCAAGCAAGTGAATAGGGTTGTACTGTGAGTCGCTTGACTTGTAGGCGAGTGGCAGTCCCTTATATTCTTTCTTTATGATAGGCACTGCCGCTATTGCGTGACGTGCCGGGTTGAATTCATCCTGTTGGTTGAGTATGTTTACTGCCGGATAGTTGCGCTCGGTGCGGTATCCCGATATGTTGGATACGAAGCGCAGGTTCTTGGCTACCGTCATGTCGAGATTGGATCTCAGGTTGTAGCGGCGATAGCTGGTGTTGCGCATGGTGCCCTGCTGGTCCATGATGCCGGCCGATACATAATATTTTGTCTTGGCTGTGCCTCCGTTGGCCGAGATGGTGTGGTTGTTGGTGAGGCCCGTGCGAAAGGTCTCCTTGATCCAGTCGGTCTCGCCCAGGTAGGAGTCGGGGTCGCTGTTACCCTGCAACACACGCTGTTGGAACTCGGCGTTGAACCTGGGGGTGATGCCGTCGAGCCCCGAAGCATAGTTGTGCCAGTACATGTATTCCTCGGCATTGAGATACTCGGGCATGGCGGTGTTACGGTTCCAGGTTATGAAGCCGCTATATGAGATCTTTGCGTTTCCTGAATCTCCTTTCTTGGTGGTGATAAGAATCACGCCGTTGGCACCCTGTACACCGTAGATGGCAGCCGCAGCATCTTTAAGAACCGAGATGTTATCGATGTCCTGAGGGTTTACATAGTCCATTCCCATAGGGACGCCGTCGACGATCACGAGCGGGCCTGAGTTGGCAAAGTCATTGACACCGCGCACATGTATGGCGGCGTTGTCGACACCCGGAAGTCCGGTTGACTGTACGGCAGTAAGACCCGAGACTTTACCGGTGAGCATGTTTGATACATTCTGCATGGGTGCTTTCACGAGATCCTTTCCCGATACCGATGATACCGAGCCTGTAAGGGTGACTTTCTTTTGCACGCCGTAGCCTACGACAACCACTTCGTCAAGGATGGCGGTGTCTTCCTGCATCACGACGTTAATCTTGTCGCGTCCTTTGAGCGCTACCGACTGTTTCTGGTATCCTATGTAGGTGAATTCCAGAGTCTGGTTTAGATCGGGGATGCTGAGTGAGAAGTTTCCGTCGATATCGGTTGCGATACCTACGTTGGGGTCGCTCTTGAGTTTGACGGTGACGCCCGGAAGCATGTCGCCGTTTTCATCGCTTACGTTACCTGTGACAATAACCTGTGCGTTGACAAGCGCGGTTATCATCAGGCACCAAAGAGAGACCATCAGTCTAAAGTTGTGGGTTCTGATTTTCATGGTCAAAATGATATAATGAAAATATTTTGATTGTTAAAAAATTTAGGTATGTATGTTTGAATTAAAGTTGGTTGTATAGTATTTTTTTTGGTTGTCAGTCAAAAAAATGTTGTTCGTGGCGGTAAGATTTAGGCACAAATTTAGAAATAGATAATCGAATTGGCAACTTTTTTGTTGGAATTTTTTAAAAGTCGTTTGTTGTTTTTAAAATTTTTGATTTAGTAAGTATGTCGGTCATCCGGTTATGGCAGGCATTATATGTAATGGTTGAAAATTATTTTATGCCATATTCCGATAGCCTGAAAGGGATTTTCAATCAGACTATAAAATAAGCAAGCTCTAATACGCATCACTTGCTTATGCAATATAAATTGACATGCTGTCAATAGGATGTAGGTATTTGATAAGGGGGTGGTATTGGGCCTTAGTGGAAGAGACGGCGCAGGATATTGGGATTCCCGGCTATTAAGTCGCGCGATGGATGGTAGGTGTATACGGCACGCATTTTCCTGAAGTCTCGGTGGGCGCGCAGAATGGCGTTGGCGTGACGCCAGCGGGCTGTGATTATGAACCGTCCCCAGGCGAGTGTGTCGAGAAGACGTCGGCGCAACAGAGTGTGACGGCGTGAGGTGTCGGGCAGGTTTTTATGCAACATTAGCAGGTTGTTGCGGAAGTTGAGATAGGTCTTGCGGGGGTTGGAGGCGTCGAGCGATGCTCCTCCCAGATGGTATACTGTGCTTTGGGGTACAACCCAGTTGGTTCTCCCGGCGAGTTGCAGTCGCCAGCACAGGTCGATCTCTTCCATGTGGGCGAAGAAGTCTTCGTCAAGGCCGCCTACCGACAGATATGCCTGGGTGTCTACGAGCATGGCGGCGCCGGTGGCCCAGAATACTGTGGCCGGGGTGTCGTATTGTCCGTTGTCGCGCTCGATGCGGTCGAATATGCGTCCCCGGCAGTATGGGTAGCCGTTGCGGTCGAGATAACCGCCGGCGGCACCGGCGTATTCAAACATTTCGGGCTGTCGGTAGGAGCGTATCTTGGGCATGATGGCTCCGGTGTCGGGGTGCTCGAGCATCCAGCGGTGCAGTGGCTCGAGCCAGCCTTGGGGTGTCATGACGTCGCTGTTGAGGAGGAGGGTGTAGCGGTATCGGGTCGCCTTGATGGCACGGTTGTATCCACCGGCAAACCCGTAGTTGCGGTCGAGCCGCAATACCTGTACATCGGGAAACCGCTCGGAGAGAAGTCGCAGTGATCCGTCGGTCGACCCGTTGTCGGCTACAATGACGGTCGCAATATCATCGGGGGTATTGGTGATGACCGAGGGGAGGAACTCGCCAAGGAGTTTCTCTCCATTCCAGTTGAGTATGATGACAGCGATGTCGGTCATGGTTGGAGCGGATTGGGGGAGGTTTAATGGAGGGGGGTAGTATGGATTTGAGCCGTAGGTCACAAGTAACCCGCGGCTCAAATCCATACGAGTAGGTTATTTTACTATCAGCAGGTTATAGTTTTTCTTGCCTTTCTGCACCAGTATGTATTTGTTGTTCAGTAGCATATCGGTGGAGGCGGGTGTGTATGGGTCGGTCACCTTCTCTTTGTTGATGGCGAATCCGCCGCCCTGGGCGAGTTTACGCAGTTCGCCCTTTGAAGGGAATACCGGGGCGAGGTCTACGAGTAGGTCGGCAATCTTGACACCGGCCTCTATGTCGGTGCGGTTTACCTCGAATGTTGGAACCCCCTCGAAGACTGCAAGCAGGGTGTCCTCGTCGATGCGGTGCAGGATCTCGCCGGCTTTGTTGCTGAAGAGTATCGAAGATGCTTCCACGGCGGCGTTGTAGTCGTCCTCGCTGTGCACCATGATGGTAATCTCCTTGGCAAGGCGGCGTTGCAATGGGCGCTGGCCGGGGTCGGCGGCTTGTTGTGCTACGAGGTCGTCGATCTCTTCCTTGGGAAGGGATGTGAAGATCTTGATGTATTTCTCGGCGTCGGTGTCGGATACATTGAGCCAGAACTGGTAGAACTTGTAGGGTGACGTGTAGCGAGGGTCGAGCCATACGTTGCCGCTCTCGGTCTTGCCGAATTTTCCTCCGTCGGCCTTGGTGATAAGGGGGCATGTGATGGCAAAGACGTTTTCCTCACCGGTCTTGCGGCGTATCAGCTCGGTGCCGGTGGTCATGTTGCCCCACTGGTCACTGCCGCCGAGCTGCAGTCGGCAACCGCGTGTCTGGTAGAGGTGCAGGAAGTCATATCCCTGGAGCAACTGGTAGGAGAACTCGGTGAACGACATTCCCTCGCGTGACTCGCCCGAGAGGCGTTTCTTGACCGAGTCCTTGGCCATCATGTAGTTGACGGTGATATGCTTGCCTATGTCACGTATGAACTCCAGGAATGAGAATTCCTTCATCCAGTCGTAGTTGTTTACGAGCAGGGCGGCATTGGGAGCATCGCTGTCAAAGTCAAGGAATTTGGCGAGCTGACGTTTGATTGCCTCCTGGTTGTGGCGCAGGGTCTCTTCGTCAATGAGTTTGCGCTCCTGGCTCTTCATCGAGGGGTCACCGATCATGCCGGTGGCTCCGCCAATGAGGGCGATGGGTCTGTGGCCGGCTCGTTGCAGGTGTTTGAGCATCATCACGCCTACGAGGTGTCCTATGTGGAGGCTGTCGGCCGTTGGGTCGATACCGAGGTAGGCGGTGGTCATTTCTTTATTAAGTTGTTCTTCGGTGCCGGGCATCACTGAGTGAATCATCCCGCGCCATGAAAGTTCGTCAATAAAATTCATCGTTTCTATTCTTTGAGTGCGTATCCCGCGTTAGGGGGGAACCGCAAATTACGCGAATTACGCAAATTTTTATTTTCTATTCTATGTTGCTGATGTTTTTTGATGTGAATTACGTAACAGGGGGTGAACCGCGAATTACGCAAATTTTTTATTCTTTGTTTTATTCTTTTTGTTGGATGCAAGGGGGCACAGATTACGCTATTTTTTGATTGTTAGTTTCCGTTATTCAGGTTGTTGACTTTTCTGAAATATGATTCATTGTATTTTAGGCTTGGAGAATTGAAGTTGATGAGAAAGCCTAATTTTTTCCCTGATACTTTCAGATATGTAATAAGTTGCATATGAAAGATGGGATTGATCTCGGTTACGGTTTTTAATTCGATTATGACTTCATCATTGACTATCATGTCAGCACGGTAACCTACGTCGAGTCTGTCACCTTTGTAGATTAAATCTATGGGAACTTCGGTCTTTACTGAGAAACCTCGCGATGTGAGCTCTTTGGTCAGGGCTGATTTATAGGCTGATTCAAGTAGACCGGGTCCTAAGATTCTGTGAACTTCCATTGCCGCACCGATTATTTCATAACCAATGTCTGTAGTCATAACTAAATTAAAATTTGCGTAATTTGCGTAATTTGCGGTTTTGGGGAGGCGGGGGTTAGTGGAGACGGGCGAGGGCGGCGGCTATGCGGCGCATGGCTTCCTTGATGTTGTCGTCGCCGGTGGCATAGCTGAGGCGTATGTAGCCGTCGAGGCAGAACGCGGCGCCATCTACGGTGGCCACACGTGCGTGCTCCAGTAGGTACATGGTCAGGTCGCCCGACGAGGTGATTGTGGTCTCGCCGTCACTCTTGCCTATGAACGAGCTTACCTCGGGGAACAGATAGAAGGCGCCATCGGGACGGTTTACCTTGAGGCCCGGTATCATTGAGGCGAGCTTTACTATGAGGTCGCGGCGACGCTCGAAGGCCTTGCGCATAGTCTCGACACACTCCTGTGAGCCGGTGTAGGCGGCCTCGGCGGCCTTCTGGGCTATCGAGCTACACCCCGAGGTGTACTGGCCCTGTAGCTTTGACACTGCCTTGGCGATATGGAGCGGCGCGGCACAGAATCCTATGCGCCATCCTGTCATGGCATAGGCTTTGGAGACACCGTTGATTAGTACTACGCGGTCATGGATCTCGGGGAACGAGGCGAGCGAGGTAAACGAGCCGGTATAGTTGATGTGCTCGTAGATCTCGTCGGCGAGCACGATGATGTCGGGGTATCGGGCGATGACGTCGACAATAGCCTGGAGCTCGTCGCGGGAGTATACACTGCCGGTGGGATTGGAGGGGGAGCAGAGCAGTACCATACGTGTGGCCGGTGTGATGGCGGCCTCGAGCTGAGCGGGTGTGATCTTGAAGTCGCTGTCAATGGTGGCAGGAACCAGGACGCTCTTTCCCTCTGCGAGCTTGACCATCTCGACATAGCTCACCCACGCCGGGGTGGGGATTATGACCTCGTCGCCGGGGTTGACGGTGGCGAGTATCACATTGCACAGTTCCTGCTTGGCGCCGTTGCCCACTACGATCTGGGCCGGGGTGTATTCGACACCGTTCTCCTCGTGGAGCTTGGCGCAGATTGCCTCGCGCAGCGACATATAGCCGGGGACCGGGGTGTAGAACGTGAAGTTGTCGGCTATCGCTTCAATGGCGGCGGCCTTGATATGGGCCGGAGTATTGAAGTCGGGTTCGCCTACCGACATGTTGATGACGTCGATGCCCTGAGCCTTAAGCTCAGCGCTCTTCTGGGACATGGCGAGGGTGGCCGATGGGGCCAGAGCCTTGATGCGGTCAGAGATGTTAATCATAATCAAAATCCAATAATGCCTCGTGACAGGGGCGGTACTAATTTTTTGCAAAGGTAGTAAAAAAACACTACCTTTGCGTGTTAACAAGTTGTTTTTTCATGATCGATAATACGACATTCGACAATACTAAGGCGCTGTTCCATACTTTCGGGTGCAAACTGAATTTTGCCGAGACATCGACGGTGGCCCGTCTGATGGGAGAGCATGGCATACGGCGCGTCGCGGCCGGTGAGACTCCCGATATCATTGTAGTCAACACATGCTCTGTGACCGAGCTTGCCGACAAGAAGTGCCGCCAGGCCATAAGGGGCTTTGCCAGGCGTTATCCCGGGGCGGCTATCGTGGTGACGGGATGTTATGCCCAGCTCAAAAGCGGTGAAGTGGCTTCCCTGCCTGGGGTGAGGATCGTAGCCGGTACCAATCAGAAACTGCGGCTCGTCGAGTTTATAGAGGAATGGCGTCGTGACCACGCACAGCAGGTTACGGTGAAGCCCCTGCGGGAGCTTGTCGAGTTCGAACCATCATGTTCGCGTGGTGACCGTACGAGATATTTCCTTAAGGTGCAGGACGGGTGTGACTACTGGTGCAGCTACTGCACTATACCGAGAGCGCGTGGCCGCTCACGCTCGGGCTCGGTGGAGAGCATGGTAGCCCAGGCTCGCCGTGTGGCCGCCGAGGGGGGCCGGGAGATAGTGATTACCGGTGTGAATATCGGTGACTTCGGTAAAGGTACCGACGAGACTTTTCTGGATCTCATAAGGGCTCTTGACCGTGTGGATGGGATAGAACGTTACCGCATATCGTCGATCGAGCCCAATCTGCTTACCGACGAGGTGATTGATTTCGTTGCCGGCTCGCGTCGGTTCATGCCTCATTTTCATGTGCCGTTGCAGAGCGGCAGTGACGAGGTGCTCCGGCTCATGAGGCGCTACTATGACACAGCCCATTTTCGTTACAAGATGGAACGTATAGCCGAGGTTATTCCCGATGCCTTTGTGGGTGTGGATTTGATTGTGGGTGCGCGCGGTGAGACAGAGCGTGAATTTGAATTGTCGCGTGATTTCGTGTCATCTCTGCCTGTGAGTCGGTTGCATGTGTTTACATACAGCGAGCGTCCCGGCACACGCGCCCTGGACATAGAGCATGTGGTCGACCCGGCCGAGAAGCATCGCCGCACGCGCGAGATGCTGGCGGTGAGCGACCGTCTGCTCGAGGATTTTACACGGCGCTTTGTGGGTACGGTGAGACCGGTGTTGCTGGAGCATCCCAAGGCGGGGCATCCGATGGCCGGTTTTACCGACAATTACCTGCGGGTGGTGGTCGACGGTGCTGCTGATCTTGACAACCACATTGTGAATGTGAGGATTGACGGCCCGGAGGATACTCCCGAGGAGCTTCGTGGTACGATCGTATAATCACGGGTCATCCGGGCCGGTGGAGGAATTTAAAACGCTAATTACGCGAATTACGGAGATTTGCCATCCGGGTTTTATTTTTGAACGCGGATGGCGCATAATTTTTGGGAGTTTTTTATTTCTAAATTTTTGATTTGGTGAAACACTTTTTATATAAGCCGTTGGGGTGGATGGCACATGTGGTGGCGTTGTTGCCGCTCAGGGTGCTTTATGTGCTGGCCGATGTGATCTATTTCCTGGCTTACCATGTGGCCGGGTATCGTCGTCATGTTGTTGAACGTCATATAGATGATTCGTTTCCGGGGCTGGCGGTCGGGGAGCGTCGCGCTATCGTCAGGCAGTTCTATCATAATTTTGCCGACTATATCGTGGAGACTATAAAGCTGTTGCATATCAGTGACAAGGAGATGATGCGCCGTATGACGTTCGGCAATCTCGAGGCTATAGAGAGTCTGCTTGACAAGGATATACAGGTGATGGTGCTGTTCTCTCATTGCTTCAACTGGGAGTGGGCGCCGTCGGTCACGCGGTGGTTGCATCCTTCGGGCGACAAGCCGGTGGAGTTTGGCCAGGTGTACCGTCCGCTCACCAACCGCTGGATGGATGATTTTATGCTGAAACTGAGGTCACGGTTCGGATCGCGCAACTATCCAATGAAGGGGGTTCTGAGGGAGTTGCTCAAGGCCCGTAAGGAGGGGCGTCGTACTACCACCGGTTTCATGAGCGACCAGAAGCCTATCTATGGCGATGTGCGCCATGTGATCGATTTCATGAATCATCCCACACCTACATTGCTCGGCAGCGAGGAGCTGGCTTCCAAACTCAAGATGGGGGTCGTATACTGGGATATACGCAAGGTGAAGCGCGGATATTATCATATCGATGTGGTGCCGGTGTGTGACGATGCTTCGGCTGCAGGTACCTATGAGATCACCGACCGCTACTTCGAACTGCTGTCCGGCACGATCAAGCGTCAGCCTTCGCTGTGGCTCTGGAGCCATAAGCGCTGGAAGTATCCCTACCGGTTTGAGGAGGATGGTACCCCTGTGTACGATTCTCGGTCGGTGCGCTGATACGGCTAATCACGTATTACGCGTTTGGGGGCCATCCGGGAGGGTTGTTCTAAACGTGAATTACGCGGATTGGGGGGCGTTTTATAACACAAAGATGATAATTTTCATCGTATTAGGTGTCTAATCATAACAAAGGCTACTTTGTCGAGCTTGTTAATGCCATAATTCGCGAAATTCGCGTTTCGAATCACTCGGCCGGATGTCTCTAACGTATTTGCGATTTAAATGAAAACGGGCCACGAATTCTCGTGGCCCGTTTTTGTGTTGGGGTTATCGTTGGCTTATCGTATGATTACCTTTGTGGCTTTGTTGCCCTGGCGCTTGATGTACAGGCCAGCCGAGGGATTCTCTACACGAACACCCTGCAGGTTGTAGTACTCTACGGGAGCGTCGCTGTCCTCGAGGTTGTCGGCTATAACGTCGTCAACGCCCGAGATCTGATCCTCGTTCATCCAGTTGAGGGTAATGTATTCGGTACCGTTTACAGCGAGAGTTTTTCCCTGATTGAAAGCTTCAAGAGTCTTGATTATGGTCTCGGCCTCCGAGTAATTATTCATTGGTACGATGCCTGTTGCATTGATACCTGTGGGGGCAAGATTGCCTTCTCCGATTGCAATGAACTTGGTACCGGTGATTGAGAATCCGGTCCTGTCGGAACCTGCTACGATACCCGAACTTGCTGTTCCTTTGCAGTTTGCCATGACGTAACCGTTCTCGAGTGTGAGTTTGTTGCGAAGACGGCCTACGATGCCACCTGCATGTGAGGCGACGATATCAACGATGGCATAAGAATTTTTGATTGTCAGGTCTTGTGCAGTTGTTCCGGTGAAGCCTCCGGTATATACGCCGGGGCAGTCAAGTTTTCCGGTAACAAATACATTGTCGATAGTAAGAGAAGTCGAGTTGGCATGTCCGGCATATCCGGCGAGAGCGCCGACACCGAGTTGGCCGTTGACGATGTTGCAGTCGATGACACCGAGGTTCTTGATGGTGCCGGCGGCAACACCGAAGAGAGTCGAGCTATAGTATCCGCCTACGTGGTCAACTGGCTCCTGAGCTACCGGAGTGAAGTTGCGTATCACATGGTAGTCACCGTCGTAGTTGAATTTGCCGTAGTAATCGCCACCCCATCCGTTGAGGGCCTGGAATTCGTAGTCGGCGATATTCTTCATGTCAAGGTCGGCGGTCTGCTTGAAGTAGACGGTCTCGCCTGCGGCATCCTGTGGAATGAGCTTGTGGGCGTTGCAGAAGTCCTCTATCGATTGGATTAGGTAGGGATCGGTGGCTGTGCCTTTGCCTTCAAGGATGTTCTGATCCTCAACCTCGGTGATCGTGAGCTTGGTTGTGGCACAGTATACACCGGCGGCGGTATTTGTTTCGGCTTGGGCTGATCCTGTGGGGAAGTAGGTGTAGACATAGAATGAGTTGTCGTCGATCTTCTGTACTGAGATCGAAGACATACCGTTGCCGTTGGCAAACTCCGAACCCTCCCATGAGGCAACGCAGTTGCCGTCAAGGTCGAAGATGCCGTAGTTGAGTACACCGAGCGATGCTGTATATGCGGGGTGTGCGGCCTCAAACTCGGCTGACACGTAGTTGCGTACGAGATAGGTCTTGCCTTCATACTGGAAGCTGGCGATACCCATTCTCAGACGGTTGCCGATACCCTGGAGCGGAGCCCACTGGCCGTCGGCGGTGAAGTTGGCGACCATACCTTCGCTTACCTTTGTAGAGTTGGCAGGGGCTGAAGTCTGGTTGGCTTTCCAGTCGGCCATGCCATAGGGGAGGTAGAAGCAGTTCTCGGGATATTGCTGAGAAGTGATCTCGCCAACTGTGAAGTAAGAGGGTACAGCATAGCTAAGCTGAGACTCACCGGCATTGGCAAGGAGTCCGGGGATTGACATTGTGCACTTCTTGGCTGTGAGCGAGGTCACTTTGGTGCCGTCACCTTTGAAGTGGAGCATAAGCACGTCGCCCGAATTTGCCATCGAGATGTATCCGATACCGCCCTCGGCGCTGTTTACATCGCCTACTACCTTGCCGAGGCAGTCAACACGGCCGGTGGTGGCGTTGAGAGAGGCGAGGTCGGTGGAGAGGTCGATGTCGGTGAGATTGCCGTTCTTGTCGATTACAGCCCACTGGGTTATCGACTTTGTGGCATCGATGAAGCAGTAGTTGATGATCACGTTGCCGGCGTCGTCGGTAGAGACGGCTGTTCCGTTCCACTTCTCGGCGGTGCGGGCGGGCAGTGTCTTGAATGTTGTGATCTCGTCGGGGCCGATGGCGATGATGGCGTTCTTGATATGGTCGGTAGTAAGGATTTTGCCGTCAAGACCGGTGGCGAAACGCGAGCAGGTAGCAGATACTGTCTCGGGATTGTTTTGCAAGCCACCCCATCCGCCGTCAAGACCCGGGACGGGTTTGCATGATGTGCCGACCTGGTTGTGGGCCCACACTGTCTCAGTCTGCCACTTGAGGGCGGCTGACATACTGCTGGCTATCATTAGCGCCGCAGCAGTGAATAGTAAAGATTTCCTCATGTTAAAAGATTTGGTTAATATTTGAGTTTTATTTGATTGTACGGTATTTAGATGTGGATCAAGGGGATTTTTACACATGTGCCCAAGACGTCACAAATATACGTCAAGAATTTTAAAAACCCAAAAATGTTTATTAAAAAAATAGAATAAATGGGTTTAAACGCGAATTTCGCTGATTTGTTTTGGATTATCCGGTGTGGAGATTTTTTAACGCAAATTACGCGAACGGTTTTTGGCAGAAGCTATGGAGCTATGACACTCTCTAACATGATAATACATCCTCATATTATATTCCTCGTCACCTATTCGGAAAAATAAAAATACCCGTAATCGGTAATCCGGTGCGTAATTCGCGGTTCGAATTACGCACCGGATGGACAAAACTAATTTGCGGTTCAAGGCTTCCGCCGGGATGTTGTTGTGTTTTTCAGGAAGTAGCGAAGGAAGAGGGCTCCGGCCAGGAACAGCGCTATAGAGAAGCTAAGGAATATGCCTCGGAGACCGAGGCCGGCGGGGATGGCGAGTAGGTAGGTGACGGGAATGCCGACGATGATGTAGCTCACGAGGGCTATCCACAGCATCGGCATCACGTGGGCTGTGCCTCGCAATGCTCCGGCGAAGTTGATCTGAGTGGCGTCGCCAAGCTGATATATCACAAGTGGGAGCAACTGGGCCGATGCGAGCGAGATGAGGGCGGTGTCGTTGTCGCTGAAGAATGATATGAGGGTCTCGCCGCCGATGAGAAATATTGTGCAGCTCAAGGCTGCTATGGCGAGGATGACGTGGTATCCGGCCCAGCCTATGCGCCGCATGGCCAGGGTGTCGCCGGCGCCGGCGGCGTTGGCGACAAGTACCGAGACACCGGTGCCCATGCTGTAGTAGATGCAGAAACCGAGGGTGCCGACGATCACCAGAACCTGGAAGGCGGCGAGGGCGAGGGTGCCGTTGGGGAGCCATCCGGCGATGAGTGCGGCGGCCGAGAATGATCCCGCCTCCATTGCCATCTGCAGGGCTATGGGTATGGATGTCATAAAGATGTGCCCGGGGGAGTGGGCCGGGGTGGTGTCGGGGCCGAATCCACGACGGTAGCCCGAGTAGCGCCGGCCGGTCATGAAGACGAGGAGTATGAGTGCCGGGCACAATAGCCTGGAGGTGAAAGTGGCTATGCCGGCTCCCATGAGCCCGAGTTCGGGGCATCCGAGGTGGCCGTCGATTAGAAGATAGTTGCCGACTATGTTGACGGCATTGGCCGATAGTACTATGACCGTTGGCATGACGGTGTTGCCTATGGCGTAACTCCACTGGGCGAAGACGTTGAACAGGGCGATGGGGACAAGGCCGGCAAGGTAGATCAGATAGTAGGGCCGTATCAGTGGCAGGAGGGTATGGTCTTTGACGAGATGGTCGAGAAAGAAGTAGAGCAGTGCCATGAGGGCAGTAACCGCCAGGGAGAATAGTGTGTTGACGCGAAGTCCCGTGCGGAGTGTGCGTCCGATGTCACGCCGGCTGTCGCTGGCGGCGAGGGCGCCGATGAGGGGTGTGAGTCCGTAGGTGAATCCCAGTATGAGGAATATCATCACGTTGAAGAGATTGTTGACGAACGACGCGGCGGCCAGCTCGGGCGTGGAGTGCCGGCCTACCATTATGTTGTCGGCGAATCCCACGGCGATCATCCCGAGCTGCCCCACAAGTATGGGGAGGCCCAGGATGATGATTTTGCGGTAATATGTGAGATATCGGTTCACTGGTTGAGGATATGTGAGACGGTTACTTGTATATCAGAACCCGCTCTATGTATAGGCGGTTGCCGGTGGAGGCGGGATTGCGTTCGTCGAGGTTGACCATGGACATGGAGTGTCGGCCCATGGGTAGTCCTGTGATGAAGTAGAGGTAGGCGCGGTTGCCCTGGTATTTGCCGGCCATGGTGCGGTGGTAGGTGTCGACGATGCGGTCGAGGTTGCCGTCGATGCTTACCGATGCGCGGCTACCGTCGGTGTCCCAGCTTCCGAGGATGGCAATTCCTGTTCCCTCGAAGTCTATATCGAGGCTGTCGCCGGGGCGGTTGGCAACGAGATATGGGTCTTCGTCACCGTTGCCGTATGTCATCGGGGTCCAGTCGCCGGTGAACCGCAGGGCCGGGTTGTTGTCTACGACAGCGATGGACTCGCCGAGGCGCAGATTCTGGTGGCCGGCCACATACTGTGGGGCGACGGGCTGCTGGGGCTTGATGAAGAATGCCTCGTCGGTGACATGGCCTCCGCCACGTGTGACGGTCTCGGCGATGAAGGCGAGGGTGACATCGACGGCTTTGTCAAGCGAGTAGGGGGTGTGGATGAAAGGCTCGCCGGCTATGGCCGGGATGTGTGACTTGTAGATGTCGGGGATGGCGTTGTAACCTTGGATCACTCCGAGGACGGCGGCGGCGTTGGATGAGTTGCAGTCGGTGTCCTGTCCGCATCCTACGGCTATGTCCATGGTGCGTTTCCAGTCGCCGTCACCGTAGAGAAGGGCAGTGACGATGTATGCGCCGTTGAGCTTGGCGTCGATGTTGAACGGGAGGTAGGGGGTGCATACGTCATATGGCGCATAGCGGTCGTTGAGCATATGCCATGCGGCTGTCCAGTCGTCGGGGTTGGCCCGGTGGCAGTCGATCACGTCGTTGATGGCGCGGGCATATCCGCTCTCGGCCGGGATGGCCTCGAGGGCCTTGTATACGATAGCGGCTATGTCGTCACAGCCGTATGCGAGAGAGTGCATCGCGCTGACATACATGCCGGCATATAGACCGTCGCCGGCGGCCATCACGGCGCCGACACGTGTGCAGAGTGAGTCGGACGATGCGGGCATTAGCGGGTTGATAAAGCCTATGAAGTCACATTCGATCTGGAAGTCGATGTCGTCGCAGTGGATGTTGTTGGCAGGGGTGGAGATCTCGTCGCCGCGCAGTCCGTCAAGGTAGTTCTTGCGTCCCTGGAGGTTGGCGTGATAGAGGTTGAATCCGGCGTAGGCAAAGTCGTGGGCCAGCGAGTCGATCGGGGCGTCGAGTCCGAGGCGCTCGAGGGTAGACATGAAGCACATCTGGCCATAGATGTCATCTTCGTTGAGGGAGCCGGCTACGTTCTCCGGTGCCCAGTGGATGGAATCGGTATACATGCGGTCGTTACATGCAAACTCCATGGGGCGGCCATACATGACACCGATCATTTTGCCGGCCCATGCGCCGCGCACTTTGTCGGCCATGGTGTCGCGTGAAATCTCTACGAGCTTGTCGCTTTGTGTGCCGCATCCAGCCAGGAGCAGTGATGAGCAGGCGATGTTGATAAATCTTTTTAACATGGTTTGTAGTGGTAAGATGGTTTAATGTGTTGCAAAGATACGAAATTGTTGGGAATATCCCCAGCCCCCAGAGCCCGCGCCTCCGGCGCTCCCGGAGTGGACCTGCTGTGGAGGGGTTGACGATGTCGCATCTCCGACTCATCTCGGGGTATGTGTTGCTGTCCCCCCCAGGTTCCGCTGTGCTCCACCTGGGGTTCGTGACGACCGCGCCTCGGCGCTCCGGCTGTGGGGCTTGCTGTGGAGTGGGGAGCACGATGTCGCATCTCCGAAGCTCATCGCGGGGTATGTTTCGCTGTCCCCCAGGTTCCGCTGTGCTCCACCTGGGTTCGTGACGACCCCGCCCTCCGGCCTCCTGCAGTGGGGGCTTGCTGTGGTGTGGGTGTCACGATGTCGCATCTCCGAAGCTCATCGCGGGTATGTGTTCGCTGTCTCCCCAGGTTCCGCTGTGCTCCACCTGGGGTTCCTGACGACCTCGCACCTCCGGCGCTCCTGTAGAGGGGGCCTGTGTGGGGGGTGTCACGACGTCGCATCTCCGAAGCTGTCGCGGGTATGTGTTCGCTGTCTCCCCAGGTTCCGCTTTGTGACCTGGGGACGTACGACCCCGCGCCTCCGGCGCTCCTGCAGTGGGGGCTTGCTGTGGTGGGGGTGTCACGATGTCGCATCTCCGACAGTCACGGGGTATGGTGTTCCTGTTCCCAGGTTCGCTTTGACCACTGTTCCTGCGACCCGCGCGCCTCCGGCGTCGGCTGTGGGGGCCTGAGGGGGGAAGGCGGGGTGGATGGTTCGTGCTTGTGGCGCTTCTCTGGAGGTGGGGGAGGGGGAGCACCGGAGGTGCGGGGTCGTCAGGAACCCCGGGTGGAGCGTAGCGGAACCTGGGGATTGGGTGGGACTCTCGTCGTGGGGAGCATCGGAGATGCGATGTTGTGGGTATGGTGTGCGAACTGTCTTTGGGGTGTAGTTGTTTATGGTTTTAAACTATATTGTTTATGAGAGGATTTATGCTGATGATGGCGGGCGTTGTCGCGTATGGCGGCATGGCGCAGGATGTGGACCGGTCGATGGCGACTATGACTCCCGAGGAGATCTCGCAGGCCGAGATGAAGCGGGGGCATAAGGTTGTGTTTGTGGGTGATGGCGAGCAGGCTCATGAGGACTCGGTGATGAGAATGATCAATATGTACTATATCGATCAGTTTCATCATTTCAAGGATCCGCAGGCTCCTTATTTCCTGCTGATGAGCAAGGATGCCAATCTGTCGATGGGTGTGGGAGGCGCGGTGAGGATGAGGGGCTGGGCCGACTTTGACGGGTCGATTCCGGCCAATGGATTCTGTCCGTATCTTATTTCGGTGCCGGCCAATCCTGAACTTAGACGACGGATAGGTGGTACGCCGGCCGGCACGTCGCTGTTCTTCCAGGTGATAGGTTTCAATACGGTTGTCAAGGATTTCAACGCGTATATACAGTGTGACTTCTCGGGCCCCGATAATGTGGGGTTCAAGCTTAAGAAGGCGTATGTCACCATCCAGGACTGGACGGTGGGCTATGCCACGACGACATTCTCCGATCCGTCGGCCGAGACACCGACGCTCGACGGGGCGGGGCCCAACGGCAAGGCCTCGCGTGCGGCGATGCTAGTGAGGTGGATGCATTCGTTCTCGCCGAGGTGGTCGATGGCGGCGGCGGTGGAGATGCCGTCGAGCCGGATTGATGCCGACGGTGTCAAGACCAAGGCTCTGGCCGACTGGATGCCCGACTATGTGCTGTTCGGGCAATATGGTTGGAGCCACGACCAGCATGTGAGGCTTAGCGGACTGCTCAAGGTGATACCGTATCGCGACCTCGTGACCGGAGTCAATCGCAATGTCGTGGGATGGGCCGTGCAGACCAGCGCGGTCATCAGGCCGGTGAACAGGCTGGCTCTGTACGGGATACTCAATGCCGGGCGCGGGTACTGCAGCTATGTGGGGGATCTGTCGATAGGCAACTACGACCTTGTGTCGACCGGTGATGATCCCGGGCGTATGCATGCGCCGATGGCCTTGGGGCTGTCGGCGGGCATGAAGTATAATTTCAGATATAATGTGTATAGTTGTGTAGCGTATGGCCAGGCGCGGTATTTCAACAGTCACAGCGATCTTATCCCGTCGGATTACAAGCGTGGGCATTACCTGGCGGTGAATCTGTTTTGGGAGATGACCCCGAGGTTGCAGGTTGGTGTGGAGTATCTGTGGGGTCAACGTACCGACTTTGACGGCTCACACAATCATGCCAACCGTATGGACGCGCTGTTTCAGTTTGCTTTCTGACGGCCGGCGTATCCCTTGCCTGTGAGGACGTACCGGTAACGACAGATGTACGCTGCCCTTGAGCCTGAGGCTCAGGGGGCGCACATCTGTCGTTTTAAAAAAAAGGAATATTGTCTGATAAACCGCGGGTTGCGCTCCCTTCGGTCGCTTAACGCCACGGCTATTAGTGCGGGCACCCACTCCGGGGTGCCTTTGGCTTTTGTCTCCGTTGGTTGGTAGCCGATAGGAGGAGATGCCGCCAGCGGGCCCCCACTCCGGGGTGCCTTTGGTTTGTGTTTCTGTTGGTTGGTTGCCGATGGGAGGTGATGCTGCCAGCGGGCACTCTCTCCGGGGTGCCTTTGGTTTGTGTTTCTGTTGGTCGGTTGCCGATAGGAGGTGTTGCTGCCAGTGGGCGCCCCGGAGAGGGTGCCCGCACTAATAGCCGTGGCGTTAAGCGACCGACAGGGAGCGCAACCCGCGGATCGTGCATTCCATCCCCCCCTCCATTTTTCAGGCGATGAGCGAGGCCGCCTCGGAGCACTTTAGTGCGGAGAGGTGTCCGAGCGATTCGCCTCCGATCACCGGAATGTCCCGGTGTCAGCGGCGTGGAATGTCGACGGGACGGGAGGGTATCTCGTTGAGCAGATGGTCGGTGAAGTAGTCGACCATACGCCAGTAGAAGTATTCGTTCATGTCGCCGAAGCCGTGGCGCTGGGTGGGGAGGAGAAGGAAGTCGAAGCGCTTGTTGGCGCGTATCAGGGCGTCGGCCACACGTATGGAGTTGCCGGGATGCACGTTGTTGTCAATATCGCCGTGTACAAGCATGAGATGGCCTTTGAGGTTGCGGGCAATCTCGGGGTTCGTGTTTATGGAGTATACAAACGTCGTGTCACCCTGTTCGCTTACCTTCTCTTTGACGCCGTGGTGGGTCTCGCTCCACCATCGGTTATAGATGCGGTTGTCGTGGTTGCCGGCGCAGGATACGGCCACTTTGAAGAAGTCGGGATATCCGAGGATGGCTGCTGTAGACATGAAGCCACCGCCCGAGTGTCCGTGTATTCCTACTCGGTTGATGTCAATAAATGGATGTCGGGCAGCGAGTTGTTCGATGGCATATTTCTGATCGGCGAGACCGTAGTCGCGCAGGTTGCCATAGCCGTAGTTGTGATACCACTTGGAGCGATTGGGATGTCCGCCTCGGTTACCTACGGTCACAACGATGAATCCGGCCTGGGCAAGGCGGTCGGTACGTACACCCATGCGGGTGAAGGGATAGGATGTGGCTTCGACCTGGGGGCCTGGATATACGTAGTCGATGATGGGGTATACCTTGGTGGAGTCGAAGTCGAATGGTTTGTACATTGTGCCCCAGAGGTCGGTGATGCCGTCGGCGGCTTTCACCTTGAAGATCTCGGGGAAACGGTATCCGGCGGCGAGCAGATGGCTGAAGTCGGCGCTCTCGAGGGTCATGAGGCGGCGTCCGTTGGTGTCGTAGAGGGTGGTGACAGGAATGGTGTCTACCCGAGAGTGGTTGTCGACGAAGAAGTGGGCGGCATCGTCGATGGCGGGTGAGTGAAATGCGTTGCCGATGTCAAGGCGTTTTACGGGGCCGCCGTCAAGACTCACTGAGTAGAGGTGTTGGTAGTATGGGTTTTCATCCTTGTCGCGTCCCATGCCGGTAAAGAATACCCGTCGTGTGGCCGGATCGACATTGAGGATCTGGTGCACATGCCAGGGCCCCTCGGTGAGACGGCGCTTGAGGTTGCCTTTGTCGTCATAGAGGTATAGATGGGCCCAGCCGTCACGTTCGCTCCAGTGTATCAATTCTTTACCGTTGTTGACGGCCGAGAGTGGACGAACCTCCTGATAGGTGTTCATGCGCTCCTCAATGATTGGTGAGATAGAGTCTTCGCCGAGGGTGTAGGCGCAGATGTCGATGCGATGAAGGTCGCGGCTGCTGCGTGTGACAAAGAAACGGGAACCGTCACCGAGCCACACGGCTGGAACGTCGTGCTTTGAGCGGTCGGCTTGACGCCTGGGGCGAGAGGCCAGGGAGAGGGTCTGGTCTTTGAAGCGCGATGTGTTGATTTCGCGGCGGGAGTTGTCGGAGAGGTTGAAGATATATAGGTGTTCGACCGGAGCCTCTGCCTCGCCCGGCATCTGATAGCGGTAGGTCTCGAGGGTCGGGCGCGGGCTGGCAACGGAGTTGATCACCCAGAGGTGTTTGACGGCCCGGTTGTCTTCGAGGGTGGTGACAAAGTGGCGTGAGTCGGGGCTCCAGAGTCCGTAGGCTTTCTTGCGTTTGCCGTTGGCGATGGTATCGGTGTTGAGGTATGAGCGGGCTATGCCGTAGCCGAAGTCCATCTCGCCGTCGGTGGTGAGTGGTGTCTCGACAACGGTGGAGTCGTTCTCGTCAATCTTGAGTTTCTCATAGTCATCGTAGCTCATACGGTAGAGGTTGAAGTCCTTGGCATAGATGACGGTCTTCCTGTCGGGGCTTACGGATGCCCAAGGGAGTGATTTTACTTGGGCTTCCTTGTCTTTAAGGTGGGTGAGACGACCGTCGTTCATGTCGTAGGAGAAGTAGAATACCGTTTTTTCACCCGGTTTGGGTTGCTTGAGTTTGGCGGCCGCAATGGAGTCGAGGCCCTCGGTGCTCTTGCGTGGGGCGTCCTGGCTCGACACTACCTCGAATGTGAATGTGTGTCCGTCGTCATCGATCTCGAGATTGCGTATGGGGAGGTGATCACCGGTGAAGGGGTCGTGGACTATCGATGTTATCTCGGCGGCAATGCGATCCCGGTCCCAGAGCTCGCGCTTAGAGCGGGCGGCGGGGTCGACTACATACCATCGTGTGCCCTCGTGGGTGTCGTAGGTGTACCAGAATTTGCCTCCGCTCTTGAACCAGTTGGGATCGACTGTGGTGGAGAAGAGCATGTTGCGGAGTTTGTCTCCGGTAAATCGTTCGGCGAGTTCGTAAGGATTTGCTGAGCGTTGTCCGGGATCGTGTGGGGTGGCGTTGATAGTCGATGTGGCTATACATATGCCGGCGATGACGGTTGCCAGTTTGGTCATTTTTTTTGAAGTTTGAGTGGTGGATTATTTGTGAAAATGATGATATCGCGACAGCGTTATATGAAATGTCTGATGTGTAAAAAAATATAGCCGGTTATTATTTTACGGGGGCATCGGTCAACGGCCAGTCGGTCATGGTGGATATGTAGGGGATGAGAAGCATGGCCATCTTGCGTTGTCCGCTGTAGTTGGGGTGCCATACGGCACCACGGTCTGAGGTGCTGTTGATATAATCCTGTGGCATTCGTATCACGCGGATGTCGTGGCCCGGATGACGGGCTATGGCCTCGTCGTAGTAACTCTCTACCGGAGCCGAGACGGCATAGGGTATGACACACAGTATCCTGACTTCGTGACCATACCTGTCAATAATGGTGCCGAGTATCTCGCTGTAGGCATCGACAAACTCGGTGCGGTAGGGATGGGGCTCGGTCGAGAAGTCGTTGGCTCCGAGGTTTACTACCACCAGATCGGGGCGGTATGCGTCGAAGTTCCATCGTGACAGGGTGTCGTTGTCGAGAGTCTGCAGATACTTGTGGCGCATCGATACCTCCGATACTCTCACCGAGTCGCCGTAGTTGCGTACGGCGCCACGGCCCGAGTGGGCAATGATGGCGTAGTCTGCGTCGAAGTATCTCGGTATGATGGTGGAGTAGGCGAGGTTGCAGTTTTCGTTCTCGGGAGTGAACGGTTCTGAGCGGTCGAGTCCCTCGGTGCCGAATCCGGCTGAGAGCGAGTTGCCTATGAACTCGATGAAACGCCGGCGGGGTGCCGGTGCCGACAGGGTGCCTCCCTTGGGCAGAATGAATTCATGGAATGTCGTGATGCCGGTCTCGCCTTCGGTGCGTTTGCGTATGGCGATGTCGTGTGTTCCGCGAGGCAGGTTGGAGGCTACGGTTACAATGGTGTCGCGTGATTCTGATTTGATTTTTCCGGCCGGGCGGCCGTCGACAGTTATGTCGAAATAGCTTTTTCCTGTATCGCTCAGGCGGAGTTTCAGCTCGCGGCCGTCGAGTCGGGTCTCGGCATATGTGCCGCTCCAGTCAAACCGTATGCTCCCGTCGTCGGGGAGGAGTTGTGTGCGTCCGGTAAAGCGTATGGCCGAGGTGTCGGAGGCAGTGTAGATTCTGAATTTGTCGGCGGCATGAAGTCCTGTGGTGATACCTGCCAGTAGCATGGCTGTGATTGCGAGATGTCTCATGGTGTATTTTGTATGATATATAAGTGTGACCGGTAACTGTCCCGGGGGTACAAATATACTAATAAGTCGGGAGCAAAGCCAAATTTATTTGGCATACGCTATGAATAGATGGTGTATATTCAAAGAGGTATTCTCTGTAATAATAGCTGTGACCCATGAGCGATAGGCGTCACGACGTCGCATCTCCGATGCTCATCGTGATGTGGTGTTTGCTGGCCCCCAGGTTCCGCTTTGCTTCACCTGGGGTTCCTGGCGACCCCGCGCCTCCGGCGCTCCACAGGGGTTGCCGATTGAGCGTGTCTTGGGTATAGTCAAGGATGCAGATTTTTTGTATCTTTGCTGTCATGGATATTATTACTTCGGAGAATATACTGGCTGTGGGCTCGGTGCTTTTGATAGCGGGAGTCATCGCCGGCAAGATGAGTTACAGGGTGGGTCTGCCACTGTTGCTCGTGTTTTTGCTTGTGGGCATGGGATTTGGCTGTGATGGACTTGGAATTCATTTCAATGACATGCATACGGCCCAGTTTGTCGGTATGATCGCGTTATGTGTGATTCTCTTCTCGGGTGGATTGTCGACGCGATACAAGGCTATACGTCCGGTGATCGTGCCGGGGCTGGTGCTGTCGACGGTCGGGGTGTGTCTTACGGCTCTGTTTACGGGTTTGTTCATATGGTGGCTGTCGGGGATGGCGTGGACCAATATTCATTTTGCCCTGTTGCCGTCACTGCTGCTGGCGGCTACGATGTCGTCGACCGACTCGGCCTCAGTATTCGGCATTCTCGGCAGCCGGCATGTGGGACTAAAGCATAATCTGCGGCCGATGCTTGAGCTTGAGAGTGGATCGAATGATCCGATGGCTTACATGCTCACGATTGTGTTGATAACGGCTCTGACTCCGGGCGGAGAAGTGAGCACCGGAGGTATTCTGATGCAATTGTTATTGCAGTTTGGTGTGGGTGCCGCGATGGGGTTTGCGATGGGATATGGGGCGCGCTGGCTGTCACGGGCCTATATGAATATGTGCCGCAGGCAGGGGGGCGAGGACAGTTCGCAGTCTACGGCTATGCTCACGATACTGATTTTGGGATCGGTGTTTCTTACTTTCTCGCTTGCCACCGATCTGCAGGGTAACGGGTATCTGGCTGTATATATATTAGGTATATACCTTGGTAATACCGAGTTGCCTAACAAACGCGGTATAGTGAAGTTTGTCGACGGTTTTACATGGCTGTCACAGATTGTGGTGTTCCTGATGCTGGGACTGCTGGTGAATCCTGCCGAGATGGTCGATGTGGCACCGGTGTCATTGCTGATAGGCCTGTTTATGATTGTAGCCGGCCGACCGCTGAGCGTGATGCTGTCGCTGTTGCCTTTCGGGCGGATCGGTGGCCGTAGCCGGCTTTTTGTATCGTGGGTAGGGCTTAGAGGGGCTGTGCCTATAATCTTCGCCACATATCCTGTGATTGCCGAGGTTGAGGGGGCCGGCCAGATTTTCAATATAGTGTTTTTTGTGACGTTGCTGTCGCTGTTGGTGCAGGGGATGACAGTGATATATAGTGCGCGTAAGCTTGGTCTGACCGAGGTCGATGGTGAGGGCGGGGAAGATGATTTTGGTGTCGATCTGGCCGATAATCTGCCTACCACCCTGCATACGCTTACTTTGACTCCCGCGATGCTTGATGGCGGCAATACATTAAAAGACATACAGCTCCCGGCTGGAACGCTGGTGATGATGGTGAGACGTGGCGACAGCTACATTGTCCCCAATGGCACGCGCAAACTCCACCCCGGTGACCGACTGCTTCTTATTAAGGAACAGTGATATGCGATAAGTAAGGATAAAAGCATGAAAACGAGGTGAAAACGTTGTGAATGTCATCGTCGGTAGAAAAATATTTTTCAAAAAAGTCGCGAAAAAGTTTGGAGATAAAAAAAAAGTGCGTACCTTTGCAACGCTTTAGGCGAGAAAGGGCGCTTAGCTCAGCTGGTTCAGAGCGTCTGCCTTACAAGCAGAGGGTCGGGGGTTCGAATCCCTCAGCGCAACAAAAAACAGAATCTTTCTCGCATTGGAGCGCGTCACTTCCACTTGAGAAGACCCCCTCCAAGGGCGCTTAGCTCAGCTGGTTCAGAGCATCTGCCTTACAAGCAGAGGGTCGGGGGTTCGAATCCCTCAGCGCCCACTTGGAAAATCCTACAAACGTCTGTCACATTGTGGCAGGCGTTTTTTTTGTATGACGAGCATGTCATACATCTGTGGTGTCGCCGTACGGCAACAGCCGGATCAACTCCCTTGTCTCCATGGGTGTCGCGGTTGGTCACCAGCTTATACGGTTCCCTGTAACTTATGGATTGGCTTAAACGATATACCTGATATATGGTATATGTAATGTGGCGTTGGTATCACCGGTGTGATGGCAAAAAGAGAGAGTAATTAAGCTGTTGGATACAGGCTGTATTAAAAATGGTGTATGCGCTTTTATTTTATATGGTTTTATTTCTCTTGAGCTGTCTTTTTGTAAAAGTAAGGTCTGTCGATGTGAAACGTTAGCAGAATACTATATTTTAGTTAATAAAAATCAATAAAAGATTGTTGTGTGTTAAAAAAATAAACCATACCTTTGCAAAATAATATTAATTATAACTTTAAGCGATGGGTTCTAAATTTTATGTTCTTAAGGTTGTGCTGGCTTTGACGATATGTATGCTGTTGTCGATTCCGGCTGTTGCTTCCGATATTTCAGACAGTCGTTCGGGTTCTACAATCAAAGGTGTGGTAAGAGATGCTGAGGGTGGCGGAGATGAGGTGTTGGAGTATGCTGTTGTTTCGTTGCTCGATTACGGTATTGTGACGAAATCGGGTGCCGACGGTTCGTATACGTTGGTCGGTGTCCCCGACGGCAAGACTATAATTAAGGTATCATATGTAGGAAAACTTACTATCGAGGAGGCTATCGATGTGAGGGGAAATATGAATCTTGATTTTGTGATGCATACCGAGAACTTCCGTATAAAAGAGGTTGTCGTTACTGCGCAGGCCAATCATGCCGGCGAGGCAACTTCATCGATCATAGGGCGCACGGCGATTGACCATATCCAGGCCACCAGCCTGGCTGATGTTATGTCGTTGTTACCGGGTGGACTATCAGGGAATCAGGATCTCAGCAGTGCATCGACCGTGAGCTTGCGCTGGGGCGGCTCGCTGGGTACGGCTATCATACGCGATGGGGCTCCGGTATCGAATAATGCCAACCTCTCGACCTTGAATCCTACAGTAAAAGGTAGTACGGGTACACTGGCCGGCGGAGCCTCACCTACAGAAGGTATAGACCTGCGGTCGATCTCGACCGAGAATCTCGAGTCGGTAGAGGTCATTCGCGGTATACCGTCGGTGGAGCACGGAGATCTGACATCTGGTGCCGTGATCATCAACACAAAGGCTGGTCGGGAGCCGTTGCGTATCACAGCCAAGGCCAATCCTAATGTATACATGGGCTCCATAGGAACCGGATTCTTGCTTGGCGGGAACCGTGGCGCACTCAATGTTAATGCCGATTATGCCCATAATACCAACAAGCCTACCGAGAGCTACAGCACATATAGACGTGCATCGGGCAGATTGTTGTATTCCAATGACTTTGGCCGTGTGCACAGTAATACCTCGCTTAACTTCATATATGGCAAGGATCAGACCAAAGAGAATCCCGACGATGTGTCAAATCATACAAAGAGCCGGGGTGAGGACTATGGTATAAACTTCAATACCAACGGTGTATGGAAGATCGATCTTGGCTGGCTCAAGTCGTTGCGTTATATCGTGTCGGGAAGCTATACCTCCAAGCAGTTATATATGCAGAGTGCCCACTCATCGGCCAGTTCTCCATATTCGGGTTCGGTAACAGACGGTGTGGTCCTTGGAAACCAGGCCGGTAAGGATATCTATGATGCGGACGGCAATAAGATCACCAACTTCGGTCCGGCCGACATGAACAATGCTGCAGCCTATCTGCCCGACAGTTATCTCGGATACAACAGCATCGACAGTCGCGAGGTCAATGCCTTTGCAAAGGTTGTTGCCAACTTGTTCAAGCGATTCGGCTATGTGAACAATCGTATCATGATCGGTGCCGATTTTAAGACTGACGGTAATGTGGGCAATGGAAAGACATTCGATCCCAAGACCCCTCCATACAGGGAATTAACGGCCTATGATGCCACTTTCAGGCCCCGTTCGTATAAGGATATCCCGTTTGTAAACCAGTTTGGCGTGTTTGCCGAAGAAAACTTCCAGTGGCAGCTGGGCGAGCGTCAGCTAAAGCTTCAGGCCGGTGTGCGTTATGACAATGCATCGGTGGTTGGCGGGATTGTGTCACCCCGTTTCAACGGCTCGTTTGAGGTTGTGCCCAACACATTCATCGTGCGTGGCGGCTGGGGTGTGACGGCCAAGATGCCGACTCTTCTTTATCTGCATCCCGAGAATGCTTATTTTGAATATGTGAATATCAATGAGCTGTCAAACGAGAATATTCCTCAGGAAGACAGGACGCTCATAACAACCACTAAGGTTTATGATGCGGCAAACCGTGATCTCAAGATCGCAAGGAATTATAAGTCAGAGGTGGGTTTTGACCTGAAGTTGGGTCAGACAACCATCGGTGTGACTGCATTTGAGGAGCGTATGCGTGACGGCTATACTCTAAGCTATGACTTTGACTCGTACAAGCTGTTCAATGTCGACAGATACGAACGTAATGACGCCGGGCAATTTGTCAAGACCGGCAGCTATCCTGTTCTGTCAAGTTTCGTGCGCCCCGGCAACGGATCTTTAAGAACCACCCGCGGTGTCGAGTTTGACATCAACCTGGGACGTATCGATGTAATCAATACCACTTTCATGGTGAATGGAGCTTTCTTTGACTCGCGACAGCACTCGGGTAATTACAAGTTCTATGACAACAGCCCGAGGGAGCCGTCGATGCGCAGGGATGTGGCTGTATATGCCCCCGACGCTAACGCTAGCACCCGCGACCAGCGATTCACTACATCATTTCGTGTCGTGCATAACCTGCCTTCCATAGGCTTTGTCGTGTCGCTTACATCAGAGGTGATCTGGAAGGATGCGAACTGGAGCCGGTTTGGCAACGACAGTATCCCGGTGGGTTACGTATCGCTCGAGGATGGCGGTGTCCATATGTTCGAGCCGGGCCGGTTCAGCACCCGAAAGGATGTCATTGATGCCGGATATGAGTACATGCTTTACAATCCCAACCATCAGAACTGTATCAAGGAGTCGTACAGCCCTTACTGCCGGTTCAATATAAATGTCACCAAGGAGATCGGCGAGATGTTGCGTGTGTCGTTCTTTGCCAACAACATGTTCCGCAGTTATCCGCGCCGTCCCTCCAAGCGTACCCCCGGCCAGTACAAGTCTGATTTCAATAACAGGTATTACTTTGGCATTGAGCTGGCATTGACTATCTGACAGCCGATTGGATAATAAAAACACAAGGAAATGAAACGAAATATATTTACAATAGCCCTTATGGGTATCATGATGGCCGGGTGTGACCAGTTTGACGAGGCCTCAGATGCCGCCGTGATAGCCCCGATAGAGGTCTCGGTTGAGCTTGAGATCAATCAGTCTGACGTCAATGCAGGTGACCAGATGAACATAGTGCTGGACAACTACAATGATGGTGTCCATGTCGAGAAAACCTTTACCGGTTCAAGCTGTAAGGTAGACGGTCTTATCCCCGGTGTATATACAGTGAAAGTCTCAGGCAGTGCCTATGACGGCGAAGGATCGGAATACATACTTAACGGCAATCTGTTGAACACCAATCTTCTGTATGACGGGGCGAGTATCGTTGTCTCGATGCAGGGCCTGAAGGTGAGTCCGCTGGTGTTCAGCGAGATCTACTTCTGCGGATCAAAGCCTCCGGTCGGGTTTTCATATTTTCGCGACCAGTTCTATGAAATTTACAATAACTCGTCGACAGTACAGTATCTTGACGGTCTGTACTTTGCCAATCTTACCCCTGGCACCGCTACCCGTTCATTGCCTATATGGCCCGAAGAGGACGGTACTGACTACTGCTATGCCGAGAGGGTATGGAGATTTCCCGGCAATGGTGCCGAATACCCCCTGCAGCCTGGCGAGGCGGCCGTGCTGTCGCAGTTTGCGGCCAACCACCGGCTTGAGATGTATAATCCCAACTCACCCATTGACGGCAGTTCGTCTGACTTTGAGTTCTATATGGGCAATACCAATTTCCCCGACCAGCCTGCTGTCAACATGGAGCATGTGTTCTATAACGGCAAGAATGAATATGGTCTGCCTCAGTATCTGACATCGGTTTTCGGTGGAGCCTATGTGGTGTTCAAGGTTCCCGACGACGAATCATACGATCCTGTCGGTGACCCCAGACTGTCGACCACCGATCTGTCAACTACGAGACCTACTCTCTATGCCAAGATACCCATACGCTATGTGCTTGACGCGGTCGAGGCCATTCATAACGACACTTATTCAGATGCCAAGCGAGTGCCGGCAGTTCTTGACGGTGGTTTTACCTACGTAGGCGCGACATATATAGGAAAGGGTGTGACCCGCAGGCTGGCTCTTGACTCAGACGGCAATCCGCTTACACGTGATAACGGAGCTGTGATTTTCCAGGATACAAACAATTCGACCGACGACTTTGAGCGCGGTGTGGATCCCGTTATGCACCGTCACTCAAAGATGGCTCCGTGGAATCATACTCTCGCCCGTTAACCATTCATGTCAATCTCATTATCATAACAGACAATCATGAACAACAATATATTTAAAGCCACATTGCTTGCCACAGCCATGGGATCCTGTGCACTGGGTGCTGTGAGCCAGGGGTATACTACGGCCGCGTTAGAGCTTCTGAAGGAAAGACGCGTATGGTTCAACTCGTCGAATGCCGCAGGCGCGGTTTTTGACAATACCGATAATTATACCCATCTGAAGATTCAATACGATATTGAACAGGGTGACTACAGACGTCCTCAGCAAGGCCGTGATGTAAAGGATCTTAATGTTTACTGTGAGGGATTCATGGATCTGGGCAGCGCCTATGTATGGGGCGAGTTCTCGTTTGATCATCAGAATGCCGGTGACGTAGGCTACAATGCATCGGTCACCGATCCTTACCGCGGTATGCCTTATTATTATATCGACACATATCACAGTGACTGGCGCAACCAGTTCTACAACATGAAGTTCAGAGCTTCGACTCCGCTTTACTGGAATAGGATCGCCTTCGGTATCGAGGGTCTGTACCGTGCGTCGCTGGCCGCCAAACAGCGTGATATACGTGTCGATACGCGCTTCTTTGAACTCGAGCTTGTTCCAGGTGTAGTGTATGAGTTCCTGCCGGGACATCGCCTCGGTGCCGACTTCAGGTTTGCCGCCATAAAGGAGGATTCACGTATGAGCCGTGCATACTCGTATACCGATCATGACTATTACATGCTGTATGGTCTTGGAGTGGCCCGTAAATACATGGGAGGTGGAACCAATATAAACTATCATGGAAACCGGTATGGTGGTGCCTTACAATACAACTTTGCAACCAAAGGGTTCAACCTGCTACTTGAGGGACGCTATTCGCGCAAAGTCGAGAACATGGATATCTCATACAGTGATCCACGCAAGGAGGCCTCGACCGATGAGGATCTTCTTGACATTGCCCTGGACATGCAGTTCACCGGCCTTCGGTTCAGCAACTTTGTGCGTGTCGGTTATGTAGACCGGGGCATAAAGGGTATACAGTATCTTACACAGCACGACAATACCGACTCGTTCCAGGGCTGGATGGATATTTTTCATTCGGTGCGTTCGACTTACGATACACGTAGTGCGGCATTGGAATACTCATTGCTACGCAATCGTGACGAGGAATATGTATGGCGCGTTGATCTTGGTGGCACCTATACAAGTCTCAGTGACAGATATCTGCTGCCCGAGTGCAGGAAGAACTCTGAAAACCTGTATGTTCACCTCGATGCCAGGTATAACTTCAAGATCGGAGAAAGCCTGCGACGTCGATTGCTCGTGGGCATAGGTGGCGGTTATAACGGCAACCTATCGGGCAATTACAGCTATACGGCATCTAATCCCGACTATCTTACGGTCAATGATATTGAGCGGGTCGATGAGAATTATCTTACATCCGACTGGTACAATATCCGTGCCTCGGTGGAATACTCACAGCAGTGGAGCCGGACGCGTAAGATGAACGTCTTTGGCCGTGTCGTATTCAACTGTGTAAAGACGTCATCCTATGACTTTGACCACCGGAGCAATCTGACATTCGCCATAGGCGTCAATTTTTAGAAACACTTACTTATTGTTAATATATTATGCACTTACGACTATTAGTAAGCACCGTGGTATTGTGCGGTCTGGGGATGACCGGTTATTCCCGGACCGTTGTCAAGCCAAGTGCCAGGGTAGAGAAAACCTCGTTTGCCGTCATAACCGATACTCCGACGTGGCAGGCATGTGGTACAGAAATCAGAAATTATGCCGACTGTCTCACTCAAGAGGGACTGCCGGCTTTCATCGTTTATGACAATTGGAAAAAACCCGAGCAGGTCAAGCAAGCGATTGCCGATCTCTATAAAAAGCATAAACTCGAGGGGGTTGTATTTGTAGGCGACATACCTATTCCCATGATACGCAAGGCTCAGCATCTTACATCGGCCTTCAAGATGGACGAGCGGGCGTTCCCCATGAACGAGTCGTCGGTGCCCAGCGATCGTTTCTATGACGATTTTGACCTTAAGTTTGACTACATAGGTCGTGACTCGGTCAACTCATCGTTCTTCTATTACAATCTTGCCGTCGACTCTCCCCAGCAGATAAAGTGTGACATATACTCTGGACGCATCAAAGGAGTAGGTGAGGGGGAGGATCATTACCGGCAGATTTCTGACTTCCTGCGCAAGGCTGTCGTACAGCATCGTGAGATCAATAGGCTTGACCAGTTTTTCTCTTACACGGGTGAAGGATCTTACAGCAACTCGCTCACGGCCTGGAGCGCAGAGTCCAGGATACTGCGTCAGCAGATGCCGGGAACCTTCGATTCGCCCGAAGAGCCGGGAAGGGCGCGCTTCATGCGTTACAACTTCAGCAGTTATCCCAAGAAGGATGTCATGCAGATGTTGCACCGTCCTGATCTTGACCTGGCGATATTCCATGAGCATGGACTTCCTCACCGCCAGTATCTTTCGGGAATACCCGAGACGGGTGATATAGTCAATCACTCGATAGTCTTAAAAGAGAATCTACGCTCTCTCATGCGCCGTGCCGCCACACCCGAACGTCGAGCCGAACTGGTGGAACGCTATACCGGGATGGGGCTTGAACCGGCCTGGTGGGAAGGCTTTGACTCGCCCGAGACCATTGCTGCCGACTCGCTGACCGATCTCAGACGCGGCATTGTGCTCGAGGATGTATTCGGTATGGTGCCCAACAGCCGCATGGTGATCTTCGATGCGTGTTATAACGGTGACTTCAGGGAGCCCGACTATATCGCCGGACGGTACATAATGGCTCCCGGCAAGACTGTGGCTACATTTGCCAACAGTGTCAACGTGTTGCAGGATAAACAGGCCAACGAACTCTTTGGCCTGCTGTGGCTCGGTGCGAGAGTGGGGCAGTGGGCTCAGCTCACCAACATACTTGAAAGCCACATCACCGGTGACCCCACGTTCCGTTTCACCCCGTCTTATCCCGGGATAGACGGTTACGAGATGTTGCGTATGCCCTATGATGCCAAGTCCCAGCTCGAGATGCTCGAATCCTCGCTTCCCGATGTACGCTCGGCCGCTCTTCATCGTCTGTGGGCCAACGATTATCCGGGACTGTCGGATATCCTGCTAGACATGTATCGCCGCTCAGACGCTGACATGGAGCGTTTTACCTGTATGCACCTGCTTGAGCAGATCAACGATGAGAATTATCGTAAACTATTGCCTGAGGCGATAGATGACTCCTATGAGTTCATACGTCGCCGGGCGGTCTCACGTATGGGTGATGTGGGTGACGACAGCTATGTGCCCCTGCTGGTCAAGGCTTATGATACCGATAGCCACGCCGCCCGCGTGGTATTCAACATACTCCGTTCGATGCAGTCGTTTAATACCGCTGCGGTCGAAAAGGCACTTGAGGGTGACACTACGGCTATGGCCGCTTCACTGCTCAGGGCCCATTCACAGCAGGCCAATGCCAACGGCACGATACTTGACAGGAACGCTACTCCCAAGTGGCGCCGTCTGTATATAAACTCATTACGCAATGTGCCTGTCCAGTCCACCGTGAAGGAGTATCTGGCTCTTGTCGAGGATGAGGATGAGGACGAGGATATCAGGCTTACAATGCTTGGAGCGCTGGCATGGTACCGCCTGTCGGTGCATGTTCCCGAGATCAAGGAGGCATGTAGCCGTATAATGAAGTCATCCACAGCGTCCAAGGCTCTGAAAAGCGAGGCCAGGCGCACGTTTAACCGTCTATAATATGATTATGCAATGATGAAATTATGCAATATTTTTCTGACAGCATGCGCTACAGCCCTGACTGTCAATGCGGCCACGGTAACCGAGAAGCCGCTGAATCCCTCTTTGCCCACTTCATTTGCCATCATAATCGATAGTGATACCTATCAGGCCGCAAAGACATCGGTACTGCGCTACCGCGAAGCTGTCGAGGCTGACGGTCTTGCTACATACATAATCAGTGACGACTGGCAGAGTCCCGATGACGTGCGTGGAGCTATAAAGGGGCTTTATGCCGCCGATCCTCGGCTTGAAGGGGTTGTGTTTGTGGGTGACATCCCTGTGGCGATGGTACGCAACGCACAACATATGACCACTGCGTTCAAAATGGATGAGAAGGGTTTCCCGCCGGTGGAGTCGTCGGTGCCCAGCGATCGCTTCTATGACGACTTTGATCTTGAGTTCCGCTATCTTGACCGTGACTCGGTTCGCCCCTATCTGTTTTATTATGAACTTGATGAGAATGCTACCCAGACTCTTTCGCCCGATATCTACTCGGCCCGTATACGCTACCCAGGTCTGCGAGGCGGCGACAAGCATGCCGCTATAGCCGCCTTCCTCGACAAGGCCGCACGGGCCAAGGCCGAGATGAAGACCGACCGTCTCGATAATGTGGTGTCTTTTAACGGGCACGGTTATAACAGTGACTGCCTAATCGCATGGATTGATGCCGAAAAGGCATATAGCGAGAATTTCCCTGCTGCATTTGGATCCGGGAACGGTTTCAAGCATCTCAATTTCCGTATGGAGCCACAGATGAAATTCACTCTGTTCAAGGAATTGACGCGTCCGGGTGTCGACCTGTTCATGTTTCACGAGCACGGCGGACCTGAAATGCAGTACATCAACGGTGGTGCGGCCGGCAATAGCGAGGCTAATCGTATAAATGGCATAAAATCAAATGTATACAGTAAACTCAAGCGTGCCATCCGACGTGGCGGTGACCGCGATGAGACCATAGCCGGACTATGTAAGGACTATGATCTTAATGAGGCCTTCTTCAAGGAGTTTGACGATCCGGCGTATTGGGAGAAGGACTCTATCGACTGGATCAACATAAACATTCTTGCCGAGGAACTGCATGACCGTACGACCAATCCTCGTTTTGTCATGTTTGACGCCTGTTACAACGGCTCGTTCCATGAAGATGAATATATTGCCGGTGAATACCTTTTCAATGACGGCAATACAGTCGTCACACAGGGCAATACCCGTAATGTGTTGCAGGACCGCTGGACAATCGAGATGATAGGACTTCTGTCGCATGGTCTGCGTGTGGGGCATTATAACCGTATGGTCGCTACGCTCGAGGGGCATCTTATGGGGGATCCCACAATGCGTTTCGCTCCGATCGAAGCCAATGACGTGGCGCAGAATGTGACGCTCTCAAAAAATGACGGGACATATTGGCGTAATTTGCTTGCCAGTCCTTATGCCGACATGCAGATGCTGGCGATGCGTATGCTTGCCGACAACGACATTCGGCATAACATGTCGCCCGAGCTGTTGAAGATATACCGTACATCGCCATATAATACTGTGCGTATGGAGGCAGTCAAGTTGCTCAGCCGCTATAACAATCGCGATTTTCTCGAGGCTGTAAGGCTCGGAATTGATGACCCTTACGAGCTTGTGGCCAGACTCAGCTGTGACTATGCCGGGAACATCGGCGATCCATCGCTCATAGATCCCCTGGTGAAGGCATTCATAAGTAATGGCGAACGTCAGCGCGTGCGGCGCACTGCAGGTACTTCGTTGACTCTGTTTGATATAGACAAGGTTGAGGAGGCTGTCGGCCGGTTCTTTGCCGACAACGACCGTCTGGCCGATGATGAGGAGATCTCCGGAATGGCCGAGTGGGTCAAACGCCAGCGTGAATATATAGGTCGCACTATCGACGATATCGTCAACAAGGAGCTTAAGGAGCGTAGCAGGTTGCAGTCGATCCGCACTGTGCGCAATAATCCTTACCACATGCACGTCGATCGGTTTATGGCTGTGGTTGCCGATCCCTCCAACTCGGAGGAGGTACGTGTGGTGATGTGCGAGGCTTTGGGATGGTTTGTCCACTCGGTACGCCGCACCGATATAATAGATTTCTGTCGCAGACTTGCACAGGATCCGGCCGTGCCCGCAGCTCTTCGTTCAGAACTTATTCAAACTGCTAATCGTCTTTCATGAAAACATTAAAATCAATCTTTGTATCGGTGGCCCTGATCTCTGTGCAGGTTGTTTCAGCCGCCGCTTCGGCTCCTGGATTTGCAATAGTGATAGATCCGGTGACATACGAGAATACCCGGCCTCAGGTCGAGGCGTACGCCAATGCTATAAAGGCCGAGGGGCTGGTGCCTTTTATCGTCAAGGACAATGTCTCTGATCCGGTCTATATCCGAGCTACCCTTAAGCAAATGCATGCCAGCAAGAAGAATCCTATCGAGGGTGCTGTGTTTATCGGTGACATTCCGGTGGCCCGCATAGCCGATGCCCAGCATCTGGCGTCGGCACTTAAGATGGATCAGGAGACATTCCCGCGCGACAACTGGGCTGTGGCGAGCGATCGTTTCTACGATGACTTCGGCCTTGAGTTCAGATTTATCGAGCGAGACTCGGTAAATCCTATGTGGTTTTATTATTCGCTCGCACCGGAGGGTAGGCAGTTTCTTAGTCCCGATATCTATAGCGGTCGTATAAAACCGGTCGATAACGGTGTTGACAAGTACCGGCAGATAAGGGACTATCTTGAAAAGGTCGTTAAAGCCAAGGGTGAACAGAATATTGTCGATAACATCCTTTACTTCAGTGGCCACGGGTACATATCGGAGAGTGTTCATGCACGTATTGACGAGAAAGGCGCTTTGTTGCAGAATTTTCCGTGGCTTCAGACCCGGCGCCAAGGCATAGACTATATAGACCACAAGCGAGACCGCTCGGTCAAGGCCCGCCTGATGAACGAGTTGCAGCGTGACAATCTCGATATCGCGATCTTGCATCATCATGGTGCCGAGACAATTGAGTATCTGAATGATGAGCCTGATCCTGCTACTCCGCTGGAGGCCATCGAGGCTGTCAGAGACTATGCCAACTATGCCTATCGACGGCATCGTGGCAAAGGTGTGCCCGATGATTCTCTAAAGGCGAGGATAGCACACAATCTTGCCGATATACCGCTGGAATGGTTCACCGATGCCGATACTCCCGAGAAGATCAGGCATGATTCGATCGAAGCCCGTAAACTCAATCTTTACTTCGAAGACTTCGACCTGTTTGATCCCGATGCACGTCTTGTAATTCTTGACGCCTGCTATAACGGCTCGTTTCACCGCCCGCAGTACATGGCAGGAGGCTATATCTTTGACAAGGGAAATACGGTTGTAGCTGTCGGCAACAGTGTGAATGTGCTTCAGGACAAGTGGTCTGACCGATATCTTGGGCTGGTGGGCCTGGGAATGCGCGTCGGCAACCTTGTGCGTCTTAACCCTTATCTCGAGAGCCACATAATCGGTGACCCGACATTCAGCTTTAAGAGCGGTGTCAAGGGGATGGCCGATGTGAATGCGATGCTGGGAGGTCCGGCCAAGGCGTGGAAATCATGTCTCGACAGTAAGTATGCGGCCTTGCGAGCAATGGCTCTGCGTCAGCTTTTCGATGCCGGTATCATAGACAGCCATCGTCTGCTTGAGGCTTATACCGATGACCCCTCAGAGGTGGTACGCACCGAGGCAATGGTATTGCTGGCCCGTAACCCTGACTGTAACACCATCGAGTGTCTCAAACTGGCTGTTGACGACAGTTTTGAACTCATACAGCGTTTTGCTGTCAACTACATAGCTAAGTGTGGCGACGCCGATCTCGCTACGGCACTCGTGTCGGTGGGTCAGCGTAATAACACCGGCGAGCGTATCGAGTATGCCGTGTCGAACGCGGCTGCCGTATATCCCTGCAAACTGTTGCTGTCGACTTTTGAAAAGACATATGCCGAGACCGACTATATGGAGTCTGAAAAAGTGAAGGGTATGATCGGACGCACTCTGGACCACTATGCCGACTCGTACCGGCTTACCGACACCCGTAATCTCTGCAACAGTGATACGCTAACAGTCAAGGAGAAGAAAAAAGCGATACGCACACTGCGAAATTCCAATATGCACTACCTCGTAGACGATCTGCTGGTATATCTCGACAAGGAAAAAGAAGCGGCTGTCGATGTATACCTGCTCGAGGCGTTGGGATGGTTTGACCGCTCGTTCCGTCGGGAGGATATCGCAAAGGCTGTTCTTGCCGTCAGCAAGGATGAGAGCCGACCGCAGAGAGTTCGAGACGAGGCGTTGAAGACATACCGTCGACTCAAGAGGCTATAATCCCCCCCCTATTACGACTGTGTATTGAATGACAGGTGCCCCACCCGCTGCCGACAGTGGAGAGGAGGGGCATCTGTGTTTTGTTTAGAGACGGGCACTTAAAATATTTATATAAAATTTAGAGTCTATGTTAACAGGGAATGAGAAAAATAGGTAACTTTGCGTGTTGTAACGTATTCTGTTTAAACAGCCGTTACACATGCAATTGACCCGTACAAATTATAACCCTAAGATATCTTATGGAACTCTTTGACAAGATGACACAGCGCGCCAAGGCAAATGTCCAGCGCATCGTGCTCCCCGAGGGAACCGAACCCCGTACCCTTACAGCCGCCGACCGTATTATCGCCGACGGTATCGCTAAAATCATTCTGATAGGTGATCCTGTAGAAATAATGCGCCTGGCAGGTGAGTTGAAACTCAGTCATATAGCTGGGGCTACAATTGTGAATCCGGCCGACGAGACTGTGATCGACCGTTATGCACCGCTCTTCTTCGAGCTACGCAAGAAGAAGGGAATCACGATGGAGGAAGCCCGTCTCACTACGGCCAATCCTCTGTATCTCGGATGCCTTATGGTCAAGGCCGGTGATGCCGACGGACAGGTGGCCGGTGCCATGAACACCACCGGCAATGTGTTAAGAGCCGCCTTCCAGGTAATCAAGACCCAGCCGGGCATAAGTGTTGTCTCGGGCGCGTTCATCATGCTGTTGCCCAAGGGACTGAATTATGGCACCGACGGAGTGATGGTGTTTGCCGACTGTGCCGTGGTACCTGATCCTACCGCCCCCGAACTGGCTCAGATTGCAGTATCGGCAGCCCGGACTGCCCGTGATATCGCCGGGATAGAGCCTCGCGTGGCCATGCTGAGCTTCTCGACCAAGGGTAGCGCAAAGCACGAGCGTGTAGACAAGGTTATCGAGGCTACAGGTATTGCCCGCGAGATGCAACCCGGATTGATAATTGACGGTGAACTTCAGGCCGATGCCGCTATTGTCCCGAGTGTCTGCAACTCCAAGGCTCCGGATTCGCCCTTAAGCGGCAGAGCTAATGTCCTGGTGTTCCCGTCGCTCGAGGTTGGAAACATTGCCTATAAGCTTGTTCAGCGTTTGGGTGGCGTAGAAGCAGTTGGCCCTGTACTTCAGGGACTTGCCGCTCCCGTTAACGACCTGTCGAGAGGCTGTTTCCCGGAGGATATATACAAGACTATAATAATGACCTGTAACCAGGCGATAGGGCTTAAAGGTTAATAGCAGGATTAATATTAACGGATGAAAGCTGTAGATGTCTATTTAGCTGTCAATCTGGAATTTAAATAAAAACTTGAAATGAATATACTGGTTTTGAACTGCGGTAGCAGTTCGGTTAAATACAAACTTATCAATACCGATAACGATAGTACTCTGGCCGAGGGCGGCGTGGAGAAAATAGGTCTTCACGACGGATTTCTGAAATACAAGAAGGCCGACGGATCAAAGGAGGTACAGCCTCTTGGACTTGTTGACCATAAGGGTGCCGTCGAAGCTATACTTGCCAATCTCACCGATCCCGAGCACGGATGTATAAAGAGCTACAACGAGATAGGTGCTGTGGGACATCGCGTGGTACATGGCGCCGAGAAGTTCAACAAGAGCGTGCTCATAACCGACGAGGTGTTGCAACAGGTCAAGGATTGCTATGATCTGGCACCGCTTCACAATCCTGCAAATGTCACAGGTATCGAGGCTATCGAGTCGGTGCTTCCCGGTATAAAGCAGGTGGCTGTATTCGACACTGCGTTCCATCAGACGATGCCTGCCAAGAGCTATATGTATGCACTCCCCTATAAGTTCTATAAGGAGGACGGCGTGCGCCGTTATGGTTTCCACGGCACCAGCCATCGTTATGTATCACAGCGTGTATGCGAGTTCCTCGGTATCGAGGCCAAGGGTACTAAGATCATTACCTGCCATGTAGGCAATGGCGGTTCGATCACCGCAGTGCTCGATGGAGAGAGCGTTGACACCTCAATGGGGCTTACTCCTACCGAGGGTCTTATGATGGGAACACGTGTGGGTGATGTCGATCCCGGTGCGCTGGCATTCCTTATGAAGAAATACAACTGGACAGCCGATGACCTGCAGCGGGTGATCAACAAGGAGAGCGGTATGGCCGGCGTGAGCGAGATATCGAGCGACATGCGTGAGATCGAGTCGGCTGTTAACAACGGTGATGAGCGTGCCACGATGGCTCTTGACATGTACGAGCAACGCATCATAAAGTATGTCGGTGCGTATGCGGCCGAGATGGGTGGTGTCGACATCATTGTGTTCACCGGTGGTGTGGGTGAGAACCAGACCGGTGTCCGTGCCAACGTGTGTCGTCCCCTTGCATTCATGGGCGTGGAGATCGACGAGGCGTATAATGCTACCGTGCGTGGCGAGGAGGCTGTCATATCCACCCCGTCGTCACGTGTCAAGGTTTGTGTCATCCCCACCGATGAGGAACTGATGATAGCCCGTGACACCCAGGCACTTGTGTGATCTTATTAACCGGTTCTTGATATTCAATTGTAATTCGATAGGTTTTAGGATGGAAAAGATTCGTGCAGCCATAGTAGGTTATGGCAATATTGGGCGTTTTGTGCTTGACGCGTTGCTGGAGGCCGACGACTTTGAGGTCGCCGGAGTCGTGCGTCGTAGTGTGGCCGAGATTCCGGCCGAGTTGAAACCTTATAAGGTGGTGACCGATATCACCGGGCTCGGCAAGGTCGATGTTGCCATTCTGTGCACCCCTACACGCGAGGTTCAGGTCTATGCCGAGAAATATCTCGCTATGGGAATCAATACCGTGGATAGCTTTGATATCCACGGGCTTATACCGGCATTGCGCCGCGATCTTGGCAAAGTAGCCTGCGAGCATGGCACGGTGTCTGTAATCTCGGCGGGATGGGATCCGGGCAGTGACTCGGTAGTGCGTGCACTGTTGGAGGCCGCTGCTCCCAAGGGGTTGACTTATACCAACTTCGGTCCCGGAATGAGCATGGGGCACACTGTGTGTGTCAAGTCAAAGGCCGGTGTGAAGAACGCTCTGTCGATGACTATTCCGCTTGGCACCGGCATACATCGCCGTATGGTCTATGTAGAGCTTGAGCCCGGAGCACGTCTGGAGGATGTGGCGGCCGCTGTTAAGGCCGATCCGTATTTTGCCAGCGACGAGACCCATGTGATCGAGGTCGCATCGGTCGACGCTGTCAAGGATATGGGTCATGGCGTGCATATGACCCGCAAGGGTGTGTCGGGCCGTACCCACTCCCAGCGTTTTGACTTCACAATGGCTATCAACAATCCCGCTTTGACAGCCCAGATTCTCGTAGGTGTGGCACGTGCTTCAATGCGTCAGAAGCCTGGCTGCTACACTATGATCGAGGTGCCTGTGATCGATCTTTTGCCCGGTGACCGTGAGGAACTTGTGGCTCACCTGGTATGATTTCAGCAATACTAAATTAAATGGAATATGGAAAACGTTAGACTTAATATTGAAAATGCTCTCGGCGGTGTGGTTACACGTGCCGAAGTCGAGGCCCTGGCTCCTGCGGCAGTAGAGGCTATTGGCCATCTTAATAACGGCACCGGAGCCGGCAATGATTTCCTCGGTTGGGTGAACCTTCCGTCGGTTACCCCGGCATCGCTGGTTGACGATATAATCGACACTGCCGCCAGCCTGCGTCAGGACTGTGAGGTTGTTGTGGCTATCGGTATCGGTGGCAGTTATCTTGGCGCCAAGGCAGTGATCGAGGCTCTCGGAAACTCGTTCGCTCCCTATGTCAATGAGCCGGGAAAGACATCTGTACTTTTCGCAGGACAGAACATTGGTGAGGATTATCTGTATGAGCTGCAACAGTATCTTGCAGGCAAGAAGTACGGTATTATTGTGATCTCTAAGTCGGGAACGACTACCGAGCCGGCAATTGCATTCCGTCTGCTCAAGGAGCAGCTCGAGTCACAGCTCGGCAAGGCCGAGGCATCGAAGCGTATTGTCGCTATCACCGATGCCAAGCGTGGTGCATTGCGTCAGCTTGCAACCGAGGAGGGCTACAAGACATTCGTTATCGAGGACAATGTAGGTGGTCGTTTCTCAGTGCTTACACCTGTTGGATTGCTCCCGATTGCTGTTGCCGGATATGACATCCGTGCTCTTCTTGAGGGTGCGATAGCCATGGAGAAGGCAACCGCTGAGGCCGGTGATGGTAATATCGCACAGCTCTATGCCCAGACCCGCAATGCTCTTTACCAGGCCGGCAAGAAGATCGAGATCCTGGTCAATTACAATCCCAAACTCCATTATCTGGGAGAGTGGTGGAAACAACTTTATGGCGAGAGCGAGGGTAAGGATCATAAAGGTATCTTCCCTGCCGCTGTCGACAACTCGACCGACCTTCACTCGATGGGCCAGTGGATCCAGGATGGCGAGCGTTCGATCTTCGAGACTGTCATCTCGGTGGCCAATTCATGTCACGAGGTGGTCATACCATCAGATAAGGCAAACCTTGACGGTCTTAACTATATCGCAGGCAAGCGTGTTGACCAGGTTAACAAGATGGCCGAGCTGGGTACCCGTATAGCCCATGTTGACGGTGGTGTGCCCAATATGCAGATCACCATCGAGTCTCTTAGCGAGAAGTGTCTCGGTGAGCTTATATACTTCTTTGAGAAAGCCTGTGGTATCAGCGGTTACATCCTTGGTGTCAATCCGTTCAACCAGCCTGGTGTCGAGGATTACAAGCGCAATATGTTCGCACTACTCGCCAAGCCCGGCTATGAGAAGGAGACCGAGGCCATTCGTGCACGCCTTTAAACGGTGTTGAATGGCCGGCAGGCCTGATTGTATGAATAACGGGAGGTCCCTGTGTGTCACATCGGTTGATGATGACCACAGGGACCTCTCTTGCTCTCTCCGGTTGCCACACGGTAAAGTGTAATATGGACAAGCAATAAGAATCCGGTAGCCTGATGTCACCATCAAAGGTACCCCGGTGAGTGAGCCGGCACCAATCGTCGTGGATATTGTGCGACCGCAAAATGGATGTCACCATCAAAAGGCACTCCGGAGAGAGTGCTGGCACAAATAGCCGTGGCGTTAAGCGACCGATAGGTCGCGCAACCCGCGGTTAGGACATCCCATCCACATCTCTATCCTAAGGCGATGAGCGAGGCCGCCTCGGAGCACTTTAGTGCGGAGAGGTGTCCGAGCGATTCGCCTCCTGCCACCAGAACGTACCGGTTACGACAGATATGCATGTTGGCACCCTCTCCCGGGATGCCTTTTGCTGGTGACATCCGGCTGGATGTCGGTTGGCTGCTACTTGTACGGGGGGACTCTAAAGTTCGATTGTGATTGAGAGGCGGTAGTTGCGCCGTGGCATCGGATAGTTGTTGACTACTTCATACTCCTTGGCCAGCAGGTTGTTGATCTCGGCAAGGACGTGTAGCCTTATGTGCCTGATGTCGAAGTCGCGGCTCAGAGACAGGTCGGTTGTATACCATGGCTCCATATGGTTGTAGCTGATGTTCTCGGGCTGGTTATATCGCTCTCCCACATAAATCCAGCTACAGTTGACTCCCCACTGCCTCCAGGTGGCATTGATCACGGCGCTACCCGAGTGACGCGGAGTGTAGGGAATCTGGTCGCGATAGTATCTGTCGGTCGGGTTGGTGACATCAATGGAACGTTGCCAGGTGTATTGCAGTCGCCCCGAGATACCGAGATCCCGGCATGGAGTTACTGTGGCATGGGCGTTGACATCGATGCCGCGTATGTCAACCCGTCCTAAGTTGAGCATAGTCCACCTGAATTGTTGTCCTGACGGATAGGCTACAATCTTGTCTTTTACATAGTTGTAATATCCGTCGATATTGAGCGATGCGTCGCTCAGAAGGTGACCGGGGCTGGAGTGGTGCAGAGATATGCCTATATTGTATTGCGATACATGTTCGGGATCGAGATAGGCGTTGCCTACATCGGTATAGTATAGGTCGTTGAATGTGGGCATGCGGTATGACTGTTTGAAGAATCCCCTCAGTGACAGGCCCTTGATACGTTCGAGAGGTTGTGCCGATACGAACAATGCCGGTGACATTACGCGGCGTGAGGAGGTGTTGTCCCGGCCATGCTGGCGGTCGTTTATGAATGTGCCCGTTATGCTGGCTTGTAGCTTGAAGCGTTTCAGATCAAGTTGGGTGGCGGCTGACAGATAGTGAGACATACGGGTAGGTCGGGTGAAGTTTTTCATGCTGGCTGTCATTGTGTTCCATGTCAGGTCATAGCTTACCGACGCATGCCATGCAGGGGTGAGACCAACCATATTGGCTGTCGACAAGTACAGTTCTCGCTGGTTGTAGCGGTTGTCGAGCGTAAGCGGTGTGTCATGGTTGACATAGTGTGTGTGATAGTAGGCATACTTGATGTTGTTGAGGGTGGTCCACCGACCAAAGTAGCCGGTGTGACGTCCTTGGACAAACGTATTGTTGTCCCACATGCGTTCCTCTCTGTGCCATACATTGTTGACGATGGCTCCGGGAACTCCGCGCTCCGAGTGGTAGTTGTAGGCTTTGGCCTGCCATGAGCCTCTCCGCAATCGTCCGAAGAAGTTTGCCTCGATGCGTGATGCAAGGATGTCACCACCCGTACGGGTCGCAGTGGTGTCGTAGGCAGTCTGTCCCGACAGTCCAACGCGGTGATAGCGGAATTTGTATTTGCCGCTGGAGTTGAGAACCTCGGCCGAGACTTGTGCGTCGACCGTTCCGCTCAGTCTCATCTCGAGCATGGCCGCGGCATTGATGAGGTCAAACGATCCTGAGCGCAGAGTGGCCCGCAGGTGATATTTTTCGTTATCTTCAAAGTAGGGTGTCCGTGTCCTCAGGTATATGGTACCTGCCTGCCCAAAGTCGCGTGCCGGTTGCAATATGTTGCTTTTCTGGCCGTTGTAGACCGATATCGACTCCATGTTGTCGAGCGAGAACTGTCCCAGGTCGATCTGTCCGTTCTGGGCGTTTCCCAGGAGTATGCCGTCATGCGCTACCCCGGTGTGGTTAGATCCCAAGGAGCGGATGTCGGCGGTCTTTATGCCTCCTATGCCGCCATAGTCTTTGATCTGAACGCCCGAGAAGTATCTCAGAGCGTCGGCCACATTGCGGCTGTTTATGCGTCCCAGTTGTTCTCCGCCCAGTGTCTGTGAGGGGATTATCTTTAGATCGGGCTGTCGTGATGTGACGGTAACGCGGTCGAGCACCAGGGTCGTGTCGGCTTGATTGATGTCTGAGGCACCGACAGTCAGCGTTGCGGTCAGCGCGAGTATTTCAAGGGTTCGTCTCAACATTGTTTTTACCATCCCATAGTCCCGTGGGTCGTCGGTGTGATGCATATATCGATCGGTGTGTGATGGCAGGTCTTCTGACTTTGTCGGCTGTGGGTTCGCGTCTTCTCGGCATGTTGCGGCCAATGACTTCGTGTGCTTTCCCATGTTGATGCCATGGCGGTGATGGCATAGACCGACTTACAGCAGCGGGTACTGTACAGGATTCTCACCTGTTTCCCTCTTTCGTGTCTCCTGGTATGGAGACAGCCATTACGGCCACAAAGGTACGCGATTAATCCGATACATACAATATGTAATGGCGGTATAGTTGTGTGGGGCGTTTTAATCGTCCATATTATGCAATATATTTAATTGTTGACCAATTAAACAAGTACATGTCTTTATGAATAGAATTATTACAACTTTGCTTGTGTCGGCGGGTGTCGTAGCGCCCTCGATGTCGGCCTATACTGTCAATGTGTCTGAAGAGTCACTTGTGGGGGACGGGATCGTGCGGTTCGTACCCGATAGTTTTGATGCTACAGTCACTCCCGGGCTGATTCTGCAGCGTGAGTTTGAATCATTGGGCGGTAAACCTGCCGGATGGAGTCTTAATCCTGTGTATGAGGTCACCGACCGTGGGGTCAGGACTGTTGTGGAGGTTCCGGCCGGCACAAGTCTGTATGGTGGCGGTGAGGTTACCGGCCCGCTGTTGCGTAACGGTCAGACTGTCAAGATGTGGAACACCGATACCGGCATGTACCTTGTGGATGGTGGCAAGCGTCTTTATCAGACACATCCGTGGGTGATGGGTGTAAGGCCCGACGGGTCGGCGTTCGGTGTCTTGTTTGATACGTTCCACAAGGCCGAGATGCTTACTGCCGATGACCGTATCGAATTTGTCGCCGACGGCACCCCTTATAAGACATATGTCATTGACCGTGAGTCACCGCAGGCTGTGCTTAAAGGGCTTGGAGAGCTCACCGGCACCATGGAGATGCCTCCGCTGTGGGCTCTCGGTTACCACCAGTGCCGCTTCTCGTATGTGCCCCAGAGCCGTGCCGAGGAGGTAGCACGTACGTTCCGCGACAAGAAGATACCGTGTGACGTGATGTGGTTTGATATCAACTATATGGACGAATTCCGTATCTTTACAGTCAGCGACAAAGAGATGCCCGATGTGGAGGGGATGAACCGGCGTCTTCATGACCAGGGCTTCAAAACGGTATATATGATTGATCCCGGAGTCAAGGTAGATGATGACTACTTTGTCTACAGCAGTGGCAAGGAGGCCGGCCTGTTTGTAAAAGATGCGTATGGCAAGGAGTTCCACGGCAAGGTGTGGCCCGGCGACTGTGCATTCCCTGATTTCACTCGTCCCGAGACCCGTAGCTGGTGGGGCGGTCTGTACAAGGATTTCATGAATCTTGGCATTGACGGCATCTGGAACGACATGAACGAGCCGTCGGTATTTGACGGCCCCGGTGGCACAATGCCCGGCAACTGTGTACATCTTGGCGGCGGATCATTGCCGGCAGGTCGTCACTCGATGTGGCACAATGCCTATGGCCGTCTCATGGTCGAGGCTTCACGCGATGGTATCATGGCTGTCAACCCCGACCGTCGCCCGTTCCTGCTCTCCCGCTCAAATATCCTCGGTGGACAGCGGTATGCCGCTATGTGGACCGGTGACAATGCCGCCTCGGTCGACCATATGAAACTGTCGGTGCCGATGTCGCTTACTCTCGGACTCTCGGGACAGCCTTTCAACGGTCCCGATATAGGTGGTTTTGCCGGAGATACCGATGCGGAGCTGTTTGGCAACTGGATCGGATTCGGAGCTTTCTTCCCCTTCTCGCGCGGACACGCTTCGTGTGATACCAACGACAAGGAGCCATGGGCCTTCGGCAAGGAGGTTGAGCGCGAGTCGCGGATGGCTCTCGAGCGCCGTTACAGGTTGATGCCTTACATATATACCGCTTTCCGTCGTGCACATACCGACGGGCAGCCTGTGATGGCGCCTGTGTTCATGGCCGATCCGGCCGATGCATCTCTGCGTGCCGAGGAACAGGCTTTCCTTATTGGTACAGATCTGCTGGTCATACCGGCATTTGCCGAGACTCCGGCTCTACCCGGTGGAATATGGGAGCGTCTCTCGCTTGTAAAGGGTGATACTCGTGGCCGGTATCAGGCCGACCTGCGTGTGCGCGGTGGCAGTATCATACCGGCCGGCCGGGTCGTGGGCAATATGACCGAGAATCCGTTCGAACCTCTTACTCTCATTGTGTGTCCCGATGCCGACGGTAATGCTACCGGATCGATGTACTGGGACGAGGGTGACGGGTGGTCCTTCCGTGACGGCAATTACTGTGAGCTCTCTTTCAAGGCATGCCGTGAGGGGCGTGATATAGTGGTGACAGTCGAGCGCACAGCGGGCAACTATCCTTTTGACCCCGGTAAAATAAGTGTCGAGGTGCTCCATGACGGCAAAGTGAGTCGTGGATCGGGGGAGTGGGGAGGCTCCGTGCGTGTCAGGATATGACGTGTATATGTTGACATTTTTCTTAAAAAGACTGAAGCTTCATCTCGCGATGGAGCTTTTTTGTGTTTTATGGCGGGAAAAAGTTATAAAATTAATTCGTTTAACATATTTTAACGGGGGGGGG
>CAXHRO010000007.1:0-104126 GCA_964018905.1 uncultured Muribaculaceae bacterium
TGTTGAGGAGTGTGTGAAAGAATGGGTTCGACCGCCCTACAACTCCGTCTCACCTATATAGGTGAGTAGTTACAAACATTTAGCAACACCGCCCCTCTATAATCCGTAGCTACACATAACATCACAAGCAATCACAATCCAACAGAAGACGTCACATCAATGACACCCGGAGAGGAAACCGGCACAAACAACCACGGCGAACCCACCAACAGCCGGATACCTCAACACAGGCACCCCGGAGTGGGTGCCGGCACTAATAGCCGTGGCGTTAAGCGACCGACAGGTCGCGCAACCCGCGGTTCAGGCACCCCATCCCCCCCACCTCGGGCGATGAGCGAGGCCGCCTCGGAGCACGCCAGTGCGGAGAGGTGTCCGAGCGATTCGCCAAAAGGTCACCACAACACACCGGTTACGACAACCGTGCGCCTGTGGCTCAGAGAAAAAAACGATCCGAATTACATTTGACTGCAATCCGGATCGCTATATATAATAATCTATTTATGACCCTATCAATCAGTCGTCATTGCGACGTTCGCGGGGACGGTCTCCATCACGACGGGGACGACGGTCACCGTCACGACGGGGGCGGTCGCCACCTTCACGGCGAGGACGATCGGCACGCTCGCGACGCTGGGGCTCAACATAGCCTTCTGGCTTGGGCTGGAGCGCACGCATCGACAGGCGATACTTGCCGGTCTTCTTGTCGATCTCGATGAGTTTCACCTCTACGGTGTCACCCTCTTTGAGACCGCTTGCTTCCATATTTTCAAGACGCTCCCACGAGATCTCGCTGATGTGCAACAGACCGTCGCGATTGGGCATGAACTCTACAAATGCTCCGAAGTCAAGGATCGAACGCACCTTGCCGGTATATACCTTGCCCTCCTCGGGGAGTTGCACGATAGCGTTGATCATCTCCATAGCCTTGTCGATGGATGCCTTGTTGGATGCGGCAACCTCGATATAACCGCCATCCTCGATCTCGTCGATCGACACAGTGGCACCGCTGGCCTCCTGAATACCCTGGATAACTTTTCCGCCCGGGCCGATAACCGCACCGATAAGCTCCTTGGGTATGAGCATAGAGACGATACGCGGCACATGAGGCTTGTAGTCCTCGCGGGGAGCGGGGATCGTCTGCTCGATGATGTCAAGGATATGAAGGCGTCCGTCGCGTGCCTGGTTGAGAGCGCGCTCAAGAATCTCGTATGAAAGACCGTCACACTTGATATCCATCTGGGTGGCGGTGATACCGTCACGTGTACCGGTTACCTTGAAGTCCATGTCGCCGAGGTGATCCTCGTCGCCGAGTATATCGGAAAGTATGGCAAACTTGTCGCTTGCTGTATCGGTGATAAGACCCATGGCTATACCGCTCACGGGGCGCTTCATCTTAACGCCTGCGTCAAGAAGAGCCAGCGTACCGGCACATACGGTAGCCATTGACGACGATCCGTTGCTCTCGAGGATGTCGCTTACCACGCGGCACACATAGGGGAATCCGTCGGGGAACATGCGCTTGAGAGCACGGTGGGCCAGATTGCCGTGACCTATCTCACGACGGCCTACGCCACGCTGGGGCTTAGCCTCGCCGGTAGAGAAGGGCGGGAAGTTATAATGGAGGAGGAAACGCTCCTTGCCCTGATTGAGCACATCGTCGAGAATCTTCTCGTCGAGTTTCGTACCGAGAGTGACTGTCGAGAGCGACTGGGTCTCACCGCGTGTGAACACTGCCGATCCATGAGGGCCGGGTACATAGTCAACCTCACACCATATGGGGCGGATGTCGGTGGTCTTACGGCCATCGAGGCGTATGCCCTCGTCGAGAATGCAACGGCGTACAGCCTCCTTCTCGACATCGTGATAGTAGCGCTTTACAAGAGGCGTCTTCTCGTCGCGCTCCTCCTCGGGAAGAGCATCTATATACTCCTGACAGATGGCATCGAATGAGTTCTGACGCCAGTGCTTGTCGGCCGACCCGGCCTTGGCAATAGCATAAGCCTTGTCATAGCACTTGTCATGAACATCCTGGCGCAGAGCCTCGTCATTGACCTCATGGCAGTACTCGCGCTTAACAGTCGAGCCTACAGCCTCGGCCAGTTCCATCTGGACCTTGCACTGCTCTTTGATAGCGGCATGAGCAGCCTTGAGGGCATTGAGAAGATCAGCCTCCGAGACCTCGTTCATCTCACCCTCGACCATCATGATATTGTCGTAGGTGGCACCGACCATAAGCTCCATGTCGGCACGCTCGAGCTGATCGAATGTAGGATTGATCACAAACTCGCCATCGACACGGGCAACGCGCACCTCAGAGATAGGATCATTGAAGGGTATGTCGCTGACAGCGAGAGCTGCCGATGCGGCCAGACCGGCGAGAGCGTCGGGCATATCCTGACCATCGGACGAGAACATGATTATATTGACAAAAGTGTCGGCGTGATAGTTATCGGGGAACAGCGGACGCAGCACACGGTCAACAAGACGGGCGGTGAGCACCTCGTAGTCGCTGGCGCGACCTTCACGCTTGAGGAAACCGCCGGGAAAACGTCCGGCCGATGAGAATTTCTCTTTGTACTCTACCTGCAGGGGCATGAAGTCAACACCCTCACCGGCCTCTTTGGCCGATACTACAGTAGCGAGCAGCATGGTACCTCCCATGCGCAGTTCGACAGCTCCATCAGCTTGCTTTGCCAGCTTGCCTGTCTCGAGCGTGATTACACGTCCGTCGGGCAATGTGATGGTTTTCTTGATTGGGTTCATAAAATATATTTTGTATTTAATCGTCGTAAATCGCGCAAAGATACTAAAATCTTTTCATATATACAACTATAGAGACGGTTCGTTCCAGGCCGACACATCAAAAAGGCGGACATCAAAAAAAGGGCGGGCGACCCTTGCAGTTATAGGTCGCCCGCCCGGTATTTTGGAATCCCTAACGGATTACTTCTTTGAAAGCTGCTCTTTCAAGGCTGCGAGAGCCTCGATGTCGCCCAGGGTTGTCTTCTCTACAGGAGTCGAGATCATGGGAGCCTCCTCGGCACGCTTGCCGGGACGCTTAGCCTTCTTAGACTCTGCCTTCTCAGCCTTTGCCTCATCCTCGAAGATGCGGCTGTGGCTCAGGATGATACGCTTGCTGTCCTTATTAAACTCGATCACCTTGAACTCGAGCTTTTCGTCAATCTTGGCCTGCGAGCCATCCTCCTTGACGAGGTGCTTGGGAGTAGCAAAGCCCTCTACACCATAGGGAAGAGCGATAACGGCACCCTTGTCGAGCATCTCGATAATAGTACCCTCGTGAACGCTGCCTACAGTGAAGATTGTCTCGAATACCTCCCAGGGGTTCTCCTCGAGCTGCTTGTGGCCGAGAGAGAGACGACGGTTGTTCTTGTCGATCTCCAGAACCTGAACGTCGATGTCGGCACCGATCTGAGTAAACTCGCTGGGGTGCTTAACCTTCTTGGTCCAAGAGAGGTCGCTGATGTGGATCAGGCCGTCAACACCCTCTTCAAGCTCTACAAATACACCGAAGTTGGTGAAGTTGCGAACCTTGGCGGTGTGCTTGCTGCCGATAGGATATTTCTCCTCGATATCTTCCCATGGATCGGGCTTGAGCTGCTTGATACCAAGGCTCATCTTGCGATCCTCGCGGTCGAGTGTGAGAACCACAGCCTCGATCTCGTCGCCAACCTTCATGAAATCCTGGGCCGAACGGAGGTGCTGGCTCCAAGACATCTCGCTCACGTGGATAAGACCCTCGACACCGGGGGCAATCTCCACGAATGCGCCATAGTCGGCCATGACAACAACCTTGCCGTTAACCTTGTCGCCCACCTTGAGGTCGGCGCTGAGGGCATCCCATGGATGGGGCTGTAGCTGCTTGAGACCGAGAGCGATGCGCTTCTTCTCGTCGTCGAAGTCGAGAATAACGACATTGAGCTTCTGGTCGAGCTGTACAACCTCCTCGGGGTGGCTTACGCGGCCCCAAGAGAGATCGGTGATGTGGATAAGACCGTCAACACCGCCCAGGTCGATGAACACGCCGTAGGTAGTGATGTTCTTGACGGTACCCTCGAGCACCTGACCCTTCTCGAGCTTGGCGATGATCTCGCGCTTCTGCTGCTCGAGCTCGGCCTCGATAAGAGCCTTGTGTGACACAACCACATTCTTGAACTCCTCGTTGATCTTTACAACCTTGAACTCCATGGTCTTACCCACGAAGATATCGTAGTCGCGGATGGGCTTCACATCAATCTGCGAGCCGGGCAGGAAAGCCTCGATGCCGAATACGTCGACGATCATGCCACCCTTTGTACGGCACTTGATGTAACCCTTGATAATCTCGTCATTGGCGAGGGCTTCATTGACGCGCTCCCATGAGCGAGATGCGCGGGCCTTGCGGTGAGAGAGGATGAGCTGGCCTTTCTTGTCCTCCTGATTCTCGATGAACACCTCTACAACATCGCCGACCTTGATATCGGGATTGTAGCGGAACTCGTTCATGGGAATGATACCGTCGCTCTTGTAGCCGATGTTAACCACAGCCTCACGCTTGTTGAGGGCGATGATGGTACCTTCGATTACATCTTTGTCCTTGACGGTGTTGAGTGACTCATCATAAGTTTTGGTGAGCTCCTCACGTGATTTCTCGCCTTGGGTTTCGCCCTTTTCATAGGCATCCCAGTCAAAGTCGGCGAGGGGGGAAGTTTTTACTTCTTCAGTCATTTTAAAAAAAGGTTAATAAAATAAGTTAATTATAATCTCGTGCCACCATGCGGCGACAAGCCGCACGACAGCGGTGCAAAGATAGTAAAAGTCTGACAAATACCAAAATAATTTTTGTTATCCATACCCATTATCCATACCCACGCATCAGAAACTTTCAAGCACAGATATAAGTCGATTATTTTGCCATCCCGACCTAAGTTTAACCGCAAATTACGCTAAATTGACCATCCGGAAATACCTATCCTGCCCCGATCTCAGCCTCACGTAATTACAGGCTATTACCATACACCCGAAAAAATAATATTTTTTAAGTAAATTCACACATACTTTATATTTTTTGTTTACATTTGCAAAAGTCACCAATATAACATCATTATGACGAGATTGCTTACATTATTTTCATGCTTACTTATATGGGGACTTACGCTTTCTTCCGAAACAACATCCCGAGTTGTCAGACTAAATTACGATGACAGTGGTAACAGAACAGTCAGAATGCTGTACACTCCAAATTTAATGCCAAAAAAGCAGAAAACAGCACCTCGTCATATAAACTCAGACATATCTCTTTTTGACGGATCCATAAAAATAGGACCTAATCCAACATCCGGTGTCATAAAAATAGAAGCGATATATTTCGATGAACAGGGCAGTATTTTATCCGTACTGGATGAAAGCGGTTCTCGCGTATTTTCTGCTTCATATGACGAATGGGGATGTCAGAAGGTAGAATTGAACACTATTGGATTTCAACGGGGATATATTTCAAGTGGGATTAAAACCGGCAACTGGGGCATGAAATCCGTCAAAGCCGAACTATGTTCTGCGGTTTCCACTTACATCGGATACAATTCAATAGGCGTATTATCGGGCAAAGCCTCTCTTTCAGACTATCTGGCCAGCGCCGGTGTCTCGACCATTTCCAATGCCATTATACCATCAGTGTCGATACCCGTCACATCCAATACAAGCGTGTCTGTATCCCCTATGATGGGGTTGGGCGAAACCGGACTTTCTTGCAGTCTTGACATATCCCTGGGATTTGATTTTGAAAATGACTGGAATACGTCGGTTTCAGCATGTTACGGCAATCAGTACTATGGCGGAACAGCATCGTTTTCATACAAAGACTGGGGTGGAGGATACGGATATATCCGATATAATGAACAGACTATTGGAGAAGACAACACATTAGGAGCCCAGTCAGTAGGGACAATCTCAGCCCTGATCAGCGGCGTATCCATCCGGTTCTCAAATGATATACTTGGATTAACTCAAGAAAAACACGATCGCTGGCGCACAAATGCGATTGAGATTGGATATCGTAATTATGTGATAGGCTCTTATATCAATACCAATGACGGCAGTAAAGAATCCGGGGATACCGTAGATTATCATGGAAAAACCAAAAATATAGACGATCTGGAAAATAGTCGTGACAAGGGAGTATGGACAGTCGGTAACGTTTATTTGTCACCATTATGGATCGGTTATAGATCAGGTAATCAGATTTGTCGATTTGGATACAGTCATGAAAAAGTGCAGGAATATACTCAGAATTTCGTACACAGGAATATAGCCCCCACACCCCAATTCAAAGATTATACGAAAATGATGGAAGGGGTGTATATATACTCCGGATATAATTCGCCCTATAGTTTATGGTAATAATAAATTTGATTATGAATAAAATGCTTTATTATACCTCTTGTGCGTTGCTACTTATAATTATGTCTGGATGTCTTGGTTTGTTAACCCATCGGGGTTTCACAAAAAAGACCAGCATGGTATGCTTTTTTCTAATATTATGACCCTATGGTGAATGGAAAGTTGAATTTAAATGGATATTATCATTTAGATAAACCAAATTATGTCGATAAGTTCACACTTTACCCGGATGGAACTGTAGGTAATTTCATATTCTATGACAATACATATATCGGCAAGCCAGTTACTAATCTGGATAGTTTAATTTACCAACCGAAAAATCCAAGGAAACCATATCTTCTCGGTGGAATATATAAGGTAGTCGGTGATACTCTGACAACCTGCTTTTATTATAACAGTATTTTCCCGGAATGGCTATGGCGGCGTATGTTTAATAAATACAGGATCATTGATAAAAATTCTTTAATAAAGACACAGATAGAATCACCGGGAAACTGAATCATATGACGGTTCTTTCTATATGCCCATGAACTGAATCGGTGCAGACAGAATCGTTCCTCCGGCAACCTGCATGACAATCTTTTAACAAACCCTTATAAAAATTTACACATTATGAAACAAATCAGATCAATCTTCACCGCCATCGTCATGATTGCCGCCACCCTGTCGGCTTCAGCTCAGAACCCTGTGTCATTATCTGACATTGACGATCAATACTCCATCAACACAGGCTACAAAGGATTATTTGACATAGGATATGGCATCGGCGTAGGTAATCTGGGCGAAGATCGTATCGAGGTTCTGACTTCACATGGTTACCAGTTCAATCCCTACCTGTATCTCGGTATAGGCTTCGGCTTCAACTACTATCATAAAGCCGAATTATGGAACCTGCCTGTATTCGGAAACATACGCGGCACCATCCCTGTCAGAAATTCACGCGTCACTCCGTTTGTGGATATCAAAATCGGATATTCGGCTATTGATGTCGAAGGTTTTTATTGCTCTCCTTCAGTCGGCCTGAGGATCGCGACAGGTGACCGGACAGGCCTGAACATAGGAATAGGCTACGAGATACAGAAGACCGAATTTTACATGTGGACATTCGGCTCTTCATGGTCAAGCAAGGAAAACTGCGGAGCTTTTACAATCAGGATCGGATACGATATCTGATTAACGGCACAGCGCGCATTCAGGTATATGACGATATTGTCACTCAGCGGGAAGTGTGAAACGGAAATCACGCAACAGTATTTTATCGGCCTCGGCAATAGCTGTGTGCTCACAGCCGTCGACAGTCTCGACTACCGAACTAAAGCGGTTGTCAAAATCAGGGATAAAATCATGCGTTCCCGTGCGGCGCATACGCCTCAGTACGAGTCCGAGTGTAATACGGTCGGTGTCAAGCGCAGGAGTTACCCCGCTGACAGGACGCCCGTTACCCTCATTTATAACGACACGGTTAAGCAGGTTCATCTCCACAAGATCGTTGACCGCCTTCGTTACAAGCGAGATAGGCAGACCGTAGCGTATGGCGATAAGTCTCTCATCGATAGGACGGCGACCTTCCTCACGCCGCTTGATCGTGACGAGCATAACACCCACGAGAATCTTGGTACGGTAGTCGGGCGAGATCTTCGCTATCTCGTTGCTGAAACTGAACTCGAAGATGCTTTGGGATGCATAGCACAGTACTCCGCCGGCCAGAGTAATGAGCCATACAAGCTGCAGCCACAGCAACAGCAACGGCAGAAAAGCGAAGCTACCGTATATGGCATTGTAGCGGGTGACATAGATCTGGCCCGATACAAAGAGCCACTGCAATACGACATAGGCCGTACCGGCGAGCATGCCGGCTATGAATGCGTTTCTGAATTTCACATGGGTATTAGGCACCAGCATATAAGCTCCGGCAAAGAACAGCCATCCGAGCACAACCCCTACAAAATCAACAGCATACTTTATAACAGGCGTCATTATCTTATATGGAAGAGCGGTCTGTAGCATTGACGACATGAAAACAGTAATGCCGCTTGAGCATATAAGCAGAACCGGCAATATAAGCAATATAGCCGTATAGTCGATAATCTTACGGCCTATAGTACGTCCCTGCTTGATTCCCCATATCAGATTGAACGAATCCTCAACCGATCCAAGCAACGATATCAGCGTATACAGCAGGAAAACGATCCCTATGCCGACAAACATCCCCTCATTGGATGATGCTATATAGCTGTCGACAAATGTAAAGGCTTTATCAAGTGCCTGAGTCTGAGCCGGGAAATAACCATACAGCTGAGACTGGATACCGGTCTGCATCCCGAATCCCTTTCCTATCGCAAACATCAGGGCCAGAGCCGGCACAATAGCCAGTATTGTCTTGAATGTCAGGGCGGCAGCCTGTGACTGCATGTCACGGTCCAGAAAAGAACGCACCGACAGATTGACGGTCTTGATGACGTTGATGCGCCATGACCGGCGTGTGTCACTCCACACCCCTTCCGAGCAGTAGGCCCACTGGCGCTTTATCCATCCCGTCAGGCGAGATATCAGTCCGGATTTTGTCGATACATCATTCATGTAATGATAACAATTAAAATCATTTTTTGGTCGACGGCGGATACGCTATCCGCGAATGATACATCGTGCGAAGACGAGCTATGAACGCCTCCTTGGCCAGTTGTATGTCTCGGAACGACAGCGGACTCTCGCGATGCAGACCATCATCCACCTGACCGTCTATGATACGGTTGACAAGTGAGGATATAGCCTCGGGAGAATGATCGGTCATAGATCTGGAGGCTGCCTCCACCGAGTCGGCCATCATAAGCAGAGAAGCCTCACGCGACTGGGGATTGGGACCGGGATACGAGAATAGAGAATCGTCGATAACCTTGTCGGGATGCTGTTGCTGATACTTGGTATAAAAGTATTTGGCTTTGCCACATCCATGATGCTGAGCTATGAGATCACGCAATACACGTGGCAACTTCTCCTTGTCGGCCATGCGCAGACCGTCAGAGACATGATTGTGCAACACACGGGCACTCTGCTCGGGACTGAGCGCGTCATGGGGATTCACGCCATACTGGTTCTCGGTAAAGAATGCCGGATTATTTATCTTGCCAATATCATGATATAACGCTCCGGCCCTGATAAGCTGAACGTTGGCACCAATGCGAGCGGCGGCATTGGATGCAAGATTGCTTACCGCCATCGAGTGTTGGAATGTACCCGGACACTGCTCGGAGAGCTGTTTGAGCAATGGGGTATTGATATCGGTGAGTTCTACAAGGGTCACCGACGATATCAGCCCAAAAATCTTCTCAAATATAAAAATAAGAATATAAGCGAAGGTTATAAGCACCATATTGACTGCAAAATACCCTACTACCATCCATGAGAATTTATTTATCGTGGCAGTAGCCATCAACTCGATGGCGAGATATGACAGAACATAGGTGCCGAACACGATAATGGCCGTACGGAGCAACTGGGAGCGCCTCGACAGCTCGCGCATGGAGAATATTGTCGTGATACCCACTGTCATCTCGATGAAAAAGAATTCGAGCGAGTAGGTAGTAAAACATGAACACACCAGTATTTCAAGCAGATACAGGAACAAGGCCGTATGGGAGTCGAAGAACACCACGATAAGAATGGCAATCATGGCGAAAGGAACAAGAAAAACGCCCATGGCTGTGGCATTGAACGCCACCACAGCAATCACATAGAAGCCTGTGATTAAAGTGAGCAAGGCCGTCATGGAACGCATATTGTCAAATATGTCACGACGGTACATGTACAGATAAAAGTAGACAAGCGTCATTATTATCACCCCCATGAGCACCTGCCCCAGGAGTGTATACAGGCGCTGTCCCGAGGTAAGGCTGTAGCGGTCGGCGGCCATCGTCTCGTAGGTGGACAATATCATGTCGAGCTGGGGCGTCACTACATCTCCCCGGTCAATTATACGCTCACCCTGTTGTATCACCGAGACAGCGGATGTAACCGGCTGTATCCGCTCGTTATACAAGCGCGTATTCTCTAAGGTATCGAGACTTATATCGGGGAGCAGAAAACGTGACAACTGCATGTCCTGAAGAGCATGTCGACTCGACGGATCCCTCACAACACTGTCAATCCAGGCATAGGCCTGGCGCTGGGACCTAACACGCGAGGCATCACGAACCTTAAGTACACGCCCCTCGATCAACGACAGACGACGAGCCTCTCGCAGTCTCACTGCATTATCGGCATCGGCTATACCGTTGGCATACAGAGAGTCTATCGCGGCAATAAGCCTCATACGCTGCTGGTATGACAGTGTGGCGTTTGACCGTATACGAGCCACGAGAGTATCCCGCGGAGCTGTATTTATCTTGTATACGGGCTGGAATGTCTCATTTATAGAGTCGATAAGCGCGCGGGTGCTCAGTGAATCGCGGTACACGGGAATATCAAACGGAGCTGTGAGCAACGGATGTATCCATGGGCGTCCGGGCTGATAGGAATACTGCACGCGGTCGGTTCGCGGCAGGAAATATACCACGACTGCCACCACTGCAATAAAAAGCATTGTACGGGCTACCGTAAACCTTGTGAGGATCCGGTGTATCATACGCGAGAAGCTTTAGTCACACCATTCACTCGTTTAATCTTATCACACAAGTCATTGACTACGCCCGAATCCTCTACATGCACCCAAAGGTCGGCCTGGAACACCTCGTTGCGAGCCTCGATATTGAGTCGTCGTATATCTATATTGAGGTGAGTGGAGATGAGCTGGGTAAGCTCCTGCAGAATGCCAAAGCGGTCAATACCCTCGATATGTACACGCGCCATGAACCTGCCCTCAACCTTGGCCCACTCGGTAGACACTATACGAGGCCCGTAACTCGCCTTCATTGCCAGTGCACGAGGGCAGTCAAGAGCATGAATCGTGACCTCATTGCTGTCATCAACAAATCCTATGACGGGATCACCGGGAATAGGACAACAGCAACCGGCAAACTTAAAGTTAGCCCCCTTGTCATCATATTGCAGGACGTAAGTACGCTTCATGTTCACGGGTTCGCGAACCGCAGACTGTTCATCGACGGGCTGGACCGACGAGGAAGACCTTGTGACACCCGGTATACGGAAAAACTTCGAGAAGAGACTGCGCTCACGGTTTTCTCCCTGCCTCTTGAGGCTCTTGGCTACATTATCGGTAAGCACGATGTCGCCGTTGCCAAGCATATAGTAAAGTTCATCGCGATTTGCGGCCTGATAGACTCCCATTGCCTTGGTGATCACGTCATTGGAATCGGAGATCTCATACTGTGCAAGAAATCGCCCAAACGCCTCCTTGCCTTTGTTTATAGCAGGCTGCTGCTCGCGACGCAGAGCCTGGCGCAGGGCCGTCTTACCCTTTGCCGTAGCCAGGAAACTCATCCACTCGGGCTTAGGTTTCTGCGACTGTGATGTGAGCACCTCGACCTGGTCGCCGCTCTTAAGCCGCTGACTAAGCGGCACAAGCTTATGGTTGACCTTGCCCGCGATGCAACGACACCCTATCTGACTATGCAGACTGAACGCCACATCGAGCACCGAAGCATCCTTCGGGAGCGTGATCAGCTCACCTTTGGGAGTGAATACAACGATCTCGCTCGAGAATAAATTGAGTTTCAATGTATCAAGGAAATCAATGGCATTAGGCTCCGGATTGTCAAGGATATCCTTGATGGTGTGCAACCATGCATTGAGTTCAGACTCCTCGTCACTGTCACCGATCTTATACTTCCAGTGGGCGGCAAAACCCTTCTCGGCAATCTCATCCATGCGGCGCGAGCGTATCTGTACCTCGATCCAGTTTCCGTCAGGGCCCATCACCGTGAGATGAAGAGCTTGATAACCGTTGGCCTTGGGACTGCTTATCCAGTCACGTGTACGGTCGGGATGCAGACGGTATAGATCGGTGATGGCCGAGTATATCTCCCAGCATATCGCCTTCTCGCGTGCCGGATCATCACACTCGAATATGATACGCATGGCATAGAGGTCATAGACCTCCTCGAAAGGGACATGCTTTGTCTCCATCTTGTTCCATATCGAATAGACCGACTTTATACGTGCCTTAGCCTCGAAACTCAGCCCCATATCATGCAGACGGCGGGTGATCGGGGCCGAGAAATCTTTGTAGACACTCGAGCGCTTAGCCTCCGACTCGGCGATCTGACGCGTTATACGCGCGTAAGCCTCTGGATGTTCATACTTGAAACTGAGATCCTCAAGCTCGGTCTTTATAGCAAACAATCCCAGACGATGGGCCAGCGGGGCATAAATATACAATGTCTCACCGGCTATCTTATACTGTTTGTTTGGAGCCATGGAGCCAAGGGTGCGCATATTGTGCAGACGGTCGGCCATCTTGATGAGCACCACACGGATATCCTCACTCATGGTAAGCAACAGCTTGCGGAAGTTCTCGGCCTGAATCGATGCCTTGTCGCCGAATATTCCTCCCGATATCTTTGTAAGTCCCGCCACGAGCTGGGCTATCTTGGCCCCGAAGTGTTGCTCGATATCCTCTACCGTATAGTCAGTATCCTCCACCACATCATGAAGAAGAGCGGCACAGATGGATGTCGACCCCAACCCTATTTCCCGGCTCGCTATCCTGGCCACCGCTATCGGATGCAGTATATACGGCTCGCCTGAGCGTCGCCGTATACCGCTATGCGCTTCTTTGGCAAACCGGTAGGCACGTTTTATGATCTCGACCTTCTTACGGTGATTGCTGGCAAGATATCCGTCCAGAACTTCCTGAAACGCCGCATCGATGATACGGTCTTCCTCGGGTGTGGTAAAACTGCTGTTACTCATAATCGATAGGGGTTGGAAGATGCAAAGATAACAATTAGACATGAAAACCTAAGAGCCGGTTCGATAATAAATGTTAACACCACAGCCATCATTATTCCACTTTTTTTACATTTGAGACGATGGAATCATGCGCCATGACGTTAATTTTAAAGCCGGATGACCGGCAACCCGATTTTTTGTTGTATCTTTGTGGCAAAATATCCTTTAATGAGATTACTGACAGTCATATTGCTATTATCGACTCTCGCCATGCCACCCGTCGCCGAGGCTCAGCGGCATTGGGAAGAGATGGAGAGCGGGGTTGTAGTCTCCGACCGGAGCGACGGCAACGACATGCCGGACATATCGGTAAAGGACGGATATGTATACATCACCACATCCAAGCCGGTGACAGTCAAGATCTTCTCTATATTAGGACAACTTATCTCCCAAAAAGACCTGAAGCCGGGTACTACCCGCACCCATATTACCGCCCGCGGCATATACATACTGAAGATCGGCTCGATAACCCGCCGTATCACTATTTGAACACACCGGCAATCAACCATTATATTCAACCAATATATAACAAACCGCAAAAGCCCGGATTATCAGAACTGATACAATCTGATAATCCGGGCTTCATCCCTATTATATTGTTATGAATTATTCCAGGTCGACAGGAACAGCTACGATACGAAGGTTGTTGCCTTGAATAAAGTCGATGATATTCTGACGTATGGGGCTATCATCAATATCGGCCTCGATACGCCGCAACGCGTTAAATACCGATGTACCGCACTGGTAGACATGACGGTAAGCCTTGGCAACGTCATCAATCTGATCGTCGGTGAAGTTACCCTTACGCATCACATGGGCGTTGATACCGAAGTATACGGCAGGATTATGAGCGATGATGACATACGGCGGGACATTTCCGCTGATACGGCATCCACCTTTGATAAGCACCCAGTCACCTATCTTAGAGCCCTCGTGCACAACACTGTTGGATGAAAGGATAGAACATATTCCCACCTCGATATTTCCAGCCATTGTAACACCGTTACCTATCACACACTTGCTCTGGATATGACAGTCATGACCTATGTGGGCGGTAGCCATGATGAATGTACCGTCACCGATACGTGTTCCCTCTGAATTGGCGAAGCCTCGGTTAATGATCACATGCTCACGTATCTCACAGTCATCGCCTATGATGCAGTAGCTGGGCTGACCCTTCCAGCGGAAATCCTGTGGATCGGCACCAACAATCGCACCATTATATATTTTGGTACGAGCACCTACGCGTGTACCGCGCATCACACTGGCATAAGGCATTATGACTGCACCGTCACCGATCTCAGTATCGGCATCGATGAATGCAAAAGGATGGATTGTGACATCTTTGCCTACCCGGGCAGTAGAGTCAACATGGGCTAATGGACTTATCATTATAGTTGGGAGTTAGGAGTTCTAATAGATTTGTATTCCCTGACTTTGGCCGGGAATACCTGGTATTATCGGCAGGGTGTGTCAACAATTGACATTACGTGGCACACCCTGCGATTGTTTATCGGCCTCCGCCGAGCGACTGGTAGAGGTTTATGACAGCCTGAGCACGGGCCAGGTCACAAGACAACTGAGACATCTGGGCTTGCAGGAGGCTTGTCTGGGCGGTGAGCACTTCAAGATATGTCGCGTCGGCGGTCTTGAACAGCTCGCCTGTGTAGTCGGTGGCCTTGATAAGATCATCGACCTGTACGGCCAGATGGGTCGACTTCTCGATTGCATTCTTATAAACAGTCAAGGCGTTGCTCACCTCGGCCGATGCTGAGAGCAATGAATTCTCGAATGTATTCATGGCCTGCTGTTGCTGTGCCTTGGTAGCCTTGAGACGCGCTATATTCTGACCACGCATGAATATTGGAGCGGTCAATGAGCCGGCAAGCGATGCGATCCAGTCGCCCGGATTCTTGATATAGCTTCCAAACTGGTTGGTAAAGCCATAGTTGGCCGTGATGGTGAGACCCGGATAAAACGCGGCTCGGGCTGCATTGGTGTTATAATAGGCCACTGCCACCGCAAGCTCGGCAGCCTGGATGTCGGGACGTGCGGCAAGCTGACTCATTGGCACACCGGCCTCAAACTCTCCCGGCAGATCAAGCGGCATGGGATTCACGACCCATGTCTGCGGCCTGGTACGCAACAGTACCGACATCGTATTGTGAGCGTGATGCAACGACGACTCCAGGTCGGTGATCGACGCCAGAATGCTACGATAGTTTGCATCGGCCTGCATCACAGCGGCCTCATTGGTGCGGCCGGCGGCTTTGTACTCACGCATCACCTCGACATTACGCTTCCATATCTCGGCAGTAGCACGGTTGAGGTCAAGCTGAGCCTGCAGTGTGGCAATCGAATAGTAGCAGTTTGCCACTCCACCTATGATCTGCGAACGCACTGCCTGCTCGTAGGCCTTTGCCTGGGCATGACCGGCCTCGGCACCACGCTTGCTGTTGAGAATCTTACCGAATATGTCTACCTCCCACGACGCACTCAGAGGGATGGTGTAGTTCCAGCCTGTGAGCTTACCGTTTGACACAGACGACGCTCCACCGTTGGGAGCCAGCATAAGCGAGGGGAGGTAGCTGAGACGTGCTCCCTGCATGTTGGCATGAGCGATCTCCACATTGAGACGCGCGTTGTCAAGGTCGACATTGGCATCAAGAGCGCGGTTGATCAGATCAACGAGCATCGGATCGGTAAACACCTGTTGCCAGGGCAGATTTCCAAGATTGTCGCTGTCGAGCTGAGCCTGCTTGGCCTCTACATATTCGGCCTGCAGGTCATTATCGACAGGCATATGGAATTTTTTATATATGTGACAGCTTGAGAGTGTCGACACCATCAGTGCCGACACCGCCAAGCGTGTTATTGTTGACTGTTTCATTGTCAATTGGTTAGTATTGATTATTCTTTGGAATACTGTTCAAGCTCGCTTTCAATGCCCGAGTTGTCGGTGTCCTTGAACTTAAGTGGCGAGAACTTCTCCTGGATTATCTGGAATGTCACAAAGAGGGCCGGTACAAGGAAAATCTGGAACAACATACCGATCAACATACCGCCGATCGAACCTGTTCCGAGGGCCTTGTTACCATTGGCACCCACACCATGAGAGAACATCATGGGCAACAGACCGATGATCAGAGCCAGCGATGTCATAAGGATAGGACGCAGACGGGCGGCGGCACCGGCGATAGCCGCATTGAGGATAGACATGCCCGTGCGGCGACGCTCAAGAGCAAACTCAACGATCAGAATAGCATTCTTGGCCAGCAGACCGATAAGCATGATAAGTGCGATCTGCAGATATATACTGTTGGCAATATCGAAGATGTCGGCGAAGATGAAAGTTCCCATCAGTCCGAAAGGTATCGAGAACAAAACTGCGAACGGCAGGATGTAGCTCTCGTACTGGGCCGACAGCAAAAGGTATACGAAGAGGAGACAGAGACCGAAGATGATGGCGGTCTGATTGCCCGACTGGCCGGCCTCCTCACGGGTCATACCGGCGTAGTCATATCCGTAACCCTGAGGGAGAGTCTGGGAAGCCACACGTGCCACAGCCTCCAATGCCTGACCCGATGAGTAACCCGGAGCAGGCGTACCGGTAACCGATATCGACTGGTACATATTGAAACGGTTCAAAAGGTCGGGACCGTAGATCTTGGTGAGGGTCACGAAGTTCTCGAGCGATGCCATCTCCATACCGTTGCGGATCTTGATTGACGACAGGGTCTCTGGCGACACACGAGCCTCGGGCGAAGCCTGCATCATCACACGGTATATCTTACCGAAACGGTTGAAGTTGGATACATACATACCACCGTAATAACCCTGCAGAGTGCTAAGTATGGTCGAGGGACTGATACCGGCCTGCTTACACTTGGCCGCGTCAATATCGATAAGATACTGGGGGAATGTGGGGTTAAATGTCGAATAAGCCACCTGGATCTCGGGCTGCTGGTTGAGCTGGCCAAGGAATCCCTGTATTATACCGAAGAACTTGTTGATATCACCACCTGTACGGTCAAGCATCTTGAGCTCGAAACCGTTGGTGACCGAGTAACCGGATATCATAGGGGGTGCGAAAGCCACAACGCGACCGTCCTTCACACCTGCAGCAATGCCGAATATACGTTTTACAATAGCATCAGAGCTCATTGACGGATCCTGACGCTCGTCCCAGTGATCAAGCTTAACCAGGAATGTTCCATAAGTGGCACCCTCACCGGCGATGAACGAGTATCCGAGAATCTTCTGGCAGTATTTTACACCGGGGATAGCCTTGATCTGAGCCGACACTGTGTTACACACCTCGTCAGTTCGCTCCTGTGATGTTCCGGGGGGCATATCGACCATGGCGAATATAAAGCCGGTATCCTCGTTAGGAACAAGGGTTGACGGAGTTCTCTTCATAAGGAACACAAGCACAAGTATCGATATGATCACCATTGCAAAGGTTGTCACCTTATGCTTGGCAAAGAAAGTAGTGAACTTCTTGTAACCGGCTATCGAGCTGTCAAACACCTTGTTGAACGATTTCTGGAAACGCTTGCCGAAGATTCCGACAATTGTGATCACGGCAACCACCCACGCCATGATGCTCAGACCTACATTCTCAAAGTTAAACCATCCGAGAATCATGAATGTGACCGTAGCCACCAGGAATATCATCGTGATGAAGGGATGCATGGACAACTTGCTCTTGGCAACCTCACCGGCTGCCTTATAGGCGGTACCCATGCGCTCCTTGAGGGAGACATCACTGTTATGGGGCTTAAGGAACACGGCACACAATGCCGGCGAAAGGGTCAATGCATTCAAAGCCGATATACCGATGGCGATAGCCATAGTGAGACCGAACTGCTGGTAGAACACACCGCTTGTACCCGACATGAACGATACCGGAATAAACACAAGCATCATGACCAGTGTGATCGAAATGATGGCGCCGCCTATCTCGTTCATGGCATCGATCGATGCCTTGCGGGCACTCTTGTAACCGACATCAAGCTTGGCATGCACAGCCTCCACCACCACAATGGCGTCATCGACCACAATGGCGATCGCAAGCACCAGAGCCGACAGGGTTATGAGGTTGAGAGAGAAACCGATAAGGCTCATACCGAAGAATGTACCGACCAATGCCACAGGGATGGCGATAGCGGGAATAATGGTAGAGCGGAAGTCCTGCAGGAAGACATATGTCACGAGGAACACAAGAATGAATGCCTCGATGAGAGTCTGTATAACATGATGGATCGATGCGTAAAGGAACTCGTTGTTATCCATCAGCACCGCAAACTCAAGACCTTCAGGAAGATCCAGCGACAGTTTATCGATAGTAGCCTTACAGTCGTTGATGATCTGGGTAGCATTTGTGCCGGCAGTCTGGAACACCATACATGTCGACGAAGGCATACCGTTAAGGTCGTTTGCAAATCCATAGGTAAGCTTTCCAAGCTCCACATCAGCCACATCCCTGAGGTATAGAACCGAGCCGTCGCTGTTGGCTCTCACCACGATATTCTCGAACTCCTCGGGAGTGACAAGACGGCCGCGATAGCGCATCGTGTACTGGAAAGTCTGGTTTCCCTGCTCGCCGAACGCACCGGGAGCGGCCTCGACATTCTGCTCGGCCAAGGTAGCTGCGATATCAGAAGGCATAAGCCCATACTGAGCCATGACATCCGGCTTAAGCCACACACGCATAGAGTAGTCGGCACCAAACGACATCACATCACCCACACCGCTCACGCGCTGTAGCAACGGAATGACATTGATCTTCATATAGTTGTCGATGAAGAGTCCGTCATATGACGAGTCGGGGCTATAAAGCGAGAAACCCACAAGCATCGATGTCTGACGTTTCTGTGTAAGCACACCCACCTGGTTCACCTCGGAAGGCAACAGGTTGGCAGCCTTGGCGACACGGTTCTGCACGTCTACGGCAGCCATATCGGGATCAAATCCTTGCTGGAAATACACTGAGATGCGGGCCGAGCCGGTGTTGGTGGCGGTCGACTCCATGTATGTCATACCTTCGGCACCGTTGATTGACTCCTCAAGGGGAGCAATAACCGAGTTAAGAACAGCCTGAGCGTTGGCACCGCTGTAGGTTGTTGACACCGAAATGGTAGGAGGCGCGATGTCGGGGAACTGAGTCACTGGCAACGAGGCCAGGCCGATCAAGCCAAGAAGCACGATGAATATCGATATAACGGTCGATAGCACCGGGCGATTTATAAACGTATCTAATTTCATTGATTTTCTATCTTGTAACAGTGATACATGATGATTTACATGATCTCAGCCACGGCATTAGCCACGGCTGACACCTTGGCTTACATGGCTGCAGGAGCGGCCTGCTGAGCCTGGGTTGCCTGATCGACGGGCTGAATAGTCATCCCCTCACGCAGTGTACTGCCCACACCCTCGACAGCGATACGCTGCCCGGAGGCGAGACCCGAGGTAACGACAAAGTTCTTGCCGTCATTCTGGGGAGCTACAGTGATGGGGGTTGTCACAGTCTTGTTGCTGTCGTTAACGACATAGACAAACTTGCGGTCCTGAATCTCGAATGTTGCCTTCTGCGGAATGATCAACACACCCTCATGTACGGTCGGAATCAGAATCTGACCGGTAGAACCGCTACGCAACATGCCGTTGGGGTTGTCAAAGAGGGCACGCACCGTAGCCGTACCGGTTGTATTGTCGATCACACCCGATACGGTAGCAACCTTACCCTTCAAAGGATATATAGTACCGTCGGCAAGACGCAGTGTAACCTCAGGCATCTCCTTGATACGGTCGACCAGTGATATCTCGCCACCATTTGTGAGCGACAGGATATCCTTCTCGTTAAGAGCGAAGTATGCATATACGTCATTATTGTCGCTGACGGTAGTAAGAGGCTGGACCATCGAGGGAGATGCAAGCGAGCCTTCACGGTTAGGTATCGAGCCTACGACACCGTCGCTGGGCGCTACAACCTGGGTATAGGCGAGATTCTTGCGGGCAGATACCAGCGAAGCCTGGGCTGTGGCAAGCTGCGCCTTGGCCTGGGCGAGAGTATTTTTGGCAAGCTGATTCTCATACTCGCTGATGATATTACGCTCAAAAAGATGCTGTTTTGAATCGGCAGTGAGCTGAGCGGTCTCGACAGCTGTAGTAGCCGAGTTTACCTGTGCCTGTGCCTGGTCGACAGCAGCCTGGAACTGGACCTGATCGATTGTAAAAAGGGGCTGACCCTTACGTACATGCTGACCCTCGTCAACATGGACCTTGGTAATAAAACCCGAGACCTGAGGACGTATCTCGATATCGGTCTTACCCTTTATTGTCGCAGGATAAGTATTGTTCAGATCGGTCTCGCCGACAGCTACAGTCTGTGTAGCGATGGCGGGAGCCTGCTGTTGCATCTGTTGCTGCTGACCACCGCCACACGATACCATTGTCACAGAGGCGGTAACGGCCACTACAGCCGCTGTTGCTTGCATAAACTTCTTTTTCATCTTTTTTACTTGTTATTGCGTCTATGTTATTAATTGCAAATGTGATGACAGGCCATACCTGACGGCACGACCCCATTTTTACGGCGCAAAAATACTAAATATTAAGCATGTGAAAAAGAAACAATCAAGCCGTTTTTGCTTTTTTAACCCACTATTGCCCAAAAAGGGCAACATCGTGGTGATTTAAGACCCCCTTCACCAATATTTGTTAACGCCGGAGATATGCGATGGCAATATAATTTCATGCATCGGCACACAAATAATTGCGCCCCGGTCAGGTTATATGATTTCAATCATTTGTAACTTATTGGCGTAGATCGGGATACACTACAGATTTGACACATGGCCAACGCAGCTTTATTTTTGAAAATTATCCTGAAATTCAAAAAATGGCCGTACCGTATATGAATTTTACCGCAAATGGATCTCAATCGGATTTTTCGACCGCTTGACCCGGGAATTGAATGTTGTCTGTCGCTGCGGGACTCACAAAAAAAATCCACAAAGTCGACAGAGGCCGCAATAGACAGCCGAAGCGTACGCGCCGGGTCTAAGATACACCCAAAAGCAGGGCGGTTGCCTGAGCCGCGATACCCTCGCCTCGACCGGTGAAGCCGAGTTTCTCGGTAGTAGTCGCCTTCACACTTACACAGCCCGCATCCACACCAAGGTCGGCGGCTATATTCATACGCATCTGTTCTATATACGGCAACATCTTGGGACGCTGGGCTATAATGGTCACATCAACATTACCCACACGATATCCATTGCCGGCTATCAATTCGGACACACGACGCAACAACCGGCGCGAATCGGCCCCCGCATATTCGGGATCGGTATCGGGAAAATGATAGCCTATATCATGCATGGCCGCGGCACCAAGCAGAGCGTCGGCAAGCGCATGCAGAGCCACATCGGCATCACTATGCCCCAGAAGACCGAGCTCATAGGGAATTTCGACACCACATATCACAAGGCGCCGCCCCTGTACGAGGCGATGCACATCAAATCCATTTCCTATTCTTAAATCCATAAACCCCGAAAGTCAATTATACCGATCAGCGGCGGCCGAAGATATCCTTAAGGCCATCCATGTCAAATGTAAGAGTAAAACGCAAAGTCTGGTCGAGAGGCGAAGTCTGGGCAGTGGCCATCATATATGACGCGTCAAGCCTCAGCACATTGAGCGAGAAGCCGGCACCTACGCTGAAATACTGGCGATTGCCTTTATATCCACTCTCATGAAAATAACCGGCGCGCAAGAAAAACTGCTGGTTATAGCTATACTCGGCACCGAGCGACCAGTTGATCTCCCTCAACTCCTCCTTCATACCGCCGGGAGCATCACTGAACGACTTGAATATACCGGTTATCGGCGACATGTTCTCCCATGTCTCCAGCGCCTCGACATATTCGATCTGCCCCTCGGTCGTATCGTCAAAGTCGATCTGACGGGGCTTGGCTGGCACCATGAGCTTGTTAAGATCCAGAGCCAAGGCCAGTGTATGATAGTCGGCCAGCGGGAACATGAACATCGTGCCCACACGCAGATTGGCAGGAAGGAAGGCAGGATCCTCACCATTATTATAAGACACCTTGGAACCGATGTTGGAGATATTGAAGCCCCACGACCACTGGCACTCGCTACGCCCTACAATGGGATAGGTGGTGTAATAGCCCGAAATATCAGCGGCAAAGGCCGAGGCACCCACCGTCTGATCTCCCGCATACGACTCACTGAAGCCGAGATCACTATATATATAACGAAATACCACACCCATCGAGAACTTATCGCTGAGTTTACGGGAATAACCTATATCAAACGACATTTCATAGGGATTGAGGCTTTGTCCAACGGCTCCACTTTGGTCATCGGTAACGACCTCGCCAAGCGAGAAATACCGCAACGAGGCGCTCAGAGCCTGATTGTCACCCGATCCCACCTTCCAGTATCCGGCCAGATTGGCCAAAAATATATCGTTGACGAGTTTTCGAAGCCACGGAGTGTAACTGAGCGACGCCGCACCCTGACTGTAAGCAAAGGCATACTTGGAGGGATTCCAGAACTGTGAATTGGCGTCCGGATCGGTAGCCGCACCAAGATCACCCATCGACGCCCCTCGGGCATCAGGAGCTATCGAGAGCGAGGTAACACCGGTCTCGATAGGATTGAACTCGTTCTTCTGAGCCATCATGGACGTAACAGCCATGAGCGACACGACGAGCGTCATTATATATCTTCTAATCATATTGCAGTCGGTTTCAACACATAACTTATCTACTAATAATAACTCCCTTTGGTCCGATTTATTATGTTTTGCGGCTCGGGATTTTTTTATTAACTTTGTCACCAAATTTTTTTTATCAAACTAAACACATATATCAAGACGTGGAAACCAAGTATATTTTTGTTACCGGAGGCGTTGTATCATCGCTCGGCAAAGGTATAATATCATCGTCACTCGCCTGCCTGCTTAAAGCACGCGGCTATCGTGTTACCATTCAAAAGTTTGACCCCTACATAAACATCGATCCGGGCACACTCAACCCCTACGAGCACGGTGAATGTTATGTCACCGTCGACGGCCACGAGGCCGACCTTGACCTGGGACACTACGAGCGTTTCACCGATATCCAGACGACACGCGCCAACAACGTCACCACAGGCCGCATCTACCAGAGCGTCATCGACAAGGAACGACGCGGCGACTATCTCGGAAAGACCGTTCAGATAGTACCTCATATAACCGACGAGATCAAGCGTAACGTCAAGGCCCTGGGCAACACCGGGAATTTTGACTTCATAATAACCGAGATAGGAGGTACGGTAGGTGACATAGAGTCACTGCCGTTTATAGAGAGCGTACGCCAACTACGTTGGGAGCTCGGGGATAACTGCATCTGCGTCCACCTCACATATGTACCCTACATAGCCGCCGCCAAGGAGCTCAAGACCAAGCCCACACAGCACTCGGTGAAACAACTGCAGGAAGTAGGTATACAGCCCGACATACTCATACTGCGCACCGAACGCGACATCTCGCCTGAAGTACGCCGTAAGATAGCACTTTTCTGCAACGTATCGCCCGATGCAGTCATCCAGTCGATCGATGTACCCACCATCTACCAGGTACCCGTCAACATGCATCTCCAGCATCTTGACGAGCTGGTACTACGCAAATCGGGTACCCCGATCAACGGCGAGCCCTGCATGGAGCCATGGATGCAATTTCTGGACAAACTGCAACGCGCCGACAAGACCGTTAAAATCGGCATTGTAGGCAAATATGTGGAACTTCCCGACGCCTACAAGTCGATCAACGAGTCGCTGTTACAGGCCGCCACATACAATGACCGACGCCTCGACCTGACATTCATACACAGCGAGAAACTGAATGCCGAGAATGTCGATGAACAGCTAAGTCCGCTTGACGGCGTGATCATCGCCCCGGGATTCGGCCAGCGCGGTATCGAAGGCAAGTTTGTTGCCTTGAAGTGGTGTCGCGAAAATGATGTGCCCACCTTCGGCATATGTCTTGGCATGCAATGCATGGTAATCGAGTTTGCCAGGAACGTGCTTGGCATGGCCGATGCCAACAGCACCGAAATGGACACCAAGACACCCTACAATGTCATTGACCTGATGGAAGAACAGAAAGGTATAAGCAACATGGGAGGCACCATGCGGCTTGGCGCATACGACTGCCGGCTCTTGCCCGGATCAAAAGCCGCATCGGCCTATGGCACGACCGATGTCAAGGAACGACACCGCCACCGCTTCGAGTTCAACAGCGACTACCGCGAGCGATTTGAGCAGGCCGGCATGCTGTGTGTCGGCGAAAATCCCGCCACCCATCTTGTAGAGGTCGTGGAAATGCCCTCAAAGCGCTGGTTCATAGGCACCCAGTATCACCCCGAATACTCCAGCACCGTACTCCATCCAAACCCGCTGTTCGTCGACTTTGTCAAGGCAGCCATAGCCTATGGAGAAGAGAAACAATAATAGCCTACGACCTAAATCATACAGACCGAGATATCAGGAAAGTAGTCACGGGACAACGGCACTCCCTCATCCACTCACACTAAGCCGGAACTCCGGTGACACTCAACATCACCATATAATATAAACCAATTTACAACACCTACTTAATGGATAAAAACACTCTCATAGGTATGCTGCTGATGGCTGCTGTCATCTTCGGATTCATGTACCTGCAACCCAAGCCCGAAGCCCCCAACAAAGCAGACCGCAAGGAACAGGTGGCCGGAAACAATCAGGCCGGACAGGAGCGCGCCATGCTCCTTGACAGCATCACGCCTCAGGAAGTCGCCGACCTGGCCAACACCATCGTAGCAGTCGGAGTCGCCGACACCGAAACCCCGGAGGGTACCGTTCCCACCTATACCTACAACACGGCCGGCGTGACACTGGTAAACGACAATGGCACCGTAAGCGGCACCGTCGACGCCATGGGCACACCCGTGGATTACAGGGCAGTAGTCACCTCACAGTTTCCCGACTCACTCTCGCTTGAACAGCGCAAGGCCGCCATTACATCACTGCGCGGAGCCATTACCAATGCCGCTAAATATCAGACATTCGCCCGACACCTGGCCGGCACCGACACAGTCGTAACCCTGAAAAACGACGTTCTGGAACTCAACATATCAACTCATGGCGGATACATCAACCAGGCCACACTGCTTGATAAACAATACGCTACATTCTTCCCCGATGAAAACGGTGTCATCGATACCGCCCAGGTACAGATCATACAGCCTATAGCCCAGGACAACTTCTCGTTCGAGCTGAATACCGGCATCCAGCGCATCGACACCAAGAGCCTGTATTTCACCCCCGTGGTCGAGAACGACTCGACTGTTTTGATGAAGCTCGACCTCGGCTCGGGAGCCTCATGGGGCCTGCGCTACACCCTCAGCGGCAAAGACAGCTATGTGGTGAAACTTGATATCGTACAGGAGAATATCGAGAAGATTCTTCCTCCGGCAACCGCCACCACCACATTCAACTGGAACCAACGCCTGGCCCGCAACGAACGTGGCCGCACATTCGAACAGCAGAACAGCGCCGTATACTACAAGGAAGCCGGCGAGACGCCCGATGACCTCGGCATGAAGCATGGCGACAAGGAACTCAACCAGCGCGTGCAGTGGATAGCCTTCAAGAATCAGTTCTTCTCGACCATCGTGATACCCAGCGAGCCGTTCAATACCGCCACACTGAGACAGCGCGAGATTATGGACAACAATGATCCGCTGTACCTTAAGAACATGGAGGCACGCGCCACCCTCGACTACTCGACCATGACCCAGTCACCGGTATCGATGGACATATACATCGGACCCAACCTCTACCCGCTGTTGAGCGATACCGACAATGCCATAGCTCCCGATGAGAACCTGCAGCTCACACGTGTCATACCGCTGGGCTGGGGACTCTTCCGCTGGATCAACACGATCATCATCATACCGGTATTCACGTTCCTGAGCCAGTTTATCAGCAACTACGGCATCATCATACTATTGCTCACCATCTTCATCAAGATCATACTCTTCCCGTTCACCTATAAGAGCTACATGTCACAGGCACGCATGCGCGTACTTGCCCCCGAGATAAAAGAGATCAACGACAAATATCCAGGCAACGAGAACGCCATGACACGCCAACAGAAGACCATGGCTCTGTATTCAAAGGCAGGGGCAAGCCCAATGTCGGGCTGTCTGCCCATGCTGTTGCAGATGCCCATACTCTTCGCCATGTTCAAGTTCTTCCCGTCGTGCATAGAACTGCGCGGCCAACAGTTCCTGTGGGCCCAGGATCTCGCGGCACCCGACGTCATCTTCACCCTGCCGTTCACGATCCCGATGTATGGCAACCATGTGAGCCTATTCTGTCTGCTCATGACTGTCACCAACATCCTGTACACACGTATCAACATGCAGAATCAGCCGTCGCAGTCATCAATGCCGGCCATGAAGTGGATGATGTACCTGATGCCGGTCATGTTCCTGGTATTCTTCAACCAGTATGCCGCAGGCCTCAGCTATTACTACTTCCTGTCAATGTTGATCACCATCATACAGACCTACATCTTCCGCCGTTGTATCAACGAGAAGAAAGTGCGTGAACGCATGATGGCCAACGCGGCCAAACCCCGCAAAAAGAGCGGATTCATGGCCCGACTCGAAGAGGCACAACGTCGCCAGCAGGCCGCCCTGCGCGAACAGCAGAAAAAGAACCGCCGCTAACCTAACCAACCGGGCCACCTGTCGGCATATGCCCCTAACACAGCATATCGCAGCCTATTCACAATAACGCTCATGCAACAACCGCTCATAGGAATGACCCTCGGACAGCTGCGCGATGTCGCAGCTGCCGTAGGGCTCAAACCATTTGCCGCCAAGCAGATGGCCCGCTGGCTATATGTAGCCAAAGTCACCGACACCGATGCGATGACCGACCTGTCGCTCGCCGCCCGCGCCCGCCTCAGGGAAATGGGATACACCGTAGGACGCCAAGCTCCAAAGGCCGAGGCACGATCGGTCGACGGTACAGTCAAATACCTGTTTGAGGGAGTAGGCGACCGGGATGTCGAGAGTGTGTATATACCCGACCATGACCGCGCGACTCTCTGTGTCTCGTCACAGGCCGGATGCCGTATGGGCTGTACATTCTGCATGACCGGCCGGCAAGGATTCCATGGCAATCTCTCTGCGGCATCCATAATAAACCAGGTGCTGTCAATCCCCGAGAGCGATACATTGACCAACCTCGTATTCATGGGGATGGGGGAGCCTATGGACAATCTTGAGGCTGTCCTTGACACAATAGAGATTCTTACCGCACCGTGGGGACTCGCCTGGAGCCCAAAGCGCATCACAGTATCCTCCATAGGCAAGCTCAAGGAACTCAAAACACTGCTTGATACCACCAAGGTACACATAGCCATAAGCCTTCACTCTCCATACAGCCTCGAGAGAGCATCACTAATGCCTGTAGAGAAAGCATATGCCGCCACACAGACTGTGGAACTGCTGAGACAATATGACTTCAGCCACCAGCGTCGCCTGTCGTTCGAGTACATCATGTGGCGCGGAGTCAACGACGATCTGCGGCATGCCGACGCTGTCGCCAGGCTATTGAGGGGTCTTGACTGCCGACTCAATCTCATCAGGTTCCATTCGATCCCCGACAGCCCATTGCAGTCATCCTCTACAGCCACGATGGAGGCGTTCCGCGACCGCCTAAACGAAAAAGGCTTCATAGCCACCATACGCGCGTCACGCGGCGAAGACATCATGGCCGCCTGCGGAATGCTCGCCGGTAAGGAACGTGCAGGCAAGTGAACAAGACAGACGCCCTATCTGTTTCTACAGACAGACTGTTTATACCCGGTTCAATAATAATCGTTAACCATCACGTCATGATAAAAAACATCACATCACTGCTGACGGCAATACTGCTGGGATCGGCCGTCGCAATAGCCGGAGAACCCGGCGTGGAATTCACCAGTACATCCCATGACTTCGGCAATATCAGAGAGGATGGGGATCCTGTATCATGTGAATTTGAATTTACCAATACCGGTGACGCGCCCCTTGTGATCATATCGGCAAACGCAAGTTGTGGCTGTACCCGTCCCGAGTTCCCCAAAAAAACCATCCAGCCCGGCAAGAGCGGTAAGATCAAGGTGACATATCTGCCCAAAGGCCGGCCAGGTGAATTCTCAAAATCGGTACGTGTACGCACCAACGCCAAGAACCCCAAGAAAGTAAATCTGAAAATAAGCGGTGTGGTAATACCCCAGGAATAATGAGACACTTATGTATCATACTCACAATGCTGGTGACCGGCGCTTGGACTATGCTTGCCGCCGGACCAGAAGTGAAGTTCCTCAGCCAGGAACATGACTTCGGTGCATTCGATGAGAACGACGGCACAGTAAGATGCCGGTTTGCCTACATCAACACAGGCAATGAGCCTCTGTCTATAATCGCATCGCGGGCTACATGCGGATGCACATCATCATCCTACACCAAAACACCCGTAGAGCCGGGCGACACAGGATATGTCGAAGTAACTTACAATCCTACAGGGCGGCCCGGACGATTCGGCAAGAAGGTATATGTCGATTTCAACACCGAACGTCCCCGCCAGACACTCCTCATCAAGGGTGTGGTAATCGGCTCGAGCAACACCTTGCGCGGCCGCTATCCGGTAGATGCCGGGGCATTGAAACTACGTAGCGACAATGTACTGCTGGGCGAGGTTGCAAACGGCAAGAGCAAGACATCATTTATAGAGGTATACAATGCCACGCCCCACTCGCTCACACCACAGTGGACATCAATACCGCGCGGTGTGAAGATCAACACCGGCACACCCACCGTAGGACCCGGAGAACAGATCACTTACACATTGTTTTTTGTACCCGAGAGCGATATGTACGGCATTTACACCGACAGTCTCATGTTACAGGCCACGCCTCAGGACGAGCCTGTAAAGATCGACATGATAGCTATCGTCGACGAAGACTTCTCCCGCATGACACCGGGACAACGTCGGGAGGCTCCGGCCATCGACGTAGACAGCAATGTGCTCGAATTTGGCGAACTTGACCGCAACGGCGGCCCGGTGACACGCAGTTTCACCTTCCGCAACTCGGGCAAGAGCACAATGCTTGTAAGGCGCATATATTCCACCGATCCCGGAATCACGGTATCCACCACCAGCTCCAGACTCAAGAAAGGAAAAGAAGCGATCGTGCACGTCACGGTCGACCCGATGTCAATCCCCTCTGAGATACTTAACGGCCGCATCTCGGTAATCGTCAACGACCCTTTGAACCCCACCAGCGTGATACGCGCCGTAGGCACCGTCAGATAAAGTGACAGCCACAAGCCGGGTTAACCACATCGGTGACCTCATCCCAATACAATAAGAGCCCGTTCCCCGATATTTGAACTGCACCCCAAAAGTTTTATGTCTAACTTTTGGGGTGCAGTTTAATTTGTTAACTCTGTGGTCGCATATCTCTGAGAGACTTTTGTCTTGTGATGAATGAGCATAGCCATAGCTACGTAACTGAAAAACAAGGCAAAAAGTACCAGAGAGAGATGGTAAGGGCGCATGCTTTACACCCGCCACACCATGGATTATTTTACAAGAACTTTGACAGCCGTAATGCCCGAGGGGGTCTGGATTTTCACGATATTCATGCCCTTCATAGCCTGCAGATGTGCCTTGCCATTGACCGCACGGTTGTCTACGATAGTGCCTGTAACGCTATACACTGTGGCCACTGCATCCTGAGCCTCGACCTCAACGCCACCGTCAACAGCCACAACATTAACCTCAGCCACATCACCCGTCACGTCGTCAATACCTGTATTGACAATGACCTTAACTGTGCGGTTGAGATTCGAATTATGATTGGGAATGTCAGCCGGACTGATCGGATTTCCATTTACCTTGATATTTTCCAAAGCAAACTTCCGGGATTCAATCTCGGCATCAGACAATGTCGATGCATTTGCAAGATATTCTTGATATACATTATACCTTGTACCGTCACCCTTGTAATTCTTGTTTTCATCAGTGTAATTAAAAGCAAGATCATAGTTGATCTCACCACCATCGGTAAGCATATCAGACGGTGAACTCTTCGAACTACCCGCCATGACATCCAATTCATATTCACCGATAGTATTACCGGCTGTTAAAACAAGAACTGCCGTTGCCGGTTGCCCAGAAATATCATAGGTCTTTGTAGATTGATAAGCCAACCACTTATATCCGTCACGTGGATATGACAACTCCATTAATTTTGAATAGAACTCTGAATTCTCAAATTCAATGTCCTGCGAATTTAAGTGCACACCTTCGTACTCCGTATTATCCGTAGCTTTTAACATAACCGAGGTATTCCAATCCTCAGGAACCCTCACGGCATAATAAACATAGAGATTTTCATTATTCTGATATTGATCATCAGGACGCTCAAACTTTGTGGTGATCGTCAACTCCTCCCCCTGCTGGAGTGTATGGGTACTGAATGTAAGTTCAGTAATGGCGAGGCCGCAGGAGACCGCTACGAGTGCTACAGCGAGGGTGGCCAGCAAGGCCGGTTTCTTTAGGTAAAATTTTTTCATCGATATCGATTTAAATTAATAATGTGATTAACTCTGTGTCCGGTTAGTTTATGGAGCACATCACAAAATTAATTCCTAATCGACCCGACAGCCGGATATGTTAGACTATAAATTAGACAGCGCAAAGAATAATACAGATAATCACGCCTGATTATCACTCAATTAACACCCCAAGACAAATATATTTCCAAATATCGGAGTAGGTGTTTTGGTAAATAAAACAACTACCATAAATGCATCATCAATACACTTACAGGAGAATACACATACAACAAATTACGGCTCAAGCCGAAATTACGGTGCATATGTTAAATTGGGCAGAACGAAATGTTAAATATTCAGGCGTATAGTTTGACGAGGCGGAAGATGAAGAAATCGCGGTCACGGACCCCGCGCATTTGAGAGCGGAAGATCTTGACTTTAGAGTTGAAGGCTTCGGCAGAAGCATTGGTCGCACGGCGCCTGAAGTAATTGAGGATTGTAGGGGCGTGATTCTTGAAAGTCTTGATGACAGAGCGGAAGTTGTTGTTGCCCAACGCCATTACCTTTTCAAACCACTCATTCATTCTGCCCATCGCCTTTGTCGGAGATATTTGTGCGTTGAAAATCCGGCGCAGTTCCATCGCCAGTGTATATGCACTCTTTAGAATGGGGTGATGCCTGAACAGGATATTGACTCGATGACGCTGTATTTCAGTCCATTTGTTCTGTGACATCATCAGTGTGTGCTTGCTGCGGGCAAGTATCTGACGCATGGTCTCGCCGTTGGAGTACGTCTTTGGCGGCACGGATTTATCGCGGTTGTTCTCCTCTGCTATCAGCTGGCGGCGTATGTCGATGCGGATTTCGTCAACAGCCTCATTGTAGACCTGTTGCACATGGAAACGGTCATTGACCACATGGGCGTTATAAAACACTTCCGATGCGATCAGCATCATCGACGGAGAAAGGTCACACGTGACCTCCACGACCTTGTGCCTCATAGACTTACCCATGGCAGCTGTAAGAATGGATATGATCTCATCGCTCTTCGTACCGGGTATGGCCGCGGCAAGCGTGCCCTTGCCGCCGTGGCCCTCCTTGTTGGTCAGGAATGTCCATACCTCTCCGTTGCTCAGGCAGGTTTCATCAAGGCTCATGTACGGGCCGATATTGGCGGCGTTGAAGTAGAAGCCACAGCAAAGATCCCGCTCGCACCAGTCGGCATAACCGCTTAGTCTGTTGCGGTATAAGTCGGCAAAATGCTTGCCGTTGACGCAGTACATCTGCGCTATGTGCTTAATCGACAGTGCCGTCGTCTCCACCTTCATCTTTTAAAAAAGACACGAACTCTGCGCTGAGCCGTGTGCCTTCCTCGTTGGGGAGTTCGAGGTTGTATGAGAATATCTCATTGGTCTGCTTGTCCCACCACTTGTTCTTGCGCATGTGCAGGAATACAGGGCGGCCACGCAGCGGATAGTCCTGTACTGTAACGTATTCCGTATAGCCCCGCGCGACTATGTTCGGATTACGATAGTCCTCGTCGGCGAGTTTCTTTTTCTCGTCAAGCCATATGTCATATGCCTGTTCCGTGCGCTCGAAGCGCACCATCTCAAACAGCTCGTCCAGACCTTGCGGCAGGAACATCCAGAATGCTTCAGAAGTTTTCATGACACAAATTTAACACTTTCCTGAAAATCCATGCACCGTAATTTCGGCTTGAGCCCAAATTACTCGAATTACACAAAATACGATTCAAGGATATAATAACCCGCAAATTATGCAATCCTACATGATTCGCATAATTTACAACTTATTATATAGCCCCATTTTCAGGCATCCTTGGTGAGATCAAGAACAACATTGTCCTTGCTCTTGTCAAAGTATTGACGGCGCAGGGGATTGCGGTGAGACTCCTCGTAGCGGGCACGGTTGCGGTAGATGTCGAGAGCGGCATATATCGCCTCACGCAACGACTCCTCGCTGGCCTCACCCTTGCCGGCTATATCATATCCGGTACCGTGATCGGGCGATGTGCGTACAAACGGAAGCCCGGCTGTGAAATTCACGCCACCGGCCATTGCGAGCGTCTTGAATGGAGCCAGTCCCTGATCATGATACATGGCAAGGACACCGTCAAACTTGCGGTACTGCTCGGCTCCGAAGAACCCGTCGGCGGGATATGGCCCATAACAGTTTATACCATTCTTACGGGCCTGCTCGATAGCGGGAGCTATAACATTCTGCTCTTCGTTCCCTATCACTCCTCCATCACCGGCATGTGGATTGAGAGCCAACACCGCGATGCGTGGATGGCTGAACCCGAAGTCCTTCTCAAGCGACAGATAGAAGTCCTCGAGTTTCTCCCTGACACGCTCCACGGTGATTGCCGCGGCCACATCGGCTATAGGACAATGGGTAGTGACAAGAGCCACTCTCATACGGTCATTAAACAGTATCATGAGTGCCCGGGCATCATCGCCGGCACAGCTGGCCAGATACTCGGTATGACCCGCAAAGTGAAAGTCATCGCTCTGGATATTGTTCTTGTTGATAGGAGCTGTCACCAGCACATCGATATCACCGTTCTTGAGATCGGATACAGCACGCTCCAAAGCCAGTAATGCCGCACGGCCGGCCTCGGGTGTCGAGACACCGGGCTCCACCTTTATATCCTCCGATACGACATTGATGATATTGTTGGTGTCACGACGTGCCTGAGATGCACTCTCGATAGTATTCAAAGGAATATTGCCCATCTCGAGCCCTTTGCGATAGTAGTTGGCAATCTTGGCCGAACCATATACCACAGGAGTGCAGAGTTCAAGGATACGATTATCCTCAAGGGTCTTGAGAATCACCTCATAACCTATACCGTTGATGTCACCGTGGGTGATACCCACCTTTATATTATTGCTCATTTTTTACTTATTGCTTATATAGTTACAGTATTTGGTATCGACAAAACGACGTAACGAGCCTATTCTCATCAATACAAACTCAAATAATGCGATCCCTACCAGTGCCGTCGTTATTCCCAGCAACACATCGATAAGATAATGGTGTCCCGAATAGACTGCCGTGAACCATATCCCCATAGTTATAATACCGAACAGAACCCTGACCCACTTATTGCAACGGGCCTTGAACGAGTATATGAACGCAATGAACATATAGGCCGAATGCAACGACGGTACCGCCGCAAACACATTGGAGTTGCGTGCATAGAGTCCATCAAATATGGCCCATCCTGTCATATGGTCAAAGCGACCGAGACCTGCGACATCCCCCGGAGTGCCTGCAACGAAGTCAAACCCGTATTTGGCAACGTACCATGGCGGTGCGGCAGGATGAATATAATATATGGCGAAGCCAAGGAGATTGACAAACAGAAACACCAGGGCAAAGTGCAGGTACACACGTTCCTGGCGGCCAAAATAGAGCCATAGACCGAACAGGATAGGCACCGGCACCCAGCACAAGTAAAATATCCCTGCCAGGAAATCCACCCAGGGAGCATTGTGCAACGCGAAAAACTCATTGGGAGTCTTCACCACACCGCTGTCGGCCACGGTTATGCCGAAGAGCGACTTCTCGCTGTTGTAGAGACCTTCGATATCCACACTATTGACCTCATAATTGGGCACTATATTCATCCAGTCATATGATATGCCGAACACGATGAAAGGCAACAGAGCCACAACCATACGGCGGGTTACCCCACAGGCGAAGAACAACACAGCAATGAGTACAGCCAAATATAGGTGCTCGGGTCTGAACCCGACACACATAGCCGTCACCACAAGCCACAAGGCGAGCGCTACGACCATTATGACACCCTCACGCAATGTGGGAAGACCACCTGGGAAAGGATACCGACAGCTCATTTCTTAAGGCGCTGTAGTTCGCGACGGCAGTGACTGATGCGGGCGAAGGCCGTGATATTGGCAAACACGGCGATGATTGCCATTCCTCCGATAAGGATGTACAGAGCGTTGAATGTTTCCATTTCGACCGTCTTGCCGACAATACCCGTGGCGAGAGCGGCGAGGCTCGTAATCACGACACGTTCGGGGCGTTGCATAAGGCCTACCTTGCACTCTATGTCAAGTCCCTCGGCACGGGCACGTACATAGCTCACCATTATCGACCCCACCAGGGCCACGAATGTGATAAGTGCACCAATCTCACCGAGAGCGTCGGTCTGCAGTTCCAGGAAGTAAAATGTCAGTCCGCCCAAGGTCACCAGTTCGCTATAGCGATCCAGAACCGAGTCGTACATGGCCCCGAATGTCGACTGCATCTTGCCAAGGCGGGCCACCTGGCCGTCAAGCATGTCAAACACAGAGAACAGGATAAGAATTCCACCACCCCAGCCTATCCAGCCAAACTGGTACTGGTCGTCGATATCAAGTGACAGTTCACGCCGATGGATCACGCCGGCATATACAAACATGGCGGCAGCCAGCAGGTTGCCCAGGAATCCGATTGTTGTGACCATATTGGGAGTCACACCCATCTTGATCAAGAACCTGACAAACGGGTTGATCACAACATAAATACCCTGTTGCAACCCGTCACGTTTCTTCTTGAAAATACTGTTTCCCATTATAACGAAATTCGGTTTTTAAGTTTCAATTTTATAGATTACAGGTGATTTGTTTACTTATTCAATATCCTCGACCGGATCACGGCGACGACGGCCCAAAAGACAGCTCACAGAATCGACAAAGCGTATTGCGAAAGGATCAAACTTACTACGCTGTCGATACACGAATGTCTTCTGCATCAAGAAATTCCAGGCAAGAGACACCACGAGAGACACAATGAGACGCGCGGCGGCAAAACTTCCTACGGTCGTAAACCCTATCGCCTCGAGAATATGCCAACTGTCAAGCATATTGGCCAGCAATGATGTACCTACAGTATTGAATAGCACACTGCCGAGCCATATCAGCACATATTTCACAGCCACCGCCTTCACCGGGCAGTCACTGGCATGAAACGTGAACTTATAGTTGATACAGCAATTGACTATACCTCCCAGTACAGCACCTACAGGAGTGGCGATCCACTCGCTCACCCCCATGGCTACCAGGCCTATACTACTGCCCATGTCGATCCATGACGCTACCTGTGACGACAGCGACGATCTTATGAAGGTAAAAACTCCACCTCCATACATCAGCTTGCCGGCTATCTTGCTTGCTATACTCATTATGGGTCTATACTCTCAGTTGTAGAATTTATAATGGATTTGTCACCGACGACGAGCGACGGGGCTTCACAAGAGCCATCACCGCCTTGGCTATCGCCGTAGCCGCGGCCACGCGACAGGGAGCGAAACTGGGCCAGTCGTTAAAGTCGATAAGAGTGATATCACCCCCGGCATCGATTACCGCGTCCCCTCCATACACCATCACATTAAGCTCTGAGGCCGCTGAGGCGCAGATTGACTTGAGCCGGCTCTCGATACGGGCCGAGCGGCCAGGGTCGGACGTATCTATATGATGATCCGAGTCATATGGGAAATACCAGTGAAAGAATGTGCTGCCCTGTACGCCGTAGAACTTGACGATATCCCCCTTGACATGACGTGATATAACCGCACGGGTGATACCTCTGAGAAAATACTCCTGCAACACCTCCTGTGCCTCCTGTGGCGTACGCACATACGATACATCCTCCTTGTGCATGGCATAGTTATCGGCCCGCTTTATCCAGCATTTGTCGATACCTCGGCGCTGAAGCTCATCCCTGATGACCACATCGGTGCTCGTAATGACACTCTCGGGAAACGGGATATTGCTCCCGATAAGGATACGTGTCTGGCGCTCGCGCACGCAGTCGGCGATTCCTGATGGCGAATTGACAACCGTAACCCCCTGTTCCTGCATCTCCGAGAGTATACGTAACGAGCGCTTCTCACGGCACATATTGATCACGACAGACTCGGTGACAGCGCCGGCATTGAGCTGCTCCTCGCTATAGACATTGACCTCACAGCCACGGCGACGCAACTGCTCGGCAACGTTGCTCAGTATACTTGCATCGTTGGCTATGTGATTGGGAGAGAATGCTCCGGCGCGCATTATTGCCGCTATCTTTATCTGTGCCATGCTGATTGGTTTGTCAATATTCGTGCAAAGTTAAGAATAATAATATATATACACGCCTACTTGAACATTTTTTTGGTCAAAAGCTGTCTTACCGGAGTGTCATAAAAACGCATGGCGCCCCAGGCCATCACAAGAATCAAGACAAATAGCCCCACACACACCGGCCACACCGCGCCTAACACATACCCATGCCCCCACACCCAGGCATAGAACAGATACATCACCGGATAGTGGATTATATATAGCGGGTATGATATCTTTCCAAGCATGGAACATACACGTATCGAGAACCGGTCGGAAACTACACCGCACGCCCCCGCATAAACCAACAGCGGGAAGACAAACAGCGTGCATGCCACATCAAACAGAGCATTCCAACGGGACGGAGTGCCGTCAAGACTCACATATGGAGTAGCTATTATCATCGCGATAACACAGGCACAGATCCAGAAAGCACCTCTCACACGACGCGGCCTGAATGTACGTGAGAGCAGAAGACCCGCCGAGAACGAGAACGACAGCCTCATAAAACCGCCTGCCCACCCCCAGTCTCCGGCCGTCCAGCCTACACCGAGATGACAGGCCCCCGACATATCACAAAAAGCGCATGCGGCCAGCCCTACCGCCGACATAACCACAACACCCGCAAGAGCGCGGTTTGACAACCGATGCAATACCACAGCATACAGCACACTGCCTATATATTCAAAGAACAGCGACCAGCTGGGGCCGTTAAGCGGAAACATCTCGCCGTTGCCCCTTACATCGGCACCCCACCCGGGTATGACCGGAATAAGAAACAATCCCAGCAACAGAGACAACAGCAACATCGACACCGGCACAGACGTGCCGTCCCATCTCACCCCGCCCTGTATAATATAAGCGACAGCGCCCAATACAACCGACAACACAACCATAGGCTGAAGACGTATCACACGGCGCGCCATAAACCTGCGTGCTGTCATACCACGGCTCCACCTCCCGTCATAGGCATACCCGAGAACAAATCCCGACAACACGAAGAAAAAATCCACTGCCAAATAACCGTGATTCATCATCTGGTCGACCGCCGACGTAGCGAATCCCTCGAAGAAATGATACCATATGACCAGCACCGCAGCGACACCGCGAAGCCCGTCAAGCAACTCATACCGGGGTTTGATCTCATACCTTTCCATGACACAAAGATACAAATAAGAGACGGTTCGACAAAGAAGCATCCCGTAGAGCACCGCGGGCGACAGCCCCACTCCCGCTTCCAGACAAAATACGCCCCACACCAGCGGAGCCTCATACCCGCGAAGCTACATTGAAGTTATAATTTGCCCGATTAACGAAATTTTTCATTAATTTTTTCACATAACACATACAAGTCAATGAAATAATTAGTAATTTTGCGTCGGCTAAAAAGACCCTCGCCCCGCGAGGAGTAAAAAGTCGACAAACAAAACCCAATATAAACTAATTAATAATATTGTATCATGACAAAAATTGGTATTAACGGATTTGGCCGTATCGGTCGTTTCGTATTCCGCGCCTCAACCAAGCGTGACGATATCGAGGTAGTTGCTATCAACGACCTTCTTCCTGTTGACTACATGGCATACATGCTCAAGTACGACACAATGCACGGTCGCTTTGACGGCGAGGTAAGCTTCGATCTTGAGAAGAGCGAGCTGATCGTTAACGGCAAGCACATCCGCGTTACCGCATGCAAGAACCCCGCTGAGATCGCATGGGGTGCTGTAGGTGCCGAGTATGTTGTCGAGTCTACCGGTCTTTTCCTCACCAAGGAGAAAGCCCAGGCCCACATCGAGGCAGGTGCCAAGTATGTTGTAATGTCTGCTCCCTCGAAGGACGACACCCCCATGTTCGTATGCGGTGTTAACCACGACTCATATGTAAAGGGCACCCAGTTCGTATCGAACGCTTCTTGCACCACCAACTGTCTGGCCCCCATCACCAAGGTTCTGAACGACAAGTTTGGCGTTGTTGAAGGCCTCATGACTACCGTTCACTCTACAACCGCCACCCAGAAGACCGTTGACGGTCCCTCGATGAAGGACTGGCGCGGTGGCCGTGCCGCTTCAGGCAACATCATCCCCTCTTCGACCGGTGCTGCCAAGGCTGTAGGTAAAGTTATCCCCGAGCTCAACGGCAAGCTCACCGGCATGTCAATGCGCGTCCCCACCCTTGACGTATCGGTTGTTGACCTCACTGTAAACCTCGCCAAGCCCTGCACCTACGAGGAGATCTGCGCCGCCATGAAGGAGGCTTCAGAGAACGAGCTCAAGGGTATCCTCGGCTACACTGAGGACGCTGTCGTATCAAGCGACTTCCTCGGTTGCCCCCTCACCTCGATCTTCGACGCAAAGGCCGGTATCCAGCTTACTCCCACCTTCGTCAAGGTTATCTCGTGGTATGACAACGAGATCGGCTACTCTAACAAGGTGCTCGACCTCATCGCTCACATGAAGAAAGTAAACGGCTAATCAACAGCCCGACACACTTCACACAATACAGCCCGGCACCTCCCGCACGAGGTGCCGGGCTAATTTTAACCCTTACAGCCACTTTTCATACCTTTAAGCATACTATTTGAACAAAAATATCAACAAAATTGTCATACCTTTGAAGTCCGGTAACGCCACATACATCACACCATAAAACAACACAAACCGACACTGAATACATGCCTATGAGAATTCGTCACATAATGCTCTCGATCATCTCTCTGCTCGGCTCCCTGCAGGCATCCGGGCAGATCGTGCCCATAAAAGACGAGATCACCATAAACGCCGACAGTGTGAGACGAGCATTCGACAAAGGACCATATTTCGGACTATACAAGGACAACTACTTCATCTTCGGACCTGCGGTAGGGCAGAAAATCACCAGACAGAACACAAACGCCAAATTCCAGGTATCGATCTCCCAGAAACTCACCCGCTCGACACTCCCCGGCGGGACATATCTGTACCTGTACTACACCCAAAAGGTCTTCTGGAACATCCTCGAGAACTCCATGCCAATGACCGACCTCAACTTCAATCCGGGTATCGGACTAGCCAAACCACTATTCTCAAAAGGACGTTACATAGGCAAGCTCACTTTCCAGATCGAGCATGAGAGCAACGGCCGCGACAGCATATGGTCCCGTTCCTGGAACAAAGTGTCGCTGGGTGCCAACATAATCATCGACAACAACCTCATGGTACACGGCAAGGTATGGCTCCCCATCGTTGACGGAGTCAACAACAAGGACATCCTACGATACTGCGGCATATATCAGGTAGGGACATCGATACTCAGCAACAACAGGCGATGGAGCGGGAGCATAGTCCTCGTCAAACGCCAGGGATGGAATATGTTCAACTACAACACAGTCATCGAACTGGCCTTCAGACTCAGCCGCACCCAGAACCAGTTCCTGTTCCTTCAATACTACAACGGCTATGGAGAAGGTCTTCTTGAATACAACAAGTACCACTCACAGCTACGCTTAGGTATTGTGATAAAACCCGAACTCTTCAGCGATTTCTAAGCCCCCTGTACACTCTTCCCCTCGATACCTATGCCAAACAGGGCATAGTCATAGACAACAGGATCTTCGGGGCGTAGCCTGCGCATCACAGCCGTCAGTTCATCTACAGCCCGGCGATCATCCTGCCTGCGTTCCAACAGCCCGAGCGAACGTGACACATTGCCTACATGAACGTCAAGCGGGATATACAACTGTGACGGCTTAATAAAGTTCCACACCCCCATATCTACAATGCCGTCATTCCTTACGAGCCATCTCAACGCCATATTGATACGCTTCAAGGCTGTCTTGTCGAGATTCTGCGGCAGACAGCGACTGTCGACATGGCCGTCATTGGCAGCAACCAGCTCGGCCTGCAGGCAGGATGTAAACTCCCAGGCCGGAGCCTCAGCCCCCCCAACGCCACGTGCAACAGCCCAATCGGCCAACGACGCATACCGGCTGTAGATGGCTCGCAGACCTCTCATGTAATACCTGAGATTGCGGTTAAAAAACGTGCGGTGGACATTAACATCAGGATCCAGTGACTCATATGCCCTGTCCATCATGAACGCATGTGGAGAAGACTCCATCATCGACAACATGCGGTCACAATCCCGGCATATCATCTTGCGGTTGCCCCAGGCTATCGTCGCCGATAACAACGAAGCAATCTCTATATCGGCAAGCGCCCCATACCGGCGCGGAAACTGCACCGGATCATCAGCTATGAAGGCCGGCGAATTGATACGCGCGGCCTCACTGTCCAGCAGGTCTATAACCTCCCGGGATATCTCTTTATCACATACTATGGTTTTCAACATTCAGAGTCGGTTTAAACAGTGGTACTATTTTCAATATCACGACTGCAAAAATAGCCATAATTTGTGCTCACATTGCAATATTCTCACTAAATTTGCACACCGATATCACTTCAGGCCGATTCTAAACCCATTGAGAACCGGCTCGGAAACAAACAACATCAACACAACTATGGATTTATTTGATACTATCTCGGCCGACATCAAGAAGGCTATGCTGGCCAAAGACCGCGTAAGACTGGAAGCTCTGCGCGGCATCAAGAAAGAATTCCTCGAGGCCAAGACCGCCAAAGGTGCCGACGGCACGCTGACCGACGAGGCCGCAACACGCGTCCTGGTCAAGATGGCCAAGCAACGCCGGGAAAGTGCGGCGATATACACCCAGCAGTCACGTCCCGACCTGGCCGAGAGCGAGCTTGCCGAGGTTGCCGTTATCGAGGAATATCTTCCCCGGCAACTGTCAGATGATGAACTCACAGCACGCCTGCAGGAAATCATAACCCGTGTAGGTGCCACCTCGCCTGCCATGATGGGAAAAGTCATGGGCACAGCCACCAAGGAGCTGGCCGGCCTCGCCGACGGACGTGCCATCTCGACAAAAGTAAAGCAGCTCTTGAACAACCTATAGACAAAACCATTTAAACAATGCTTACAATACAACAAATCAAAGAAAATCCCGAACTCACGGTCAAGAAACTTGCCGTGAAGGGATTTGACGGCAAGGAACCGATCGAACGCGTGCTCACTCTCGACACCACACGCCGCGAACTGCAGCTGAACAACGACAACCAGGCCGCCGAACTCAACAAAAAGGCCGCCGAGATAGGCCGCCTCATGAAAGAAGGCAAACGCGAAGAAGCCGAGACCGCAAAAGCCACCGTCGCCGCTATCAAGGAAACTCAAAAACAGCTCGCCGACCGCCTGGCCGAGACCGAGCGTGCCATACGCGATATCCTGCTCACCATACCCAACCTCCCGTGCGACATGGTTCCGGAGGGTCGCACCGCCGATGACAATATTGTCGAAAAGACCGGTGGTCCCATGCCCGACCTTCCCGAGGATGCCCTCCCTCACTGGGATCTCGCCAAAAAGTACAACCTCATAGACTTCGATCTCGGTGTCAAGATAACAGGTGCCGGATTCCCCGTATACACAGGCAAGGGTGCACGCCTGCAACGCGCGCTCATACAGTTCTTCCTCGACCAGGCCGGAGAGGCGGGATATCTTGAAGTTCAACCACCTTATGTTGTCAACGAAGCATCGGGATACGGCACCGGCCAGCTCCCCGACAAGGAGGGACAGATGTACCACTGTCAGCTTGACAACCTGTACCTCATTCCCACAGCCGAGGTTCCCGTGACCAATCTCTACCGCGATGTAATATTCAGCGACGCACAGCTCCCGGTCAAGAACTGCGCCTATTCGGCATGCTTCCGCCGCGAGGCCGGCAGCTACGGCAAGGATGTACGCGGCCTCAACCGTCTGCACCAGTTTGACAAAGTAGAGATCGTGCGCATCGAGAAACCCGAGAACTCATATGCCGCCCTTGAGGAAATGAAGGACCACGTACAGTCTCTGCTCGACAAGCTCGGACTCCCCTGGCACATACTGCGCCTGTGTGGCGGAGACATGAGCTTCACATCAGCCATAACGTTTGACTTCGAAGTATACTCGGCCGCCCAAAAGCGCTGGCTCGAGGTTTCATCGGTATCCAACTTCGAGACCTATCAGGCCAACCGCCTCAAGTGCCGCTACCGTGGCGAGGACAAGAAGACACGTCTGTGCCACACACTCAACGGATCGGCTCTCGCACTGCCGCGCATCATGGCTGCTCTACTGGAGAACAATCAGACACCGGCCGGAATCATTATCCCCGAATGCCTGCGCCGCTACACAGGCTTCGACATCATCGACTGATACAGAACCGATTAAGACATTACAAAAAAAACGCAGGATCCAAAGATTCTGCGTTTTTTGTATATCCAAAATAAGACTATGACAGCCCGTTATATGAGACAGATCATTCAGGAAGAATTACCGTACACTTAGCCACACGGTTCCAGTTATTAGTATCAAACAAATGGCCTATACCCTCACCCGAGGCATCGATATCGCCGGCAGCGACACCCTCCTTGACCAAAGCCTTTTTCACGGCCTGGGCACGCTTTTCGGCAAGCACCTTGTTGAGCGCGAGGCTACCATCCTGAGAGGCGTATCCGAGCACCTGGATCCGGGCACCCTTGTTCTCCTTGACCGTCTTGGCAAGCATCCATATGTTAGGCCTTTGGCTGGCCTGGATCACCGAAGATCCGACGTTGAAGAAGATATAACGTATATTGTTAAGATCTCGCACTACCGTCTGAACTCTTGACTGGCTAAGACACTCCTCCAGCTCACGCTCCTTGGCGGCGAGAGTTGTCTTGCAGGCATCGTTGCCGGCCTCGCAGTTGGCAAGCTCGGCCCTAAGGCGGTTGATCTCGCTGTTGAGAGCATCGATCTCGTCCTGGTCATACGGTTGCACCACCACAAACGAGTGAGTGCCGTTACTGTTACCAAAGTGGTATGTGACACCGGCTGTAACCTCGAATGTAGCGAAGTTAGAATCATATATCGCCGACATCCCGCGATTGGTTTCCTCTGTGTGAGCACCCATGTTCCACAACATCCGTGGCATCAGCGATACTGTCCACTGCTTTTTGCATCCAAAGTTGAAATTGAAGTTGAGACCGGCACGCGTACCCCAGGTGTTACCGTCGTTATCGACACTCTTCGGATAAAAACTGTGAAGCCAGCCCGTTCCTGCCACACCCTCCAGTTCAAAGAGACGGGGTGCCCCCTTGTAGCCGCCAAACGCATTCATGAAATTAACGGCTCCGTACACACCAAGATATTGATCGTCAAACGTATTTGGACTGGGTAAATTATACCACCGGGATGTATTGATGCCCCAGCCGGCCTCGAGTCCGAGCCCGAACACAGGAGTCACCTGCTTACGCAGGTCAACACCCACCACCCCACGTGCACCCTTCCAGTAGGAGCCGCCGTTGAATGGTGATGCAACGCCGCCCTTTACCCCTATCGACCAGTTGTCAGAGAACTTACTGCCCTGAACAGTAGTCTGAGCCTGGGATGACATAAGTCCAAGCAAAACTATTGCGATCAAGAGGATCTTCTTCATTCTGTTATATATAAGTTATATTTAATTTCCAATAGATTACATACAAAGCTAAACTGTACCGGGTACAAAATTAATTATTTTAACTTTAATAAACAAAAAATTTGCAAGTTTTCACAATCCTATATTCGTATGTAACTACTCACCTATATAGGTGAGACGGAGTTGTAGGGCGGTCGAACCCATTCTTTCACACACTCCTCAACATAGATCTTCGCTGACATTATTCCTTTTATTTTCAATAAATTAAGTTCAAAAACAGTTGCTAATTTACTTGTGTATGTCAAAGATATTTTATATCTTTGCATCAGTGAATCAGCAAGTTGACATCGAAAAATATCTTGAGGAGTTCCGCTCGGAAATAGGACATCTCAACAAGACCGTCAAGGATTTGACGGACGATAACGCACGTCTTAACCGTCGAGTGGAGGCTCTGGATGTAGAGAATGCTGATTTACGTAAGAGGCTGTCAAAGTACGAGGATCCGCAGCCGCCCAAGAACTCCGGCAACAGCAGTGTGCCGCCGACCAAAGAAAGGCTGGGAGACGAAATCAAGAGGCGCACATCTTCGTTGCGTGAGAAAAGCGGTAAGAAACCCGGCGGCCAGCCCGGGCATGAAGGTAATACCCGTATGATGTCGAACCTGCCTGATGAGACCGAGAATATCCAGCCCAATTACTGTCGTGAGTGTGGCCGTGAACTGTCAGATATTGAGGGCGTGGAGGAATATCGGGAGGAATGTGTTGGAGTCAGGATTGTACCGGTCGTAAAAAGGCTTCGCTTTCTAAACAAGACCTGCACCTGCGGATGCCGTAACCGCGTGGAATATACACGCCGAAAGAATCCGGTATATCTGTCATCTGAGATACGTGCCCTCGTGGTCTATCTCAATGCAGTGATGTGCATGCCATACAACCGCATCAAAAGTTTTCTGCATGACGTGATGCGCGTTGACATAAGCGAGGGGTCGATACGAAACTTTATAGCGGACGCCGGAAACAAGGCCGATAAAATATGCGACCGCATAGCCTCGGAACTTGTCAAAAGTCCTGTGGCAGGCGCAGATGAATCAGGATTTTATGTCAACGGCAAACTCAACTGGGCGTGGATATTGCAGAATCCGAAACTCACACTGACCTGGATAGCCAAAGGTCGTGGAGCCAAAGAGATGGACGACCGTTTTGGCCGGAATGCATTGGAGAATACAGTGCTGACCACAGACCGCCATAGCGCATACTTCTCGATGAAAGTCAAGGGACACCAGATATGCATCGCCCATCTGCTGAGAAATCTAAATTACCTCAACGACCTTGACAAAAAACAGGAATGGTCATCGCGGCTACAGGAGTTGTTGAGAAAAGCCGTGCATTGGCGAAACTCGAATCCCGAGGCCATAGCCGATACATCAACCTGGACAGAAAGCCTTGACAAACTTCTCAATGAGAATCTCGACAAGTTCAAGAAGCCGTTCCGACAAATCCGCAACAGCCTGCGAAAACTCAAAGATCATGTGTTCCACTTTCTGAAAGACCCGCGGGTGCCGTCACACAACAATGCATCGGAAGGCGGAATAAGAATCCTGAAAGTGAAACAGAAACGGAGCGGCGGCTTCCGAAGTCAGGCCGGAGCGGAAGACTTCATGGCAATACACTCGGTTGCCGATACCGCCAAGAAAAACGATTTCTCCCGCTGGGATGCCGTTTTTGCGTTGGTCTAATAGACCGACCAAATCAATGTGCCCTACCTACCTGAGTAGTTACAAATGTTTACAAATGTGTTAAAAGTTGTTAAATTTATGGGGGGGGGTAAAATCTGTAATAATTTTATTGTTGACAAGATGGAAATAAATTGGAATTATCTTATCTTTGTCAGGTAATACTATTTATTCACATTCTAAAAAAAATTATCATGGAAGGAAATGCACCTCAGGTAGTCGTTGTAGAAAAGAAGGGTAACGGTATGGGCACTGCCGGTTTCGTTATCGCACTTCTCGGCCTTATCTTCTGCTGGCTCCCTGTTCTTAACTGGATTCTGTGGCTTCTTGGCCTTATCTTCTCGATCGTAGGCATGTTCAAGCCCAAGAAAGGTCTGGCTATCGCCGGTCTTGTTATCTCGCTTCTCGGCGTTATTCTTATGTGTGTTATTCTGGGTGCTGTAGCCGCGCTATAACAACCGTTTGACGATAATACATCATGTGGGCAGATTCACGTTGTGGGTCTGCCCGCTTGATTTTACTGGATGCAGATAGCATGTATTTGGCCGAAAAGCATTAACTTTGTGGCCGGAAAAAGGATTTATATATGGTACAACCACAACAATTTGAAATGGTCGCCAAGACCTTTCAGGGGCTTGAAGAGGTCCTTGCCGGGGAACTTCGCGATCTCGGCGCGTCTAATGTCGAGGTCGGCAAGCGTATGGTCTCGTTCGAGGGCGATCTGGAGATGCTTTACAAGGCCAACTTCTGCTGTCGTACAGCCCTGCGTATTTTAAAACCGATCTACAAATTCATAGCCTCCGACACCGATACGCTCTATGAAATGGTCAAGGAGTATGACTGGAGCACCGTGCTCTCGCCCGAGAAGACTTTCTCGATCGACACGGTAGCCTTCAGTGACGAATTCACTCACTCGCGTTTTGTCACATATCGTGTGAAAGATGCCATCGTTGATTGGTTTACCGATCGTCTGGGAGATGGGAAGCGTCCCGGTGTGCGTCTTCAGGATGCCGATGTCATGATTAACGTCCATATTGCCGGCGACCGTGTCACGCTGTCGCTCGACTCGTCGGGCGAGTCGCTTCACAAGCGCGGATGGCGTGTGGCACAGACCGAGGCACCTATCAACGAGGTGCTTGCGGCCGGTATAATTCTCATGAGCGGATGGCGAGGTGAGAAGCCGTTTGTCGATCCCATGTGTGGATCGGGCACATTCCTTGTCGAGGCCGCTATGATAGCCGCCAATATCTATCCTGGTGTCTACCGTCAGGGATTCGCGTTCGAGGCGTGGCCCGATTTTGACCGAGAGTTGCTTGACAAACTGTACAACGACGACTCGGGGGAGCGTGTTCCGGAGCATCCTATCATCGGTGCCGACATGTCGCCAAAGGCTGTTGAGATAGCCACGCGCAATATCAAGAGCTCGGGAATGGCCAAATATATAGATCTGCATGTAAGGCCATTGTCGCAGTGGACCGAGGCTCCGGCCGAGGGTGTCATTGTGACCAATCCTCCGTATGGCGAGCGTATAAGTGCCGACGATATGGAGGGATTGTACGAGCTTATAGGCAATCAGCTCAAGACTGTCTTTACCGGCTATCACGCCTGGATAATAGGCTATCGTACCGAGCATTTCAACGCTATACATCTGTCTCCGTCCACCAAGGTGCCGATGCTCAACGGCTCGCTTGAATGTGAACTCAGAGAGTATGTCATATTCGAGGGAGACTACAAGTCATACCGTGAGGCCGGAAACAAACTGCACCGTGGCGACGAGCAGCCGAAGGGAGAACGTCCCGAGAAAAAGCGTCGTCTCAGTGATCGCGAGTGGACGGGCGAGGCCCGCCGCAAGGGATTCGGCGGCAAGACCGCCCGTAGCGAAGGTGGACGAGGCGAGCGCCCCGAGCGTCGCTTTAAGGATGAGCGTCGTGACGGTGACCGCCGTCCCCGCCGACATGAAGAGGATCGTGCCGATCGCAAGCCTTTCGAACAGGAAGCACGTCCCGAACCCGAAAATCCGCTGTACCATCGTCGCAATCCCAAGGCCTTGACCATGCTCAAGGGCAAGACCCCTTCGCTCCCCCCGGCCGACGGCCCGATAATGCGTCCGCGTCGAGGCTGGAAAAAGAAATAACCTGGGAGAAAGAGCGGTGTAGCCGCGCGGTCGTCAGAAATCCCGGGTGCAACAATGCGGCCCCAGGGGGGTAAAAACGAAAAACTGTTAACCGAATATGAATATACTTTTGCTTGGCTCGGGCGGCCGTGAATCAGCCCTGGCATGGAAAATCTCTCAGAGCCCTCTTACCGAGGCTCTCTTCATTGCCCCCGGCAACGGCGGCACAGGTGCCTATGGCACGAATGTCAATATCAAGCCCACCGATTTTGAGGCTATTGACCGGTTTGTGACCGATAACTCAATCGATATGATTGTCGTGGGTAACGAAGACCCGCTTGTGGCCGGCATATATGACTTTTTTGAGGAAAAGCCGGTACTTGTAGTAGGTCCGTCCAAGGCTGGAGCCGCTCTTGAGGGCAGCAAGGATTTTGCCAAGGATTTTATGACTCGTCACGGTATACCTACAGCCCGTTACCGCAGTTTTACCGCCGATAATATCGATGAAGGATACAGTTTTCTTGAGACACTCAAGGCTCCATATGTGCTTAAGGCTGACGGTCTTGCAGCCGGCAAGGGTGTACTTATCATCGACTCGCTCGACGAGGCCCGCCGGTCGCTGAAGGATATGCTTGACGGCATGTTTGGCGGGGCATCGGCAACTGTGGTTATCGAAGAGTTCCTTAGTGGAATCGAGTGCTCGGTATTTGTGCTTACCGACGGCAACGGAGGTTACCGCGTACTCCCTGTGGCAAAAGATTACAAGCGTATAGGCGAGGGTGACACAGGACTCAATACCGGAGGCATGGGAGCGGTATCTCCTGTTCCGTTTGCCGACGATGTCTTTATGTCCAAGGTCGTGGAGCGTATCATCGAGCCGACTATAAAAGGCCTTCTCGCCGACGGTATAACATATCGCGGATTCATATTCTTAGGGCTTATCAATGTCGGGAATGAGCCTATGGTGATCGAGTACAACGTGCGTATGGGTGACCCTGAGACCGAGGCAGTGATGCTACGTGTCGACAGTGACCTTGTGGAACTCATGCAGGCTGCCGCAAAGGGAGATCTCGGAGATCTGGAGCTAAGACATGATCCACGTACGGCTGTCACCGTGATGATGGTATCGGGCGGATACCCCGGGGCTTATCCAAAGGGTAAGATTATCACAGGTACCGATAAAGTGACCGATACTATACTTTTCCATGCCGGCACGGCAATTGATGCAGACGGGCAACTTGTGACCTCAGGTGGCCGTGTCATTGCGGCCAGCTCTTATGGCTCGTCGATAGCCGATGCCCTGGAGCGTAGCTTCAAGGCTGTGGGCGAAGTGGAATATGACGGCAAATACTATCGCCGTGACATAGGCCGTGACCTTATGGCTCTCGAGAAGTAACTGCTCTGATGAATGGCCGTGAGATAACCCGTATACTGCACTCGCGCACCGGGTGTGACTCGGTCGTCGTGATATCCCTGGCGGGTATCGTGGTGGCATGGTTTGCGGGCGCCCCTTCGTTGCCCGGCGATGTGATTGCAGGGGGATGGCCGGGATTGCTCATGGGGCTGGCTGTCATTACTTTGACGGCTGTGGTGCTACAGCTTGTCAACAAGCAGTTCAACCTGGTGAGGTATGATACCGCTCTTGCTCCGGCCATGTTCATGACAATGGTCATGTCATTGCCGGTGCTGGGATGTTCGTTTGGCGCAGGTGGTGTGCTGGCACTGGCTATGGTGGCCGGCTCGTTCATGCTGTTCTCGGCCTATGCCGATCAGGGCGCGCGCCGGCGCATATTCCTGCTCTTCGGTATTGTCAGCGCGCTGGGAATGACTCGCGTGGTATATCTTTACTACCTGCCGGTACTGCTCGTGGGGTGTGCCCAGATGCGGCAGTTTAACCTTAAGACGGTTCTTGCCGCGATACTGGGCGTTGTCACTCCGCCGTGGATAATCCTTGGGAGCGGACTTGTGTCGCCCGACGATATCGAGATGCCCGGTCTCTCGGTGCCATCGTTGCAGGTCGACAGTCCTGTGGCGATTACAATGCTGGCTGTCACCGCGTTCACCATAGTGATGGGGGTCGGATTTACCAGCGCCAATCTCATCAGGGTATACAGCTATAATTCCAAGACCAGAGCCATGAACGGTTACTATAGCGTGCTGTTCCTGGCTACGGTACTGCTTGTTTTAATCGATTTCAACAACCTGTCGCTTTACCTGCCTCTGCTCATGGCTATGACCGGATACCAGGCGTGTCACTTCTGGGCTATACGCTCGGCATCGTCGCGTGGCTGGATAGGAATAATCCTGTTCATGGCAGTGTATTGGGGCGCATATATATGGTATACATGGTTCCTCAAAAACCTCGTGTAGTAGCCGACTGCAATATTCCGTTCATTGATACCTTGTTGGGTGACGGTGTCGAACTCGTGCAACTCGCACCCGATGAAATCACGCCACAGGTCGTGAAAGACGCAGATGCGCTCATTACCCGCACCCGCACCCGTGCCAACGCCGCGTTGCTCGATGGCTCACGTTGTTCGCTGGTGGCTACGGCCACTATCGGTACCGACCATATAGACTTCGACTACTGCCACAGCCGGGGTATCAAGGTGGTAAGTGCACCGGGGTGTAACGCTCCGGCTGTAGTCCAGTATGTATGGGCCTCGATACTGGCGTTGCTGCCTGACCGCGACCCGTCGTCGGTCACGGTCGGTGTGGTCGGTGTAGGTCATGTAGGCGGAATTGTCGACCGCTGGGGCCGGTCGATGGGATACCGTATGATGCTTTGTGACCCTCCGCGGGCCGCGCGAGAGGGGGACGGCGAATTTGTCGATCTTGCCACAGTGGCCGGCGCATGTGATGTCGTTACATTCCACACCCCTCATATAAAGACGGGGCCTTGTCCGACACATCATCTTGCCGACGAGACGTTTTTTGAAAGTCTCGGGCGTTGCCCGGTGATAATAAACAGTGCCCGCGGTCCTGTTGTTGACACACGGGCCCTGTTGCGGGCCATTGAGGGTGGGCAGGTCTCCAAGGCCGTCATTGACTGCTGGGAGGGCGAGCCTGATATTGACCCGGAGCTTCTTGCCTTGGCTTCGATCGCCACGCCCCATATCGCCGGATATTCTCTGGCCGGCAAGACACGTGCCTCCATAGCGGTGGCACGGGCCGTGGCGAGTCATTTTGGCGTGCCGTACCATGCCGGTGCTGTCGAGGAGCCGTTGCCGGCCCCCGATACTGTGACCCCCTGGATGATAACGTCGAGCTATGACCCGTTGGCCGACACCGCGGCCCTTAAGGAGGATCCGGCATCGTTCGAGCGTCAGCGCAACATCTACCGTCTGCGACCCGAGGTACCGGCGATTTCATAGCAGTCTCCCGTGGAGCTCATGGAGAATATGTCGTGCTACTGTTGGCCGATTACTCGGATGCCTCTCCACACAACCGTACTCCGATGTAGTCATGCTCGTCATATAGAATTCAACCTTTTAATCAGAAAATAGAATGTTATGAAGAAAATTATAATTGGATCAATCATTATTCTGTTGTTGACTTCATGTGTCAGAGAATCTGTTTTCACGACTCCCGTTATAACGATATCGGAACCAGATGAGGTTATTGAACTCTCTGTTGAAAGAATACAGACTGATCATATGTATTCGGAGTTTTTTGCTGTGTATGATACAATATTGATATCAGCGCGTCCCAATGACACGGACTATAATTTTTATGTGTCAAGCATTAAAAATAATAAATTGTTAGGTTCATATATGCGTCATGGACAGGGTCCCAAAGAGTATATTGGTCTTAATCCGATATATAGAATTGATGTAAAAGGAGAAGATTTAACGGCTTTGACTTATGCTCCGCACAAACGGCAGCTGATAGAATGGAATATAACACAATCAATCAAGACGGGCAAAGACTCTCTGTTATTGCTCGGCGACTATGCTGAACCAAATGAGTATGATTTAACCTATGCGAGAATGTATAAAATTGGAAAGTCAAGATATTTAGGTTACACAACAGGATTTTTTCCATATGGCAGTCCACGGATGTTGTTGCCTACATACTGGATTCTCGACGGACAGGATACAATTGCACCGGTAAATGGAATATCGGTCGTTAAAGACATGATATATAACGAGGAAAGTGTAGTGTCAGCCTCCGATTTTTTTTCATCAGCCTGGGAACTTAGGCCTGACAACTCTAAGGTTTTCAGTGCAATGACGTGGTTGAAGCAAGTCAATATCATAGATTTGAACGATAATAGTGTACGTTCATATAGAGTGGACGGATCTCCTGATGAAAGGATTTTTAAAACTAATATGGAAGGAGTTGTTCTGCAATATTGTAGTGTCGTGTGTGACAATGACCATATTTATGCATTATATTCCGGGGAACATACCTCTGCATTTAAGGATAACATGGGGTATCGATGGATACATGAGTTTGACTGGAACGGGAATTTTATAAGGAAGTATCATTTGTCTGTTCCGCTCTTTTTTCTGTATATGGATCCTGCAACAGGCACTGTATACGGGTACAACTACGATGATGATAATGTTATATACAAGATAATTCAGCCATCCTACTCCGATAAGGGCGATGCGAAGGACATCCTCTAACTCGTGCTTGACCTTTCCCAAGACACGTGGATTTTTATCAGATGCATTGCTAATTTAGCCAATATCAGTAATATATGCAGTGTCTGAAAGTTTGTTTCACATAATCAGGTGTATTTTTGACTGAATTTTAGCTGAATCTCATGCGCCGGCCCAGTATAATGGCTTCATCAGGTGGTGTATGTCACAGAAATGTTGTATCTTTGTGGTGTATGGGACGATTACTCTCTATTGACTATGGCAGGCGACGTACCGGGATCGCCGTTACCGACCCGTTGCAGATCATCGCTTCGGGGCTTACTACCGTGCCTACCCACACTCTCTTTGACTTTCTCAAGGGGTATACGGCCCGTGAGAAGGTTGACGCCTTTGTCATCGGGCTACCTACCGACATGCGAGGAAACGAGTCGGAGTCGATGCGCTATATAAAGCCCGCAGTGGCCCGCCTGCAGAAGGAGTTCCCCGAGATACGCGTCGTGTGGTATGACGAGCGTTTTACCTCGGTTCTGGCTCACCGTGCCATGATCGACGGTGGCATGAAGAAAAGCGACCGGCGTGTCAAGGGAACTGTCGACGAGATATCGGCAACCATACTCTTAAACGACTATCTACAAAGCAATCAAGCAAGATGAAACTGCCCGTATACCTTTATGGACATCCAGTACTGAGGGCTATCGCCACCGATGTGGATCCTTCAGCTCCCGAGCTCAAGAAGCTCGTTGACGATATGTTTGAGACGATGTATGCCTCGGAGGGTGTAGGCCTCGCCGCCCCTCAGATAGGCCGCAGCGAGCGTATCGTTGTCATAGACGCCGATCCTGTAGCCGAGAACTTCCCGGAGTGCAAGGGGCGCAAACTTGTATTGATAAATCCTGATGTCGAGGTGCTTGACGGGGATAAGGTGACGCGTGGCGAAGGGTGTCTCAGTCTGCCCGGACTCAGCGAGAATGTCACCAGGGTAGAGCATATCCGTCTCACATGGGATGATCTTGACGGTGTCGAGCACACCGAGGAGATAAGCGGATTCCTTGCCCGTATAGTGCAGCATGAGTGTGACCATCTCGAGGGAAAAATGTATATTGACCACGTATCGGCCATACGCCGCCAGCTACTGCGCGGCAAGCTGAACAACATAGTGGAGGGGCGCATACGCTGTGACTATCCTGTCAAGTACGCTCCACGCCGCCGCAAGTAAATCCGGCGGGCAAGAGTAGCCCGACCCTGGCTATATATAGACCAATATGCTACAATATTACATCATACATAAAAATGGCTGACGATAAAAAAGTAATTTTCTCAATGGTGGGCGTAAGCAAGATCTATCCGCCCCAGAAACAAGTTCTTAAAAACATATACCTGTCATTTTTCTATGGAGCCAAGATCGGAATCATAGGTCTTAACGGATCGGGTAAGTCATCATTGCTCAAGATCATCGCCGGTATTGACAACAGTTACCAGGGTGAGGTAGTGTGGGCGCCGGGCTACAGCGTGGGATACCTCGAGCAGGAACCGGTGCTTGATCCGGCCAAAACCGTCATTGAGGTTGTGCGCGAGGGTGTACAGCCCATAATGGATCTGCTTGCCGAGTTTGACAAGGTCAATGAGGCATTTGCCGATCCTGATGCCGATTTTGATGCCCTGCTGGCACGTCAGGCCGAGCTCCAGGACAAGCTGGATGCCGCCGATGCCTGGAATATCGACTCCAAACTCGAGCGCGCCATGGATGCATTGCAGTGTCCTCCCGATGATCAGATCGTCGAGACACTCTCGGGTGGTGAGCGTCGTCGTGTGGCCCTTTGCCGCCTGCTGTTGCAGCAACCTGACGTTCTTCTTCTCGACGAGCCTACCAACCACCTTGACGCAGAGTCGATCGACTGGCTTGAACAGCACCTCCAGCAGTATCCCGGCACCGTCATCGCCATTACCCACGACCGCTATTTCCTTGATCATGTAGCGGGCTGGATTCTTGAACTCGACCGTGGCGAGGGAATTCCATGGAAAGGCAACTACTCGTCATGGCTCGACCAGAAGACAAAGCGCATGGCCCAGGAGGAGAAGCAGGCCAGCAAGCGCCGCAAGACTCTTGAACGAGAGCTCGAGTGGGTGAGGATGGCACCTAAGGCACGTCAGGCCAAAGGTAAGGCCCGTCTGTCAAGCTATGACCGTCTCCTTAACGAGGATCAAAAGCAGAAAGAGGAGCGTCTCGAGATATTTATTCCCAATGGACCGCGCCTGGGCAACAAGGTGATCGAGGCCTCGGGTCTCGCCAAGGCATATGGCCGCAAACAGCTCTTCAAGGATCTCAACTTCGCGTTGCCGCCCAATGGCATTGTTGGTGTCATAGGCCCCAACGGAGCCGGTAAGACAACGTTGTTCAGGCTAATAATGGGTCAAGAGACCCCCGATGCCGGCACATTTGACGTCGGCGAGACCGTGAAGATAGCCTATGTCGACCAGCGTCACCATGATCTGCTCCCCGAGCGCTCGGTATATGAGGTGATCTCGCAGGGTGTGGAATCATTCAGAATGGGTGGACGTGATATCAATGCCCGTGCATATCTCAGCAAATTCAACTTTGCCGGGGCCGACCAGGAGAAAAAAATCGGAGTGCTTTCGGGTGGTGAGCGCAACCGTCTGCATCTTGCCATGGCACTAAAGGAGGAGGGCAATGTACTTCTTCTCGACGAGCCTACCAACGATATTGACGTCAATACATTGAGAGCGCTCGAGGAGGGCCTTGACGACTTTGCGGGATGTGCGGTGGTCGTAAGCCACGACCGTTGGTTCCTGGATCGTATCTGCACCCATATACTGTCGTTCGAGGGTGATGGAAATGTGGTCTTCTACGAGGGGTCGTACAGCGACTACGAGGACTACAAGCGCGAGCATAACGGTGGCAAGGAGTTGCCCCGCAAGCGCTACCGCAAGCTGATGGACTGATCGGAATGTGTTGAAAAATAGTTTACCTCCGAACCGGCTCTTATAACATATCTCAATCGACTGCAGGCTATTATCAACTTTGCTTGTGTCGGTCATCATATAAACAAGTATGAAGCGATTGTCAATCAAAATATCGATAATGCTGGCGCTGGGACTCGCGACAGCGGCCTGTACCGGCAACAGCAAGTTGCAACGGTATATCGAGAATAACAATATTAAGCTGGCCGGACAGCAGATAGGCCCCGGTATGTGGTGTGACGGCCTGTCTCTTGAGGGAGATACCGTCGTGATCACTTACCGTCAGCCTCAGGTGGTAGCCACGCCACAGGAACTCACCGACTGGGATACCATAAGCGACAGTTATCACGATCTCATGTTGCAGGGACTGGGAAATGACAAGACATCCGACCCCGAGGGGGCAGGGCTGCTTGTTGAGGCCGGTGTCTACATGAAAGGGATTTTCAAGTTTGCCAACGCTGAGATAAATGTCGTGGTTACCCCGGCCGAGATTTCCGAAGTGTTAAAGTGATATGGCCACCGTACGCAGAATTCTTGTTGTCGACGATGAGGAGACGCTATGTGAGGCTGTAAGGTTTAATCTCGAAGCCGAGGGATACCTTGTAGATACTGTCTATAGCGCCGAGGAGGCTCTTGCTCTTGACATGTCCCGTTATGATCTTCTGTTGCTGGATATCATGATGGGGGAGATATCGGGAACACAGCTGGCGCGTATCCTCAGGTCGCGGCCGTCAACTTCATCCCTTCCCATAATCTTTTGTACTGCGCGTGACGGGGAGGATGATATGGTCAAGGGTCTTGATCTCGGAGCCGATGATTATATAACCAAGCCGTATTCAATGCGTAATCTGATGGCACGCATACGCACGATACTCAGGCGTGCCGACCCGACAGGTCGTGACACTGCCGCCGGGAGTGATGTGGTGTCATATGGAACACTTTCGATATTTCCTGATCGTAAGGTTGTTACCATAGACGGGGTAGATGTCAGATTCCCGCGCAAGGAATATGAGATACTGCTCAGACTACTTTCCAATCCGGGGCGTATATTTTCACGTGAGGAGTTGCTGGAGCAGATATGGCCCGACGAGGTCGTGGTGGTAGACCGTGTTGTTGATGTCAATATCACGCGCATACGACAGAAACTCGGACGGTACGGTAGGAATATAGTGACTCGTTCGGGGTACGGATATGGCTTTGTCGGTGAATAGGATAAGTTATCCGGTCAGGTTGTTTCTGTGGTTGCTGGGTTATTCACTGCTGATGGTGGTATGTTTCGTGCTGTTCCAGTATCACAGGGAGAAGGAATTCAAGGCCCAGGAGCTTGACTCACGTCTGCAGATGCTCAATACTCTTGTGCTTGACAGGCTTGATGGCGGTATATGTGTTGACTCCTGTCGTGACATAGCCCGGTTGCCGGGCCTTGACGATCTTCGTCTCAGTATCATCGATGATGCAGGACATGTACTCTATGACAATACCCTCGACTCGATTCCGGACAGCAACCATTTGAACCGCACTGAGATACGTGCCGCGCTGGATTGTGGACACGGTTATACCGTCCGCCGTCATAGCGAGAGTACAGGCCAGGTATATTTCTACTCGGCCACTCGGGGTAATGACGGCACCGTAGTGCGTACGGCTATGCCTTATACGCTGTCTCACAGTGATCTGCTCAGGGCCGACTATGGTTTTCTGTGGGTGATGGGGTCTATTACGTTGATAATGTGTGTATTGGGATATATGGCTACGCGACGAGTGGGACAGCATATAACACGGTTGACCATTTTCGCGCGGAGGGCCGAGCGTGGAGAGCGCATATACGATACCGAGCCATTCCCGCGCGACGAACTTGGCGAGATATCCAACAATATCGTCAGGCTTTATGTCAAGTTCCAGCAGGCCAATGCCGAGCGCGATCGCGAGCATCGTGCCGCCATGCATGAGCAACAGGAGAAGGAGCGGATAAAGAAGCAACTTACCAACAATATAAACCACGAACTGAAGACTCCGGTGGCATCTATGCAGGCCTGCCTGGAGACACTGGTGGAACATCCTGACATGGATGAGGACAGGCGCCGTGACTTCCTGTCACGATGTCTGGCCAACAACGGGCGGTTGCGCAATCTGCTTGATGACGTTTCATTGATAACGCGTATGGATGATGGCCGGGCGGCTGTCGTCAAGGAGCGTCTTGACCTGGCCTCGGTCATAGCCGATGTCGTGGCCGAGTGCGAGCCATTGGTAGCAGGAGCGGGGATGACAGTAAGGAACGGTATAGATCGAGGCCTGGATATGGATGGAAACCGTTCGCTCCTGGAGTCGGTGTTCAGGAATCTCATTGTCAATGCCGTGACATACAGTGGAGGAACTCTGGTAGATGTGAGTCTGCAAGGCGTGATCGGCGGTAAGGCGGTCATTACATTGAATGATGATGGCATAGGTGTAGGCAGAGAGCATCTGGAGCGCCTGTTTGAGCGCTTTTATCGTGTCGACAAGGGTCGTTCACGAGCCAGGGGCGGTACCGGACTGGGACTTTCAATCGTAAAGAATGCCATACTGATGCACGGCGGTTCAATCACAGTCAACAATCGCCATCCTCACGGCCTTGAATTCACTATGACTATCCCGTTGCATTCATGACCTGTTGTTGTCCTGTCAGCCGGACATCACAGTTGGTGGCTCTTGATATCTTTATTTTCGGCCGAAGTCGGCCGGTATCTCGCCCCAGTTATCGGTGTCCCATTTCAGTACCGGATTGAGAATCTCATGGGTCTGGACCCAGGCGTCGGCGCGGGCGAGGAGTTCGAAAATGCGGGCGTTGTTAGTTGTGTGTGACAGTGCCGATTTATGTCCGCGACGCCGTAGCCATGAAAGTGCGGTGCGGCTGTCGGAGTATATGGGAGTGAGGTGGTCTCCTTGTTTGTCAAGCAGGGCGAGGGCATGAACCAGCGCGAGATACTCTCCGATGTTGTTTGTTCCGTCGGCGAGCGGACCCATGCGGAATATCTCTTCGCCGGTGCCTACTCTTACACACCGGTACTCCATCGGCCCGGGATTTTTGGAGCATGCTCCGTCCACAGAGATTGCGTCTTTGCGTATCTCGGGTATGGCGTCATAGTTGACCGGTGATGCCGGATGTGTGAAAATCTTGCGTATGATGCCTATGTACTCGTCGGGGTTGCCGCGATAGGCGTTTATTGCAGCCGTCTGGGTGTCGAAGCTCTTGAACTTGGCTCCTTTGAACCCGTTGATCTGTTGCTGGGCATCTTCCCAGTTGTCAAATACGCCGGTATCCCATCCGGCCCATACTACGTAATATTTCTTCTTGGGTTTACTCATGAAAGCTGTAGAAAGAGTGCTAAATCGGTGGGACGGCAACCTGCTGTGCGTGCTATACCCGGGTTGACGGCATGGCCGCTGAATGTGAGAGTGGCGCGTTGCAGGCCGGGAGTGAGTTTGAGTGCATTGTTCATGCCTTCGCATGTCACGATGTCCTGTAGCATGGTTATGAATGTGTTGCTGAGAGCCATGGCCGCAGTGCGCGGAACAGCACTACCGGCGTTGATATAGCATACCCGGTAGCCGTCGGAGGCATTGTCGCAACTGCGGGCTACGGCCAGGTCGATGGTGGGGAGCGACGGGAATGTTGTGCCGGGAGAATCGGAGATATCGAATGTTATTACACCACGTTTCATAAGATCGACACGCTCGCTACCTATGATCTCATAGTGGGTCATTGAAGTGGCGATCACGACATCGGCGCTACGCAGGGCGTTGTCGACGACATGTGGGTGTGGTACAGATCCGGCTACTCCGGGGCCGAGTTTCATCAGGGCCGATCGCAGTCGGTAGGTGTCGCTGTCAAACATGCGCACCTGTGCACCGAGTCCCAAAGCCGACATGGCGGCTGCGCAGGCAGTGATACCGCTCCCCAACACCATTACCTCACATGGCACGATACCGGCCACTCCTCCCAGGAGTATACCTTTTCCGCGTAGGGCATCGGCAAGAAGTGACGCGGCGGTGGCGAGGGCCGCCCGCCCGTCGATCTCGCTGAGTATGTCGGCAAACGGTGCATGCCCTTCTTGCTCCTTGATGAGATCCACGGCAATGGCCATGATTCCGCGTCCTATGAGAGCGTCAACGAGCGGCTTGGAGAACCGGGTTCCCGAGTGTAACAACGTGAGTAGCATGGCTCCACGGCGCATGTGGTTGATGTCGGCTACCGATGGCGGTGCAAGATGTATCACTATGTCACATTGCAGGGTGGCTGTGCGGTCGACAATAGCGGCTCCGTGGCGCGAGTAGCGGTTGTCGGTATAGTGGATAACATCGGCGGCTCCACTTTCCATCTTGACTGTAAAGCCTCGTTGAACGAGGATGTTGACAGCTTCGGGGGTGAGCGGGAACCGGCGTTCGGCATGGGATGCGCTGCGAGGCAGTCCTATTGTGAGCCGTTGGCGGCAGGTGGCTATCTCAGCGGGCTGTTCGAGCGGTGTTGAGAGTGGCATGGTCAGAGGCTGTTTGTGATAAAACTGTTGATGAATCTTGTAGCGGTGTCGTGTATTTGTTCGGGGGTCTCCAGGCGGGAGGAGTCAAAGCGGGCGGCGGCGCGTGTGTAATAGGGGAGGCGTGCTTCAAGTGCCTGTATGATGAACGCTCTGAGCGCGCTGTCGTCAAGACCGGCTATAAGAGGCCTGGTGGCGCGTCCGGCCAGAAGGCGACGGTGGAGTACGTCAAGCGGGGCTTCGAGATATACTGCGGTGCCGCTCCCGAGCATTATGTCGAGAAGGCCCGGCTGACATGGTGTGCCGCCGCCGGTAGCCACGAGGACATCGGTCATGTGCGACACTTCGAGCAGAGAGTCGCGCTCGGCTTTCCTGAAGTAAGGCTCGCCGTGTTTTTCGAATATCTGTCTTACTGTCATGCCTTCACGTTGCTCTATGTACTCGTCAAGGTCGATCAGCGGCATTGATACACGGCGGGCTACGGCACGACCAAGAGTGGTCTTGCCACAGCCCATGTAGCCTATGAGGTATACAGGTCTCACACTGGCATAGTATTACTTCTTTTCGGCTTGCTGTTTAAGCAGGTCGCGTATCTCGGTGAGCAGAGCCTCTTCCTTGGTGGGGGCGGGGGGTGTTGCGGGAACCTCTTCTTGCTTCTTCTTGAATTTCATCATGATGCGTATGGCAACGAAGATGCAGAAGGCGATGATGAGAAAGTCGACGATGTTCTGTATGAACATGCCGTAGTTGAATGTGACGGCTTCCCTGATGACGTTGCCCTCGGTGTCGAGTTCGGCGCCGCGCAGTGTGGCGTTGAGACCCGAGAATGTAGCACTGCCTGTGGCAAGGCTCACAAGTGGCATTATTATATCGTTGACAAGTGATGTGACTATCTTGCCGAATGCACCGCCGATGATCACACCGACAGCCATGTCGATCACATTGCCTTTCATGGCGAATGCTTTGAAATCAGTAAGAAATTTTCCCATGTTGTTTTATTTTAATTATATGATTCTTGATATCGGATGCCCCTGGGCTTTTGCCAAAATAGTATGGCCGTAACACTGTGGTTGATATATAAACCGCCTCAGGTGAGAGAAAGTTTGAACTCTTTCATCATACGTGCTACCTTGGGGTATTCCTGAGCCAGGTATTGTATGATCTCGCGTTCGCTCCATGTCGATGGACTCGATGGACCCTGGTTGATGAGAACCTCGAATGCTAAGAGATCGTTCTCAAGGTTATTGTGTATTGTCTCGAGCAGTTCTGGCATCACGGTCTCGAGCAATTCTTTCTGTCCTTTGTTCTCGACGGTCACCGTGTAGAGATGGGGGGTGGACTCGTGTGGTTCAGGCCGGCTTGCTCTCATGGTGTTGACCAGTATGTGCTGTGTGGGTCTCGAAGCCATAAAGCTTTCCCAGGCGGCTTTGAGTTGTTGGGGAGTATAGCCGGCGGTGCGTTTTGGGGCATCGTTTTTTTCCTGTTTGGCGGTGTCCTTGTCGGGGTGCAGTGTAGCCTCGGGGTTGCGGATGCTGATTGTACGCGGTACAGTCAGTGTCTTTGGCCGGCCGGCCGGTTGAACCGGTCGCGGCGATGGTGGCAACGGCGGTGTATGTGTTCCGGCCGAGGCTGGCGGTGTAGGGTGTGTGATAGGTTGGGGATGTACAGGCTGCTGTCGAGCAGGCTGTGGATCCCGGGGCGTGGCGGGCAGCTCAGTCGCGCTTGGCATGGCGGGCTGCAAGGGTTGCAACTGCCCCTCTCCGTCGCCACTAAAGATGGGGGAGGGGCTTAGTAGTTGGCATAGCTTGATGAGCAACAGCTCGACGAGAAAGGTCTTGCCGGTAGCTTGCCGGTAGTTGAGGTCGGCGTCGTTACACAGGCTCATGGCCTGGTACAGGAATGTGGGTGTGCACTTGGAGGCTTGCTCAGACATGAGCTTGAGCGTGGCCTCGTCGGTGTCAAGCAGTGATCGAGTAGATTCCTCACGCGATACCATAAGGTCGCGCAGATAGGCCGCGAGGCCGTTGATGAAGGCGTGTGAGTCAAAACCGTGGTCGCGTATCTCCTTGTAGATGAGTAGCGCTCCCGGAACATCCTGGTCGACAAAACTATCCACCAGTCGGCTGAAGTAGGCGGCGTCGAGCACATTGAGGTTCTCGATCGTACTGCGGTAGGTGATGTTGCCGCGTGACGAGGCCGCTACCTGGTCGAAGATTGACAGGGCGTCGCGCATGGCACCGTCGGCTTTCGAAGCTATTACGCCCAAGGCCGATCGCTCGGCGGTTATCCCTTCCTGGGATGCCACATACTCCAGATGGTTGACCATGTCGTTGATCGTGATGCGATTGAAGTCGTATATCTGGCATCGGGAGAGTATGGTGGGGATGATCTTGTGTTTCTCGGTGGTGGCGAGAATGAACACTACATAGCTCGGAGGTTCTTCAAGGGTCTTAAGGAAAGCGTTGAAAGCCTGAGAAGAAAGCATGTGGACCTCGTCGATGATGAATACGCGGTACTTGCCGTTTGTGGGGGGTACCTGTACTTGGTCGACGAGCGAGCGAATGTCTTCGACGCCGTTGTTGGAGGCAGCGTCAAGCTCGACGATATTGAGAGACACTCCGCTGTTGAATGCCTGGCATGACTCGCACTCGTTACAGGGGTCACCGTCGGGGGTGCGGTTATGACAGTTGATTGTTTTGGCGAAAATACGTGCGCAGGAGGTTTTCCCGACACCTCGCGATCCACAGAAGAGGTAGGCGTGAGCCAGCCTGTCGGTAGCTATCGCGTTCTTGAGTGTCGAGGTCAGGGCCTGCTGTCCCACGACACTGGCGAATGTCGATGGGCGGTATTTGCGCGCCGAGACTATATATTTATCCATTGACTATGAATAGGTGAAAGTGTATATGGGAACAAATTTAGTTTAAATAATTCAATAATTCATCATAGGTTAAGGTTTTTGTAATATTTTTTTAACGATGTGGGGGTTACTTTGCAGGACCAAAATTTTGATTTATGGAGATTACTTTTTTATGTGTTATAGTCTTTCTTTTCCTCCTGGCAATCTTTGACTTGACAGTGGGTGTGAGCAACGATGCAGTGAATTTTCTCAACTCGGCCATCGGCTCGAAGGCGGCACCGGTGAGGCGTATTCTGATTGTGGCTTCGGTCGGTGTGTTTATCGGAGCGGCTATGAGTGACGGGATGATGGATATCGCACGGCACGGGATCTTCAGGCCCGAGCATTTCTCGTTCTATGATCTGATATGCATATTCATGGCGGTTGTGGTGACCAATGTCTTGTTGCTGGATATTTTTAATACGCTTGGTATGCCTACATCGACTACCGTGTCAATGGTGTTCGAACTGCTGGGTGCGACATTCGTGGTGTCATTGATAAGGATGGCAGGCGGTCTTGAGCTGGGTCTCAGCGAGCTGATAAATACAGAGAAGGTATTGTCGGTGACGTTCGGTATTTTTCTCTCGGTGGCGGTGGCGTTTGTATTTGGTACGTTGGTGCAGTTTATTGCGCGTATGATATTCACTTTCAATTATCGAAGCGGACTCAAATGGAAAATCGGCCTGTTTGGCGGTGTATGTACTACGGCTATCATATATTTCCTTGTAGTCAAGGGAATCAGAGACATGTCGTTCATGACACCGGCTATAAAGGCTTGGATCGATACACATACCTGGGAGATAATAGGTTGTGGCATGGTTGTATCCACGCTCGTGATGCAGATGTTGCATGCCTTGGGTGTCAATGTGCTGAAGGTTGTCGTTCTATCTGGTACTTTCGCGCTGGCGATGGCTTTTGCAGGCAATGACCTGGTGAACTTTATCGGGGTGCCGTTGAGCGGACTTGCATCATATCAGGACTATGTGGCCAATGGAGGTGGCGATGCGCGCGGATTCCTTATGGATTCGCTCAACGGACCGTCTGATACGCCGGTATATTTTCTTGTCGGCGCAGGTGCCATAATGGTTGTGGCATTGTCTACATCCCGCAAGTCGCGCAATGTCTCCAAGACTGAGGTGGGACTCGGGGCGCAGGGTGACGGTGACGAGATGTTCGGCTCGTCGAGGATTGCTCGTCGTCTCGTCAGGTGGTCGCTGTCGGTCGTTGGCTGGGCGCGTTCGGTTATGCCTCCTGGTGTGCGGCGGTGGTTTGGCCGTAGGTTTGATGCCGAGCAGACGGTAATGGAGAATGGAGCGGCGTTTGACCTTGTGAGAGGCTCGGTTAACCTGGTGCTGGCCGGAGCCCTTATAGCTCTCGGCACATCGTTGAGGCTACCGCTGTCGACAACGTTTGTAACATTCATGGTGGCAATGGGTACATCGTTGAGCGACAGGGCCTGGGGTCGTGAGAGCGCTGTATTCCGTATCACTGGAGTGATATCGGTCATAGGCGGATGGTTCCTTACTGCGGGAGCGGCATTTATAGGTGCCGGTATCATAGTAGCTCTGATGCACTTTGGCGGACATTGGGTTATCATGGCCTTGTCGGTGATTGTCATATTCCTGATAGTGAGGAGTAACCGTCGTTTTAATGCCCGTTGTGAGGAGGATAAGGACGAGACTCTGTTCAGGGCTGTTCTTGCTACTGATGACAAGGAGGAGGCGTGGAGTTTGTTGAAATGCTACATTACCGAGCAACAGTTGCGTTTTATGGACTATGCCCGCTCGGCGTTCGCCGAGATCACGGCCGGTTTTGCCGGTGAAAATCCGAGGGCGTTGTCAAAGGCGGAGGCTGGGCTTGGACGGCAGAAGAGCCTCCTGAAGAATATCCGTCGCCGCGAGACACTGTGCCTGCAACGTGTTGACCGCAAGGTGGCTATCGAGAAGAGTACGTGGTTTTACCTCAGTAACAACTGCTGTATGTCAATGCTGTACAATCTGCGTCGTATCGCTGAGGTATGTCATGAACATGTCGATAATAATTTCAGGCCGTTGCCTGTGGAGTATGCCGGAGAGCTGGAAGAGATAAGGACGCGTGTGGAGATTATGTATAATGACGTTCTGAGTGTGATGCGTGGTGGAGCTACCGATGCCATCGTTGATCTTCGCCGCCGTTGTGACGGGTTGAAGAATGATCTCTCTGACATGTATCACCGTCGTCACTCTTCGTTGCATGAGACCGACCCGTCATTGTTGTCGGTGATGTATGTCTATATCAATCTGTTGCAGGAGACACGTGAGATGGTGTCGGGTGTGCGCAAGTATCTGCGGGCGTATGGCAAGTTGCAGGACAGTTGTTTCACTGCCCGATGACGGTGCGTGTGTAGAGGTGGCGCGATGTGGGATGGGCGGCATATAGCACCCATGCGGCGGTGGCTTCGGGACCAGCGTCGAGAACTTCGCGTGGCGGTGTCAGAGTGGGGACATCAGGTATGGCGGCTGTGAATGTGACTGCCAGTATCACGGGATCTCCGGCCTTGGCGAGACGTTCGATGGCGGCCTTTGGTCCGTCAGGGTGGTATTGTGCGCCTGACTTCTGGGCCAGGCGGTTGCCGAGTGTATGGTCCCGGCCGGTTATTGCCACTCGGCAGTTGACTTGTCTCAGAGCATTGATGACAGCTTGGGCGGCAGGCGTGTCGATGTCGGTAACCAAAACCCGCATGGGTGGGTACTCGATGATTGCCTGTCCGGGTTTAAGCGTTGGGGATGTGTGCATGGCGGCACGACGTGTCGCCGCTCCCTGCTGGGAGCGACGGTATTCGTCCATGCGGCGTTCAAGATAATTGTCGGCCATCAGTTTCCGAATGAGAGGGTTGTATAATAGCATGCCATGCCCGAGGCGGTGTAGCCGGGGCTGTACTGTATGGTCACGAAGCGTCCGTCATATCCGAACCATGACGCGCTCATCACCATACCGGTGTTGGATACCGACGCCGGTACGCCATATTGCCTGCAGAAGCTGTTGTACAGGTCGTTATAGCGCGATGTGTCATGCCATGTCGAGGAGTGGATGTACTGGCTGGAGTTGAGCATGCCATTATTGTAGTGCAGCACTGCGTCGGGCCATCGGTAGTTCATCTGTGACACGTTGTTGAGGTATATGGCGTTGTTGCTGTGTCCGGTTACTGTGTATCCATTGTTGTACAGGTAGCTGAGCGATGCATTATAGGCTGTGCCGAGTACCATGCCGAGAATACTGCCGAACGAAGGACCATGGTGGTGGCAGACGTAGTGAGGCGGTGGAGTGGGGCGATGGTAGCGTGGCCAGTGGTCATGACGCGGTGGTGGCGGTGGAGCGGGATGATAGCCGCCGTGATAGTGACTTCCAGGCGCGGGGTGGTGTTTGCCTGGTCGGTTGTGGCCGTTGTATAAAGGACGGTTCCCGTGTCTGTTGCCGTTGTTGTGTCTGTTGTTTCCGGGGCGGTTTGCTGGGGCATGTCCGTTGTTCCCGGATGGTCTGTTCCGGTTGTTGTTTCCGCGGCGCCCAGGGGTGTTATGACCCGAATTGGCCGGTTGTTCGGTGCGGTGGTTGCCTTTGTCATTTCCGCGGCCTTGACGGCCTTCGCGTGCTTCCGTTACAGGGACTGAGAGGACTGTAGCCAGTCCGATGATCATGATGTAGCGTACGATTCGTTTCATAGCTTGATGTTTTAGATCCGGCTCTGAAAAGGTAGATCCGGGTATTTATCATTTAGAATGGCAACGGGGCCGATGGTTTAGCCGCTGTTCCTTAAAACTCCAGTAAAGTGATAAAAACAGTCATGGAGGGGAGGCCGTAATTGCAAAGTTACAACAAAAAGTGAAAAGTCAAAGAATGATGATATTTACCATAATTACCGATTTCCACTTCCCGGGGGATGGTGGAACGTGGAAAAATCGGGAATTTTAATGTGTCGGTTCTTAAAAGAGGTCGTGGGTGGTGATGTTATCTGACCAGTGGTGATCCTTGGGAAATGGCTGGGAGTTCCAGGCACGTGCCTGGGTGCAGGGGAGTGGTGCGTCGGTCCAGAACGGATGATTGGCCGGCAGGCCAAGGGGCAGGAAAGCCAGGGATGTCATATACAGTGAGCCGTTGTTGGTATACCAGTCGGCGATGTCGGGCTGTCGGCCGGCGAATCCGATTGTGAGATATCCTTTCTCGTTGAAGTTTTCTTTGCCGTCAAACATCCGGTGCATTACCGATGTCAGCGCGCCGCGTACTTGTCCGGCCGGTAGTCCGGCCGGCAGTTTATCCTGCCATGCCATCATGGCCAGTGGCTGCATGGCCGCCATGCGATACGGTATCGAGCGTCCGAACACAGGGAATGTGCCTTCGGGTGATATCATACGTTCGAGAACAATGCTGAACTTTTGTGCCCGGCGCAGGGCTCGATCGTAATACTTGCCGTAGTGTATGCGTGTGTATCGGCCGGCCTCTTTCATGTTATACAGGGTCTCCATGTACATGGGGTGGAATACATAGCTCGAGTAGTAGTCGAAGGCAAATGCCGGGCCGTCGGCATACCATCCGTCGCCGGTGTACCACTCCTCGACCTTGCGTATGGCCGAGTTGACGCGGTAGTCGTCACCGTCGGCTCCTATACGTGTGAGGAAGCTCTCGATTGTGGCCGAGAAGAGGAGCCAGTTGGTGTATGGCGGATCTATGCGCCGCACGCCTTTGAAAGCCTCGATATAACGTTTCTTGGTAGTGGTGTCGAGCGGCTCCCATAGGGCTTTGGGTGCGCGTATGAATGACTCGGCCACGTAGGCGGCGTCGACCATCACCTGTCCCTCACCATTCCACAGCAGCATGTCGGGGCTCTCCGGGTCAACGGCGTTGGCATAGGCTCTGAGAGCCCATTGGCGCAGTTCCCGACGTTGTGCTCCCTCGGCGGTGTCGTCGTCAGGAAGCGCGAGCCAGGGAGCGATGCCTGCCATTAGCCGGCCGAATGTCTCCATGTAGGTGACGCGAATGTCGCGGCCGTCCCAGCTGGGGCTTACCTCGACCTGCATGTCGCGTTGCAGTTGTCCGTCGGCCATCTTTGAAAGCACGGGGGCGGCCAGGCGGTAGGCCAATGATGTCCAGTAGGCGCGGTCGGCATTGTCGTGTTTCTCAAGATAGCGTACATACTCGCATGCGGCCAGCAGCCAGGCTCCTGTGCCGAAGTTGGATGTCGATGATCGGTCGACGACCTGGCCCGGGATGGCTTTCTCTCCGATGGGTTGGACGTATCCTATAGAGCCGTCCTTCTGGAGTGCCGTGCGGTAGAGGTAGTTCCAGCCCTTGAGTGCCGCGTCGAGATATTCGGGGGCGTTGAGGTATCCGTTGTTGATGCCCCACAGCAGGCCGTAGGTGAAGAAGGCTGTGCCGCTGGTCTCATAGCCCGGGGCATGATCGGGATCCATCATGGAACGTGTCCAGTAGCCGTCGGGCTGCTGGGTGGCGACAACAGCGTCGGCCAGCCGTACATATTTGTCTATGAAGAAGTGGCGGTAGCGGTAGTCGGCCGGGAGGTCTCCGATGACTTTTGCAAGGCCGGCGAGCACCCATCCGTCGCCCCGGGCCCAGAAGTCTTTCTTGCCGTTGACGCTTTTGTGGGTGGGGTATACATACTTCCCGTCGCGGTAATATAGTCCTGTCTCACGGTCGAGCATGATGCTGTCGCTATAGAGGACATATTCATGTAGTTTGTCGAGGTAACGGCTGTCTCCGGTAATACGGTACAGCTTGGTCATGACCGGCATTACCATATATAGGCCGTCGGCCCACCACCAGTAGTCGTTACGCGGGGTTGACATCTCGTATTCCATCACTTGACGGGCGCGTCGTATGCGGCGGTCGTCGGGAAGGAGATTGTAGAGGTCGGCATAGGTCTGGAAGCATATCTGCCAGTCGCCGAAGAGCACATAGTCGTCGGTCTCGCCATATGAGTATTTCCAGTTTGCCTTGTCATCGCTTTTGGCTCCTTTCCAGTCGTTGTGCTCGGCCCATTCCTCGCTGTACCGGCGCCAGCGTTCATTGCCGGTGAGGCGGTAGGCCTCCATGTTGCCGGTGTGGTAGGCGGCATTGTCCCAGAATGCGCGGCACTCGGGAGAGTTGGATGCCTGCCAGTGGTCGTTGACACGTTCGATGGCCTGGCGTACTTTGGCCGCTTCTGTTACGGGTGCGGAGTGTGCCGGTGATGTGGCGGTTGCGGCCGCCATTGTCAAGGCTATGGATAGGATTGATGCTTTCATATGTTGGGGTCTTTTAGGGTCTTTGGGGTCTTTTGGGGGCTTTGGGGCCTTTTGGGTCTTTTGGGGGCTTTGGGGGTATAGATTAATTTTCGAGTCTTTTTTTCATTTCCAGATATGGAGTGCTTAAGGTATGCAAAGATAAAGATTTTTGTGTATATTTGTTGGTGTAAGTTATTTGTAACTCTTGTTTGTGTAATGGGAAAACGTATTGTTTTTTTGGATTTTGTGCGTGTGTTTGCCTGTTTTCTTGTGATGCTGGTTCATGCGAGCGAGAATTTCTATGGTGCTCCGGGTTCGACCGATATGGCTGGGCCACAGTCTTTTCTTGCCAACGAGACCGATCGGTTATGGGTTTCTATATATGACGGATTTTCGCGCATGTCGGTGCCGTTGTTTATGATCGTGTCGGCGTTCTTGCTTGTTCCGGTCAAGGAGGGCATGACGATGGTGGAGTTTTATCGACGTCGCGCCATACGCATCATACCTGCGTTTGTGCTCTTCATGGTCGTCTATGCCACAGTCCCGATGCTGTGGGGGCAACTTGATGCCGAAGCCGTTGGTACCGACCTGTCGCGGTTGCCGTTGAACTTTCCGTCTCTGGCCGGTCATCTGTGGTTCATGTATCCGCTTATAAGTCTATATCTGTTTATTCCTATGATATCGCCATGGCTGGCGCGTGCCAAGGCGTCGGAGGAGAGGCTGTTCATAGGGTTGTTTCTGGTGTCGACCTGCATGCCCTATCTGACGCGTTTCTTTGGTGAGATATGGGGGCAGTGTTTCTGGAACGAGTTCCATGTGTTATGGTATTTCTCGGGTTATCTTGGCTATCTTGTGCTTGCCCATTATATCAGGGTGCATCTTGACTGGAGCTGTGGCAGGCGTCTCGCGGTAGGAGGATTGCTGATGGTGGCAGGCGCTGTATGGACTATACTGTCGTTCTACCTGCAGGCAGTACCGGGTGTTCTTCACGATACGCCTACGGTGGAGCTTGGTTGGTCTTTCTGTACGATTAACTGTGTGATGCTTACGGCCGGAGCGTTCCTGTTGTTCACCTGTATCGAGAATACTAAGGCACCGGCATGGATTACCGATATGTCAAATATGAGTTATGGCATGTATCTAATGCACATTCTCTGGCTTGGCCTGTGGGTGAAGATATTCAAGGATGATATGGCACTGCCCACAGTGGCCTGCATCCCGATGATAGCCATCGCGACTTTTATAAGCTGTTACATCGCAACCAAAGTGCTATCGCTGATACCGTATTGCCGCTGGATGGCCGGGATCCAGCGCTAACTCTATTTCTTTAATCGCAGATTACGCGAATTACGCAAATTTTATCCGGAGACTTGTTTCCTGATGGCTATAGTGCCACTTCTCCATATGAGATTTTGCGTAATTCGCGTAATTTGTGGTTTTAATATGGTTATAAAAAACGAAATCCAACGACTCGTCTCAAGCCATTGGATCTCTAACCTATGATTCACTTATTATAATTCTATACGTTTATCTTATTGGTTTATACTCAACAAATGCTTCCATTGCCTCATAGCTGGCAAGACCAAGGTCCTCGTAGAGCCGGGCTGTGGCGCGGTTTCGCTCTTCGGCGCGTTGCCAGAAGAGTCGGTCGTCGTCGCCAAGGAATGGGGCGTTCTCCATCTGAGACTGGTGCTTTAGGATTGAGTTGCGTTTGAAGCGTAGTTCCTCGGGGCTGATGGGTACTGCCATCTCGATGTGGTCGATTTCCCACTCGGCCCATGCTCCGCGGTACATCCATATGCGGCATTCCTGCATCCAGGGTTTGTCGAGGAGCTCATCAATGGCGGCGAGTACGGCATCGGTGCATACGCGGTGTGTGCCATGTGGGTCGGCGAGGTCTCCAGCCACAAATATCTGGTGAGGCTTGACATTCTCGATGAGTTTCTTGACGATGTTGATGTCCTGCTCGGAGAGTTCGCCTTTCTTGATGGTGCCGGTCTCGTAGAACGGTAGCCGCAGGAAGTGTATGTGGTCGGGTTTGATCCCGATGAAGTTGCATGCTATTGTAGCCTCGGCCTGGCGTATCATGGTCTTGATCTCGCGTATCTCAGGGAGGTCGGTCTCGCCGGCTTTCTTGTTGGCGACAAAGCTTGAAAGTTCATGGCTTAGGCGGCGATAGCCTTCGGTGTCGAAGCCGAATTCGGGTGCTATCTTGTCGAACATCATGAAGTAGCGCATCATGTCCTCGTCGCCAACGGCGATGTTTCCTGATGTCTCGTAGGCTACGTGCACGTCGTGGTGCTGGTCAACGAGCCTTTTGAGTGTCCCACCCATTGAGATGACGTCGTCATCGGGGTGTGGGCTGAAGACGATCACGCGTTTGGGGTAGGGTGTGGCGCGCTCTGGACGGTAGGTGTCGTCGGCGTTAGGTTTGCCTCCGGGCCATCCGGTGATTGTATGTTGTAGCTCGTTGAATACTTTTATGTTGACGTTATAGGCTGAGCCGTAGAGGGCTACGAGCTCACCAAGTCCGTTTTCCTTATAGTCTTTGTCGGTGAGTTTGAGAATGGGTTTCTCTATGCTCTGGCTCAGCCATACGATGGCTCGGCGTATGAGCTTGTCGGTCCACTCGCATGATGTCACTTTCCATGGCATGCTTAGACGTGTGAGCGAGTCGGCGGCCGGGAGGTCGAGTGCTATGCGTGCGTGGTTGTGGAGCTGGAGGAAAGATGACGGGATGGAGTCGGTAACCGGGCCTTCGATGGCTAAGGCTACCACCTTAGAGCGGTTTTCGCCCCATGCCATGCTCATGACGCGGCTTGATTTCATTATGTCACCAATGCCGAGGGTGATTGCCGAGGTGGGGAAGTCTTCCACACCGTAGTCTTTGCTGAGCGACTGACGTACTTCTCCGCTAAGCAACACGAGGCGACATGTGCTGGTCGATAGAGAGCCTGGCTCGTTGAATCCGAGCGCGCCCATAGGGCCGATCTCGCAGATTGTGATGTCGAGACCTCCGGCAGCTTCAATCTTGGCGTTGTATTCACGGCAGTACTGGTACATGTCGTCTTTGGTCACGGCCGGATTGAATGTGTGGATGTTTTCTGGCTTTATGTTGACGTGGTCAAGGAATATCTGTTTGAGTCGTTCAAATGTGCTTGGGCCTTCGGGGCGTAGCGGGAAAAACTCGTTGAGGTTGAAGATGATAACGTCTTCAAACGATACTTTGCCCTGCCGGTACATATCGATGAGGGCAGCGTATACAGAGTGGGTCGAGCGGCCTGCTCCGAGTGCTATGACGCAACGGCCGTGGTCGGCGACGCTTTTTTCTATGCGTTCGACGATGTGTCGCGCAAGATACTCGCTTCCCTGCACCGGGGTCTCGAATATGCGAGTATATGTTTTCTCCTCGCGTGTGAGGGCTGCTATCTCAAGCTCTCCGACGGGAGCGTAGTATTTGCTGGGTATATGTTCCAGCTTGATCTGTGAGCTTAAATTGGTTTTCATTGGCTTTTGCGATTCGACACTGCAAAAGTATAAAAAATCCTGAGACAATTAATAAATCGATGAATAAAATTTCGTTGTAGTTTATAAATTTTATTCAAAAGTGGTTTGATTTGGTTTAATTGTTGGCTGGATGGTTAAGAAACCGTGGGCTTAAATGGGGTGGGTTAATAAATATATTGAATTACTGGTGTAAAATCGGGCGGCAGGATGTCACTGTTCTATGAACTTTGGGGTGTGGTGACATCCTGCCGTTACTGCCTGTATTTATAGGCGGAGGCGGTTATAGCTTTGATATGTCGTCGGGGAGGATGGGCATGGCTCCTTTCTGGGTGCATACGTAGGCCGATGTCCTGACGGCGAGGGCGTGGGCTTCGGAAACGCTCTTGCCCTTTAGTATGCTGGCGATGAAGGCAGCGGTGAACGAGTCTCCGGCTCCTACTGTATCAGCGACCTCTACTCTTGGTGTGGGCTGGAAGGATACGTTGCCCGGTGTGAAGACATAGCTACCGTTGATGCCGCAGGTGAGTATGAGCATACGGAGGTTGTACTTGCCTAAGAGTATCCAGCATTTATCTTGCAGATCGATTCCGGGGTAGCCGAACATGCGGCTTACGGTGACGAGCTCCTCGTCGTTGATTTTAAGAATGTTGCACCGTGTCATTGAGTTGCACAGGATGTCCTTGTTGTAAAATCCCTGGCGCAGGTTGACATCGAATACCACGAGCTTGTCACCGGTGGGTTCCATGGCGTCGAGAAAGCGGTTTATGGTGTTGCGTGAGACGATATTTCGCTGGGCCAGAGAGCCGAAGCAGATTGCTTTTGTTCGCTCGGCAAGCAATTCGAGATGGGCGGTGTACGGGATGTTGTCCCATGCCACATTCTCTTTTATCTCATACTGTGGGATGCCGGCCTGGTCGATCTCGACCTGTACGGTGCCTGTGGGGTAGGGTACGCGGTCAATGAGATGATTGAGTCCTTTGGATGTGAAGTTGGTTATTATCTCGTCGCCGAGGTTGTCTTCGCCTATGGCACTGACAACACAGCTTGGAAGACCGAACTGAGATACGTGATATGCGAAGTTGGCCGGAGCGCCACCTATTTTTTTACCTTCGGGGAGTACGTCCCACAGGGCTTCGCCCATTCCTACTATAATGTCTTTCATGATGGTACAGTTATTTGATGGTTTTGATCTTCAGGGTATAATACAGGAGGTATATGACGCCGACTGCCATGACTGCCACAGCGCCGCTTTGGTTCCAGGCATCGGAGGCGAGTCCCATGACGAGCGGGAATATTGTTCCGCCGAAGAGTCCCATGATCATAAGGCCTGATACCTCGTTCTTCTCGCGTGGCGATGACAGTATGGCCTGAGAGAAAACGACTGAGAATATGTTGGAGTTTCCGAATCCCACCAGTGCGAGCGCTATGTAAATGAGTGTAATGCTGTCAGCGATGAATAGAATGGCCATGGCCACGAGCATCATTATGACGCTGAATCCGAAGAACAGTCTGGGTGAGAGGTATCGAAGTATGAAGGCTCCGATAAAGCATCCGGCTGTGCGGAATATGAAGTATATGCTTGTGGCGAAGCCGGCTTCTTCAAGGGGGAGACCGATTCGCTCCATGATGATCTTGGGTGCGGTGGTGTTGGTGCCGACATCGATTCCTACATGACACATTATGCCGATGAAGCACAGCAGTATGAATGGGCGTCCGAGGAGTCTGAGGCATGATCCGAAGCTTGAAGCTTTGTCGGGACGTTCCTCTTCGATAGGGGTGGCTCCGAGAGCCGATACCGATAAGAGACTTACTACAGCATATATGAGGAACAGGGCTTTCCATCCGAGTCCGAATGTAGGCATTGCGGTGGTGGCGCCCCAGGCTGCGATGACAGGGGCGAGGAATGATGCGATGGCTTTCACGAACTGTCCGAATGTAAGTGTAGAGGCCAGTCGGTTACTGCTTATAAGGCTGGATACGAGTGGATTGAGTGAGGTCTGCATGATTGCGTTTCCGATGCCTAAGAGAGAGAACGAGAGTAGCATGGTTATATAGCTGTCACCTGTAAGCGGCAATATGAGAGAGAGGGCTGTGACGGTGAGGCTTATGAGGACGGTTTTCTTACGTCCGATGCGGTTCATAAGCATTCCGGTTGGAATCGAGAATATGAGGAACCAGAAGAATACGAGCGATGGGAAGAGGTTAGCCTGCGAGTCGGTGAGTGCGAGATCCTTCTGTACATAGTTGGATGCTGTGCCTACGAGGTCTACGAATCCCATAGCGAAGAAACATAGCATCACAGGTGCTATCTGCATGAGTGATGTATGGCGGTCAATGGCGATTGGTTTGTTTGCTTCCATGTGTATATTGGTTGTAAGGTTTTTATTGTCTGATTGAGTATATTCTGATGTTATGCAGGCGTGCGTTGCCGCCGAGAGATTTTACCGAGAGGGTGTCGTAGGGTGTGTTGGGAAACACGAGATTGGTCATGGCAAAGCGTCCGTCCGATTCAAAGATCTCGATGCTCGATCGGTCGATGAACAGGCGCAGGCTCAGATGTCGTCCGTCGTTGTGGGACGGGGCTACTGTCACGGTCGGGAAATCGACGCTGAAGTCGGTTATGCCGCTATTACGGCGATCGAATGAGAGTGTGCGTCCGGCGGGGTCATAGACCATTACTACGTTATCTCCTGCCTGGTTTGAGAGTGTGAGCTGTACCGAGTCGGCCTTGGCGGGATCGATATCAAGGCCGATCTCACAGATGTCGGGAATTGAATACGTGCGGCCCTTGCTGTTTATAGATGTCTTGGAAACCGATTTAATGAGGCGATCACGTATCGAGTCTACTTCGGGTGACGGTGTGGATGAGGCGTACAGTTGTCCGTCGCTGTCGCGGAACAGTCCTATCTCGCGTGGAAGAGTATTTGCACTGCGGTATTGCATGGTGGGAACTTCGGGGGCATACTGCCAGTTGCTCATCCAGCCTATCACGGTGCGCCGGCCGTCGGGAGCGTCGCTAAAGCTTACAGTGGCATAGTGGTCTTTGCCGTAGTCGAGCCATTTGGTCGGAACGTTGCCCGAGGGGTCGGTATCGGGGGTGAATGTCTTTCCGTCAAAGTCACCGGTGAAATATTGAGTGGCACTGCCGCCGAACGGACCGCCGGGATTGAGATTGCACAGGAGTACCCATTTTTCTTCGTCGGTACCGTCGACTGTCAGTTTGAACAGGTCGGGGCATTCCCACACTCCGTCCTGTGCACCGAGACCTTTTCCGAAACTGCTCTGAAGGGTCCACTGTTTCATATCTGGTGATGTGAACAGCAACATTTCTTTCTCAAGTGCATGGGCCAGTATGAGTATCCATTCTTTTGTTTCAGGGTCCCAGAACATGTTGGGATCGCGGGCTTCGCTCTCTAATGTGAGCACGGGGTTGCCAGGGTAGGTGGTGAACGTAGTGCCGTTGTCGGTGCTATGGGCAAGGCTCTGAATCTGGCTCACACCGGCAGATGTGTACATGGCCATTATGGCATTCTTGCCGAATCCTGCGCTGCCGTCGGTGTCTATCGCCGCGCTGCCGCTGAAAATCATTCCAAGGCCGTCGGGTTCCAGTGCGACAGGGTGGTGCTCCCAGTTTATGAGGTCTCGTGACGATGAGTGTCCCCATGAGAGGTTCTGCCATTTTGATCCAAATGGGTTCCACTGGTAGTACAGGTGCCATACGCCATCTTTGTAGAACATGCCGTTGGGATCGTTCATCCAGCCGTAAATGGGTGTGTGATGAAATGCCGGGCGGTATTTCTCGCGATTGGATGTGTCGAAGGTATCGGCCACGGCAATACCGCTCCAGCAGGCATCTTCCCTGGCCTCGCGCACTGATGCACGGTTCTGTGAGGTGACGATGTTTAGCACTACATTTTTTCCGGTATACCGTGAGATGTCGAACGGTACTGTATAGTCGATCCTGGACTTGGCCAGACGTATGTTGAGAGTCTTGTCGAGATTGCCGTCGACGAGGACGCTTACTATGGCCTCGTCGTTTGATTCCTGTACGGGTAGCATGAGATACTTGCCGTCGGCGCTGATTCTCACGAGGGTGTTGTTGGTGCCGAGATGTTCGACCTCGACGCCGGCTGAGGCTGAGGTTATCGATCCTGTGAGTATGGCGGCAGAGGCTATCACGGTATTGATGAGTTGTTTCATAATGGTATGGATGTTTTCGTGGTATGTTTTGTTTTGACCAATGCAAAACTAATAATAAATGGTACGAGAGTGATATAAAAAATCGCGCATAGGGTTGCATATATGTTGCACTGCATAAAAAATGCAAGGAAATGGGCTGTTATTCATATTTTTGTGATTAACTTTGTGGAAGTAATCAATCAATGCCATGAAAAAACTTTCATATATCATCGCGGTTGTGATATCGGTTGTGACTTTGATGTCTTGTGTCGAGGAGCCACGGTACCGCATAGGTGTGTCGCAGTGCAGTCAGGATGACTGGCGTGCCAAGATGAATGATGAGATCAACCGCGAGCTTATGTTTCATCCCGAGGCTACGGTGGAGATACGGTCGGCCGATGACAGCAATGAGAAGCAGATTGCTGACATTCGTTATTTCAAGGACAATGGCTTTGATATAATCATTGCCGCGCCAAACGAGGCCGACGCGATCACTCCTGTGATAATGGAGGTCTACGAGTCGGGCCTGCCGGTGATCATATTTGACCGCAATATTCATGGCGAGACCTATACAGCGTGGCAGGGAGTGGACAATATTCAAGTAGGTGAGGCTGCCGCCCATTATGCCCGTAACCTTGTGGGAGAAGGAGGCAGGGTGATCGAGATATATGGCCTTGGCGGGTCTACGCCAGCCATAGAGCGTCATGAAGGGTTTGCCAAGGGAGCTGCGGCCGAGGGGCTTGAGGTGCTGGGTTACGGCTATGGCAACTGGAACTATGAGGATGCGGCCCGTGTGGCCGACTCTCTGTTGTCCATATATAAAGATGTGGATATGGTTTATGCTCATAATGACCGTATGGCGATAGCCGCGAGCGATGTGGCACGTGGCCGTGGGCTTGACCTTAGGGTGATAGGTATAGATGCCGCCCCGGAGATCGGTATCAAGGCAGTGGCCGATGGGGTTATAGATGCCACTTTCCTATATCCTACAGAGGGCTATGGCCTGGTGCGTACGGCGCTGGCGATTCTCAAGGGGCAACCTTATGAGCGTGTGAGCCGTCTGCCGATAGCCTCGGCCGTAGACAAGTCAAATGCCGATATATTGTTGTTACAGAATGAGTCTCTAAGGGAGGAGACCGACAAGATAAGAGTGCTGAAGATCCAGGTGGATGACTTCTGGTCGCGTCACTCGGCCCAGACTACGTTGTTCTATGCCTCGATAGCGATACTGCTACTGGTGGTTGGTTTGCTTTTTCTGGTGCTTAGAGCTTATTGGCAGAGACAGCGTCACCAGCGACAACTCATGGAGCAGAACCGCCTTCTTGAGGAACAGCGTGATACCCAAAGGGAACTTAACGAACAGCTTAATGCGGCCACTCAGTCCAAGCTGGTATTTTTCACCAATGTGTCGCATGACCTTCGTACGCCGCTCACGCTCATAGCCGAGCCGGTGGAACAGCTCGCCGCGGCCGGTAATCTGACTCCCCGTCAACGTGTGCTCGCAAATATCGCCAACAAGAATGTGAGAATACTGCGGCGTCTTATAAACCAGATACTTGATTTTCGCAAATACGAGAACGGTAAGCTTGACCTGTATCTTGTCGAGGCACGTATGGCCGTGCTGTTTGGAGACTGGGCCGAGTCGTTCAATGAGATCGCCCGTCGACGGGATATACGGCTAACGGTTGATGTGGATCTACCCGATGGGTTCACGCTTGCCATTGATGCCGAGAAGATGGAGCGTGTGTTTTTTAACCTGATGTCAAATGCATTCAAATATACGCCCGATAACGGCCGCATATGTTTTAAGGCTATGCTTGACGGTGGTGATGTCCTTACATTCAGTGTCGGGGATACAGGCCGTGGTATCCCTGCCGAGGACCTCGGGAATATATTCGACCGCTTCTATCAGGTTGACAAGGTGCATCCGGATGGTTCAGGTATTGGATTGTCTTTGGCCAAGGCTTTTGTGGAACTGCATGACGGAGAGATAAGTGTGACGAGTGAGCCCGGCAAGGGGTCGGAGTTCACGGTAACCATTCCTGTAAGGCATGTCGATTGCCTGGCCGATGGGGCTGAGCATGGTGTTGTAGCCAAGGTCGATGTGGTAGCTGAACTCGGTGATATAGAGATTGATACCGATGCTGTCGATGGGAGTGGTAAGCCGTTGTTGCTTGTGATTGATGACAATGAGGATATACGCCATATGCTTGCCGAACTTTTGGGAGACGAATATAGTGTGTGCTTTGCCCGGGATGGCCGTGAGGGGGTGCGCAAGGCTTCAAGGTATGTGCCCGATCTCATTGTGTGTGATGTAATGATGCCTGGGATGGATGGCTTTGAGTGTTGCCGGCGTATCAAGGAAGAGGTGTCGACATCCCATATCCCTGTATTGATGCTTACTGCCTGCTCAATGGACGAGCAGAGGGTTCAGGGCTATGATAGCGGAGCCGACGGTTATGTGTCAAAGCCGTTCAACGCGGATGTTCTGAGGTCGCGGTGCAGAAGTCTTGTCGAGAACCGCCGCCGGGTGATCAATGTGTTGCAGGGAGATGTGGAGCCGGTCACATCCAGGCCGGAGACGTCACGCACAGCGGCCGTATCGAATATCGATGATGATTTTTACCGGCGTTTTATAGAAATAGTGCAGGCCGAGATGGGGGATCCTGATCTTAATGTAGAGTCGCTGGCCTCGCGCCTTGGGCTGGGAAGATCGCAGTTCTATCGAAAGATCAAGGCGCTTACCAACTATACTCCGGTCGAGCTGTTGCGCCGCCTGCGTCTGAAGCGTTCGCGCGATCTGCTTGCCACCACATCCAGGTCGATAAGCGAGATAGCCTACGAGGTGGGGTTCTCGACCCCGGCCTATTTTACACGCTGTTACCGCGAGGCTTACGGCGAGACCCCGAGCGAGTTGCGTGACCGTTTGTTTGCAGGCTCGTAGCCTGGCACGACAAGAATAGTAGAAATGTTGCAGGTAATATTGAAATTGGGGAGTAGGGTGATTTTTGATAGTCAAGGCAACATGTGTTATAGGTTATTATACAGGTATGAGGGTAATTTTGTGACAGAAATTTTTACCAATCATAATAGACATGAAAAATCTGATCATCACGACGCTTGTGTTGCTATTGGCGGCAATAGGCGTCACGGCACAGAACATCACTGTGCATGGAACGGTCCTTTCGAAGACCGACAACGAGCCGCTGACAGGCGCGACGGTTATGTCGGACGTACAGGGATCAAATGGAGCGGCCACCGACTTTGACGGTAATTTTACCCTTGTGGTGCCCCAGGGTTCAAAAATCACAGTTAAATATATCGGCTTCAAGCCTCAGATGCTCACTGCCGAGCCGGTAATGACCGTATATCTTGAGGAAGACAGCGAGATGCTCGATGAGGTTGTTGTCGTGGGTTACTCGTCAGAGAAAAAATCGGATCTTACGGGATCGGTGTCGGTGGTGAAAATGAAGGATGTCGCCGACATCCCCACCGGCAATGTGATGCAGGCCCTGCAGGGGCGTGTGGCCGGAGTTAGCATTGCTACCGACGGAACGCCTGGCGGACTGTCGACATCTACATCGATACGTGGCAACTCGTCGTTCCGTGGCGATGCCAGCGGTCCGCTGTATGTCATCGATGGGGTCATGACTCGAGACAATCCCGGCACGATAGTCAATTCGAGCGATATCGAGTCGATCCAGGTGCTGAAGGATGCCGCATCGGCATCGATCTATGGAGCGCAGGCCGCCAACGGAGTCATCATCATCACAACCAAGAGGGCCAAGAGCGGTGAGGCGCGTGTGACATTCGACGCCACACTCACCATGCAGAGTTATAACAAGGGGCTTGACCTTCTTGATGCCGCAGGCTGGGGAGAGGTGTACTGGAGTGCATACAAGTATGCCCATGATGGCGCTACTCCCAACTCGTCGGTATACGGCAACGGTGCCACACCGGTGCTACAGCCCTATATGAACATGTCGAGCGCCATGGTCACACCACAGAGCACCGACTGGGAGGATGAAATTCATCGTACGGCCCTTATGCAGACCTACACGATAGGTGTGTCACGCGGCTCTGAGAACGGATCGTCATCCATGACACTCAGCTATATGGATCATGACGGAATAGTCAAAGGAACAGACTTCCAGAAGATCAACGCTCGCATGGCATCGGACTATGGTTTCCTTGACAACCGTCTTCGTGTTGGAGGCAATATGACGCTCAACTACTGGAAACAACACCTTGCGCCCGGCGGGGTGGAAGAGAATGCCGTAAAGCAGCATCCTGCCAAGGCTGTATATGATGTCAACGGGGTATATGTCGATGACATAAGCGATGTGCTCGGAGATACCTCCAATGCCATGCGCCTTATCGATAACGAGTCGCGCAACAGGCATGACGCCTGGCGTGTGTTTGGTAGCGCATATCTGCAGATCGAGCCGGTAAAGCGGCTTATAGTGAAGTCAAACTTCGGTATGAACTATCTTAACGAGAATGACAAGACATTCGAACCCAAGTGGGCGCGCTCGTCGGTGAACAAGCTTACACAGCGTTCGGGGAAGTCGATACAATGGGTGTGGACCAACACAGCCCAGTACAATATCGATCTGGGCCGCAACTCGATAATGGCTCTCCTGGGAGTCGAGTCCAAGAGAGAGCATGGCGAGCATCTCTATGGCGAGGGTACCGGCCTGGAGCTTGAGGCCGATGATTACCTGTATCTTGGAACGGTTACCTCGGGCAAGAATGTAGACTCGGGTGCAAGCACGTACACGATGTTCTCGGGCTTCGGCAAGCTCAACTATTCATATGACAACAAGTATCTTCTCTCGGTGACACTGCGCCGTGACGCGTCATCGCGCCTGTCGCACAATGACAATCACGACTGGTTCCCGTCGTTCTCGGCAGGCTGGCGTATATCGCAGGAGAATTTTATGGAGCGGTCACGCGGTTGGCTCAGCGACCTTAAGCTACGTGCAGCCTGGGGTGTGAATGGCAACGACCTTATTCCCAATGATGCGTTCTATGCCATCTATCGTAGCGATCTTAACCTCGGCTCGTACAATATGAACGGTGACGGCACGACGCTTGCTCCCGGAGCCATACGTACCAAAGGCACCAACTCCAATCTCAAGTGGGAGAAGACCTATCAGACCAATGTGGGTCTCGACTTCGGCCTCTTCAACAACCGTCTCACCGGTTCGATCGACTACTTCTATAAGGATACACACGACATGTTGATTTCCAAGGGGTATATCGCAACCATAGGTGAGGGTGGATATTGCTGGACCAATGGCGGCGAGATGACCAATAAGGGCCTGGAGATACAGCTCAACTGGCGTTCGTCGGCAGGCAAGGATCTCACGTATGAAATAGGATTTAATGCCACGGTAACACGCAATAAGGTGACATATCTTGATCCCGACCTGATGTATCAGGAGTTTGGCGGATATGCCGGTCATTCGATCGTCGGACAGCCGTTGGGTTCATGGATGGGCTACAAGACCGACGGTGTGTTCCACTCGCAGGCCGAGGTCGATGAGTATCTGGCCAAGTATAAGGTAGACTTCGGCAAGCCCGGTATCGGACGTCTGAGATATGTGGACCGTAACAATGACGGAGTGATCAACCAGAATGACCGTGACTGGAACGGAACAGACCTGCCCAAGGCTCAATTCGGCCTTAATCTCGGTGTTACCTATAAGGGGTTTGATGCCAGTCTGTTCTTCTCGTCGGTGGTGCGTGATGCCTGGAACAATTCAAAGACGTTTACCGACTTCTTCCAACTCTGGACCGGCAATCATGGCCAGAAACTTCTTGGAGCCTCCGAGGCCTGGAACAATTATCTCACGACCGGTTACTATGACAGTGACCTGCCGGCACCTACTACCGATAACTCCAACAACGAGGGGGAGAGCAGTGACTATTATATCGAGGATGGGTCATTTGTGCGTCTCAAGAATCTGACCGTAGGCTATACTCTGCCACAGAATGTCCGCGAGAAGCTCCACCTGGCCAATGCACGAATCTACTTCCAGGCTCAGAATGTGTTTACTCTCACCCGTTACAGTGGTGCCGATCCGGAGACTCTGGGCTTCCCTTATGCGATGCCGCGCCAGTTCACATTCGGCCTGCAGTTCGGTTTCTGATGAGATCTAACCTACTCTTAAAACAAAGCTAAATACAATATTTGCTTATCCAGATATAAACTAAGCCTGTTCATGATATACAATACTATCGTCCCGATGTAATATGGACTCGGCTCTTAAATGTAACAATACGATGAAAATCAAATATATTATCCCGATAGTAGTCTGTGGCACGATCTTTACATCGTGTAGCGACAGTTTTCTTGAAAACAAACCTCAGGGTGTGATCTCGGAGGATATCATCAACTCGTCCGAGTCGATCGACCTGCTTGTGAACGCGGCGTATGCCTCACTTAACGGCAAGACCAACGAGCAGGGAGATCCATGGGTGCGCCCGACGACCAACTGGAGCTTTGGCGAGGTGCGCGGAGACAATGCTTACAAAGGTGGCGGCGGCGAAGGTGATCTATGGGATGTGCATGCCATGGAGACATTCCAGGTACAGCCCAATAACGGCAATATTGATGGCAAGTGGTTCAATCTCTACAGCCAGATATCGCGTGTTCACGCTGCCATGCGTGTGCTTAATGCCGTCGATCCTGCCGTGGTGAAGAACCGAGACATACGCCTGGCCGAGATGAAAGTGTTGCGCAGTCATTTCTACTTCGAGCTTGTGCGTCTGTTCAACAGGGTACCTTATATTGACGAGAATCTGCCGTCAGGTGATTATGTAGGTGTGCGTAACGATGAGTATAGCCGTGACATGCATCTTGACCGTATCGCCGGTGAACTGCTTGAGGCTGCAGCTGTGCTTCCCGACCGTCAGGACGAGGTGGGTCGTGTCAACGGCAATATTGCCAGAGCCTACGCCGCTAAGGTGCGTCTGTATCAGGCCTATGAGCAGGATCCGGCTACCAATATGGTGACTAACATAAACAAGACCCGCCTGAAGGAGGTTATCGAGCTTGTTGACCAGGTCAAAGGTTACAGCCTGTTGACCGATTTCCAGAATCTTGATCTTATCGCCTACGAGAATGGAAGTGAGTCGGTGTGGGCGGTACAGCATTCGCTCAATGACGGGTCGGCTGACGGCGGACGTATAAACTGGAGTAATCTGCTCAACTCTCCCGGTGGTGAGAGTCCTTATGGCGGGGATGGCTTCTTCCAGCCTTCACAGGATCTTATCAATGCCTATCAGACAGATGACGACGGACTGCCTCTGTTTGATTATCAGTCGCGACCCGACTTTGCCGTTGTCAAAAAATTCGAGGAGGTGAAAGATGAGCACGGTGAGAATGTGAAATATTCTAACGGTAAGAATGTCTACAGTTTCACAATGGATAATATGGACCATTCGGTCGATCCGCGTCTTGACTTTGTCGTCGGGCGTCCGACTATAACCTACAAGACTTATACCGTTCAGCCCTGTGGATTGTGGACACGCGACCGTGGTACTTATGGATACAATACCACCAAGCGTTTCTGGGTGTCGCCCGAGAGTCCCGACATGTATCAGGGATGGCCATGGGGAGCATCTGGTCTTAACTGGCAGATAATACGCTATGCCGACCTGTTGCTGTGGAAGGCTGAGGCTCTTATCGAGATCGGTGAGGATCTGGAACAGGCCCGCACGCTTATAAACAAGGTGCGTGAGCGTGCCATGAACAGTACTTTTGTCAAGGACTTCGAGAATCCCGACATGGATGCCGCCAACTATAATATAGGCCTTTATCCTGCTGGTGGCTGGACTCAGGAGTATGCCCGCAAGGCTCTTCGCACCGAGATGCGTCTTGAGAAAGCTCTTGAGGGTGAGCGTTACTTTGACCTTGTGCGCTGGGGTATTGCCAAGGATGTCATGACACGCTATTTTGAGGCTGAGAAGGAGACTCGCGTATACTACAAGAATGCTAAGTTTGACGATGGCGAGGAGTATTTCCCGATACCGGTAGCACAATACAATTTCTCGCTTGGACGTTATGTTCAGAATCCTGGATACCCGTCGTTCTGACGATACATTTGTTTGATAATTGGTGGAATTTCCCCGGGGGGGCTGTATGGCCGGCTTCCCGGGGGAATTCTTTTTTGGAGAACGGGGGATTAGGGTACAATGAGATATTGCCCGGAACGATTGAATGGCGGTGGATGGTTTGTCGGAGTTATTGTGGGGTGGTGGTTTCGTCGGTCGGGAGAGTGATGAGGAACTGGTGGCCGTCGTAGGTGAATTCGAGCAGTCCCAATGCGGCCAGGCGGGTGATGGCCCGAGCCACGGTATCGAGACTGGCATGGCATGCCAGTGCTATCTGGCGTTGGGTGACTCCGGCCGGTGTTGCCGATCTCATGAATGCCAGTATGTCCCCTTCGGTCGATGTTGTCGTGATGAGTGTGCCTTCCTGTGATGTTGATTCGCGCCATGCCGCTACCATAAGAGGGTGGGCTGTTATATTCTCGTCGGCGACACGGTAGTAAGCCTGCAGTGTCCCGTCGGCTTCGACTACCTCTACAGGGCGTTCGAAGGCCCGTGGTATGCTGGCTATGAACACTACGGCCCCCTGTCCGGCTTTTATGGCACTGAATTCCACCGATACGTTGGGACGGCAGTATCGTTCGGCGGCCTGTTCGATCATGTACAGGTCTTCCTCGCTACGCACACCGGCGATAGTGCCGTTGTCTTTGACGCCTATGAGGAGACGTCCGCCATCGTTATTCGAGAAGGCCGAGATGGAGCGCGCTATCTTTCTGGCGTCACTTATGAGGTATTTGAAGTCCTGGTGTTCGTGCTCGCCCTGGTCGATAAGTTGCTGGAGGTGATGGAGTCCTCGTATGGCTTTGAGGTCTTTCACTCGGGGTAGCTGAGGTTACGGTCGGTGATGACATATAGTACTTCGTCAAGGTATCGGCGGGCCTCGATGCGTGCGTTGTCGGGATTCATGTAGCTGTAGTTGCCACAGTCACGTGGTGATGCTCCGGGTATCTCGCCTTTGAACCGGGCGATGAATTCCATTGTCTCGGTTATCAGAGGCAGGATGTCGGACGGAGTGTAGTCGCCGCTAAGCAGCAGATAGTTGCCTGTGCGACATCCCATGGGTCCCCAGTAGATGATGCGTGGTCCCCACTCGGGATGATTGCGCAGATAGGTGGCGGCCAGATGCTCGATGGTGTGGAGTGTGGCTCCGTCGACCGGGGCCTGACGGTTGGGCTCTGACATGCGTATGTCGAAGGTGGTTATGACATCTCCGCCTGGGGTGACATCACGTCGTGACAGATATATCCCTCGCGACATTGTAAGGTGATTGACGGTGAAGCTGGCTATCTTTTCCATAATTGGTGTGGACGTAAGAGCTCTGTGTATTAAAACTAATCAGATGCAACGGAGCATCATGCTCAGTAGCGAGAATGTGTGTTCGGGTGCTTTTTCCCAGAAGTTCTCGTACTGCGAGATGTTGTCGTCGCTACCGGGTGTGTCGCTCACTACACGCATGCAGAAGAACGGAGTGCCTCTCATGTGGCATACCTGGGCTATGGCGGCCGATTCCATGTCTACAGCCATCACGTCGGGATATAGCTCTTTGAATCGGGCAACCTCCTGGGGCTGTGATACGAATATATCGCCTGAGGCGATGAGTCCGCGTTTCACTGTCGGGTCACCGTCAAATACCGGCAGTGACACGAGTTCCGGCACCGAGGTGAAGTATCGCGGACAACCTGCTGCCTGGCCCCATATGGTGCCGGGTCCGCACCACACGTCATGATAGGCGATGCGCTCTCCGATGACAACATCCATTATGCCGGCGCCTGCTCCGGTGCCGCCGGCCACTCCGGTGTTGATTATGATCTCGGGTGCGAAGATATTTATCATAGTCTGGGTGCCGGTGGCTGCGTTTACCTTGCCTATGCCACACTGCATCGCGAAGACGCGGTGCTCGCCGATGGTGCCACAGTGGAATGTTATGGAGTCGTGCTCCACTTTTACTGCCTTGTCCATGAGGGGCAACAGGAGGTTGAGTTCCTTGCTCATGGCTACGATTATACCTATTTTCATACTGGTTGTTGTTTTGGGTGGTGCAAAGATACGAATAAGTCGAGAGCAAAGCCAAATTTTATTTGGGCATTGCCGAGCGGAAGTATCTTGGGCATAGCCAAAGATACGAATAAGTCGAGAGCAAAGCCAAATTTATTTGGGCATTGCCGAGCGGAAGTATCTTGGGCATAGCCAAAGCTACGAATAAGTCGAGAACAATGCCAAATTTTATTTGGTCGGTTCTCTCTTTGCTTCCTTTCAATTATTTTATCCTTTAAGTGTTTGACTTCATTACGAAGTGATGATTTATATTCAGTACTTGTTTATTGCTGCAAATCTAAGTTTTATTTGAGAGTGTGTGGCTATTGTCGAATTTCTGCGTGGTGGAGTACAACAAAACGTGGTCCGGGACTGTTAATTATATATACAGTATGTTAATCATCAAAAAGAGTATCAAATGAATACAAGAGCGACTATCATTACCAACATCATCGTGTTGGTAGCCGGACTGTTGTTGTGCTATGTCCACGGCAGCGAGAATATCCCTCACACTATCGTGTTTATCACCGGGGTGACACTTATTGTGCCCGGGTTGCTGAACCTCGTATTGCTGCTTAGCCACCGAGATGACGAGCGCCACCGGCCTACACCTACAATGAAGGTGGCAGGATGGATATCAAGTGTGGCGTCGGTGGGTCTCGGGGTGCTGATGGTGGTGGCCCCTGGGTTGTTTACTCCTGTACTGGTATACATCTTCGGCGGTGTGATGATACTGGCGTCTCTTATGCTTGTATATCTGATGTCAAGGGCCGTAAGGAGCCACGGACTGCCGGTGTGGCTCTATGTGGGACCGGTACTGGTGCTTGGAGCCGGAGTGGTGATGGTGTGCATGGGACAGCCTCGTCTTACCGACAATATTGTCACTCTGATCACAGGTATCGGCATGATTGTCTATGCGTTGTCCTGGTTTACTGCCGCGATCATGGTGACCCGTGCCGCCAGGGAGCAGGCGCGTGTGCCGATGCATGATGATCATGGTGCCGTTGATCAGAGTACCGGTGGCGTGGACGGGGATATGGCCGGCTGACGGGCGAATGCCTCTCAGCCGTCGTTACGTACTTTTTTCCGTTCCTCGATTTCGGCCATGGCTACCTGATAGTTGTTGATTACCGCGCCTGTCACGAGGTTCAGAAGCAGGAATGCCGCGATGCAGAACCATGAGACGAAGAAGCATGTGACGATGGTGGGGTGTACGTCTATGACACCGAGATCGGATGCTGTGATAAGATTGTACCTGAGGTCGGTCCAGTCTTCGCCTGTCAACGCCCTGAAGAGTGTGAATATGCCTTCACCGATGCTCCCGAACGGGTCAGGCGAATTGGCCGGTGAATGTGGTGCTACCGACATGAGTTGTTCGTATCTGGCCATGTCGTCAGCTGTGGCTCCGGTATCGGGGGCCGGGAGCCTGAAGAGTGTCACGCCGGCTACTGCATACAGATAGGCGAATATCATAAACAGGATGCAGTTGTAGACCATTGAGTTCACGCTCTTCACCATTACGGTGACGATAAGTTTGATCTCGGTGCTTGCTCTGAGCAACCGCAGGATTCTGAATGTGCGCAGTATTCTCACGAGTGTGATCGATGATGCGTTGGTTGATACCGACGGTGGTATCCATCCTATGATGACGAGCAACAGGTCGAAGACGTTCCATCCGGCCGACAGAAATTCTTTCATGTTCTTTGCCGCCATGATACGGGCAAGAATCTCGAATGTGAATATATACAGGATTATGTGCTGTATATTGTTGACGACAGTATGGTTGTGGGTGGCCTGTACGCCTATGAGTATTGAGTTGACAACGATCACAATAGTTATAAACAGTTCAAAAAGTCTGTTTGATACGATCTGTCCGGCGATTCGTTTCAAGGTGTTCATCAGAGATACTGTATAGTTTAATGATTCGTAGTGCAAAGGTACAAATAAGAGTATTGTTGAACAAATCGGCGAGCCCGGATGTTTACAATGAAGTAATTATATATAATGAGAGTACAACATTTTCTAAAAAACATTACTATGGAGAAATACGTATGCACAGTATGTGACTGGGTCTATGACCCGGCTGTAGGAGATCCCGAGCATGGGATCGAACCCGGAACGGCGTTTGCCGATATTCCCGATGACTGGGTCTGTCCGTTATGCGGAGTAGGCAAGGATCAGTTTGAGCCGGTGGCTTAACCGCCGCGACTATATTATATAAAGGCACTCTCTACGGGGGTGCCTTTTCAATGCACGGTCTATTGGATTCATATCGCTTTTGAAATATGAGCGGTTGCGTTCGGCAATGCCCAAATAAATTTGGCATAGCTCTCAACTTATTCGTATCTTTGCACTGACTCTCCAATCATCATTATCTCATATCTATATTTACAAGAACGATGAAAAAAGTGCTATTACTCGGCTCGGGTGCCTTGAAGATAGGCCAGGCGGGCGAATTTGACTACTCGGGATCCCAGGCTTTAAAAGCTCTGCGCGAAGAAGGTATCGAGTCGGTGTTGATCAATCCCAATATCGCTACCATACAGACGTCGGAGGGTGTTGCCGACCGTGTCTATTTCCTTCCTATCACCCCCGAGTTTGTAGAGGCTGTCATCAGGAAAGAACGTCCTGACGGCATTCTGCTTGCATTCGGAGGCCAGACGGCGCTAAACTGCGGTACCCAGCTGTATCTTGACGGCACGCTCGAGAAGTATGGTGTCAAGGTTCTCGGTACATCGGTCGAGGCTATCATGATAACCGAGGACCGAGATCTCTTTGTAAAGAAGCTTGATGAGATAAAGGTCAAGACCCCGGTGTCGCAGGCTGTGGAGTCGCTTGACGATGCTCTTGAGGTGGCCCACCGTATAGGATATCCGGTGATGGTTCGCTCGGGTTATGCGCTTGGTGGTCTTGGCTCGGGTATCTGCAACAATGATGACGAGTTCATAACCCATTGTGAGAGTGCGCTTGCCTATTCTCGCCAGATCCTTGTCGAGGAGTCGCTCAAGGGATGGAAGGAGATCGAGTTTGAAGTGATACGCGATGCCTCCGACCTGTGTTTTACGGTCGTTCCTATGGAGAATTTCGACCCGCTGGGCATCCATACCGGCGAGAGTATAGTGGTGGCTCCTATCGTATCTCTCGCTCAGGATCAGATCAAGATGCTCCAGGACATAGCCACCAAGGTAGTGCGTCATATCGGTATCGTGGGTGAGTGCAACATACAGTATGCGTTTAATGCCGAGACCAATGATTATCGTATCATTGAGATCAATGCCCGTCTGAGCCGTTCGTCGGCTCTGGCCTCCAAGGCATCAGGTTATCCTTTGGCATTTGTAGCGGCCAAGCTTGCGCTCGGTTATACTCTTGACCGGATAGGGGAGCCTGGCACTCCATATTCGGCGGCCAAGGCTCCGGAGGTGGATTATATGATTGTGAAGATCCCACGGTGGGATCTGTCTAAGTTTGTCGGTGTCGACCGTGAGATCGGCTCGTCGATGAAATCGGTGGGTGAGATCATGTCGATAGGCAAATCGTTCGAGGAGATAATCCAGAAGGGTCTGCGCATGATAGGACAGGGAATGCACGGATTTGTAGGTAACAACGATATTCATTTCGATGATCTTGAGTATTCGCTCACACATCCCACCGATACCCGTATCTTTGCTATCGCACAGGCTCTCGAGCAGGGGTACACACCCGAGCGTGTGGCCGATCTTACTAAGATTGACATCTGGTTTATCAACCGTCTGGACAATATCGTACGTTTCGCCCGTGGACTCAGGCAGCGTGGAGGATCGGTCGACGATCTTGACCGCGAGACTATGCTCGAGGCCAAGAAACTTGGTTTCTCCGACTTCCAGATCTCGCGTCTTGTAGAGAATCCCCAGGGCAATATGGAGGCTGACGTTATACGAGTGCGCAACCGCCGCAAGGAGCTTGATGTTACCCCTCGGGTACGTCGTATCAATACGATCGCATCGGAGTATCCCGAGCTTACCAACTATCTGTATGTCACTTATGGGGCATCGGAAAATTCTATCCCGTATGATTTCAACTCGCGCAACAATATAATCGTGCTTGGCTCGGGAGCTTATCGTATAGGCAGCTCGGTGGAGTTTGACTGGTGTTCGGTCAACGCCGCTACCACAGCTCGCAAGCTTGGTTATAAGGCTGTGATGATCAATTACAATCCGGAGACCGTGTCAACCGACTATGACATGTGTGACCGCCTGTACTTCGATGAACTTAGCTTCGAGCGTGTCATGGATATCATCGATCTTGAAGCTCCGCGCGGTGTCATAGTCAGTGTCGGAGGCCAGATACCCAACAACCTCGCTATGAAGCTGTACCGTCGCCATGTTCCGGTGCTGGGTACATCGCCGGTGTCGATAGATCGTGCGGAGAACCGTCATAAGTTCTCGGCCATGCTTGACCAGCTGGGTATCGACCAGCCACGCTGGAAGGAGTTGACTACCGAGGATGAAATCAAGGCTTTTGTCGACGAGGTCGGTTTCCCCGTGCTTATACGTCCCAGCTATGTGCTCTCGGGAGCAGCCATGAATGTGTGCTATGACTATGAGCAGATGCATACTTTCCTGGGACAGGCTGCCAAGGTGTCCAAGGAGTATCCTGTGGTGGTGTCTGAGTTCCTCCAGAATGCCAAGGAGATAGAGTTTGATGCCGTGGCCCGTAACGGCAAGATCGTGGAGTATGCCATCTCGGAGCATGTAGAGTATGCCGGCGTTCACTCGGGTGACGCTACCCTTGTGTTCCCTGCTCAGAAGATATATATGGCTACCGCGCGCCGTATCAAGCATATAAGCGCGCGCATTGCCGAGGCTCTCAATATCTCCGGTCCGTTTAACATACAGTATCTTGCCAAGGACAACTATGTCAAGGTGATAGAGTGTAACCTGCGTGCCTCGCGTTCGTTCCCGTTTGTGAGCAAGGTGCTTAAGAAAAACTTCATAGAGACTGCCACACGTATCATGTTGGGCGAGAATCCCGATGTCGCCGATACATCGACATTCGATATCGACTATATCGGAGTAAAGGCCTCGCAGTTCTCGTTCGCCCGTCTTCACAAGGCTGATCCTGTGCTTGGTGTCGATATGTCGTCGACCGGTGAGGTGGGGTGTCTCGGACGCGACTTTGACGAGGCTCTTCTCAATGCCATGCTATCGGTAGGACATCATGTCCCTGTGAAGGGTGTTCTTGTAAGCTCCGGTGATGCCCGAGCCAAGGTAGATATGCTCGAGGCCTGCCGTCTGCTTGATTCCAAGGGATATGCCATATATGCCACTCCCGGCACAGCCAGGTTCCTTGGTGAGCATGGGGTGAAAGCCACGCAGGTGTGCTGGCCCGATGAGGAGGGACAGTCGGTGCTCGATATTATCGGAGACCACACGGTCGATCTTGTGATCAATATACCTAAGAACCACACCAAGCGAGAGTTGACCAACGGTTACCGTATACGCCGCCAGGCTATAGACCACAACACTCCGCTGTTGACCAATGCCCGTCTGGCACTGGCCTTCGTGAAGGCTTTCGTGTCTCGTCCTGTAGACTCTATCGGCATCACCAGCTGGCAGGAGTATTGAATATCATGCATACACAGACGTATGTAGAAGGTAGAATGTAAAATGACCGGCAGGGTACTGTCCATCGGCCTGATAGCCGTGGGGGTATTCTGCCGGTTTTATTATTATCAGCCGTAATTAGGTATTTAAGGGGGGCAGTAAGCTAAATTCCAGGACACCTCTCCTCACATACGTGCTCCAAGAAGGTCTGGGAATGGAGTGGGAGGGGGTGCCGGAGAGGTTGAGATATGCGCCCCCGGCGTTTACAAATTGTGGAATAGGGTCTAAGATTTATTATCTGGCTTGTTCTGATAGTCGCGTGGGGAGATACCATATTGTGCCACGAAGCATCTTGAGAAGTGTGACCGTGACTGGAATCCGACGATGTAGCAGACTTCGCTTACTCTTACATCCGGTTTTTTCAACAGTTCGGCAGCTTTCTCAAGGCGTATCTTGCGGATATATTCATTTGGTGTGATCTGGGCCACAGCCTTTAGCTTTGTGAAGAGTCCGGTGCGTGACACTCCGGCTTCACGTGCCATGCTGTCGATGGAGAGGTCGGGGTCGGAGATGTGTTCCTCAATTATGCTTCTTATCTTTGCGAAGAAACGCTTGTCGGGACTGTTGTCGGGTATCATGGCGCTGATAACCGAAGGTGTCTCTCTGAAACGGTCGCGCAGAATATCGCGGTTCTTCAATATGGAGCGTATGCGGGCCTCGATGACCTTGGGCGAGAAGGGTTTGATGATATACATGTCGGCACCGTTGTCGAAGCCGTCGATTACATCGGTGTTTTCAACCTTGGCCGTGAGCAGTATGACCGGGACATGGCTCGTGCGGATGTCGTTTTTCAATATGCGGCAGAATTCCATGCCGTCGGTCCCGGGTATCATCACATCGCTGATGACGAGATCGGGTGGACTCGTACGGATCGGCTCCAGAGCCTCGTCGGCCCGGGAGAATGCCTTTACATCATATGCTGTCGAGAGCAGTGTGCTTAGGAAGCCGAGCATGTCGTCGTTGTCGTCGACAATGACCACTTGCCGTTTACTGTCATAGGGCGTGGTGTCACCGGCACATGGTGGTTGTGTCGCGTCTGTCTCAATGTAGTCATCGCCGTCTTTCTGCTCGAAGGCCTGAGTGGCCTCCTCGCCATTGATATCTACAGGCTGTGAATCGGAGGCGATGAAGGATACTGTAAACACCGATCCTTCTCCTACCGTGCTGTCGAGCGATACCTCGGCGTCCATCAGTGTCGAGAGGCTTTTGACGAGCAGAAGACCGAGTCCGGTACCGATATTGTCGGTCTGCCGGTTCCCGGCTATCTGGTAGAAGGGCATGAATATCTTATCGCGTTCCTCGGGCGGTATGCCGTCGCCGTCGTCCTTGACCGACAGACGTATGCGTCCGTCCGGGTCTTTCCTGATGGCGACCGCGATGCGGGTCTTTGTGAACTTGAGGGCATTCGATAGCAGATTGTACACGACGTGCCTGAAGGCTTTGCGGTCTATGACCGATACACACGGATCCCGGGGCATGTCGATCGATACACTGATGTTTTTTACCGTGGCCGACAGTATTATGTCGTCACACATATGGCGGAGGGGGACGCGCAGATCGACCGGCTCGGGCTCCAGTTTCATGCCGCCAGATTCAAGTTTACGGAAATCCAGGAGGTGGTTAACCATGTTGAGCAACCGCTGTCCGTTGCGTTCCATGATGGAGAGGTGCCGGCGGCACTCCTGCATCGAGATATCGGAGTGCATGATATTCTCCAGCGGGGACAGTATGAGAGTGAGAGGGGTACGGATCTCGTGGACTATGCCGGTGAACATCTCTATCCTGCTACGGTAGAGATCCCGGTCTTTTTCATCGGCCAGTTTGCGTAGCTTCTCTCTTTGCCGGTTCAGGAAATACCGGTATATGCCGCAGACGGCCAGTGCCGAGACCACGAAATAGAGGATTATCATGAATGTTGAGCGCCACCATGGCGGCAGTATCCTTACAGGCAGGCTGACGGCCTCGGTGTTCCAGCCGCCGTTGCCGTCGGATGTTCTTACCCTGAAGGTGTAGTTGCCCGGCGGGATGTTGGCATAGCTGTGGGTATATGACGGGTTGGCCTCGTACCAGTCTTTGTCAAAGCCGTCTAGAATATATAGATAGCTGTTCTGTGTAGGGTTTGCGAAGTTGATGGGGGATACCCTGAAGCTTATCATGTTACGGTCGTATGGCAGTACAAGCTCGCTGGCGTAGGTTATTGATTCTTTAAGACCTGATCCCTGGACGCCTATCTCGACCGGCTTGTTGAAGATATGGAAATCGGTTAGAATCACCTCGGGGTCATATCGCTGGCGGGTTATACTGTCGGGGTGAAACTCGCTGATGCCGTTGATGCTGCCTATGAGAATCGATCCGTCGGGTCTTTTGAGTCCTGAGTTGGGCAGGAAGATGTTCTCTTTGAGGTCCGAGTTGCGGTCGAAGCCCCGTATCTCGTTAGTGACAGGATTGTAGCAGTAGAGACCCTTGGATGATGAAATCCACAGGTCGTCGCCTGATGAGATTATCCTGTTTATGACCCTTATCTCCTTGGGAAGACTGCGGCAGGAAAATGTTTGTGTGTCGTAGTCGAAGGCAAGCAGTCCGTTGCCGTCGGTTCCGAACCACATGTTTCCGTCCTGGTCACACTCGGCGGTCACGATCGAGTTGGTGGGGAGTGATCCCTGCCTGCCGGCGCCTGATGCCGTGTCACGTTCATAGAAGTGTTCCCATTTGCCTGTGTCGCGGTTCATGCGGTATATGCCGGCATCGGTGGTGCATGCCCACAGGTATCCCCTGTGGTCGTCGGTAATGAAACATACATCGGCCGGATGGACATCAAATACACGTTCGAAGCTGTCGGTGTCGGGATGATAGATGTTGAGACCCTCGCTTGTGCCTACATATATGACCCCCTCGATATCCTTGTACAGCGAGTATATGCTTGATGAGTAAAGTGAGCCCGGGGTGTTGCCTTTGGTATGGTTGATGACGTTGCCGTTTTTCAGATCAAGGATGTTGAGGCCACCCATATACATGCCTATCATGAGCCTGTCGCCATCTTTAAGCATAGCGTGAATGTTCTTATGCGGTGCCCCTTTCATCAGCGGGTGGCTGTCTACCGATGAGAATACCCCTGTGTGCCTGTTCCAGTGAAAGACACCGTTGTCATCGCTTCCTATCCACATATTGCCGTCATCACCTTCGGCAAATACGCTTATCACTTTTGCATTAAGGTTGGTGTTATGACTGTTGTAGTGGATGAAGCTGAATTTGTGGGGTGTCACGTGACACACACCTCCAAAGTATGATCCTATCCACAGGGCACCCTCACGGTCAACATACAGGGAGTGCAGATAGTTGTCGTCAAGTGCGTTTTCTGTGTCTTCCCGGGCCTGTACCAGCGAGTGTACTCCCGAGCCGGTGTCATAGAACAGCAGTCCCGTGTCGGTAGCAAGGGCCAGGCGACCGTCGCCCCATTCCTTGATTTTTCTAATGGGGGGGGGTAAAATACTGGTTTTCAATGATTTAAGTGTGGGTGTAAGCCGGCCGGAGGTCTCGTCGTACATGTATAGTCCGTCATTGATGGTTCCTACCCATATATTGTGCCGGCTGTCTTCGAAAACCGATGTGGCATATATGCCTGAGGAGTCATCGGCCGGGACGTAGACAAAGCGGTCTTGTCCCGGATTATATCTGCTTACACCTGTTCTTGACGCGCACCATACATTGCCGGCCGAGTCTTCAAGCACAGAGTTTACATAATCGTCGGGAATCCTGGCCGGCGCCGGATATTGTGAAAGCCTGCGTGTGGCCTGGTCGTATGAGAAAACTCCTTCGCCTATTGTAGACAGCCATACCTTGCCGTCGGCTCCGAATGATATTCGGGATACCGGCGATTTTATTCTTATGCCTGAGGAAGGGTCGACCGGCAGCTCTGCAAAGTGCTCCTGTTGCAGATCGAAGAGAGTGATTCCCCGGTTACTGCCTATCCACAGTCTGTGGGACTCGTCCTGAGCGATACAGTGAATGACCGATCCGAGAGTCTTCATATGCTCGTCGCGCCATTCTTTCATGACGTGGCCGTCAAAACTGTGCAGGCCGTCGATTGTACCGAACCACATACGGCCTTTCGAGTCCTGGTGAATAGAATAAACGGCGTTGGAGGAGAGCCCGTCAGAGACGGTGTAATGGCGTATGCGGTGTCCGTCAAGAGGTGATGTTGCCGCTATAGCGGTGATAATCGGTAAAATCAATGTAAATATATTCAACACTAAAGAGCGTTTCATGGCATGGGGTAATGTAATGATTGTTATAATCTCATCATTCAGACTTTGATGATGCAGGCCAGGTAGGGGTCTGTTAGATTATACAAATATACGAATAAGCCGAGAGTAATGCCAAATTTATTTGAGCATTACCGAGCGAAAGTATATCGGACGATAGTCAAATATAAGGATAAGTCGAGAGTAAAGCCAAATTTATCTGGAGCATTCCTTTTCCTCTCATATCACAGCCTTCGCTCTAAGCGATGTGTTGGCAGGCAGTTTTATCTTGGCCGATGACACAGTGTTGCCTTTGACATCGCGGTCGCGGACAACGGGAATACGTTCGGATCCAGCTTCGATCCATGTGTAGTCGCCCATGAACGAAGCCTGCCACGTGAGATCGACCGATGTATCGTTGGTTATCTCGGTCATGTCGTGTCCGGAGTGCCTGACGCTCATATACCCGTCAAAGACAGCGATATTGCTTATCGATGACTCTTCGCCTGGGTTTTCCAGTCGGGATATTGTGCTGACGCTCTTGCCTGAGTAGGACGGGTTGAATCCCATGGTACCGCATACACATGCCGAGACAAGGCTGAAAGCAACCTCGGGATACTCGGATGTAGACATTGCCGGGAGGCTGATCATGTAGTCGTAGCCCTCCTTGCAATAGCCGTAACGGTAGAATATCTCGGGAAAATAAGAAGAATACTGTATATCCCAGTCGTTGGATGCGATTTCATTTAACGTGTGACGTATCCGGCCGGCATCCTCGGTTGCTCCAAACCACAGTATGTAAAGTGATCCCTCGCTGTCAACGAATGTGCCGTCGGGCATCAGTCCGGCATGGTAGCGTGACTCGCAGTTGTTCCACCATTGAGTTTCAAGCATCCGGCGGTATGAGGCGGCGGTATCGGTGGCGGTGCAGTGTGTGATGGTGGTGTCGTTAAGAGCCAACAGTCTGGAATAAGCCTTGTGGCCGCCATACAGAGCGGCTACAAGATCGACACCCAGTGAGAGTCCCGGTAGATTCTCGTTATAGGATGGGATTCCGCGGCACACATGGAATTTGTTGTCGCAGTCGAAGTTCTCGGGCTGGTTCATGTATGGCTTACGATCCATTATGCGCCCAGGAGAGAGATCCCATCGCTCGACATAGTCACAGACCGTATGCCGGTAGAACCCGGTGAATACAGGGTCGTGGATATAATCACTGTCGCCAGTCCATTCATACATACCGAGGCATGTCTGTATAACATCGGGGTTGGCTGTGAGGTTATACCAGAACTCCCTGTCGTTGGAATAGTCGGCCGGCACCGGCTTGCCGTACCGGTTTATTTCCCAGTAGCTACACCAGTCGCGCGATTCGGCAATGTTGTCGGCGATATGGGTAAGCATGTTTTTGTTGTGTTCGGCAAGGCCCAGAATCTGAGCCCCTGTCGACTGGTGGGAGACGTCGCGCATGCAGAAGGCTTCCCTGATAGGCAGACTGGCGACATACCAGCTGCCTACCGGGTCGGCGTCGGTATATGAATATGAAAGAGCTGTCTTTCGTGCCCATTCATAGGCTTTCTCGAGTTTTTTGTCGGTTGAGTGGAATACTGCGATCTCGTCGGGCTGTACCTGTCGGTCAGAGACAATTCCTGCTTCACCCGAGCAACCTGTGGCCAGCAGTATGCCGGCTGATATTGTTAAAAAGAGAAACTTCTTCATAGGCGGCAGTCGCTAAATCTTTACACTGACGGCCTTGCCGTCTTTAACCGTATAGGTGTGATGCCGGCCTGCATTCGATACCGACACTTTGAGCCGGCCTGGTGACTGGCGCTCGACATGAATGTCAAAGTCGCCTCCGAACGCTTTTATTTTCCTGAGGCTCATGTGGTCCCAGTCTTGTGGCAGACGCGGGCAGAGAGTGAAGCTCCTCAGTCCGGTAGGTCTTATGCCAAAGAGTCCCTCGGTGATAATACGTCCGTAAAGGCCGCTCTCGGCCGAGAGGTGGCGTTGCTCTCCCTCGGGCCACGCTTCAATGGCATACGGCACATGCTCGCCGAGAAGTCGGGTGGCAGAGTAGTGCCGGAGATAGTCGGTGGCTTTCTCGGTAGCACCTACGGCAAATACGCCTCGGAGGGCGTAAAGAGTAGAGCGATCCCAGAAGGTCTTGTCACCGGCCTCGGTGAGGAGTCCGTTCTCGGTCCACAGGCGTGTCGAGAAGAGGGCATCGATTGTACCGTACGCACGCTCGTCGATTCCCATTGCCAGCGGTATGCATATCCATGCTCTGAGCACATCGTTGCCTTTGTAATAGGCATAGGTGTCAAAACCTTCGACATCGGCGGCGAAATACCGGTCGATGTTCCTGCGCAGAGCCGCGGCCTCCTTGCTGTAGCGCGATGCTCCCGGCATGCCTATCTCTCGGGCAAGGTATGAGGTCGACACCAGGGCATCGTAGTAGAGTGACGATGTGCATAGGTTGGCGTCTCCGGTAGGGAAACGTCCTTCCAGTTCGTCGCTGTCCGACAATACTACGCCATCACTGTTAATGTTTCGCCGGCAGTACTCGAGACACCATGATATAAGTGGCCATAGTTCTATTGCCTCGTTGCGGTCACCCCTTGCCAGAGCATATCTTGCGGCACCATGAGCTATCATGGCGGCATCGCCACGATCTCCGGCACCGTTCCATATGTCGTCACCCTCGGCTATTATCGAGCTGGGAATCGGTCGGTATCCGTCATTTATGAATCGGGCGAAGTGCCTGAACGAGTTTAGGGCCGACTCATTGCCGTACTCATATCCAGTGAAAGGGAAGAACGGGTTGACATACTCGGCCTGGTCGTTGGCCCATATGGCGGCATAGTATGATTCTCCGCCGGGACCATGCATCGGGCCGCCGCGGGTGGCGAATATGCTCTCGCATGCACGTACCTTTGCGAAGTCCATCATACGGTTTATAACCGTATCGGGAGTCTCGAGTACAAGAGATCCCATCAGTGTGTCGACGAGCTTCTTACGTTGCTCATACTCAATATCGGCATCGGTGATGACTGGGGACTCACCCGTGGCCATAGCAGTGATGCGGGCCGAGAAAGCCAGAGTGTCGCCGGGTTGGAGGTCGTATGACCCTGATCCTATGACAGTTCCCTGTATGGAATATGATCCGGACACACCCTTGTCGGGACAGGTGGCTGTTGTGAAGCCTCCGCTGGGTATCTCTACCGCCAGTTTACGGTCGCTGTCGTTGATGATTTCATATTTTTCGATGAGAGAAGGTGATGTGGTTGACGGGAAATAGGCGCGTTTCAGTATCCAGCTTCCGTATCGGCCATTGTCAAAGCGGCTCTCGATCTCGAGGGCACTGTGTATGGATATCCTGTCGACTTTCTCGTTTCTTAAAGCCCGGCCGTTTATGGTGACGGCATCAAGCGGATTCCATGCAAAGCGCCGCATGAGGCTCGCGTGGGTGTTGTTTGGAACCGTACGCAACATAGGCCATACCATGCTTTTCTCAATTCTGAAGGATCCGTCGTTTTCAACCCCGTAACGCAGTACTGTAGCTACGCGTTTGCCCGACATTTCGATATGGTCATAATGGCTTTCACTGTCGGTGACGTTCCATGCTATGCCTCCGTTCGAATCAATATTCCAATATTGTCTGGCAGTCGTCGGTCCGGGATACAATGCCGCGGTCATTGCGATGGCGAGTGATATTGCCGTGTTTATTATATCCGATTTCTTATCGGCCGACCACAGGTGTCCGGACATCGGGAACCCGATGCCACCGTATTCGCCGATGACGTTTGTGCGGTTCTTGCTAAGAAGTCTTGTTTTCATGTGTGGTATGAATTTTACTGATTTAATTATCAGGATTCAAAGCCTTTCTTTATAAGATCGAGTTCCTGGTCGGTATATGTGGTTTTTGTGACATCTTCGCCGGCGGCCTCCGATACATGCCTGAGGAAGAACATGAATTTCTCATAGGCAGGGACTTGCCGGTCGATATCCTTGTCACCGAGCGTGTATAGGGCTCTGAAAGCCTTCTCGAAGACTTTCCATCCATATTTCTCTTTTATGCGCAGTAAGGTATAATGTAGAGCGTCACCTTCAGATGACGGCTTGCCGGCGCCGATAGTTCTGTCGTATGTCTTCTTGTAGTAGTCGATGATTTCGCGTCCCTGATACATTTTGTCCTGGGAGACCTTGCCGTTGAGTTTCTCAAGGGCATATGACATCCTGAAGTTGGCGAAGAGCTCGTCGTTCCAGTTCCATTGTGCAGACTTGTCCATGTGGCTGGCGTTGAACACGTGGCCTATCTCATGGGTGACACCGAAGCTCCAGTCGCTGTCGGCGTTGAATTTCTCGGGTATGCTTCCTATTTTAGACTGGCTGTTTATAAGAATCGGATTGCCGGCAAGCGCCCAGTAGCCCGGTTCGATGCCCGGGGTGGCTATGATGTTCAGGCGACGTCCGTCGTAAGGCTTTCCGCCCACCAGTCTGCTGTAGCTTTCATAAACCTTGTCGAGAGTCTTGACCCATGGGCCCATATCCTTTTCTTCGATATCTACCTTTTCAGTGTCAAAGAATACGCTCACATGCTTGCCCTTGAATGTTTTCATTGCTCCATGCGGAGTAGGGGCCACTTTCACGTCATCCCAGCAGGCCGACCCCTTGGCTTTGCCACCGTTGTAGGTACCCCACGGATAGCCAAGAGCCAATACGATATCGGCCTTGCCGTAGCGGTCGCTGACAAAGTCCATGTAGACCGTCTGCCAGTCGGTAGTGCCGTATACAAATTTTGAAGCATTCCAAGGCTGTTCCAGGCCCCCCGCAGGGTTGATGTACAGCACGGCTCCTCGACCTTCGGCGACCGAGTCGGTCTTCACCCGCGCCTCGATACGGTAGAGGGTCTCGGGTGTAAGTCCGGTAAGCGTGTGTTTCACGCCCTGTGCGGTACGGCTGTCGCTGGTGACACGTATATATCCGTTGCCGTACTCATTAATATATGAGACCTCACCCTGAGCCTCGTCAGAGAGCTTTTCCCAGTTGCGGTCATATAGTTCACGATTGTTGAAGTCATCTTCAAACCCTGTAAATTTTGCCACATCCCGTGCCTGGGCAGTCAAGACTGTGAGCAGTGTCGTAGCTATGATAAAAGTAAATTTCATGGCATAGATAATGTGATGATGATTGAACTATTGTTTTGACTGTGTAAAAATACGGTTTTCCCAGCAGTCGGATGAGCGGTATCGTACAAAAAGTGAGCGGAATAATACAAACCTGCTGTAAAGCATGCTTTTTGGTGTTAAATCATGGTATAAATGAATCTTTTTGGGTTTACCTTTGTATCAGAGACAAAAAATTATCGCATGAAAAAGTTATTACTGCTATTATTGATGCTTGGCAATACGGTAGCCATTCTCAGAGCCGGGAATCCTGTTGTGATCGACAACGCGAGGTTCAGTTTCATCACCGATAATCTCGTGCGTATCGAGTATGCGGTCGACCAGGCGTTTTTGGACGACTCGACCCTCTTTGCCATCGACCGTCGCTGTGGCGATGTCGATGTCAGGATCACCCGTGACGGTGACAACTACACTATGACAACGCCGGTGTTCGAACTCGTGTACAGCGCCGACGGTTGTGGCCTGGGACAGAACAATCTCGTGGCCCGGTGGATCCAGAATGGCGAGGAACGCTCGTGGTGTATCCCCGACCGTAACCATGGTAATCTCGGTGGTCCCATCGTGACTCTTGACGAGGCCAACTCGCGCATACCCATGTCGCAGGGGTTGCTCAGTCGCGATGGCTGGCAGGTAATCATCGACACTGGCAAGGATGTGTTCAAAAACGGCACTCTGCATCTGCGAGACCGCCGACACGTGCAGGACATATACCTGTTTGTCTATGGCAACGATTTTCGCTCGGCTATGAAATCGCTCACTGCAGTCAGCGGCAAGGTGCCCATGACGCGCAAGTATGTCCATGGCTCGTGGTACTGTCGCTGGTGGCCCTATACGGCCGACGATTACCGCGAGATTGTTCAGGGGTATAAGGATCATGATTTCCCCCTTGACATTCTCGTCTTTGACATGGACTGGCACCGTAAGGACGCCACTATAGGCGCCGGACACGCCGGCACCAAGGGATGGACCGGTTACAGCTGGAACCGCAAGCTCATTCCCGATCCCGAAGGCCTCATAGCCGAGCTTGCCGCCGACAATATCCATGTCACCGTCAACGACCATCCCCACGACGGCATGCGCCATCACGAGGATCACTATGCCGACTTTATGAAGCATATGGGTCTGGATCCAGAGAAGGACGCGATGCCCTATTTCGATGCCGGTGACCCCAGGTATATGGCGGCGTTCTTCAAGGCGGCCCATCGTCCCAGTGAGGATATGGGGGTGGCCTTCTGGTGGCTCGACTGGCAGCAGGACTATGCATTCCCTGTGGTGCGTGGCACTACCACCAACCACCTGCCGTGGCTCAATGAACTGTACTATGAGGATTCCCGCACGGGAGGCAAGCGCGGCACGGGCTTCTCACGCTGGGGCGGCTGGGGCGATCATCGCCATCCCATCCAGTTCTCGGGCGATGTATACGCTACATGGGAGATGCTTGACTATGAGGTCGAGATGACCACCAAGAGCGGTAACGCGGGCTGTTTCTTCTGGGCTCACGACATAGGGGGATTCTACCGTAAAGGCACCCCCGAGCTC
>CAXHRO010000008.1:0-101407 GCA_964018905.1 uncultured Muribaculaceae bacterium
AAGGATTTTTACAAATTTAACCGCTTAAAAATTAAATGTTTAACAGCATAAGTTTAATTTTTGTCATCTACTAAACTTTTTGCTATATATGGTAGATTTACAATATTATTTGACTTATATATTTCTAATAGTATTTTCTTATCAGCAACAGTTAAAGCTATAATATATCCATACCACGGCCAAACTTTTTCATAAACAAAAGTTATAAACTTTTCAATATAAGTATCACATTTATTTAATTTGTTACAATAACCAAAATCCCCTCCCCAACAAACATAGCATATAGAAGCAGCTTTCTTTTTCAACCCCAACAAGTAAATTAATATATTTACAATTGTCACTATTTTAGGACCTAAAGAAGAATGAAAAACTATTCTATCATTCTTACCTATCATAAAAATACGTAAAAGTAACAACCATCGTGAATTAATAAATTCCAGATTCGTAAAATGGTGTTTCTGAGCTATTTCCTTATAGACAGTAACACAATCCTTATCTCCGAAGATTTTCTGCCCTGTATTTTCTATTATAATATAAACATCTGATTTCCCCTTCTTATTTGTTCTATTAGCATTCAGCAAAATAGAATCCATCAATTGAGGTGAAAGATGTAAATATTTACCAGAGAAAAAATGGTAAACCATAATTTTTAATATTTATAAGCATCAAAAATTAACATATAATGTATGAGAAAGCACTTCAAAAAACTTTTTGCATAGTCAACATAAAAATGAACCTTGATTTTAGGATTTTCATTTTAATTCTATGGGAAAGTTGGCACCTTTACCTTTGTACCCACTCTTTAACAATTATCATATGTATCCACTTCTCATCATGAGAATATTCTTGAAATCCGATTCTTTTATACAACTCTATCGCTCTTTCATTTTTCATCTTTACATTCAACTCAACCTTATTTAAATTTAAAGAATCAAAGGCATATTTAAGTATCAATTGGGATGCTCGTCTAGCTACACCTTTTCCCCATATACTCTTTTCACCTAAAAATATATGATAAACAGCAGAGCCATTACCAATATTTGTCAAATAAATATTACCAACATATTGATTATCTACTATGATAGCACACCTATACTCATTTTCAGCTTGTATCACGTTTTTTATCCATGACAACTCATCTTGAATGGTTATTTCATGATTGTAAGTATTTCCTGTATATTTAAAAACTTCAGAGTCATTTCTCCATTTTACAGAAGTATATGCATCTTCCATCATTAATGGTCTAATCGAAACCTCCATATTTTACAAATGAATATTTAAACTAAAATATTAATTATCAGTATTATAATCACAAGAACAAATATAAAAACAATAAATATTTACACATTTAACATTTGCTATACATTAAGAATCAACGAACTAATTTTACACATATCATTAGGCGTACATCTCTGATCTAACGGAATTGCAATAATTCCATTAGCCAATTTATATTCCAAAGTTTCCGAAGAACACCAGTCAAGTACATTCGGCCAATAAGTAGCAACAAAAATCCTATTTTCAATCAATCTTTTTTTCAATGTATAATCATTAGTATAATAAGGATACACCAATGGACAAGAAAAAGAATCCAACTCTGGAATTGATAATATATTGGCCTCACTTAAACAATTATGTAATAATTGAAAATTATCTCTACGCATATTCCTAATATGTTCAAAATCTATCGATTGAAATAATTTTTGTGTAAGCCTTGACATTCTTTTTATAGGCTGTCCCTGCAACTTGCAACTATTCTTTTTAAAATCCACATATCCTGCACCAGCCCCTAAATCAAGTCTTTTCAACAAATGACTACAACGCTCATAAGAGACATCTCTATCATATTGATTTATATCAAGACCTGCTTCTATATAGGCAATACCCCCATCAGGAATTCCGACATATTTTCGTGGACTATAAACACTTTTCACCCCTTGTATCGGTTCTGCAAATAAAGCTTGTGCATTATCAACTATCAATCGTGAAGAATACTTTAACGATAATTCCTGAATATATCTGTCTTTAATACCATAATAATTGGTAACTAAAAAATATTCATCAGGCTCCAACTGTATATCCTCACAAAGTTCTAATTTTTCATTGATGTGATAAAAACCATATAAAATATCCAATTTCCGCAATGGTTCCAAAACTACATCACAAGTAAAGTAAGGAATCCATAATTTACTAATCCTTGGCAAAGAGCGTAGTATATATTCTAAAGCATTTCTACCACTATTCAAATATATACCACCCGAATGGAATGAGTTTTTTTCTCTTTGATTTAGTTCTAAACTAAAATAGCCACCTATCTCCGAACTCATTCCAAGCATATTTTCAGCCATTTATCTTGATTTACTAAAGCCTCATTCAACTGTTCACGGGTGTCAAATTGTAAAAAGAGAGTTCCTAATGATTGATTTGCACCCATAAACACTTCCACCTTATCACCTGGGGATTTTGTCAATCCCATACTACGAATATGTTCTCGGCGAAATTGTTCATCAATATGTATGGCATGAAGAATACCAGCCTCATTAGTATGCAATATATAATTACACCACACCCCCTCATAAATCGGACTAGCTATTTTATTCATTGGCATATCAAGAGCCTTAAGTATTTCATTTCTAATAAGGCACTGTCCCGTTGCCATATCCTGCAATTCTGCGATACGGTTTCCTCCTCCACGTGGTGACACCTCCATTATGTAAACCTTTCCATTGGTACAGACTCTACTTTCCACATTGTAAATTCCTGACTTGACATCCAAAGTTGTAAATAACCGCTGCAATTCAGAAGTTAGTTCATTTTGATAGTATTGAGGCATCGTAGCTGGCCATATCTCAATAGCAGGAGTATAAGGGTTTTCTGCATTTGAATCAAATAGCTGGTCTGAATAAGTAGAATATACCAATTTTCCGTCTACCGTAAAGACATCAGCACTGGATTGATACCCTTCTAAATTTAAAAAATCCTCAATGACAAATTTCTTGGATAGAGAAGCATCTAAAGCCATTTTTACAGCTTCTGCCAAATGCTCTGACGATTCTACTTTACTCACTCCTTTACTGCCAGCCGAATCAACTGGTTTAACAATTACAGGCCATGTAAAAAAATCCACATCCCTTAATGCTTCTCTCAAATTACCATATCCCCTCGCATGAGGAGTATTAAATCCGTTTTCTGATAAAAACTGACGAAATTTTGATTTGTCTTGCAATATACAAGCCACTTCATAGGAGCATTGGAAAGGTAAGCCCATCTTCTCTGCCACATAAGCAGCAGCTACAACTCCTGGGTCAACAGCATGCGATAGGATTCCATTAATCTGTAGTTCCAGTGCAGCCTGCAAAACAGCTTCCTTATCTACAATACTAACATTACAATACTCATCACTATATTTATGAGCAATATTATTGGGAAGATAATCTGCTGTAATCACATAGACTCCCAATCTATGAGCCTCTTCTATTATAGGTAGAAGGTAAGGAAGTCCTCCCAATAACATTAATCTTTTTTGTTTCATTTCTCTATTATTGTAGCAAGAACCCAATTAATCTCTTCCTCACCCAGTCCTGCATACATCGGCAAACAAATCACATTATCTGCCACTCTATGCGCCGCCGACAGATTCTCAGGCTTAGCCGATTCCAATCCTCGATAAGTAGAAAATTCGCTTATCAACGGATAGAAATACCTACGCCCCAATATATTCCGTTCCTTCATCTTGAAATAAAGTTCATCGCGTGTCATGCCATATTTCTCAGCATCCACGAATATGGGAAAGTAAGAGTAATTATGACGGACTCCGGGCATATCTTCCATAAAAGTGATACCAGGTACATGTTCCAAGCCTTTACGATACATGACAGCCACTTGTCGGCGAGCTTCAATAGCTGCATCCACTTGTTTCAAATTCAACAAACCATAAGCACTACGTACTTCGTCCATCTTGCCATTAATCCCCGGAGCTATGACAGTCGTTTCCCCTGCAAAACCGAAATTCTTCAAATAGTCGATACGCTTTTTAGTCTTCTCATCATGGCAAATCAAAGCACCACCTTCAATCGTATTGTAAACTTTGGTCGCATGAAAACTCAAGGTTGACATATCACCGGCATTCAGAATTGATTTTCCATCCACTTCTACCCCAAAAGCATGGGCAGCATCATAAATGACCTTCAACCCGTATTTGTCCGCTATCGCCTGGATACGCTCTGTATCACAAGGCTTGCCATAAACATGTACCGGCATAATCGCCGTTGTCTTGGGGGTTATTGCCGCTTCTATTTTGTCCGGATCAATGTTACAAGTTTCAGGGTCAATATCCACAAATACCGGTTTGATTCCATTCCACCACAAAGCATGGGTGGTAGCTACAAAGCTATACGGAGTTGTTATCACCTCACCAGTAATACGCAATGCTTGCAGAGCACACATCAAAGGCAGTGTGCCATTGGTAAAAAGACTGATATAAGGCACCTTCAAATATTCACACAAGGCTTTCTCCAATTCCTGATGATAATGACCGTTATTGGTCAGCCACTTACGGTTCCAAATATCCTGTAAATAAGGAATGAAATCGTCAAGCGAAGGAAGTAATGGAGAAGTAACTGTAATCACTTTATCTTCCATCTTACTATAAAAATATATGATTTCTATTTTTTGCGAAGTGCAGACAGCCCAAGCCGTTTTACCTCGAGATATTCAGGCAATCTTAATCTCTCGTAAACAGCAAAAGCCAATGTCAGACCAACCATAATCTGAATGGGTAATTGAATATAAACGGATATATCCAATAAGGAAAAAAGCCACATGATAGTAGAAACTATCAAAGAAACTACAAAAACCGGAAGCACATCCTTGATTTGTTCTATGGTAGAATAGCGTATCAAGTCGGCAGAATAGTGGCTATTTAAGAAATAGGCTATGAAAGAGGTTAAGACACTCCCCCACAGCATATATTCGATGCCATAAAAAATACCTATCAGAATAGGAAACACCGCAATGGTCTTCTTTATGATTTCCAGTTTCAGAAACAAGTCCGAACGCCCTTTCACCTGCAGGATATTCAGATTGATGGCATGAAGCGGATAAAGCATACCGCTGAAACAAATAATCTGCAGAAAGGAAACGGCAGTCAACCATTTCTCACCGATCAGAATTATAATCAAAGGTTTAGCCACAGCTGCAAGTCCCAGCATGCAAGCGAATGTCACAAGCATCGTAGTCTTTATTATCTGCCGGTAAGCCTCGCGCAAGCGCTCCGGATCTTCCTGAATGGAACTAAGCACCGGATAACTGACACGCTGGACAATACTGGTCAGATTACTGGAAAATATCGTATTGAACTGCTCTGCACGAGTATATTGCCCCAACTGTGCAGAACTGTAGCAACGACCTATAACCACATAATAAACATTCTTGTAAAGAGTATCCAATAATCCGGACAACAAGAGCTTATAGCCAAAGCCGAACATTTCCTTGAAGCTTTTTACGGAGAATTCCCATTGGGGCAGCCATTTACAGAATATCCAAAGAAACAGAGAATTCAGAATCTGCCGGGAAAGCTGTTGCCACACCAAGCTCCATACCCCAAAGCCCATCATAGCCATACCCACACCAATCAATCCACTTGAAACAGAAGATATTATGGATACTTTGGTCTGTGTCTTAAAATCAATGCCTCTTACCAATATGGTACGGGGAATGATACTCAATGCATTAACAATCAGTATTAGCCCTATTACCCTTAGCACATCTATCAAAACCGGTTCTTTAAAGAACAGACTGATAGCAGGGGCAGATACATATAAAAGGATGTATAAAACAATGCTGACTATCAGATTAAACACGAAAACCGTATCGTAGTCTACCCTATCAATACGTACTTTCCGTATCAGTGCATTAGAGAAACCACTGTCTACAATAGAGTTGGACACTGCTATGAAGATAGCAATCATGGCCATAATGCCATATTCGGCAGGAGTCAAGAGACGGGCCAATATCAGACCTACCAAAAAGGCAACACCCGAATTGGATATGTTATCGATAAAGCTCCACTTCGCACCATGGACAGCTCTATTCTTTAAAGATTCGGACAATATTGTTACAAATTATTATTCGATTGGATCCACCAGCGACGCATGCACAAATGTCGTCGCCACCGCCATCACCCCCTCGATGTTCACCACCACCCTCCTGTCATGGCGCACACGCACAAACACCCCTTCCACGCCTTCGAAGATGCCGCCGGTGATGCGTACCCGTGTTCCTTGAGAGAGGTTCAGCTCGGTGGGTTCAAGATAGAGCACGGCCTGGTCGTAGGTGCCCGACACGGCGATGAAGCTGCGCATCTGCGAGTCCGGGATGACGATGGGCCGGCGGGTTTCGCGGTCCATGATATAGCGGACGGGGATGTTCATGCCGGGCCTGTTCTTTATTTCGTCCATGCGCTCGCGGGTGGAGCGGACGAAGACCAGGTTATGGACCGCGGGAACAAGCTTGCGCAGGCGGCGCTCCTTCCGCACGACATACTCATAGCGCATGGGGATATAGCTCTCGATGCCCTCGGCATCCAGAAAATCCTTGAAAAAAAGCTCACGGCTATAGGTGACACGCACTGCATACCAGTGCATTTCTGCATTCTCGTTCACGAAAAAATATGATTGGGGGACACCGGAGTAGCGAAGTACCTCCCGGTCAAGTAATGTAATGCGGTTACTTTAAATAGACTATGTGCATTCATTTTATTTCAAGACCCTCCACCATCTCGGAAGGAAGGCGACGAAATAGTTATATCCAAGCCGTCTTGCGACATGCTGCCGTAAACGGATGCTTATGAAAGATAAACACTTATGGCACGCTCCGTTTAATGAGCGCAAAGGTAATGCCAAGAAATGAAATTACAAAATTTTCCGACACATAAAATGTCGGAAGCCCTCGCGACGGCATTTATATGAATCAGCCCTCCACCAGATACCTCTCCACGTTCCTTGTCTCCTTGCTGAAGTTCACTCCTGCCTTCACCACGGCATCGGCACGGCCGCGGGCGCTGCGCACTTCCGTCTCGACAAACTGTCCCGGCAGGGTGAAGACCACATAGAAGATGGCTTGGTAATGACGCTCGGTATTGTCGCTCAGTTCGTAGGGAATGCCGGAAAAGCATTGCACGGCAGCTCATCATCCATTATGGAGAGGTACGCGCGCAGGCGCGTGATTCTCTTATTTTTTTTAAAGGAAGGGTGTGTTACATTATTCCCTGCAGGGTCATGTACCTCACCCTCCTCCCCCCCCTTCGACACACACGCACCGGGTGCCGCCGGCACGGTTCCCTGACACGAAGGAGCCGGATGCCCTCCGGAAGAATTCCGGACAGAAAAGACGTCCGCATTGCTTTATTTGTTAATTTTGCGTCCGGTTTGTTATCAAACCATAAATATATACCTTCAAAATAATAAAAAGAATGGGAAAAAAGTTCCAATTGAGGTGAAGCTCTTCCAAGGGAAAGGCTTCCAGGTGATTTACAGTAAAGAGAGTGAGGAATTGCAGCTGGCGATGGACTTTCTGTCGCAGGTGCGCAGGCACCTACGGGTGGAGTACAAAGACAGGAAAGCGTTTCTGACGCCTTTCGTGCATTTGCTGGCAGACCCCGGGAAGAAACACGGGATGAAAGGCGTCAGCCGACTGGCAAGGACACTGTATCTGCTGGTGGACTTCATGGATGCCGACGGCGGCACGAACACGCTGAACGCCAGATGCATCGAGTCCGAACTATACAGGCTCTACAACGAGCTGTATCCGGAAGCATGAGCCGGAACCAAGGAATCCAAATTGTAAAAAAACGGCTGTCCACCGCGGACGGCCGTTTTTGCTTCCTAAGGAAATAAACGGCATCTTTGCGCCGCCAATAAGGCAAACTTAATACAAATCGAATGGAAAACATTCCAGTGACCACCTACCGTGGTTTCAGCGCCGTCAGCGGGGAGACAACCTTCACGCAGGACATGGCCGACATAAAAAACGGCAAGCATGCCAAGTTAATCATCAAAATCGCCAGCCTCGTGGCACAGGGAAAGGTGGAGGAAGCCAACCGCGTCAAGAAGCAGCTTCCCTTCAGGACCCTCACGGCCAACTACCGGGAAAGGAGGCTCGCCCCGGGCATCGTCCGCTACAACCCCGTCATCACGCTCGACATCGACGACCTGGAAGAGGGACAGCTGGAGCAGATCCGGACCCTCGTCAACGAAGACCCGCACACCTTGGGCAGTTTCCTCTCCCCCAAAAGGCACGGCTACAAGCTGTTCGTCTTCATGCAGACGGAATACACCCGGCGTCTGTACGACCGTCTCCGGCAGGGCGAGGTGACCTACGCCACGCTCGAGGAGATACACCTGAAGCTGTACAACGCCGCCAAGGAGCACTACGAGGCCCTGCTCGGAGTAGAGGTGGACGGAAGCGGGAAGGACATCTCGCGAGGATACTTCATCTCCTTCGACCCGCATGCCCATGTCAACGCCGCACTGCTGGAACAGATGTCCCCGCTGCCGGCGCGCATCATCCCGCCTGCAAAGAAGGAAAGTGCCAAGAAGAGGACGGCTGCCGAAACGGCACGTCCCCTCGCCGACTCCGATGCCGCCATGCCGCACGACGCAGAGCCTTGGGAGAAACTGATATTCGCCAAAGCCGTGACCGCCGTGAAGCGCACCACCAGGTTCCGGGCGGGAAACCGCGACAACTTCCTCTTCGCCCTGGGCAACAAATGCTACAGCAAGGGACTGGACGAGCAGACAGCCGTCAGGCTGGCCAAGAGAGAGTTCGGGCAGGAGTACCCCGACGTGGAGTCTCCCCTGCACAACGCCTACATCTATACCGACAAGACCAACGAAGCCGCCGCAAAGAAGGAGGAGAAAAAGCCCGTCATCAGCCAAGTGATGGATTTCCTCGGAGAGCACTACGGCATCCGCAGGAACCTCATCCTGGACCGCCTCGAGTTCATGCCCTACGCACCGCCCGAAGAGGCCCGGAAAGGATACCGCCCCATGCGCGGGAAGGACTACAACACCCTGTTCGTAGACCTGCAGATGGCCGGCATCTCCTGCTACCAGAATTTCCTCAGAGCCGTGATAGACTCCAACTACGCCAAGGAGTTCAATCCCTACACCGACTACCTGTACGCGCTTCCCCCCTGGGACGGGACGGACTACATCGCCCAACTTGCCGACACCCTGACGACCGAGAACCGGGAACTGTGGCAGGAGGGATTCAAACGATGGATGGTGGGCATGGTGGCCTGCGCGCTGAGCGACGAGGAGATGAACCAGCTCGTCATCATCCTCTACAGCGAGCAGGGAAAGGGAAAGAGCAGCTGGATACGCCACCTGCTGCCGCCCGAGTGGAAAGAGTACTTCTACAACGGCATGATAGACCCTTCCAACAAGGACGACGCCCGCCTGCTATCCACGCGCATCATCATCAACATGGAAGAGTTCGAGGGCGTGAGGCCCGGCGAGCTGGCGGCATTGAAGCGAATCATCGCGCAGGACAACGTGACGCAGCGCAAGGCCTACGACGTCGAAGCCTTCACCCTGCCCCGCCACTGCTCCTTCATCGGGAGCACCAACAACCGGCAGTGCCTGCAGGACATCGGCGGTAACCGGCGTTTCCTCCCCATCACCGTCACCGGCATAGACTACCGCACCCCGGTGAACCATCCCGGCATCTACGCCCAGGCGCTCGCCTTGCTGAAGGGCGGTTTCAGATACTGGTACGAGGGCGAGGAGATAGAACAGCTGAACAAGCACAACGAGCGGCACCGCATGAAAGACCCCGTGGAGGAGAACCTCTTCGTATTCTTCCGCAAGCCGCTGCCCGAAGACCTGCAGGTAAAATGGCTCCCTGCCAGCGTGATACTGACCAAGCTCAGCATATTCGGGAAGGTGCAGGTGAACCCGCACACCCAGCTGGTACTGGTGCAGGCACTGGAAAAGTACGGATTCGGCACACGGACCAACGAGCAGGAGACGACCGAATATGAGGTAGTGGACATCCAGCTATATCAGTAACCGGCATTCGAGGAGAAGAGAAAAGCCCCGTAACATATATTGTTGTGCATGACAACATATATTGTTACGGGGCTTTACATATATTGGCGTTTTCTTTACACGGCTTCCCTATTTCCGGCCGACGGCATGTCAGGGTTCTCCCAGATACTTCACCAGCACTTTCACTTCCAGCGGAGTGAAGGTGCGCCGGTATTTGTTGTAGCCCACCTTCTCCAGCTCACCCTTCAGCGCCTTGTTGTGGCGTATCCATGCCGCCAGGGTATAGATGGCATTGCTGATGCAGTAAGTCGGGTTGTAGAGCATGGCAAGCTCCTCCTTCGAATAGGCGTGGATGCGGAACGGACGAAGCTCTTCCTCCATCTCTTCCCTCTTTTCTTTTTCTGTTTTCATTCCCTTATGTTATTGGTTAATTATTACACCATAAAGATACTGAATATCAGCGTGATTACCAAGAAAAAACAGACATAAACGGGCATCGGGCGAAGAACTTTTCCTGAACAGGAAGGAAACGGGAAAGAGACGGCGTAACCCGAAGAAAGCCATGAGCGGCAAAAGCCGGAGGAGTACTTTTGCAGCACCCCTCTTCCTCCCCCCAAGGAGAAAGAGCATAGTATTGCAATACGGGACTTTAATTTCTAATTGTTAATTTTTAATTATTTAATTGTTTATGGGAGTACCATTCAAGAAAATTGCGAGGAAAGATCCTCGAAAGGCAGATGCGGTGGCAAAGTTCTACCCGCAGCTGGTGACACTGGGCGACAATGCGACGCTGGACGACATTGCCTACGTGATGAAAGAGAAGAGTTCGCTGACGCTGGGCGACATCCAGAGTGTATTGACCAATTTTGTGGAGGCCATGATTGCAACGCTCTACAACGGGCAGTCGGTGAACATCAAGAACTTCGGCGTATTCAGCCTGTCGGCGCGCACGGCAGGCGTAACGGATGTAAAGGAGTGCACCGCAAAGAACATCAAGGCGGTGAAAATCAATTTCCGGCCTTCCAGTACCGTAAGACCGGACATCACCGCCACGCGTGCCGGACAGAAGATTGACTTCTACGACCTGGAAGCATTGGTGAACAAGGGAGACGGTGAAGGAGGAAGCTCCGGCGGCGGTTCCGGCTCGGGAGACGGAGGCGGTTCGGACGGAGACCAGGGCGAAAATCCATTGGGATAAATATGACTGATTTTACTACCGATTCGTATGTTCAACTTTTAAAACGTATATAGCATGAAAAAAAGTATCTGGGATAAAATTCTGAAAGTCGTGATTGCAGTAGCCTCCGCCATCTTGGGGGCATTGGGAGCCAATGCGATGAACGTGAGCATTTAGGTTGCCGTAAAGAAAGGATGGCAGGATATGCCAGGCAGCTACGCACCCAATAGCGGAAAGCCATGTCCGGGCCTCCTTTCTTTTTTTACGCTGCAAAAATGAGGGAAAGTTGTTACGAGGAGATGTGGAGGAGGTTACAATAGTATGTAGATTGGTTGGCTTTGATGCAGTGGAAAATAAATGGATTGAATATTAGGAGTTTTCATTTATTCAGTTTACCTTTGATTAAAAATAAAAGCAATGGGTAAAATTAAACCATATAAAGAGCAGGACTCTCCCAAACAAACGGCACAAGAACCGATGATGGCAACTTATCATCAATCAGCCATACCGATGGACGACTTTATCAACAGTATTCCCCGAGATGCTTTGGCTGAAGCCCTTCTATTTGCCTTAGAAGAGAATAAAGCAGGACACTGTATATCAAACTCCCAAATAGAGAGTATGATAAATGAACGCATGGGATGGAAATAGTCTGGTCTAAGTTGGCTTATGAGCACTTTTTAGAGATACTTATTTATGTAGAGAATAATTTTGGCATGTTGACGGCACAGAAAACACGTCAAAAGATACAAGACAAAGTAAATCTTTTAGCAAAACATCCGTATATAGGAATTATAGACAGTGATTTTTCTACTCTATTTAACAACATTACTGTCCGTCGTAACTATTCAGCGAATCGAATACAATCAGGTTGGTCAGCAACAATTTTAGAATAATCCTCTGATTATCATCAAAATAACAGTGATTCTATTTGTGAATGTCAGATAAAATCGCTATCTTTGTATCTGTGAAACAGCAGGTTAACGACATAAATTCGACCTTGGCCGGACTATTGTCCGAGCTTAAGGAGTTACGGGGAACGATTGATTCCTTGTATGCCGAAAATCGGTCGCTTAACCGAAATATTGATAAACTACTTAAGGAAAACCGTGAGTTACGCAAGCGTCTGGAGAAGTATGAACAGCCGCCGAAGGACTCCGGCAACAGCAGTACTCCGCCATCGAAAGAACCGATAAAGGCTGAGGTGGACCGCCGGACAAAATCATTGCGGAAGAAGTCAGAAAGACCTGTCGGCGGTCAATCCGGACATGAGGGAACTACACGCAAAATGGTGGAAACACCTGACGAAATTCAGGAAGTGTCATCCCACTATTGCATGGAGTGTGGCAGGGATTTGTCTGAAGTTGAAGGGGTGCTCGAATATGTCACCCAGCAGGTGGACCTGCCTCAGATACGGCCAATCTATCGTGAACGCAGATTTTATAAAAAAGTCTGTAGCTGCGGATGTTGCAATCGTGATTATGCACCGCGTCGCAGGGGCGGTAATGCTATTGTCTTCGGCAAAAACATACGTGCCATTGCAACCTATCTGAGCGTGGTGCAGTGTATGCCTTATGAACGGTTGCAGTCGTTGTTTGAGACGATGTTCAATGTCAGAATCAGTCAGGGGACACTGGCCAATATCGTCCGTGAGATGCTTGAAAAATCCCGCCCTGCCATTGCCTTGATAGAACGAATGATAAAGGAATCCTCAGTAGTGGGCTTCGACGAATCGGGATGTTACACCAATGGGAAGCTCAACTGGTCATGGATTGCGCAGACAACGTATCTGACTCTCGTGTTCCGGGGCGCTGGCCGTGGCGCCAAAGTCCTTGAAGAACGCTTCGGTGACTCTCTGAAGAATATGGTCGCAGTGACAGACCGCCACAGCGCGTACTTCGCCATTGACTTCCTCAACAATCAGATATGTCTGGCTCATCTGCTGAGAAATCTCGAATATCTCAATGATATAGACAAGGAACAGACCTGGGCAAAAGATGTGCAGACGCTGTTGCGGGAAGCCATCCATCTGAGGAATCAAAAAACTTATGAGGTAATCCCTAAAGATAGTTGGCTGACGAGGCTTGATGAGTTGCTCAAAAAGAACCTTGACAATATGCGCAATGAGTTCAATGAGATGAAAAGGGGGATAATCAGATGTCGAGATTACATATTCAACTTCCTTGAGAATCCGGCAATACCATCCGACAACAACGGCTCCGAACGCGGAATCCGGAAACTCAAAGTCAAGCAGAAAATATCCGGATGCTTCCGATCTGATACCGGTGCCGATGCCTTCCACGCTTTACATTCTATCGCTGACACGGCCTGGAAAAACGGACAATCCCCTCTTAAAGCTATATTGGCGCTCGTCTAAACTGACGGGCTAATTCTTCGTATCCTTTGTTCTCGCTGAATAGTTACTGTCCGTCATTTAAAACTTTCCCCTAACGTGATATATTATTTGATTGATGAGAATAGGATTGTCATTGCAGCAATGCTTCATTCAAAACAATCTCCGGAAACTGTACGCAAAACAATCTCAGAATTTCTGAAGCAATATAAATAGCTGTTCATCAATTCATGATGAGAGATAACTCTATAAATTTAAAACCGAGAGGACGTATCAAGATATACAATCACCCCAGATTACGCGGATTAGCACAGATAAAGGTTTCTGATTATCAGAACTCCTCAAATCACCTGTGTCAATCCGCTCAATCCGGGGTGAGTATTATTAATAGGAACGTGCGAAAATCACGCGGCAGGCAGAAGGCTTGCCGGTAACCATGCACTTGCCCGGTTCCTTGTCACCCGGAACAAACGAATCGAAAGGAATGCAACGGATGGTTGCTTTTGTCTCTTCCTTGATTTTTTCCTCGGTCTCGACAGTTCCGTCCCAATGAGCCAGGATGAAGCCGCCCTCTTCAATCTTTTCCTTGAATTCCTCGTAGCTGTCTACGCTGGTGATGCGGCTGTTGCGGTAGTCGAGCGCTTTCTTATAGACATTTGCCTGAATGTCCTCGAGCAAATTCTTCACGTACTCTTCGATACCCTCGCAGGAACGCGTCTCCTTCTCCAGTGTATCGCGACGCATGATTTCCATTGTATTGTTCTCCAGGTCGCGGCCACCCATCACCAGACGAACGGGAACACCCTTCACCTCATAGTCGGCAAACTTGAAGCCCGGACGTTTGTTGTCGGCATTGTCGTACTTCACGGAAATACCCATCGACTTCAGCTTGGCAACGATGCCTGCCACTTTCTCGTCAATCTTGGCCAGCATCTCCGCATTCTTGTAGATAGGTACGATGACTACTTGTATCGGAGCCAGGTGCGGAGGAAGTACCAGACCGTTGTCATCGGAATGCGTCATGATAAGCGCTCCCATCAGACGGGTGGAAACACCCCAGGAGGTAGCCCAAACATACTCCAGCTTGTTCTCCTTATTGACGAACTGTACATCGAACGCCTTGGCGAAGTTCTGTCCCAGGAAGTGGGAAGTACCGCTCTGCAAAGCCTTTCCGTCCTGCATCATCGCTTCGATGGTGTAGGTGTTGAGGGCACCGGCAAAACGCTCGTTGGCAGACTTCACGCCTTTCACTACGGGCACTGCCATGTATTTTTCGGCAAACTCGGCATATACATTCAGCATCTTTACCGCTTCTTCTTCGGCTTCCTCGCGGGTGGCATGTGCCGTGTGTCCTTCCTGCCAGAGGAATTCGGCGGTACGGAGGAACAGACGGGTACGCATTTCCCAACGGAACACGTTTGCCCACTGGTTGCACAAGATAGGCAGGTCGCGGTATGAATTGATCCAGTTCTTGTAGGTGTTCCAGATGATGGTTTCGGAAGTGGGGCGGATAATCAGCTCTTCTTCCAGTTTTGCAGCAGGGTCCACCACCACACCGCCGCCATTCGGATCGTTCTTCAAACGATAGTGCGTCACGACGGCACACTCTTTGGCAAAGCCTTCCACATGTTCCGCTTCACGGCTGAGGAATGATTTCGGAATAAGCAAGGGGAAATAAGCGTTGACGTGTCCCGTTTCCTTGAACATATCGTCCAACTGACGTTGCATCTTCTCCCAGATAGCGTATCCGTAGGGCTTGATCACCATACAGCCGCGTACTGCCGATTGTTCTGCCAAATCGGCTTTTACCACCAACTCGTTGTACCACTGAGAATAGTTCTCACTACGTTTGGTAAGGTCTTTCAGTTCTACTGCCATTCTATTTCGTTTTTTAAAGTTTTCGTTGATTTCTCTAAACAGTGGGCAAAAGTACAAATTTTAAAGGAATTATTATTTGAAAAACAAATAGTATTTTTAATAGAAGCGGAAATGCGCTCTAATCTATTTAAGAAATGCACCGGGATTTCGGATTGGGCCGGAATTACAGATATTATAACCCCAATTACATAATTTCCGCGGAGAATGTGCGAAATCCGTATCTGAGGTTATATTATCAGTAATTAAGGTTATGGCAAAATCCGTATAATCCGCTAATTTTGTGTGATGAAAGAAAAGAGAAAATGAAAATACAGAGATATGGACAACATGCTAAAGAAAGAGACCGGCAAGACGCCGCAGGAGCACATGCAGGAGAAAGTAATTGAAATAGCAAAAGAGCGTATCGTCGGCACCCGAGATACTGCAAGCCAAATAGCATATTCATCGGGCTTCCGATATCCGCAACATCTGTGCCGTCTGTTCAAGAAACGGGAAGGATGCACACCGAATGAATACCACACAAGGATGATTAGCTGAAAGGACAGATGAAAGAGACGTTGGACATAAAGAGCGTGTGCGAATGCAACCGCCGTTTGGGATGCAAAACTCTGCATCCCCAGGCAAGCATCATCAATCTGGAACATCCGGATCTGGAACAGGATGCCGTTAAATTCGAGTTCTATACCGTGCTGCTCACCGAGGAGTGCACCGACGGCTGTTGTTGCGGTCGTAAATATTACGATTATTCCAATGCCACGATGGTATTTCTGAAGCCCGGAGAGGTTTTCCGCATGAGTAAAAATAATACCTTGCCGGATAAAGGTTATCTGCTGATATTCCATCCTGACCTACTCTTTCGGACTACCTTGAAAAAACATATCAAAAACTATACTTTCTTCCATTACGGCAAGGAAGAAGCCTTACATCTGTCTAAGCGTGAAACAGAGAAAATCACCTGTTGCCTGTGGAATATAGAGGAAGAACTGCATCATCCTATAGATGCACACAGCAGTACCATTCTTTCACGTCATATCGAACTGCTATTGGATTATTGTGCCCGTTATTATGAGCGTCAGTTTATTACGCGAGAGGACAAGAACAAAACAATTTTGGTAAAAATGGAAAAGCTGCTCGACGGTTATATCGATTCCGGTCAGTTGGGCAATGCCGTTTTACCCACACCGGAGTATTGTGCCGCACACCTCCATCTTTCCGTTCCTTACTTCAACGACTTGCTGAAATTCGAGACCGGCAAAACATTAGATGAGTATTTCCAACTGAAACGGCTTGAAGCAGCTAAAAAGATGTTGCTCAAAGCGGGAAATACCCCGGCCGTTGTGGCACAGTTGTTAGGCTATCCAAACGTACAGTATTTCAGCCTGCTATTCAAGAAGATAACAGGAATAGCACCGAATGAGTATAGGTGCTCTCAAAATTAACGCCGGTCAGTACCTGCAAACCGGTTCTTCCGCCCGCTCCGATAATGTTACCGTCACCGGATGTTGCGGGTTCATCGGACAACTCACGCGGATTCTTTTTAGTCTGCTTACAGAGTCAAATAAATAACTTCATACTGTATCAAGTAAATAACTTCATACTGCATCAAGTAAATAACTTCATACTGCATCAAGTAAATAACTTCATACTGCATCAAATAAATAACTTCACACTGTATCAAATAAATAACTTCACACTGTATCAAATAAATAACTTCATACTGTATCAAGTAAATAACTTCATACTGCATCAAGTAAATAACTTCACACTGTATCAAATAAATAACTTCACACTGTATCAAGTAAATAACTTCATACTGCATCAAGTAAATAACTTCATACTGCATCAAGTAAATAACTTCACACTGTATCAAATAAATAACTTCACACTGTATCAAGTAAATAACTTCATACTGCATCAAGTAAATAACTTCATACTGCATCAAGTAAATAACTTCATACTGCATCAAATATACGGAAAAGAAGTAGAGCCTGGGCAAAATATACAAGAAATACGAAGAATATAGAAATACGAAGAATATGGAAATACGAAGAATATGGAAATAAAAAAACGAGCAAGCTCTCACGAACTCCCCGCCCCTATAAGAAAAGCCATAAAGGCTTTTCTTTTAAACTACATCAATGTTACCCAAAAATCAATCTTTCTCTTTACCTGAAAAATAAAACTTCAATTACCTGTTCTGAAAACTTCAAAATCCAATCTTTACCTAATTTACCTATTTATTCAAAACATTTAGCTTATGAAAAAATCTATTTTCAATCCTTTTACCTAACAACCAATATCCTTTTTGAAAACTGTCTTATTATTTATCAAATCCAAATGCAGTTTCCCAACTGCACTGCAAAGGTAAGTGTTTTATGCGCATGTGCAAAACATCAGGCACACTATCCGGGTATTTTATAACATTGTTTTAGAGTTTAAGAGTATAGTTTACACTTATAAACATTCCATTGCTCATCGGGGAGTATACTCTCCAGCAAAAAACAAGCCACCGAAGCGCCGAAACGCTTCGATGGCTGTCCCCTTCAAACACCTTTAAACAAAATGAATTTCTTCTCTATTTTCTTGCTTCGGCGATATAGCCTAAAGCTTCTTTACATTTTTCCGTAACGTAAGTCCAGTCTTCGGCAGCGACTTTGTCTTTCGGGAAGAGTTTGGAACCCATTCCTACGCAGAACACACCCGCCTTAATCCAAGAGGTCAGGTTTTCCTGAGTCGGCTCCACCCCACCGGTCACCATCAGCTTAGACCAGGGCATCGGGGCCAACAAACCTTTCACGAGTTTGGCGCCAAGCACATCACCCGGGAAAATCTTGCAGAGGTCGCAGCCCACCTCTTGCGCGAAGCCCACTTCCGAAACGCTACCACACCCCGGAGTATAGGCAACCAGACGACGGTTACAAATCTTGGCTATTTCCGGATTGAACAGCGGGCCTACAACGAAGCATGCACCCAACTGCAAGTACAGCGCCGCAGTAGCAGGGTCGACGATGGAACCTACACCCATAGCCATCTCGGGGCACTCTTTTGCCGCAAACTTCACCACTTCTGCAAACACCTCGTGAGCAAAGTCACCACGGTTCGTGAACTCGAATGCACGAACACCGCCATCGTAGCAAGCCTTCACTACTTTCTTTGCAACTTCTGCATCCTTATGATAAAAGACGGGCACCATGCCGGTAGAACCAATCTTATTCAATACTGCAATTTTATCAAACTTACTCATCTTTCTATTTACTATCTGACTATTTAAATGTTCTGCTACTTAATCCTTTATACCATTAAACTATTTACCATCCATTCACCATCTTCAATTTATTCAGGAAATCCTTATCTGATTTTCCCAAACAAGCAGCTCGATAATTGGCTGCAGGTCAGTCTACTTGTCTGCCAACCTGACAGCCCTTACCGCAAATGCCTTCAACCTATTCTTCAGTTCTTCTGTCGTCATCAACAAGAGAGTGTCAAACAGTAAAATCGCCTAATAGCAAATGAACTTATCTCTGTACCCGTCCGCTTGCATCACCTCCTGCCAGTGCTTCCACCTCTTCTGCAGACACAAGGTTGAAGTCACCGTTGACAGTGTGCTTCAAGGCAGAAGCAGCCACTGCAAATTCGAGGGCGGCACCCTGGTCGGGCTTTGTCAGCAGGCCGTGGATGATACCACCGGAGAAAGAGTCGCCGCCACCTACGCGGTCGATGATAGGATTGATGTCGTAACGCTTCGACTCGTAGAATTCCTCACCGTTGTAAATCATTGCTTTCCAGCCGTTGTGGGTAGCAGAGAAGGACTCGCGCAATGTAGATATGACATATTTGAATCCGAATTCCTTCGCCATCGCCTTGAAGATTCCCTTGTAGCCTTCGGCGTCGGTCTTGCCGCCTTCCACATCGGCATCGGGCTTGAAGCCAAGGCAGAGTTCGGCATCTTCTTCGTTGCCGATGCAGACATCCACATACTGCATCAAAGGCTTCATGACGGACTGGGCTTTTTCCTTAGTCCAGAGTTTCTTGCGGAAATTGAGGTCTACCGACACGGTGACACCGTGACGTTTGGCGGCCTCGCATGCCAGGCGGGTCAGTTCGGCAGCCTTGTCGGAGATGGCGGGAGTGATACCCGACCAGTGGAACCAGTCTGCCCCTTCCATGATGGCATCGAAATCAAAGTCTGCAGCATCCGCTTCGGCAATGGCAGAGTGCGCACGGTCATAAATCACCTTACTGGGACGCATGGAAGCACCGGTCTCAAGATAGTAGATACCTACACGGTCGCCACCACGCGCAATGAAGTCCGTCTTTACGCCATACTTGCGCAGTGCATTGACAGCCGACTGGCCTATCTCATGCTTCGGCAACTTGGTTACAAAATAAGCATCATGTCCGTAGTTGGCACAACTGACAGCCACGTTTGCCTCACCGCCGCCATATACCACATCAAAAGAGTCGGACTGCACGAAACGGGTGTTTCCCGGAGTAGACAGCCTCAGCATGATTTCACCTAATGTAACTACTTTCTTTCCCATAATCTTTCTATGTTTCATTTTAATATGAAATTAATTTATTTCCTTTCAATCTATCATTTCAAAGTGCAAATAGAACTTAAACACCTGAAAATATGGAGAGTATATCAAAATAACATTCATTATCCATAATCTCCGTGTGCGGACACAAAGATACAACAATTTTTGAAATACAAAAAATTATCATATATTTGTCGTTGAAATATTAAGATTATTATTGTGTACGAACACAACATGGTGTACGATGGGACGATCGACAATTGAAATTACATTGCAGAATCGTGGCTAAAGCAACATCAATCGTACATTGTAAATCATAAATCGTTAAATCGTAAATATACAGATGGAAAGAATCAGAATAAAAGATATCGCCAAGATGGCCGATGTATCCGTAGGAACCGTCGACCGTGTGATTCACGGACGCAGCGGCGTGTCCGAATCCAGCAGGAAGCGAGTGGAGGAAATCCTGAAACAACTGGACTATCAGCCCAACATGTATGCCAGCGCGCTGGCTTCGAACAAGAAGTACGCATTTGCCTGCCTGTTGCCGCAGCACCAGAAAGGCGAATACTGGACAGAAGTGGAGGCGGGCATACACAATGCCGTGGAAACTTACTCCGACTTCAACGTTGCCGTACAACTCTCCTACTATGACCCCTACGACTACCATTCATTTGCGGAGGCCTCCGGGCAGATTCTGGCACTGGAACCGGACGGAGTGATGTTTGCCCCCACCGTTCCGCAATATACCAAGCCTTTCACGGATGAGCTGACGCTGCATAATATACCTTATATATATATAGACTCCAATATAAAGGAAGAGCCCGCCCTCTCCTTCTATGGGCAGAACTCGCACCAAAGCGGATATTTTGCCGCCCGCATGCTGATGCTGCTTGCCGGAGAAGACGCACAGGAAATCGTCATCTTCCGCAAGATAAACGAAGGGATTGTCGGGTCGAACCAGCAGGAACGTCGCGAAATAGGTTTCCGCGAATACATGCAGGAACATCATCCCGCCTGCCGCATCTGGGAACTGGACTTGCATGCCAAACGCGACAGCGAGGACATGCAAATGCTGGACGAATTCTTCCAAGAACATCCGACCGTAAAGAATGGAATCACCTTCAACTCCAAAGCATACATCATCGGGGAATATCTGCTGAAGAAAGAGAAAAAGGACTTCAACCTGATGGGCTATGACCTGCTGCAACGCAACGTAGACTGCCTGAAACAAGGAAGCATCTTCTTCCTCATAGCACAGCAGCCCACCCTGCAAGGATTCGACGGCATCAAGGCTTTGTGCGAACACCTGATTCTGAAGAAGGAAATCACAAGGGAGAACTTCATGCCGATTGACTTGCTGACAAAGGAGAATATCGAGTTTTATTACAACAAATAACAAGGATATAGACAGATAAAGACAACACATAATGGGAACAAAGTATCTGAAAATGAATCCGGCTGATAACGTCGCTGTAGCAGGAGGACCGGATGAATGAATGAAAACAGCGTCAAGGAAATTATGTCAGTAACAACCGATACAATCCCCAAGAACAAAGGCGGCTGGTGGGCGCTCAGCCCGTTGGCCGTATTCCTTTGCCTCTACCTGGTGACTTCGCTCCTGGCGAACGACTTTTATAAAGTCCCCATCACGGTGGCCTTCCTCGCCTCGTCCTGCTATGCCATCGCCATTACGCGCGGGCTGAGTCCGGAACAGCGCATCTATCAGTTTTCCGTAGGTGCCGGCAACAAGAACATCCTGCTGATGGTATGGATATTTATCCTTGCAGGAGCATTCGCCCAAAGCGCCAAGCAGATGGGCGCCATTGATGCAACCGTGAATCTGACACTGCACATATTGCCGGACAACCTGCTGCTGGCGGGCATCTTCATTGCCGCCTGCTTCATCTCCCTTTCGATAGGAACCAGCGTAGGAACTATCGTTGCACTGACCCCCGTAGCCGTGGGGCTGGCGGAGAAGACGGGCATCGACCTGCCCTACATGGTTGCCATCGTGGTGGGAGGCTCGTTCTTCGGCGACAATCTTTCCTTCATATCCGACACCACCATCGCATCGACCAAGACGCAAGACTGCGTGATGAGGGACAAGTTCCGCGTCAACTCCATGATTGTGGTACCGGCAGCACTTATCGTGCTGGGCATCTATATCTTTCAAGGACTGTCCGTCTCCGCCCCGCCGCAAGTACAGGGCATCGAGTGGATAAAAGTAATCCCCTACCTCGTCGTGCTGGGTATGGCCGTAGCAGGCGTCAACGTTATGCTGGTACTGCTGCTGGGCATCCTCTCCACTGGAATTATCGGCATTTATACCGGCACCGCCTTCTTCGACTGGTTCGGGGCCATGGGAACGGGCATCACCGGCATGGGCGAGCTTATCATCATCACCCTGCTGGCCGGAGGCATGCTCGAAACCATCCGCCACAACGGAGGCATCGACTTCATCATCTCCCGGCTGACCCGCCACGTCAGCGGCAAACGGGGAGCCGAATTCAGCATCGCCGCCCTGGTCAGCATCGCCAATCTGTGCACCGCCAACAACACGATTGCCATCATCACCACCGGCCCCATAGCCAAGGACATCGCCCTCCGCTTCCACCTGGACCGCCGGAAAACGGCCAGCATACTGGACACCTTCTCATGCCTCGTGCAAGGAATCATCCCTTACGGAGCGCAAATGCTGATAGCCTCCGGACTTGCCTGCATTTCACCCATCAGCATCATCGGAAACCTATACTACCCCTTCTGCATGGGAGCATGCGCCACCCTCGCCATCCTGCTGAGATACCCCAGGAAATACTCGGGAAAGTGATGAGTTATTTGTCAACGGGAGGATGAGTTATTTGTTGACAGGAGAATGAATATCAAAAAACACCACTCTCATCAACAAATAACTCATCACTCATAACTCATAACTCAAAATTATTCCCTATCTTTGCAACCGCTATTACGAGATAGTAGCATAATTCAAATCATTAACTAAAAACATTTTAATTAAATGGCAACAAAAATCAGATTGCAAAGACATGGACGTAAAAGCTATGCTTTCTACTCTATCGTTATTGCAGACGTAAGAGCACCACGTGATGGTAAATTTATTGAGAAGATTGGTACTTACAACCCTAACACCAATCCTGCCACAGTAGATTTGAAGTTCGACCGGGCACTCGACTGGGTGTTGAAGGGCGCACAACCTACCGACACAGTTCGCAACATCCTCTCTCGCGAAGGTGTTTACATGAAGAAGCACCTGCTGGGCGGTGTAGCAAAAGGCGCATTTGGCGAAGCGGAAGCCGATGCTAAGTTCGAAGCTTGGAAGAACAACAAACAAAACGGTTTGGCTGCTCTGAAAGCCAAAGAAGACGAAGCTAAGAAAGCTGAAGCAAAAGCACGTCTGGAGGCTGAAAAGAAAATAAACGAAGAAAAAGCAAAAGCATTGGCTGAAAAGAAAGCTGCTGAAGCTGCCGCAAAAGCTGCCGCTGAAGCACCGGCTGAAGAGGCTCCTGCCGAAGAAGCTGCTAACGAATAATAGCAAGCACAGCCTTATCGCTAAAATGGGATTAAAACTATAAAAATCCTCTCCGACCCATATCGGAGGGGATTTTTTATTCTTATCTTTGGCGCGGTGGTAACATCTTAACCACACCGCAAGGATAAACATTTTAAGAATATCCACAAAACATAATGTGGATTATTTTCTCATAACGAGAATTATTTAGCACATTATGACGAAAGCAGACATATTAAATGCCCTTATCAATCACTACTGCGGAGGTAATAAGTCGCAGTTTGCAAAGAAGTTAGGAATTTCGGCACAAGGATTAAGCACTTGGATTAGTCGAAATACTTTTGATATTGAAACAATATACTCAAATTGCGAAAACATCTCAGCAGACTGGCTCATAACAGGCGAAGGAGATATGCTTAAAGAATGTTTAAAGCCCATTGCCTCTACAAACAGAGAAAAGCTTATTTCTACCCGAAGCGGTTCAGAAACCCATTTTGAAGCTCTTACCGAAACTACGAAAAAGGCTCCCGGTGCAATCCCCTTAGTTTCAGAAAGAGCTGTCGGAGGCTTCGCTAATGCACATTTTTCAATAAAGGAATGCGATGTTGTAGCCTACTATATCATCCCTAAGTTCCGATACCTTGCTGTAGACTTCATGATTGAGGTTACAGGGGACTCTATGATACCAAAATTCTATCCCGGTGACATAATAGCCTGCTCAATAATCAATCATTCCCGATACATTGAATGGAACAAATGCCACTTGATTGCCACAATTGACCGGGGAATGCTTGTAAAGCGCATAATGCCGGGGACTGATAAAGACTGCCTAACCGCTGTATCCGATAATAAAGAGTACCCACCTTTTGACATACCAAAAGATGAGATAACCGGCATGGCGCGCATTGTAGGAGTAATCCATATTGAATAACACCACGCGGTTTACACGCAAATACGCATGATAGCCTCTTTTTAACGCACACACGCAAGTTTATGGGCTTTTTAAGGCAAAAACAAGCACAATAAACTATAATACAACTATTTACAATACTCAAACACACTAAAACAATTGGGGGATTTTCCTATAATAATTTTGCGATATTTTGAGGTTATAATAGTAATACGTGTTATTATCCTATGAAATACAAACCTTAAAAAAATGGGAAAACTATCCCCTAACCTATCCCCTAATAAAAAAGACACAAAAAAGAGGTTGTGTCAAAACGTTGGCACAACCTTTTTCTATAATTTATAGTCCTGTTATCTTTTCTTTTTTCTACGCCGCTTTTTTCTCATTCATTTGGTAACAAGTTACTATATTCCCGTTGTATCGGGTTATAAATAGTCCAATAAATATAGATTTAGTAAGTGTAATGAGCTCCTTTCCTGTTTTTCTCAGTTTTGCACACATCTTTTTGATATTAAAAGCTATGGCAAAGAAGGCAAAGTCCATTGTCACCTTGTCTTCTCCCACATGCCGGAACCTCCTGTATGCCATGTCGTATTTCATTTGTCCGAACACAGCTTCCGGTTCTATACACCGCCTGCCCCTATGCCTGACTCCTTCTTCTGAGACTAACCTTTCCCGTGCCTGCCGTTTGTATTGGTTTAACCGGTGGTTGACTTCTATAATACGGTTTCCCCGTGCTTTAAAACAACTTCCATGCAAAGGACAACCTTCGCATCTTTGTGCTTTGTACCGGGCACTTTCGGTGATGTATCCGCTCGCTGTTTTGTCATGTCTGGTTCCTATGCGGTTCATGTGTTGCCCCATCGGACAAACGTAATAATCCTCCCCCGCATTGTAATGGAGACTTTCCGCATGGAACGGGTTGGGAGTATAACGGGTACGCTGCTCTTTATGGAAGTAGTTGTACTTGACAAAGGCCTCTATCCCGTTTTCCTGCATGAACCGGTAATTTTCTTCCGAGCCGTAACCGGAGTCTGCCACACCGATACCCGGTAAGCGGTTATAGCGGTGCTGGAAGGAGTGGAAGAAAGGGATCAGGGTCAGCGTATCGGTGGGGTTGGGAAACAGCCGGAAGTCTATGATGAATTGGTTTTCAGTACCTGTTTGTAAATTATACCCGGGCTTGGTCTGCCCGTTCTTCATGGCGTCTTCTTTCATACGCATGAATGTGGCATCAGGATCGGTCTTGGAATAGGAATTACGTTCTCCAAGGACTTCAAGGTGACTGTCGTATTCCATCAGCTTGTCACGATACCCTTCAAGTTCCCTGACCTGTTTCTTCTTTTCACGCAGAGCTTTCTTTTGTTCCTTGTCCTGTGTTACAGGCTGGTGTTCCAGCACTTCTTTGAGTTCATCCACTATATTAGAGAGCATGGAGGGAGTCAACTCAACGGAGGTGTCTTTTACAGAGTTCTCCTGTACAATGGCTTCATCCACCTGCTCTAGAAGGATGCGAACCTTATTCAGCAACCTTGTACGGTTCTTTTCGACTGTCTTGCGCCAGACAAAAGTATATTTGTTGGCCTTGGACTCAATCTTGGTGCCGTCGATATACTCCACGTCAAGACTGATGAAACCCTTATCGGCAAGGACAAGAACCAACTGCGTGAAAACGTTGTTTATCTCCTCCTTTACACGGTTACGAAAACGGTTGATGGTTATGAAATCCGGATGCTCATGACCGGCAAGCCAGATATAATGAATGTCACGCAAAAGAAGCTTCTCTATTTTACGACAGGAATAGATATTATTCATGTAAGCGTAGATAATTACCTTGAGCATCATTTTAGGATGATAAGCTGAGCGCCCCGTTTCTTTATAAAGCTTCTTGAAATTATCAAGATTGAGATTATCAACAACTGCATTGACTATGCGGACAGGGTCGTCCGCAGCTATGTTTTCATCAATTCTTTGTGGAAAAAGAACGGTTTGGTTGGGAATGTAAGGACGAAAATGTAACTTTGCCATAACGAAAAAAATGATGCCTAAAGTTACATAAACTTTGGGTAATAACAAAGCCCGGGCTTGGGAAAGTCCGGGCTTTGCGCATAAAAAAAGGTTGTGCCAGCATTTTGACACAACCTCCTCCGAACATTATATACACATTTTACTCTTTCCTATCAGATGCCGAGTGACTTGCGCACTGCCTCCACTTTCTTTTCAGCTTCGGCATCAGCACTGGCATAGCATTTCGGACAGCCCATCTCGCCCTTCACCTCGATATAGAACTTAATCTTCGGTTCCGTACCGGAAGGACGGACAGAAATCTTCGTGCCGTCTACAGTGAAATACTGAAGTACATTGGATGTCTCGGGCATATCCAGCTTGCTTACACCACCCTGAGCATCAGTAAGCTCCAGCGTCTTGTAATCCTTAATCAGGCTGACAGCCGAACCACCTATTTCCTTCGGAGGATTGGCACGGAAGTTATCCATCATCGCCTTGATTTCCTCGGCACCGCTCTTACCGGGTTTCACCACATTCACGGTGGTTTCCTTCGAGAATCCGTATTCTACATAGATTTCCATCAATACGTCATAGAGTGTCTTGCCCTGGTCTTTGGCCCAAGCACAGATTTCGGCCAGCAAAGAGCAGGCAGAAACCGCGTCTTTGTCACGGACAAAGTCTTCGGCCAGGAAGCCGTAGCTTTCTTCGCCACCACCGATGTACTGCTGCTTGCCTTCGCTCAGACGGATTTCGCGGGCAATCCACTTGAAGCCGGTGTAGCAGTCGCGCATTTCAATCTTGTTCTTGTCCGCCACAGCCTTGATGAGTTCAGTCGTCACAATGGTCTTCACGATGAAGTCGTTCGGCTGCATCTTGCCCATTGCAATACGGTTCTTGATGATGTAGTACAGGAAGATGAGACAAGTCTGGTTACCGTTGATAAGCACCCATTCGCCTTTGTCGTCCTTGCAGGCCATACCAACACGGTCGGCATCCGGGTCACTTGCCATCACGATGTCGGCGTCAATCTTCTTGGCCAGCGCAATGGCCATGGAAAGGGCTTCGGCATTTTCGGGGTTCGGAGAAACCACTGTCGGGAAATTGCCATCCTTCACCATCTGTTCGGGCACGCAGTTGATATTTTCAAATCCCCACTCCTTCAGTGAATCTGGAATGAGCACGCGGCCTGCGCCGTGAAGCGGAGTATACACAATGCTGAGGTCTTTCTGCCGACAGATGACTTCGGGGTCGATGGAAATGGAATGAACCATACTCAGATAAACATCGTCCACATCCTTACCAATCATCTGAATCAACTCCGGGTTACCGTTGAACTTGATGTCGTCCACAGTCACCTTGTTCACCTCGTCGATGATGGCTGTGTCGTGCGGAGCGAGCACCTGCGCACCGTCATCCCAATAAGCTTTGTAGCCGTTGTATTCTCTGGGATTGTGGCTGGCAGTGATGTTGATACCACTTTGGCATCCCAAATGACGAATGGCAAATGAAACTTCCGGCGTAGGACGAAGGGCATCGAAAAGATAAACCTTAATGCCGTTTGCCGAGAAAATGTCGGCAGAGATTCTGGCAAACTTGTCACTGTTGTTACGGCAATCGTAGCCTACCACTACAGAGATTTCATCTCTATCTGCAAAGCATTTGTTCAGATAGTTGGACAAACCTTGAGTAGCTGCTCCTACGGTATAGATGTTCATGCGATTTGTACCCACACCCATGATGCCGCGCAGACCGCCCGTTCCAAACTCCAGGTCTTTATAAAAACTGTCTATCAATTCGGTTTTATCTGGATTTTCCAACATGCGTTTCACTTCCGCCTGAGTTTCGGCATCATACGCCGGGGTAAGCCATTTTTCGGCTTTCTCAGTCACCTGCTTAATCAGTTCCTGATTTTCCATAAGACTGTTATTATTTTAAGAGTTAATATAAACTTTTTTGTAAGACACAAATGTAGAAGAATAAGTTCAAATATCCTAATTTTATTCAGGCATTTTATATCTGTCTCCCGTCTGCTTGACATACTCTTCAAGGAACTCCTTCGGGTATCCCGGGCGGATTACGCCTGCCGGCTGGCCAATGGAATTACGTTCGAATTGACCGTTTTTCATACGTTTGACAACACCGTCATTATACTTTACGACAAGAAACTCGCCAAGACGTTTCCAAGTATCGAAGGTGCTTTGGGCAGTCATGTTTGTATAATTGGTAAGGAATGCCTTTGCTTTGGCTGGGTCTTTTTCCAGCAGTTTGGCAGCAGCAGCCTCAACGCCTTCCTGCGCTTCGTTGAAAGTTGTCTCCAACTCTGTCTGAGTGGCACGCACGTCGCCCATCATCAAGTCATAACGGGGATAAACCATATTGGCCACCCAGTTGAAAATCCAGAAAGCGGAGTTCCAGGAGAAAGTGATGTAATCGGCGCCGTCCACGCGGGTGTAGCACACAGGAACCTTGTCCGTACAGCAATATACGGGCGTAAATACCGTCATGTTGGCATCATCCGTGCCGAACCACAGTACTCCACCGATAGGGTCGGGCAACTCGGAGCGCATCTGTGCCACGAATACGAAACCACTCTGCTGAGTGGAGATGGGACGCTCATTGAAGTATTCCTGGTCGCCCACCTTGAAAGAGAGTGGAGAAAGACGGTACGGGGTATGATACGGGCCTGCGCCGAAATCTTTGCTGATATCAAGAGGAGTACCTTCATAATGATCGCGCATGGCGTTCTTCACATCCTGCACGGAAACCTTGCGGTTGGGTTTCACAAACAAGGGCATCGGAGTGTTCGTCTCGCCTAATATATAAGGCAGGAACTCGTTACCGCGGTCGGTAAACATATTGAAATAGCTCCATACACGGGCCTCGCAATAGCGACGGGCACCAAAATCGAGCGGAGCGTAGGCATCGGCAAAACTGAAATCCTTATTCACACCATCAAAGTAACCCTTCTCACGTGCAAAGGAGATGACGTCGGCAGAGTACATGCAGTTTTCCTTGTCGTTCATGTTGAACTGATGAATACGGCTTTGGTTGGCATGAGCGGAGATACAATCGTCAGGCACACGGACAGCTACCCATACGGCACCACGCACACCGGGTCCTTTGCCAATCATCTCCATAATCCATATCTCGTTGGGGTCGGCAATGGTGAAGGATTCTCCACTACTGTAATAGCCATATTCCTGCACCAATTCCGTCATCACCTTGATAGCCTCGCGAGCAGTGCGTGAACGTTGCAGTCCGAGATAAATCAAGCTACCGTAGTCGATAATACCGGTAGTGTCTACCAGTTCGGGGCGTCCGCCGAATGTCGTCTCACCGATAGTGAGCTGGAATTCGTTCATATTGCCGATGACGTTGTACGTCTGGCGGGCCTGTTCTATCTGCCCGAGGTATTTGCCGGTATCCCACTCGTGTATGTCAATCAGCGTGCCTTTTTTGTGCATGCCGGCCGGATAATGATATAACTCGCCGAACAAGCCATAGGAATCGGCAGAATAGGAAACAATGGTAGAACCGTCCGCGGAGGCGTTCTTGCCCACGATAAGATTGGTGCAGGCCAGCGCATTCGCCACGGCTGCCACAACAAACAAGACGGAAAGAGTCAGTCTTTTACTTTTCATACTTCTAATAAATTAAGGCCTCACTCCCGTCCCCTCTCCGAAAGAGAGGGGAGAAGAAAATGATAGCTTGTTACACATATTTTTATTACACTTATTTATTACACTATATATAGCAAAAGTAACTTCTGACCTCCCCTCCCTACGAAGGAGGGGTCGGGGGAGAGGCTTTACCATACAAAATCAAACTGTTCGGTGGTACAGTTGCCACAGCCATCCGTCACCGTCATCTCCACCACATGCTTGCCGCCTTTCTCCACATGTTTCGGGTCGAGCTCGCACACCAGGTTACCACTGATGGAGTTGGGCTTTCCAAACAAGGCATATTTTCCGTCAATCGTACCCCGATAGGTGTTGATGCCGGTTTCCTTGTCCTTGGCCTTGAAGATGATTTTTCCCGTACGTCCCCATTGGGCTTGGTTCACGGGAGTTATCACCGGTGGAACCGTATCCACTGCCACGGTATAAGTCCCCAAATCCCGTATACGCACTTTCATGACACCATCCTCATACTTACCGCCGATACGGTATTTTCCACCGCGCGCCGTCACGCCCGCCACATAATATTTGGTCATATCCTCTACCGGACGTCGGCGCAAGCCGATACGTAAATCACAGGCACCGTGCATAGGAATACGGGTATCGTTCAATTGATAGGTGAAAGCTATGTCACCGCTATCAGCCCGCACAGAATAGTTCAACAGGACGTTATCGTAGAGCATTCCTTTCGGAATGACCAATTCTAACCCCGGTTCCTGCAGATAGTTCACCTTGTCCCATTTGAGTGCGTATTTCTCACGATGTTCCACCGGAGCAATTGTCGTCTTCTGCCCCTGCACCGTGAAGCGAACCTTGGAGGTATTTCCCAGCGCATCGCTCAGCGTATAGACAAACCGATAAGGGCGTTCCTCGTTGATTTCCACCAGTCCGCGATTGCCGTTGGATGCCTGCAGCATGCGCAGGCGGTTGCCCGGCTCTATAAAAGACTTCATATACTGACCTTGCGTCCACGAATTGATATATCGGTTTTCCTCGTATGCAAAGCGGTCTACCGTACTGCGGAAGACTTCCTCGCCGTCCACTTCGAGAATCACCGTCTTCACGCCATATTTATTCTGCACTCCGTCCATATAATCGTAGGCACGGATACCTGCACCAATCAGTCCCCAGGCGGTAATGGGTTTCGTTGGATGTGCCGGAAAAGCCCGTCGCGTCTGCTTGCCCTCCACCACTCCTTTTCCCGGCTGGGGAAACAGCATGATACCTTCGGCACGCGGAGCAGTCTTGTCCTTCACCTTGTCCATGAAGAAAGGCAGCGGGTCTATATATTCGTCCGTAGCCGTCTCTATCATATCCAGATGCAGGTGCGGACCGAAAGAGTATCCGGTGTTTCCGCTTAAAGCTATTATCTGACCGGCCTTCACGGGATATTCGCCCAAGATATGCACCCCGAGATTATTACTGCCTCTATCTCTATCGTCTCCCTCATCTGACACGGGAGCAGGCTCGGGAATTATCTCTACTTCCCAGCTTTCCTTTTCGTACTGAAGAGCCTTCACTCGCTTTGCCACTTCACCCACAAAGGCGCTAAGATGACGGTAGATGGCGGTATAGCCGTTATCATACATCACATCGAGCACATAGCCTGAGCCGTGGGTGACGCGGATACGCGAAATATATCCGTCTGCCAAGGCGCGTACCGCCTTGCCTATGGTGCCGCCGGTCTTGAAATCCAGTCCGCCATGAAAATGGTTGGCACGTATCTCGCCGAAGTTACCGGAAAAAATGATGGGAAAATCAAAAGGCGGGATGAAGGAGGGCTTGTCTGTATCGGTTTCTTGGGCATAACCGCTTTGCACACTACCAATAAAGAACAAAAGAAAGAAAAATATAGGATATTTCATATTTTGTAGGGTCAATATTATTTTAAATGCATGCAAATATAAAAAGAATAGTTCTCTCTACCTACAGAAAGCTACAATTATCATTGATTAAAACATACATAAAAATCCTGTTGAAGAACATAGATGCACCGATAACACCCAAGCCGGGAAATCGCTATATTGCGCCATGTTTAACCCCCAATTAAAACTTTAAGGTTATGATTATCGGAGTACCCAAAGAAATCAAGAACAACGAGAACCGTGTGGGCATGACCCCTGCCGGAGTAGCCGAGTTGGTGAAAAAAGGTCATACGGTGTATGTGCAGGCCACGGCAGGCGCAAACAGCGGTTTCTCCGACGATGACTACATCGCCGTAGGTGCAAAGACTTTACCGACCATTGAAGACACGTATGCCGTAGCCGACATGATTGTCAAGGTAAAGGAACCTATTGCACCGGAGTACAAACTGATTAAAAAGGGACAAGTGGTATTTACCTATTTCCACTTTGCCGCCGATAAATTACTGACCGAAGCCATGATTGAAAGCGGTGCTGTCTGCATCGCCTACGAAACCGTGGAAAAGGAAGACCACTCACTTCCGCTACTTACTCCCATGAGCGAGGTGGCAGGACGTATGGCTACGCAAGTAGGAGCCCGCTTCCTTGAAAAGCCACAAGGCGGCAAGGGAAAACTGATGGGCGGCGTGACGGGTGTACGCCCCGCGCGCGTACTTATCCTTGGAGGTGGTATCGTGGGCACCAATGCCGCACAGATAGCTGCCGGAATGGGCGCCGAAGTGCTGATTACAGACATCAATCTCCCCCGTCTGCGCTACCTGAGCGAAGTGATGCCGAAAAACGTAAAGACACTCTATTCTTCCACTCATAACATCATAATGGAATTACCGAACATCGACTTGGTAATCGGTTCCGTACTCATTCCCGGTGACAAGACCCCACATCTCATCACCCGGGAAATGCTGAAGATGATGAAACCCGGCACCGTACTCGTGGACGTAGCTATCGACCAGGGTGGTTGTTTTGAAACCTCCCACCCTACCACGCACAGCGACCCTACCTACATTGTGGACGGAATTGTGCACTACGCCGTTGCCAATATCCCCGGCGCCGTTCCCTTCACCTCAACCATGGCGCTGACAAATGCCACCCTGCCCTACACCGTTGCTCTGGCATGCAAAGGCTGGCGACAAGCCTGCAAGGACGACCCGGCCCTGGCGTTGGGATTGAACATAGTGGAAGGCAAGGTAACATACAAAGCCGTAGCCGACGTCTTCGGGTTGAAATATGAACCGGAAAAATAGGAAAAAGAGAACTTTGACACATTTTCTTCTTTCTCCCGCCACATAGCGAGCAGTGTAATGCAAAGATTGAAAATGAACGGAGATTTCTTGGAACTAGTGTGGAACAAGGTCTGAAAGAAGTCTGTAATGAATAGAGACATGAGCTTCTCTTTTTAGTTATGAGTTATAGGTTATGAGTTATTTGCTGGCAGGCACTGTAATCAGCAAACAACTTATAACTTATAACTCTATAATGGATTTCTTTATTAGAAAAATTTAAAAACAACGACCGTCTGCGCGTCTCCTAAATACCGGACTTATAATATCAATGATTCTCTATACCGAGTCAAAAATACGAAAAGACTTATGTATAATTATCTTGTCACCGTTTTTTCAGAACGCTTCCCGCATCCTCTCCCACGCCTTTCTGCTCTCCTCTACCAACTCTTGCACGATCGACGCCACAGATTGCACTCCCTTTCCATGCAGCAAAGCGGATACCTGCCCTATTTCCAGTTCCCCTTCTTCCAGGTCACCTTCAAAAATACCACGTTTGGCACGGCCACGCCCTAAAAGGCTACGAAGTTCTTCCTCTGAAGCTCCCACAGCTTCAGCAGCCTCTACGGCACTGCGGAAGTTATTGCGCGCCAGACGTACCGGAGCTAATTTCCTCAAAAGCAGACGAGTATCCCCTTCTTCCAAATGCAAGCAGTAATCCTTGAACACCTCGCTTGCAGAACTCTCTGCCGTCAAGGCAAAGCGTGTACCAATCTGCACACCTTCCGCACCCAGCACCCGGGCAGCCAGCATGGCCTCACCCGTTGCAATGCCACCGGCGGCAATCAGCGGAAGTGTAGTAACTGCACGTACAGCTGGTATCAGGCACAGGGTGGTAGTCTCCTCCCTCCCATTGTGCCCACCGGCTTCGAAGCCTTCGGCAACTACTGCATCAACACCCGCCTCTTCTGCCTTGACGGCAAAACGCGAGGACGAAACAACATGCACCACCGTGATGCCACGCTCGTGCAACCACCCGGTCCATTTCTTAGGGCTGCCGGCAGATGTAAATACAATCTTCACTCCCTCGTCGACCACAATCTGCATTATCTCTTCTATTTGAGGATACATCAAAGGAATATTCACACCAAAAGCGTGATGCGTAGCCTCACGGCATTTCCTGATATGCTCCCGCAACGTTTCGGGGTGCATCGAACCTGCACCGAGCAAGCCCAACCCTCCCGCATTACTTACAGCAGCAGCAAGTCTCCAGCCGCTACACCACACCATGCCACCTTGAATTATCGGATATCTTATTCCGAATAGAGAAGTCACTCTGTTCATTATTACTTTTTTTAAAGGTTTACTAATGAAAACAAGAAGAGGAGAAAGAAAGTTCAAAATTTGACAAAAAGTGATAAATTACTGTTTTCCCGAAACTGTTATCGAGTCACCATACGCCTTCAATACTTCCAGCGTACGGGCACGGCGCTTGCGGCCTTTGAAATTCCAAAACTCACGGGTAAAAGGTGTCATCAGGTCTAAACCGGAAATTCCACCGCCACTGGCACCCTGCCAACCGCCCACAGCCATATTATTGGCCCGCTCCGTCACCCGGTAACGCAAACCGGTTGCTTCAATCTGCTCCACCGTCTCACGCGGACCGGCATCAAACGGATGTTTAGCCCAGTTCGTAGGAATCATCAGAATCTTAAGCGCATAGAATTCATCTCCTCGCCAAGTATCCTTGTCTACCTTGATTTTTTTCTGATAAATAGGATCCCAATTATATTTGGTATTGGCCGTATAGGGACGCAGGGTAAGTACCACTTTCTTCTCGGGTGCTTTCGGCATGACGGGCAATGAATTATCAAAATCCATCCACGACTTGTCCATCACCGCTTTCGGACTGCCCAGGGAATTGTTCATTTCCAATTCTTGCAATGCCTCCGGATTCAGTTTTATCTCCCCCTCGCCCTTCAGCAACCGGTTCAGCCTCAACGAGTCCTGAGGGGTCCAGTTTTGGGCATAGCAAGGGAAGGCTACTGCACAGAGCAGCCCCCAAACAAGTATAAACTTTCTCATAAAATCACCACCACATATATCCGCTGCCACAAAGCGGTTCGTCATAGCAGGGATCAATCGTCCACATAGTCCGTGGATACTTACGGGTTTCCCACCAGCGGCGGTAGCGCGAAGCGGCATCCAGCACCTCTTCGTCCGAAAGGAAATAGATACCTTCATAATTCTCCGCATCCGTATGTACCATCTTGCATCCCATCGAAGCATTATTCCCGAGGCGGATAGTCTCTACCGTCCACAAGATGCATTCGCCCAGACGCAGCTTGCCGCCTGCCGAATAGGACACCGGAGCCAGGGGAAAAGCGGGAATGGCCGTCAAGTCCTCGGCATACTTCAGCAATTCCTCTATATCTTCGGAAGTGAACTTGGGCATGTTACTCAACCCATCCGGACTCTGAGTAGAATATTTACCAGCCTTCAACTGCTTGACAAACAAGCCTACATCCGGATGGTTGTAGTCCAACGTTTCTTTGCTGCAAGAGCCCAAAGAGAGAACAGAAAGAGTAAAGAGTACAAGCAGCATAGTCTGCCCGAATATATGTAATTTATTGCATAGAGTCTTCATATTTGCATGATATTTAAGATTAATAAGTCATGCGCAGGCCGCACAACAGATTCAGGCTGGTAGGGCGTTCCGTACGCAAGGTTCTCGTCTGTGAATCCGTATCAAAATGACGAGAAACGGACGGCTCTGCAAACAAGGCAAAACGGTCGTTCATTTTATAGCGTACCCCTACTCCGGCAGCAACCGACAACTGTACCGGCTCTGCGCCGAAACCATTGTCCGGAGCACCTGCAATACATTTCTCGGCTGCTCCGCCTACCATAGCATAGAAATCCACTTTCGGCGTACTGGCCAGCATCATGTTCAACCTTACCGGAACTCCCAGCGTATGCAACGTACGGTCACCATCCAAGCAATTATACTGAAGACCGGCTTCCAAGGAGAAATGCTTGTTCAAACGACGTTCCACACTTACCCCGGCCGTGAACGGCATATGGAAATTCCCTTTCGGCAGGGAAGTGCCGATGCCTGCTTTCAATGCCCAATTACGGGGCTTTAACGGTGATACATCCACAGAGTTTGCCGGTTCTTCCTCAAAAGATGACGGCATTCCATCTATATTATCCTTATGGCCAGGATTTGAATAGTAGTCCCCGTTTCCGGCCGGAATTCCGTTACTGTAATAACCGTTTCCCGGCTGTTGCCGGTTTCCATACACCCGTTGGGTAATTCTGAAGGAAACATGGACAGACACGGATTCATCCTCATCGGCCTGCGTCGTCAATACTGCCGGAATACCGTTAGCAGGATGCTGTGTACCGGGCTTTTGTGCCACGGGGTTCGCCTGACGGATAGAGGGAAAACTTTCCTGCACCACATCCCCGTTCAAGTTGCCTTCCGGCGTCATGGCCGCCACTTGTGTAAAGGCCTCCTTGATTTCCTCTTTCGGAGAGAAATACCAGAAAGCGGCAGAAGCAGCTCCCAGTACAAATACAACAGAGGCGGCTGCGGCTACGCGGTGAAACCTCGGAGAAAGAAAAAGCGGCCTCCTGCCTTTTGCGGCAACCGGTGACGGCAAGTCACGTTGCAACCCTTCCCAAAAGTCCTCCCGCACTGTCATCTCTGCGCCAGCAAGACGACTGCGGAACAAACCGGTTATTTCATCATTTTCTCTCATATTCAGTATATTCTTTAATTCTTTTTATCAACAAACACTTGGCACGATGCAACTGCGAGGTAGACGAATGCTCTTTGATGTGGAGGATTTCGGCTATTTCCTTGTGCGATTTCTCCTCAAAGACGTATAAGTTGAATACAGTGCGGCATCCGTCAGGAAGTTCCGCCACGAACGCCATCAGCATTTCTTCGGAAATACGGCCTCCGGTTTCGGCAATGCCCGCTTCATCCGGAATGTCGGGCAATCGTTCCTCATTCACCACCAGTTGGCTGAAACGTTGCTGTTTCCGCAGGTAGTCTATCGCCTGCGTCACCATTACCCTTGTCACCCAGGTGCCCAATGCACATTCGCCACGGAAGGTGAAGTGGGTGAAAATTTTGATGAAGCCATCGTGCAATACGTCATGGGCCGCATCGACATCGCCCGTATAGCGGTAACATACCGCCAGCATCTGCTTGGAGTAGAGGGTGTATAATTCCTTTCGGGCGGAATCCTTTCCTGCCCGGCAGCCCTCAATCAGTTCTATCTCATTTTCCAATGTCAGTGCTCGTTTTACGGACGCCTCTTCGCGTCGTTTGTTAGTTAGACGCAGCATTTTTGAAAATGCTGCTGAATTAAATATAAAAAGATGTTAAAGAACGGAGATTACTTATATTTGGCTTTCAATACTTGAATCTGCTTGGCCAGCCTTTCATCCAATTCATCAAATTCATGCCAATACAGAAAACCGGGAACCATGTTGACGTAATTGATAAATTTCTTATACTGCACAAGAAACAAGGCCTGGTCCCGAAGACTGTCGTCACCATCAAAAACATGCGCCAACTCCCTGGACATGGCAGCACTCATAAGAGCATCTGTTTTCGTTGCATAGTAATCACCGACATCCCTCTGTTTCCTGCCCAACTCAAAATAAGTCTGCAATACATCCTGCAACATACGTTTGTCCGGTATATACTGCATCAATGAAGAACCTTTCAGCACATCCAGCGCATCTGTCCTATAAGAGAATTCATCCATATTATTGAAAAGCTTGCCATACTTCCACAGAGTATCTGTCGGTATCTTGGATACATCCATATCATGTTCCTTCAACAGCAGACTCATGTGTATGTCAATATCCAACAAGTGCTTTATATTACGGAGCTCCTGCTTATTATATTCCAACTCTTCCGTTATCAGCTGCATCGTAGCACGCACTTCCTTTTGGCGGGCGTTCTCGGTAATCCGGTCGTTTCCCCAGAAAGTGACAATGATGCCCGCAGCCACAATACTGAACTGACGGAAATAATCACCTATGCACCAGCTTTTTACCGTATGGTTCAGCCTATTAAAGTTTATCTTTCCCATATCTTTTTATTCTAAATGATACTTTTTTTCAAGCGCTTGTATTGCCTCGTCTATACGCTTTCCCACACGTTCTACATAGTCCGGCGTGAAATAGTTCTGCGCTACCCTGACAAAGTTCCGTACTGACCTGTCCGACAAGTAAATATCCCATGCCTCATATCCTCCACGATTTATCTGGTCCGTCTGTTCGTCAGTCAATGCCAAATGGAAAGGAACCATAATTTCGTCCTTCATATCGTAATAGCCATTCATAGTCGCCTTAAATCCATCCAATACTTCATAGATTCCGGTCAACTGCAACAGTAGCTCTTTATCTGAAATCTTCTGCATCAACATGGAGTTTTTAAGTATATCCAATGCATTCTGACTATAATAAAAACTGCGGATATGCCCCATAAGAAAGCGGAACTGTATCAATGAATCTTCCGGTATCGTCCGATGCTTTAAGTCATGCTCCACCAATAAGCTGGAAAGACGTTCATCCTCTCTAAACTCTGAAACGATACTCTTATAATTTTCCCGGTTACTTTTCAGTTCATCCCTAATCAGCGACATGGTGGCTTGAATATCCTTTTTCTCGGAGTTTTGAGTAACCAACTCACTACCGACAAAAGTAATCAGTACGCCAATCACCACAATGGAAGTCTGCCGGATGTAGTCTCCCACTTGCCAATCTTTGACAGTTGTTTTTACTTTATTCCATGTTATGTTTTTCATATCTTCCTACGCTATTATCCATTACTCTGAAACACATCATCCGTTATAGCCAAACGCATCATCTATCCGTCCCCAACAGACCATCTGTTTCACCCCAATACACCATCTGTTTTTTCAGGAGTCATTACTCTGCTGGTTATCAAGAGAAAGCCTCTCATAAGTCTGCCGTAATGCAGCATTCTTTATGAGAGGCTTTCCTTATTATTCTGCAATAATGCTTTCCGCCTTTGTCAACATGCTTTAAAGCTCATGTCCAATCCTTTCACGGAGTGAGTCAAAGCTCCTACGGAAATAAAGTCTACACCGCATTCGGCATAGTCGCGGAGCGTATCAAACGTGATGCCGCCGGAAGATTCCGTTTCATAGCGGCCACCTACCATCTCCACCGCCTTCTTTGTCATTGCCGGCGTAAAGTTGTCGAACATGATACGGTCTACACCGCCCAAGTCGAGCACTTGCTGCAATTCATCGAAGTTGCGCACTTCTATTTCTATCTTGAGGTCTTTACCTTTTTCCTTGCAATATTCCTTCGCACGGTTGATTGCCTTGTCGATTCCTCCGGCAAAGTCCACATGGTTGTCTTTCAGCAAAATCATATCGAACAAGCCGATACGGTGGTTTACACCGCCACCGATTTTTACCGCCATTTTCTCGAGGATACGCATGCCCGGAGTGGTCTTACGGGTATCAAGCACACGGGTATTCGTACCTTTCAGTTGCTCGGCATACTTGTGTGTCATGGTGGCAATGCCACTCATGCGCTGCATGATGTTCAGCATCAGACGCTCCGTTTGCAACAAAGACTGTATCTTGCCTTCCACAATCATGGCCACATCGCCCGGCTTTACGGCGGCACCGTCATTAATAAACACTTCCACCTTCATGGTGGGGTCGAAACGGCGGAACACCTCCTTGGCTATCTCGATACCGGCCAGTATGCCCGGTTCTTTTATCAGCAGTTTGGACTTGCCCATTGCCGTAGCAGGAATGCACGAAAGGGTTGTATGGTCTCCATCGCCTATATCTTCGGCGAAAGCCAGGTCTATCAGCCTGTCAATCAATTCTTCTTCCTTATTCATCTGTTTTATCTATCCTTATTTGATGTATGACATATTTGTTCTGTACTTTTCTGAAGAAACAATTCACCCGAAAGTTTCCATTTGCGGTCATCAAGGTACCGATGACGAAACCTGACTCATCACGTTTCCCCTGATGGTTCACATTAAAACCGCCGACCTTGTGGTTGGAGAAGAAAGCAGCCATTGTGCCCTCTGCCGTCCGCTTGTCGGCGTGGGTCGACTTATTCTGAATGATTAAATCGACCTTTTCACCCAGATACTTGTTGAGCTCCTGAGAGTTTCCTTCCTTGAAGGCTCCAATCACTCCCTCGGGAACGTTCTGGGCCAGCAGCACAGACGTCCAAATGAAGAGACCGGTCAACAAAAAGATTACCCGTTTTTTCATTTTCACAAGTATTTATGATAGGCAAAGGTAAGCATTTGTCTCAAAATACAATAAAAAAATACTAAATTTGTGCGCTAATCAAAACAGAACCAGCATGAAAACGACTCTGCTCGTCGTAGGACGAACTGTAGAACAACACTTTATAACAGCCATCAACGACTATGTGCAACGCACCAGGCGCTATCTCTCATTCGAGATGGAGGTCATCCCCGAACTGAAAAACACCAAGAGCCTCTCTATGGAAGTACAGAAGGAAAAGGAAGGGGAACTGATATTGAAAGCCCTCCAGCCGGGAGATGTGGTCGTACTGCTGGACGAAGGTGGAAAAGAGATGCGCTCCATAGAGTTTGCAGACTATATGAAGCGCAAGATGAATACCGTGAACAAACGGCTGGTATTTATTATCGGAGGCCCTTACGGATTCTCCCAAAAAGTGTACGAGGCGGCACACGAGAAAATGTCCCTCTCACGCATGACCTTTTCCCATCAGATGGTACGCCTCATCTTTGTGGAGCAACTCTACCGAGCGATGAACATACTGAACGGGGGGCCGTATCACCATGAATAATGAATTTCAGCTTCTCGACACCTGGAATCCCTTATCCGAGAGTGACATTTCTACGAACCTGGCTCTCGGATTCGGTACATTCAGCGTCAAGGTCTCACGGATGCGCAGGGCTGCCTGCGGATCCTTAGCCACCATATACAGATAACCTCCCCCACCGGCTCCCGGCAATTTATATCCTAAGGTATAGTCTTTTATCCGACGGATGATGTCCTCTACGGCAGGAGGATTTGTTCCACTGTCCAGAGCCTTCTTCTGCATCCATGTCTTACCCACCAGTGCTCCGAAATGCTTGAAGTCATTCCGTTGAACGGCTTCGGCCATACCCAAGGCATGTGCTTTCATCTCTTCCAGTAATCCCAGGTGCAGGGAGGAGTTGAGGAACATAGAACGCACTATTTCTGCAAGAATGCCCTTGGCTGTGCGTGTGATGCCCGTGTAATACAGCAGATGACAATCGCGGTATTCCGGATGGGCAAACAAATGCTCGGGCAGCCAGCGCACCAATGGTTGCTGAGCAAATCCGGCCTCCGTCTGCAACAGTTTGATGCCTTGCAACACTCCACCATATTGGTCTTGCCAACCGCCGCCGGTCGTCAGCAATTGTTCCAAGGCAAGCGTGCGGCGGCATATTTCGTTCTTATCCCACATCAGTCCGCAAAAGTCACTCAATGAGCCCAAGACAGTAGAAGCCAAAATGGAACTTGTGCCCAGACCGGAACCTGCAGGTATGGCGGAAAGCAATGTAATCTCTATACCTGTGCCAAAGGCTTCCAGTTGTTTTTCCAGCGATGGATAAACCGTTTCCGAAAAAGCCGGAACAAACCCGGCCAACGCCAATGCTGCTTTGGGAATGGAAAAGGGGGAACCTATCGTGCAATAGGATTGCAATTCCTCAAAAGTATTCACCACCTCCATGGCTCCCATATCAATGGAGCGCAACACGATGCGATGCTCCGCGCAAGGTTTGATGTACACTTGTAAAGGCGGCTGCCCGTTCAGTTCAATGGCAATATTCACCACATTCCCACCGGCAAACAAGGAGTAAGGCGGAGTGTCTGTCCATCCTCCCGCCATATCTATGCGTACGGGGCTACGCCCCCATACTATCTGGTCACTATACACATTCAGGCGGGGACTGCTCTTGCGTTCATACAAATCAGTCAGCAGTCCTTCGCGCAACAAGCCGAATGCGGCCTGCTCGTCTGCCTTGAAGTCCCTTCCGTCCAGCTTCTCAATCTGTGCGCGCAACATCCGGTTATGGATACGCTGCATCAGCGGAGCGTCTGTCGGTAATACTTCCGGCTTGTCGATGCCGAATTTATGGAATTCACCGGCCACATCCATCAAGTCGAGTTGATAGAATACACTCTTTGCATGGTTGCGTGCCAGCACTTCCCAGTTTCCTTTGCAGAAACTCTCCCGCTGTGCATACAGCAGACGCAAGTCGGCTTGTGCTGAAATTTCGTCGGCAGACAACCGATGACTCTCCAGCCAGACAGCCTTTCCTTCCGTCAAGCCCGGTTCGGAAACCATCCATCGAAGTACCGTCCCCATCCGCTCTTTATCTTTCACAACCGGAAAGATGGCAGCAGCCTGCAGGTCATCTTTTCTGCCGGTGATGTCTTCCGACACCAATCCCCGTTCGGCCAGCCATTCCAAAAACGACATTCCAAGGAACAGAGTCTTTTCATCCCGAATATCTCCCTTAAAAGTATCGTCAAAACCATAGGGGCGTACTGCCCAGCGCTGGTCGGCAAGCGGAACTATATCAATACATATACCGTCCGGAATGGTCAGCCTCCAGTCATTCTTGGGAACACCCGTGATAATCTGCCGTGCCCCCAGCCGCCAAGAAGCTCCAACAAAGCTATTTTCAATCCAAAGGCTGTCGTTCTTCGGAGTAAGGGGGAGATGCACTTCTGCATTCTGCACAAAGATGGCCGGATTGGGCTTCAACTTCCGGTGCATAATCTGGCGCTGGTCGTAGACCTTATTCTGTAAGGTGACGGTTGAAGACAACAGTTCGCGGCTTGTTCCATAATGGTAGAATTCGCCTCCGGGCAAAGGCAATATGGCGACGGAGAGGCTATTCAGCTCTTCATCCTCAATACGGGGATGATTTCCTAAGGACAAGCCAAAGTCAGCATACAAGTCATAGTATTTCAAGTCGGAATATGGCGCATCCGCGTCCAAAGCCCCATCTGCCTTCTGCGAACGTTTCATCAGCAGGTCAACGGCCCGGTCGCTCAATAACCAGATGCCGATATCCATTAAAAAGAGATGTGTCTTGGACAAGTTTTCCAATGCCTCCAGAGAGGGTTTCTGAAGCATAAAGTCCAAGGATTCCGGCCGATTCCTGTCTGAGACAAACACACCATGATGTGTGGCGAGCAACGGGTCTACCCACAGTCCATAGCACACCACATCTGCATCAGGAATCTCTTGAAGCGGCTTTTCCGCACGGATATACACATCACCGCTGGCAATCAGCGTACGCAGTCTTTCGGGAGCCCGCTCCATAATCTTTTCGTAAAGCGGGAGTTGAAGGGATAATAAATTCTGTCCCAGTTTTTGTCCACGCGCCCAGCGAAACACCGGAATTGGGGTCAATATCTTGCCCGACGGTGCATATCCCGGTAAACGACGGCTTTGTCCTCCGGCATGCAGCAGAATACGCTTCTCTATTGGAATGCTTTTCTCTGTTGGAATGCACTTTTCTGTTGGAATACGCTCCTCCGCCAAATACTTCCTATCCCGTTCCTTCTGCCATTCTCTCAAGAGCCAGGTAGTTCCCCCACCCGAGCCAAGTTTCATTCCCACCGGGTCGGAAGTACAAAACCATTCCGTACGGTCTACATTTTCCAGTTCATAGAATGCCGACACCAGATTAGGCGGCAAAGACAATAATTTCTGCATATCGATTGCTGTATTGCTTACTATTTAAGAGCAAAGTAAAACAATATTGAGCAATTGACATAGGAAGTTTCAATTTATTTCTTTGGTATCAAGCTTGTGTTCCTTTACGAAAATACGACTGAGTATAAATAGCGTGCAATACACGATATTTATAACATGTCATACAAGAAATTAACAACGTGTCATACAAGAAACAAATATCGTGTCCGCAGGATATTAACTTCCTGCAAACACGATATTAATCCGCTTTTACACAAAACTATACGAGGCTGACCACCTGCTGCAACAACCCCGACAATTCGAAAGTAGCATTCTTAATATCCGAAATCCGGTTCTTGCCTTCTGTCGTAAGAGAAAAACGCATCTGACGCTTATCTTCCTTACCTATCAGACGGGTAATGAGCTTCTTTCCCTCGACAGAGCGAATGACCTTTGAAGTGTTGGAGGCAGACAAACCCAGCGCCTCGGCTATCTCACTGGAGGTCAGCTTAGGAGTATTGAGCAACGTGCACAACAGCATTCCTTCATTCAGCGATAAATCGTACATCTGCGTAAACTGTACCTCGAACTCGGCAATAGCCCGATAAACATCACGGATTTTACATAAAGTCTCCATATCTCGTCCCCCTATATAAATAAGTTCACATTTGACTTGTCCGCACGTTCCATATAGGTAGCCACGCCACCGATAGTTACTTCATCCAGAAGTTCTTTTTGTTGGATGCCCATCATATCCATAGACATCTGGCAAGCGATGAATTCCACTCCCTGCGCCAATGCCTGCGAGCGCAACGACTCCAAAGAATCCACTCCCTTGCGCTTCATCAAGAAGCGCATCATGCGGCTGCCCATGCCAAACATATTCATCTGCGACAACTTCAGTTTCAAAGAGCTGGACGGCAGCATCATGCCGAACATCTTGCCGAAGAAGTCTTTCTGCACACTGGGTTTCTGCACTTTCTTCAAGACGTTCAGTCCCCAGAAGGTGAAGAAAATGGTTACTTTCTGTCCCGTTGCCGCTGCTCCGTTTGCCAGTACGAAGGTTGCCAGCGCTTTGTCCAGGTCGTCACTGAACAAAATCAGCGTCTTTCCCCTACCCCCGGCTACGGGAGTGTTGGAAACGGATGCGCAAGCCGGAGCGCCTTTCTCGATGACTACCGTATAGCGTCCTTTCTCGTCATGCGTCTCTATCAATTTATTTCCCGTCGTATCGCACCATGCAGAGGCATCGCGGGCAAAACCGGCATCGGTAGCCACAATCTCCACACGCTCACCCGCAGCAATGCTGTCCATCGCCTTCTTCACCTGCATGATGGGACCCGGACATTGCAAGCCGCAAGCGTTTATCTTCAACGGTTCCTTTTTGGAGGTAGATGCCGCTGCAGGAGCACCGTCGTCAGCAGAGGCGACCGAAGAAGCAGAAGAAGAGCCACCGCCCGCCGGAACAGATGGAGACGGCAGAGGCGCTGTTGCCGTAGAATAAGTCTTATAACCACCTATCAGATTGCGCACATTGCGATAACCGCGTCCCATCAGGATGCGCAGGGACAGATAACCGCGCAGACCCACAGCGCAGAAAAGGACTACCGGCTTGTCTGTAGGTATCTCTGCCAAATGCCCGCGTATTTCGTCCAATGGAATATTGACAGCCCCCGGAATGGTGCCGAAAGAGAACTCCTCGGGCGTACGGGTGTCTATCAGCATCACTTTATCCTTCTCTTCCACCAACTCGCGCCAAGAGATGACGGGCATGGCACCGCTGATAATGTTCGATGCTGCATATCCGCCAATGGCGATGGGATCTTTGGCCGAGGAGAAAGGAGGTGCATACGTGTGCTCCGTCTCCATCAAATCGTAGACTGTGCCACCCCGCTTGATGAGTCCGGCTATCTGGTCGATTCGCTTGTCCACCCCCTCGTAACCGATACATTGCGCGCCATAGAGTTTACCGGTTTTGGGATGAAAAGTCAGTTTCAAGGTCAAAGGCAGGGCATCCGGATAGTAACCGGCGTGAGACGCCGAGTGAGTTACCGAACTTTGGTATTCCATTCCCCACTGCTTCAAGCGTTTGGCTGCAAGACCCGTAGAGGCTACCGTCATGTCGAATACTTTGGCAATGGAGGTACCGATAGCTCCTTCGTAAGAGACGGTATTGCCGAACACCATATTATCAGCAACGATACGTCCCTGGCGGTTGGCAGGATTTGCCAGGTAATTGAGCCAGGACTTTCCGGTCAGCGGATGGGGGTATTCGATGGCATCGCCCACGGCATAGATATCTTTTTCGGAAGTCTCCAAGTGTTCGTCTACCCAGATACCACCCATCTCGCCCAGCTTCAAGCCGGCTTGTTGCGCCAATACAGTGGCAGGACGCACACCGATGGAGAGCAGCACCATATCGGCAAGAATGGTCTTTCCGCTTTTCAGGAATACAGTGATTCCGTTGTCCGTACGCTTGAAATGGGTTACGCCTTCTTCCAGATAGAGGGAGACGCCTTTCTGCAACAGATGTTGATGGATGGGTGCCGCCATAGAGAAGTCGATAGGCGCCATCACCTGGTTACCCATTTCGACTACAGACACATGAACACCGGCATGATGCAGGTTCTCCGCCATTTCCAATCCGATGAAACCGGCACCTACCACCACGGCGCGTTTCACCTGCTTGTCCGAGATATAAGCCTTGATATGGTCGGTATCTTCTACATTGCGCAACGTGAAGATGCCTTCGGAATTAATGCCTTCTAAGGGGGGCTTCACGGGATTGGCACCGGGAGAAAGCAAAAGTTTGTCATAGCTTTCGTCGTACTCCTTGCCTTCCGCGTTGCGTATGGTAACAGTCTTGTTTTTGGGATGGATGGCGATTACTTCATTCTGCACACGCACATCAATGCAGAAGCGCTTGCCGAAAGATTCGGGTGTCTGTACCAACAGCTTCTCGCGCTCTGCTATCACTCCGCCTATATAATAAGGTAAACCACAATTAGCATACGAGATATAAGGGCCTTTCTCCAATAAAAGGATATCAGCCATTTCGTCCACTCTTCTCAGTCGGGCGGCTGCCGTGGCTCCACCTGCTACACCGCCAATGATTACATATTTCATAATTCTTTGTTTTTTTAAGTTTGACGATGCAAAGAAAAGAATTATTTTCGATAAAACATAATTTCCAAAGGAAAATATTATTAAGAAACTTGTATTATGAAGAATAGATATAAAAGAAACGGGTTATCATAGATTGCTTTTTCTATGATAACCCGTTCAGTATATAGTTTTAATGGTTTTACCAATCAAGCCTGGAAAGACCGGTATCTTTATACCATGAAGTTATACGATATGCCGCATTGGCGACCTCAGCATTTTGCGTATTAGCAGTGGAAGGAATATAATGCGTCACTCCGTTTGTACCCTCCATTGAGAACATAGAGGCAAACTGGGAATAGTTTTTTGGAGTAGTATTCCAATAGCCAATAACGTTATCGAAAGCTTGCCTCCATGCAGAATAACCGGAATTGTCCGTGAGATGCTTCATCATATCTACCATATCGTAATAGCCAACATGTCCGTTATAAGAATTACGCTTATCGTAATCAAAGACACTTGAACGAAGCTCAGAAATGTCTGTAGTGTTTTGAAGAACCTGCTTCGTCACTGCTGCCAGATTTTCCAATCCTTCGGTTTTCAGCGCTGCTATAGAAGTTCCACCCGTCCAATTTGCATTAGTCATACCGACTCCACCATTATATAGCTCGTAATATGCTTTAAAATATTCGGCAGTCATTGCAATAGCCGCATCTTGTCTGAACATCAACGGAACAATCCTATTGTATGGCGCACCTGGTCCAGGATTCTCTGTTGGTGATCCAATGTAATAATCAGTATGTTTACGTAGTTCGTAAGCAACCTCAACCGACATCATGAAACACGCATCGAACATAATGAAATCAAAGTATGGCGCTGAATCCAAAACAGTCATCAAGCCTGAAATATTCATCCGGTTGTCACTACCATCTCCCTTATCTTGACCTACCCAACGAGTCTTAGGTGCTTCTAAAGGATATGGAATCCATCCGTCGCAATGCGACCAATACACTAAACCGTAACTGTCAGCCGGATAGTCATTGAAAGCACGCGCCAGTACCTCCTTCATAACAGAAGTATCAGTTGAAACCTGCTCTCCATATTCTTTGATGATTTCCTTGTTTACATTCCCTTTTTTATCACTATTTATACGGAACAAAACCGGATTATCATTATTATCCAGATAAACCAACAGATTGTATAGCGAAGCATCAACGGACTTCATACCTTCCATCATTTCTTCCACATCCTGAGTAGCAAAATTCTGGTTATTATAGTTTTCATCCAATCCGTTTTTATCTGCTACGATATAAACCAATACCGTACGCTGAGCAGCAATATCACTAACCGTTACAGTACAAGTGGCAACTTTTGCACCATCTTCAGTAGTCGCTATGATTGCAGCACTACCCAATTTTAATGCCGTTACTTCACCATCTGCATCAACTTTTGCTATAGTTTCATCACTTGAAGTCCATTTGACATTTTTATTTGTAGCATTTTCAGGTGTTATAGTAGCCATAAGTATTTCACTACCACCTCGTCTGAGCAATAATCTACTGGCATTCAACGAAATACTTTCCACTAACACCACTTCAGAATCTGGAGGAGTTTCGTCACCACACGTCACTACGCAAGTAGCCGTTTTTGCTCCGTCTTCTGTCACCACAAGAATCGTAGTACTTCCTGATTTTAAAGCTGTTATCTTACCATTATCGTCAACCGTTGCAACACTAGGGTCACTAGAAATCCAAATTAGCTTTTTATTTGTTGCATCAGCAGGAGTTATGGCAGCTACTAAAGTTTCACTCTGACCATTTTCCAGTGATAGTGTATTCTTATTTAACGCAACACTTGTTACGTTTACTATCTCTATCACCGGATTGTCATCATTACAAGCAACAAAAAGGCCAGAAAGACAAATCCAAAGCAAAATACGAAAAGTCATTTTCATAACAATATATTTTATTCCTGCGGTTTCTTAAAACTAAAGGCCCCCGGCTCTACTACCTGCAGAACCATATTCTTATTCCTCTTATACTTGCCCTTTACCTTTGCAGCCTCTTTTTCCAACCTTTTCTTGTTTTCAGAGAAATAAATCATGCAAGTATAGTCCGGCTTCTGCAGATTGTACTCCAGATAGTTCTTTAGCTGGTAAGTGTATAAATCACGCTTGGGCAAGAATCCATTCTTGTCCAGCTCTACGCTATCCAATACCTGAATGTCTGTATAATATACGATGGAATCATTGAATGACGCAGCTACACCGAAAGCATATACCGATTTTTCTTTTTCTTTGAGAGTAAATGCCGAACAAAGCATCAGCGCCAATGTCACGGCACAAAGTACACGAACGTATTTCATAATTAAATAAATATATAAATAGGACAATATGCTAATAAAGACACACCGCAACACCGAATGGCTATCAGCGCATTGGCATATGGGCAATCAACACATTAAAATCATGGGCAAAGATAATAAAAAAACCGGCTATCAATAAAGACAGACCGGTTTTAATTCCTTCTATTTGTCGGAAACTGATATTTCTTATTTATCCCAAATAAGATTTGAGCAATTTACTACGATTACTTTGTCTTAATCTTCTGATTGCTTTTTCCTTAATCTGACGCACACGCTCACGGGTCAAACCGAATTTGTCGCCGATTTCTTCTAATGTCATTTCCTGCTGTCCGATACCGAAAAACATCTGTATGATTTCTTTTTCCCTATCGGTTAACGTAGAAAGAGCTCTATCAATTTCCCTCGCAAGAGACTCGTTCACCAAAGAGCGGTCGGCCATAGGGGAGTCGTCGTTGACCAACACATCGAGCAAGCTGTTGTCCTCTCCCTCTACGAAAGGTGCATCTACCGAGATATGACGGCCGGACACCTTCAGTGTATCAGAGATTTTGTCAACAGGGATTTCCAATTCATCGGCAAGCTCTTCGGGAGACGGACGACGTTCGTTTTCCTGCTCGAACTTGGAGAAGGCCTTGCTGATTTTATTCAGCGAACCCACCTGGTTCAACGGAAGACGCACAATACGCGACTGCTCTGCCAAAGCCTGCAGAATGGACTGACGTATCCACCATACTGCATAACTGATGAACTTGAAACCACGTGTTTCATCGAACTTTTCGGCAGCCTTAATCAGTCCTAAGTTGCCTTCGTTAATCAAGTCGGGCAAACTCAAACCTTGGTTCTGGTACTGCTTGGCCACAGATACAACGAAACGCAGATTGGCACGTGTCAATTTCTCCAATGCAACACGGTCACCCTTGCGGATGCGCTGAGCGAGCTCCACTTCCTCTTCAACAGTAATGAGGTCCTCGCGACCGATTTCCTGCAAATACTTATCAAGAGAAGCGCTCTCTCTGTTAGTGATACTTTTGGTAATTTTAAGTTGTCTCATTCTTATAATACAGATTTGGGTTGCAAAGGTACGACAAATTATTTTGTTACAATAATTTCATCCTAACTTTTTCACCTTATTTATATCTTATCCTATATAACAAAAAGAATGCCGGTATGTATTGTACCGGCACCCCCTTTTTCGCTATTGTTAGCTAATATTACAATCTTCTTACCAAACTATCCCTATTCTTTATTCTTGGGTCAAATCAACGGCATACATTGCACGCTTTCCTGACGGGAACATACCGGTGATGAACAAACCTTGTTCAGGAGACTTTCTTGCCTCTTTCATCGCCTTTTCCAAATCATCCACCGTCTTCATCGACACTCCGTTGGCCTTCAGAATGATGAATCCCTTACGGATACCAGCATCGGCCATCTTGCCATTGGTAACACCGGTAACTTCCAACCCGTAACCCAGGTTCAACTGCTTTTTCAGCTCGGAAGACACGGGCTTAAAGGCTGCACCCAGGATTTCCATTCCGGCATCCTTCACTACCTTCGTAGTGCCTTGCTCATTCTTCAGCGTGATTTCGAATACCTTTTCCTTCTTGTCACGAACCACCGTTACCTTCACCTTGTCGCCCGGACGGTGTTTTGCCAGCATTTCCTGCAAATCCGAGAACTTGTGAATCTTCTTGCCATTCAATGCTATGATTACATCGTTTTCCTTCAAGACGCCGGCAGCGGAACCACCTTCAACAACTTCGGCCACATAGACACCCTCTTTCACGCCAAGTTCGTCGGCCTTCTTCTTCAGCTCTTCAGTCCAGCGTTCGTCCATCTGCAAGTCTGTGCTCAAATCACTACCCTTAATGCCAAGGAGAGCGCGCTGCACGGTACCAAACTGTTTCAAGTCGGCTACCACCTTTGTCATAATGCTGGTAGGAATGGCAAAACCATAACCGGAATAAGCACCCGTGGGTGAGTAGAGCATGGCATTGATGCCAACCAGCTCGCCTTTGGCATTCACTAACGCGCCACCACTATTACCTTGGTTGATGGCAGCATCGGTCTGAATGAAGGACTGAATGTTCGCAGCTTGTCCATTGGAGGTGGAAGAGCCAATGGAGCGGGCTTTTGCACTGACGATACCGGCTGTTACGGTAGAGTTCAGGTTGAAGGGGTTGCCTACAGCCAATACCCATTCTCCCACCTTCAACTGGTCGGAGTCACCAACCGGAATTGTCGGGAAATCATCCCCTTCAATCTTAATCAATGCTAAGTCCGTGCTGGGGTCAGTACCGATGATACGTCCCTTCAGCTCACGGTCGTCATTCAGTTTCACGGTGATTTCATCAGCACCTTCCACCACGTGATTATTCGTCACAATATATCCGTCTTTGGATATGATGACACCCGAACCGAAACCTACACGCGGCTGGGTCTGTATCTGGCGCTGGCGTCCACGACCGTCTCCAAAGAAGAAGTCAAAAATATCCGGCTGTTCTTGCACCGTCTGAGTCTTACTCAGCTGAGTGGCACGTATATGCACTACAGCATGGAGCGAGCTCTCCGCTGCTTGTGTCAAATCCACAGGCTGGGCATCCGTTGCATGAAAAGCTGCCGGCAGCAGATTATTCGGGTTCTGCTGAAACAACTCGCTGAATGCGGCAGGCTTTTCCTTATTCAGCATTTTATAAGTGGTCAATCCAGCCACTCCAGAGCTCAGGAGCACGATAGCTGCAACTCCAAGGATGTTTTTTGTTGTCTGTTTCATACTATTTTTCCTATTATTTAAATTGTTAATATCCGAGTTTCGTTTAACATTACGACGTTAAAATAACGACAAAAAACGTTCAGTTATTCCGCTTGTCGCTCTTTTTTGTTCTCTTTTAACAGAGAATATTTAGGGCTTAACAGCGGTTAACGGCAAAGACTGACAAATTAGCATTTATGTACGATTGCCGACTGTTAAAGAACTGACAGATAGGGCATAAAAAGACGCATCATCCGTTTCGTCCGAAACGGATGATGCATTGGGGGTAAACAGATGATGCGTCTATGCCAAACAGATGATGCGTTCGGGTTGAACGCATCATCTGTTTTTAGAGGGCAGATATTGCCTCAATAATTCAAGTAATCAATATCCATGTGGTAGTCCCATTGCGGAAAGTAGAGGTTACCTCCCTCCCACTCCACCTCGCCACGCTGGAAGTCGACCGTCTCGCTACGGGGATACTGTTTTTCGGGCTGTAACGGCATGCCGTAATCGGTGTTCACAATCATGCGCCAAGAGTCAATACCTCCCAGGAAGAAATATTCCTCGTCGGCATTGCGGGCAAAGGCAGGAATGCCGAATGACTGGTCGACGGGCACCCAACCCACACCTTCAAAGTAGATTTCCGCCCAATCGTGCAGATTCCACGCGCGGGGATGCATCATGAAGCCGCTCTGGAAATGTGCGGGAATGCCACTGATGCGGCAAAGCGTAATAAACAGTAGACTGACTTGGCCGCAGTCTCCGTGACGGTTGTCCAATACATATTCCGGGATATTCTCAATGGTGGAATATTCGCGTGCAGAGGCCCACGGGAAGTTGTCATTCACCCACCGGAAGATGCGTTTTGCCTTCAGGTAGGGATTGGATTCACCAGCTGTCAATTTGGCAGCAAGTTCGCGCAAGCGCGGAGAAAAGACGATATGCTTCTCACGCTCGGCAGTATATTCCTTATAAAGGGAGGTCGTCGTATCATAGGGGTGCACGTCGTCAGGCTTCAGATTATGCCATTCACCGTTGGCAGTAAACTCAAAGGTTTCGGAGAATACGGTCGGCTCGCCTTCGACAGCGCGTTTCTCCATGTACAATGTGCTGTGACGACACTCGGGCGAGGAAAAGGTGTACTGCGGTTCGCTGGCCGAAATGAATTTCACATCCTGCTGCCGGGCCTGGTCCTGACGGGGATAGGGCAACCAGCAACGGATGATTTTCCCGGCAGGCACGGCATTGGTATCCACGGTCAACGTGTAGGTAACGCGCATGCGCTTAGGCGCAACAATGACCTCGCCCTCCTTCTTCACAGCAGAAATAATTTCGGGCAGGTTCTCCATATTCACTTTCTCGCTGCCACTTGGCGAAGTGCCTTCCTTGGCCATCTTAAGGCCATAGCAAGTGGAGTCCACACGAAACAGGTTAGGCCCGGCATTGCGGAAATAGCGTTTCTCTCCATCCAGCACCATGCACTCCAAAGCTTTGGAGGCTTCCCACTGACGCATCTGCTCATCGGTCACGTCGGGAATATACTTGCGGATATAGTCCTTCACCTGGAATTCCGTCATACAGAAATCAGTAAGCAGACGTTGGTGCAGGTCGTCCTCCCAATTATAGGGCTTGCTCTCGGGCTTCGTGCTACATGCAGAAGCCATCACAAACAGAGCAACGGTATACAATAGCTTTCTCATGACTTCACCACTCCAATACCCGGCAAATCAGGCAACGTTATCTTACCTTTCACAACTTCCATACCTTTGAAACGGTCGTTCGCTATCAGCAGGCTGCCGTCCAAGTCGGCAAAGTCCACCGCCGGAGAGAATTGGGAGGCAGCGGTAATGGCACAAGAGGTCTCGGTCATACAACCCACCATCACTTTCATGTCCAATGCACGTGCCAAAGTCACCATCTTCCAGGCTTCGCGCATGCCGGTACACTTCATCAACTTGATGTTGATGCCCGTAAAGGCCCCCTTCAAACCTGCCACATCCTTCAGACGCTGGATGGACTCATCGGCAAATATGGGCAACGGGCTTTGCTGGGTGACCCATGCAATATCGTCCAGTTGTTCCTTGGGCATCGGTTGCTCTATCATGACAATTCCTTTTTCGTGCAGCCAATGTATCATATCGAGCGCATGATGTTTGTCTTTCCAGCCTTGATTGGCATCAATGGCAATCGGAAGGTCTGTCACTGAACGGATTGTCTCTATCATTTCCTTGTCGTTCTCCCGCCCCAGCTTCACTTTAAGGATATTGAACCGGTCGGCACACTCTTTCGTCTTTTCACGCACCACGTCGGCCGTATCAATGCCGATGGTGAAGGTTGTAGAGGGAGTCTTCTCCTTGTCCAACCCCCATATCTTATACCAGGGAGCTTGCAGCAGCTTGCCCACAAGGTCGTGCAAGGCGATATCCACAGCGGTTTTAGCAGCAGAATCCCCTGCCGAGAGACTGTCTATATAAGCCAGTATATCTTCCAACTGAAAAGGGTCTGAGAATTGGCCGATGACATCCTGTACCTTCTTCAGAAAAGCCAATACACTGTCCATTGTGCCTAGTTCGTGTTGCAGGTACGGGGGCATGGAGGCTTCACCATAACCGATAATACCGTCATATTCTATCTCGACCTGAACGTCGGGAGTGGTAGTACGCGAATGGGTGGCCACTGTAAAGACATGGCGCAATTTCAGTTCATACGGGAAGAAACGCAATTTCATCTTGGGTGTTACACCTGCCCTGCTGTTCACGTTGAACAAGGAAGGAGCACCATTTCCTCCGGCAAATACATGACTGATTGCCATGCCTGAGCCGATTGCGGCAAAAGCGGCGGTTTTCAGGAAATCTCTTCTGTTTGACATAATAGTTGAAAATTGAAAGTTGAAAGCCTACTCTGGAAAGCTAAAGCAGAACCTTACAGTTCCAAACGTCAACTTTACACAGCCTAACTATCAACTAAATTATTATTTATAATATAGGTTGGTGGCAGTTGTATTGAGTGACGCCTCCTTATTTATATAAGGTAACACGCGCGTAGCGAACAGCAGTCGACCGAGGTTGTATTCATCGAACAGCTCGTCATCGGGATTGAAACTGTTGACACGCACATCGCCTTGCGAATGGATGAAGCGCTTGTTGCCAATATACATTCCGACATGCACCACACGTTCCTTGCGTTCCGGTGTCGCCTTGCGTCCGAAGAAAATCAAATCGCCCGGCTGGAGGTTACTGAAATCAGGAGCGATATCGATATGCTCGCCCACGTATGCCTGTTGGGAAGCATCCCGCGGAATGATGATGTCGTGCATGAAAAGAACAGTGCGCATGAAGCCGCTACAATCCACCCCTTTGGAGGAAGTGCCAGCCCAAAGATAAGGGATGCCCATCAGGCTATGCGCCGTAGCTATAATGCTGGCGGCGTCCTGCTTCAAGGCGGCCCGCCATTTCTTCTCCGGCATGGAGATGGATTTGGAAATATATCCCTGGCGACCATCGGGATAAGCCACCTTATAAAAGGCGCCTTTTGTCCCCTCCCACTTCAGGCGGTTTCCGGCAGCAACATCAGAGACGGTCTGCGATGCCTGGCTAGGCTGCGAGTAGACAAAGCCGTAATGTGAAGTCACTACAATTTTCTCCGCACTATTCCAAACGGCCAACTCTTCCCGCGTAACGGGATGTATGCCTACTCGATGAACCCATGCAATGTAGCTGTCCGGTGTCTGGATACGATACCAGCCGTCGCGCTGCAACACCCGCACCGGCATACCCATCAAACCTTGCGTCATCATTTCCGAAGAGAAATCCGGATGCACCCGAAGATTGCACACAGACACATTGACAATGCCATACGTCTTGCCTTCAAGCCCGGCCTCATCCGGAAGCACTTGCAGACAATCCATCACCGCATATCCCTTCTTTTCCAAACCATCCAGCAAAGCCTTCTTTGCCTCTGCCGAAGTGGTGACACCACGCAACATCACATTCTTTCCTGAGAAAGAGTAATCCACATCAAACAAAGCCACGCGCTTATCCGGTGCAAACTTCTGTTTCAAACTGTCAGAGAATTGCGCCACTTCTGCAGGGATTGTACGGTCTCCTACTTTCGAAGCGACAGCAAAAAGCGGGATTAACAGAAACAAAGAAAAAAAAGAGAGAAACTTTTTCATTGGCCAAAAGGATTTGGGGTTATTAATAATAGCAAAGCTACGAATTTATTCCGAAATAGATACATGTTTTTAATATTATTAAGGGTAAAGAATAAAGAATGAAGGGTTCATCCACACTGCATTCGCACACTGCACAACAAATTCTTCATCCTTCATTCTTCATTCTTCATTAATATTCATTATCTTTGTACCCTATAAAGCAGTTGGTCGGTCTGTCGCTTGCGCCCCGTGCGTATGAGGAAAGTCCGGGCAACACAGAGCATCCCACTTCCTAACAGAAAGCTGTCCGTGAGGGTAGAGTAACGTAGAAGAAAATAACCGCCGTCGCCCCTTGGGCTGCGGTAAGGGTGAGAAGGTGGGGTAAGAGCCTACCAGTCTTGTGGCGACACAAGGGCTGTACGTCTTGGGAGTTGTAAGGTCATGTAAACCGGCGTTATGAGAGTTGCTCGCTCCATGTCGGAGGGTAGACCGCTAAAGCCTGTATGGCGACATGCGGCTCAGATAAATGACAGACACTTCTTTAATGAAGAATGGATGATTAGGCTTCTTCAGGAACAGAAGAACAGAACCCGGCTTACAGACCGACTGCTTTTTTTTACTGACAATGGATAATCGAGACAATAGCATGAACAAGCGTATTGCTGCCCTTTGGAAATTCCTCACCTACGACATCTGGCGTATTACAGAAGATGAAGTTACGCGAACGACTTTTTCCGTATACAATATCATCAAAACGATTTATCTTTGCATCAACCGTTTCACCAAAGACCGGATAGTGAACAAAGCCTCGGCACTGACTTACAGTACGCTGCTGGCCATTGTGCCTATTCTTGCCATCTTGTTTGCCATAGCTCGCGGTTTCGGATTCGATAATCTGATGGAAAGCCAGATTGTCAACGGTTTCAGCGGTCCTACGGAAACCACGGAAGTCATCCTGCAATTTGTGAATTCATATTTGTCTCAGACCAAGAGCGGAATATTCATCGGAGTGGGTCTGATTATGTTGCTGTGGACAGTCCTGAACCTAATCAACAATATGGAAATCACCTTCAATCGCATCTGGCAAGTGAAAAAGGCGCGCAGCATGTACCGCAAAATAACGGATTACTTCTCCATGCTTCTGCTGATGCCCATTCTGCTGGTGGTTTCCGGTGGTCTTTCCATCTTCATGAGCACAATGGTGAAGAACCTCGAAGACTTTACCCTGCTGGCTCCCGTCGGCAAGTTTATGGTGCGTCTCATCCCCTTCGTACTGACCTGGTTCATGTTTACAGCGCTATACGTCTTTATGCCGAATACAAAGGTCAAACTGAAACACGCACTCATATCTGGTATTTTGGCAGGTACGGCACACCAGGCATTCCAGTTCCTCTACATCAGCAGCCAGTTGTGGGTTTCCCGTTACAATGCCATCTATGGTAGTTTCGCTGCCCTCCCGATGTTTCTGCTATGGCTGCAGGTGTCCTGGACCATCTGCCTATTTGGTGCCGAACTGACCTACGCTGGACAGAATATCCGGAACTTCAGTTTCGACAAGGATGCACGCAACATCAGCCGGCGCTACCGCGACTTTATCTCCATCCTGATAATGTCCCTCATAGCCAAGCGCTTTGAACAAGACGCTCAGCCCTATACGGCCGAAGAGATATCAGAAGAGTGCCAGATTCCTATCCGGCTGACACACGAGACCCTGTATGAATTGCAGGAAATCAACCTCCTGCATGAAGTGGCGACAGATGAAAAGAGTGAAGACATCGCCTACCAGCCTTCCATGGACATCAACAAGATGAATGTGGCCCTCTTACTGGATAGGCTGGACACACACGGCTCAGAAGATTTCAAGATTGACAAGGAAAATGAATTCAACAGCCAATGGGGAGCATTGCTGAAGGCACGGGAAGAATACTACAAGAATGCAAGCAAGGTGCTGCTGAAGGATTTGTAGCTTGGCTCAAACACGAAGACACAGAGATTTCTTCTCGTCCATTAGTTTAATCTCTGCACCTCTGTGTTCTTCAGCCAATGCTAATACTTATTATAAGATATTGTCTTCTCTTTCGGCTTCCGCGACTTCTTCCGTTTTTCTTTCAACGGATAGCCAATCGTAATATCGAGCAAAAGGCGTTTACCAGCCGGGATTCCGACAATTTTTTTTATCTCCTTCTCGTCAAACCAGCCTAAAATGCAGGAACCCAGCCCTTCATTTTCTGCCGCCAACGTGATATGTGCGGCAGCGATACCAATATCAATCAATGGAAAATACTTACCCTTGATTTTTGCACCCAGAAAGGAAGTGATATTCATGGACTCCTCCACCACCAGAATATGGACGGGAGCATTCTTGGCAAACTTATTCATCCCCAGTCCGGCAGCCGCCTTGCCCACCCTGGCAGACAGCTCCGGCTCCATAACCACCACGAACTTCCACGGCTGTGCATTGCAGGCAGATGGAGCCAGACAAGCCGCTGCCAATATCCGTTCCAGCTTCTCAGGCTCCACGGTACGAGTCATATCATAGGCACGGTCACTCTGACGGGATGCCGCTAATTGCAGGAAATCGTCCATAGCGCCGCCACCTTATTTATATTGTATCATGCGGCTGATGTACTTACCGATGATATCAAACTCCAGATTCACCACACTGCCCACTTTGAAAGCATGAAAATTGGTATGCTCGAAGGTGTAAGGAATAATGGCCACCTGAAAAGTATCGTCGGTGGGGTTGCACACAGTCAGGCTGACGCCGTTGACCGTTACCGAACCTTTGTCTACCGTGATGTAGCCGCGCTTTGCCATTTCTTTGTCAAAAGTATACCGGAAAGTAAAGTAATAGCTTCCTTCAGCATCCTTTATATCAATGCAAGTGGCAGTCTGGTCTACATGCCCCTGAACGATATGGCCATCCAGTCGACCATTCATCATCATACTGCGCTCCACATTCACTTCATCTCCTACCTGCAACAAGCCAAGATTGGAACGGTCCAGCGTTTCCTTCATGGCCGTCACGGTATAGGTATCATCCGTCAGGCTGACTACTGTAAGGCAAACACCGTTGTGAGACACACTCTGGTCTATTTTTAATTCACTGACGAATGAACATTTGAAAGTAAAATGTACATTCTCCTGGTCTTTGACCATCGCCACCAATGTGGCACATTCTTCTACTATTCCGGAAAACATGGTTCTATATACTTTTAGGTTATACACGATTTATTATTAAATGTTGCAAAGATACAAAAAAACCACCCACATACGTGTATAAAAAAAGGAAGCTTTTCACAAAGCCTCCTTTTTCAGTTTTCAATAGGTATTAGTTTTTTTTTAAGGTAAAAAGATTGTTTTCAGGATAACGACGCAAATATAGGCGCTTTTCGTAATACTAACCAAATTAAAAAACATGTCTTATAACATCTTTTTGAGAAATCATTTAAGTTTATTATCATTTCAAAGCATTTTTCTACACCTGCAATCGTTTTCAATGGACAAATATAAGGCTATTTTCTATGAAACACTGAAATTATCCTAAAATTTTGTTTATTTCTTATCATTTAAGTAGTGTTCGTCTGTCCGTCTGCCATGTTTTAACACCTTCTTGTCGATAAAGACCACAATTTCTTCGGCGATACTCGTGATATGGTCATCGGAACGTTCCAACTCGCAGAACACACTCACCAGGTTCAGACAAAAGAGTGCACTCTCCTGATGCCGGCTGATGCAATCGGCAGAACGGCAGTGGCATCAACATTGATTTCGTCCAGCATATTGTCCTTGCAGACATGGCGGTAGCTAGTTCCGGACTCTCCTTCTGGAACGCCTGCCTTGCCTGTCCGAGCGTGGAGAACACGGTATCTCCAAACTCCATCATATCACCCATGTAGAAGAAAACAGTATTGTCACTGACACGCGCAGCTTGCTGCATGATGTAATACTTATCCAATAGTGCGCCTGTCATACCTATTATCATAACCGGAAAAACGCCTCGGTCATCCCCCTGCTCGATTTCGTCTTGCCTGCCGCAGGACAGAAAATCATCAAAGAGAGTGGATATATCCCAGTACATAAAGAATAAATCTTCATTCTTCATTCTTCATTCTTCATTTTTTTACCCTATCTTTGTCCCCACGATACGAAAATAGTAACATTATGGCAGAAATAAAGAGCGAAGAGACAAGCGAAAAAAAGAGCTTGAACTTCATTGAGCAAATAGTAGAAAACGATTTGAAAGAGGGCAAAAACGGTGGAAAAGTACAGACACGCTTCCCGCCCGAACCTAACGGTTACCTCCACATCGGACATGCCAAGGCCATCTGCCTTGATTTCGGTATTGCCGCCGCACACGGTGGCGTCTGCAACCTACGTTTCGATGACACCAATCCCACCAAAGAAGATGTGGAATACGTAGAAGCCATCAAAGAAGACATCCAATGGCTGGGCTACAAATGGGGTAATGAATATTACGCTTCCGACTATTTCCAGCAATTGTGGGACTTCGCTATCCGCCTCATCAAAGAGGGAAAGGCATACATCGACGAACAGACTTCCGAGCAGATTGCCGCCCAAAAAGGAACTCCCACCCAGCCCGGCGTGGAAAGTCCCTACCGTAACCGTCCCATCGAAGAAACACTGGACTTGTTCCAGAAGATGAACAGCGGTGAGATTGAAGAAGGTGCCATGGTGCTCCGTGCCAAAATAGACATGGCAAGCCCCAACATGCACTTCCGCGACCCCATCATCTACCGTGTAGTGAAGCATCCGCACCATCGCACGGGTACTACTTGGAAAGCTTATCCGATGTACGACTTCGCCCACGGACAAAGCGACTTCTTCGAAGGTGTGACACACTCTCTCTGCACATTGGAGTTTGTACCCCACCGTCCGCTCTACGACCTCTTCGTGGACTGGGTGAAGGAAGGCAAAGACCTCGACGACAACCGCCCTCATCAGTATGAATTCAATAAGCTGAATCTCAGCTATACACTGATGAGCAAGCGCAACCTGTTGACTCTGGTCAAGGAAGGCTTGGTAAATGGTTGGGACGACCCCCGTATGCCGACCATCTGCGGTTTCCGCCGCCGCGGTTACTCTCCGGAGTCCATCCATAAATTCATCGACAAAATCGGATATACCACCTACGACGCGCTCAATGAATTCGCCCTACTGGAAAGCGCCGTGCGCGAGGATTTGAACGACCGCGCCACCCGCGTATCCGCCGTACTGAATCCGGTGAAGCTTATCATCACCAACTATCCCGAAGGGCAAGTGGAAGAGATGGAAGCTGTAAACAACCCCGAACATCCCGAAGAAGGAAACCACTTCATCGAGTTTAGCCGCGAGCTTTGGATGGAACGCGATGACTTCATGGAAAATGCTCCGAAGAAATACTTCCGCATGACACCGGGACAAGAAGTACGTCTGAAGAACGCATACATCGTGAAGTGCACCAGTTGCAAGAAAAACGAAGCCGGCGAAGTCACCGAGGTATATTGCGAATACGACCCCGATACCAAGAGCGGTCTGCCCGGAGCCAACCGTAAGGTGAAAGGTACCATCCACTGGGTAAGTTGCGCCCACTGCCTCGAAGCGGAAGTACGCCTTTACGACCGGCTGTGGAAAGTAGAAAACCCGCGCGACGGACTTGCCGCCATCCGCGAAGAGAAGAACTGCGATGCACTGACAGCCATGAAAGAGATAATCAACCCCGACTCTTTAAATGTACTGCCCTGCTGCTACATCGAGAAATATGCTGCCGGTATGCAGCCTCTCTCCTACCTGCAGTTCCAACGTATCGGTTATTTTAATGTTGACAAGGATTCTACACCAGAAAAAATGGTATTCAACCGTACTGTGGGTCTGAAAGACGTTTGGGGTAAAATCAATAAATAAGAATATGAGTAACAAGAACCTGCTGTCCGGAAGAGACAAAGAACTGCAAGAAATGGCAGAACAATATGAAGCCGCTAAAGCAGAGAACAAAACCATCTATCTGGACGCAGACGACTTAGCCGACCTCGCAGACTGGTATGCCATGCATCATAAATATGCCATGGCTACCGAAATCGTAGAGTATGGCTTGGCAATACATCCGGATAATACCGCCCTGATGGTGGAACAGGCATACCTATTTCTGGATACCCAGCACAAAGAGCAAGCTAAAGGTATAGTAGAACGGATTGCCGAAGAATCTTCCGAGGTGAAAGTGCTGAAAGCCAACCTACTGTTAGACGAAGGCAAAGAAGAAGAAGCGGAAGCGATACTTGACAGCATAGATGATAAGGACGACTTAGCCAATATCGTCGACATATCCTATATGTACATCGACATGGGATTCCCGGAAAAAGCATTGACATGGCTGACGCGCGGACTTAAAAAATATGCCGAAGAAGAAGCCTATCTTGCCGTCACCGGCGATTGTTGCTATGCTCAAGGACTGTTCGAAAAAGCCACCTTCATCTTCAATAAGCTGATTGACAAGAACCCTTATTCAGCTCCTTACTGGTTTGGACTGGCCCGTTGCTACTTTGACCAACAGATGTTCGACAAAGCTATCGAAGCATGCGACTATGCTACGGTGGCCGATGATGAGTTTGCCGACGCCTACCTGATGAAAGGACATTCCTTCTTTCAATTGGGAAATGAAGAAAGTGCCATGGAGAACTACCTACAAGCCGAGAAGTTCCATCTCGTTTCCCGCAGTTTCATCAACACCTTCATCGGTCTGAACAAAGCCTCCAAAGGAGAATGGGAAGAAGGATACGACTATCTGGAAAAAGCCATAACGGCCGAAGACAGTTATGACCTCGCCTTGCCCTCTCTTTATGCCAATGCGGCCCTATGCCTGCACAAGATGGGGAAAAAGCGCAAAGCCCACCAATATTGTAAAAAAGCATACAATCTGGCACCCGAAGAGATAGATTCGTACCTGATTGAGGGACGCATCTACATGGAAGAAGGAGAATATGAGAAAGGTGTGAAAAAATGGACCCAAGCCTTAGAGTATGCCCCCTATGCAGATACTTGGCACGAAATAGGTATGTGCAGTATGGAGATAGGGCAACTGAGCTATGCCAAGCTGGCCTTTGAGCATGTCAAAGAGATGGAGCCGGATTTTGAAGGTATCAACGAAAGGCTGACCTCTCTGTATATGCTACTCAAAGACAAGGAGAATTTCATGAAGTACAACCAGCTGTGCGAACATCCGTTCAAACTGGAAGAGCTGAATAGATTACAGCAGATACTACAAGAAGATAACCAAGAAGAGCTGGCCCTAGTGATGAAGAATATTTTCAACGCATTACAATAACAGTAATTATATACCACTAATCTAGCAAATGGAATCAGTAGCCTTTATCCAATGGTGTCTTGACCACCTCAATTACTGGACCATCACTTTATTGATGGCCATTGAAAGTTCGTTTATCCCCTTTCCCTCGGAAGTTGTAGTTCCTCCTGCCGCTTGGAAAGCCGCCAACAATGACAACATGAATATATATCTGGTGGTGGTGTTTGCAACCATAGGGGCAAATATCGGAGCTTTGATAAACTACTATATGGCAAAATGGCTGGGGCGCCCCATCATTTACAAATTTGCCAACAGCCGTTTCGGACACATGTGCCTCATTGACGAAGCCAAAGTGCAACATGCGGAAGAATACTTCGACAAACATGGAGCCATATCGACGTTTGTCGGACGTCTGATACCTGCTGTGCGCCAGTTAATCTCCATCCCTGCCGGTCTGGCACGTATGAAGCAAGGAACTTTTTTACTGTACACCACTCTGGGTGCAGGCCTGTGGAATTCCATTCTGGCTTTCATCGGATATTACCTGTCCACAGTACCCGGCATTGAAAACGAAGACCAACTGCTTGCCAAAGTAACGGAATACAGCCATGAGATAGGCTATGTATTTATCGGCATCAGCGTACTCATCGTGGCATTCTTCATCTATAAAGGCATGAAGAAGAAGTAAAAATGAAACGACGTGATATAAAAAAGCGTTGGACAGCATGATAATTCCGTCCAACGCTTTTTCATTGTTCATTCCAAATCCAATCGGCTGAAGTCGAAAGTTCTATTTCATAAATCTCACGCATCTCTTCCTCTATATCGGAAACGCTCATTCCTTTGCGCATAAGGAAATAACAAGCTTTTCTATAGAAAGTCCACGGCTTTCATGTTTGGGCGCTGTATCGGCTCAAACTCACCATTACGGTCACGAGGAATGGATATGACGGATTCTCCATGTTCCGTTTGAATCTTCTTCGGATACTTCCCATTACGGGAATTACCGCTATTGTTGCCTGCGACTGGGGAATAACTTTGTTACGTTCTGACATAATTTTATGTTTTCACAAAATTAATAATAAAGAAAATATGAGACTCATTTCTGGATCCCGTATTCTCGATTTACACAAAATTTTGGACAGTGTCGATTAAAACTTTTACCTTTGTAAAATGATTCAAGAGAAGTTCAAATTTTACAAGCCATGTAAGTTGCTGCAACCTTATATAAGATATTATTGGGTATTCAAAAGCAATCGACCGCTGGATGCCTTTACTTATCCTATCGGTTGTCCTCAAATCATTTTCCATAAACAAGCACCGTTATATATTCCCGAACTGAACGTCATACAGGACAAATTGACTATCAGCGGACAAGTTAATTTTTCATCCCATTTGTATGCTGATGGCAATACAGAAATGATAGTGGTTGTATTCCACCCTCACGCTATGAGTATGTTTCTGAACATACCGACATCGCTCTTTTACAATCAAGAAGTTTCCGGTTACAGCCTTGAAAACAAAAGTTTGAATGAACTGGCTACACGAATATTCGACTGTGAGAATAATTCTATTCTGCCATAAGCTATATAGAAAAAATGTGCTGGCGTGTGCACAAATTGCCGTATATGTTAGCCAGATTACCAAACACACAGAATTAAAATGGATAGATGCCGCCATACATGCAAATATTATATCACTCCGCAAATCTCTGCTAAACGAATTATCTTGCCATTGCACCTGCCTAAAAGTAAAAAACAGTTCGTCGAGCGGTTGTTTTCATTCCTTTGTAGGTATCAATCCCAAAGAATTATACCCGTATCGTCCGTTTCCAAAAGGCTTTGGCGCCAGATGCAAGCATCAAGCAGCGCAAGAAATTAATCAGACACAATAGCTATACGCCAAGCGCGCTATGATTTATCCTGTTCCCGAACCAAGTCAGCACTTTAATCCGGGATGTTCAAGAAATTCTGCCTGATATACGCCCGATGTCTTTGCTGAAAGTATCAAATTCATGTTCGATTTGTTTCACCAATCCCGCTATTAAATGGTCCCGTTTGTTCTATTCCAGGGGTCAACGCTCTCCTACTTTTGCCTACCTGATTCACTTAATGAAAATTTAGCATTTAAGATATGAAAGAAGTAAATCCCCAAGAAACCAGCCGGGCATACGCCTATTGTAAATGTGCGATGATGAACGCACCTATGCCAATGGTGACGTCTTTACAGACACTCAACGTGATCACGCCTTGTGAAAATCTAGCCGGAAAATACCAGCTTCATGAAAGTTTAATATGTTGATGTGCTGGTGCACTCGGCAAAGAGCGCAAAGAAACGCTTGAAAGAATTTTATATGTTGCCTTTTTGGCTAGAGTAACTGATGCCAGCTACGATACCATTGCAGTAAACTACCATTGTCGCTAACCAGATCAAGGGGCGAGGGTAAGTTCGTGTGATGTTCTCTTTCTGCCGGAGATTGTCTCTGTTCATCAACACTAGTTGCCGAACTTACCAACACTAGTGGCTTTGAAAAGTTGCCGTCAAATCACTATTTGACGGAAAAGCATGGTTATCGGAACTTCACGTCATTGGCCACAATATGAAATAGACGGGGCTGTCGGGATGTATAGCGGCATTTTTAATAATCCGTTTCTTATTTGGGGCAAATACAAACGTCGCCTGATGAAAACGACGCTCACCGTTTCTTTCCAGTTCCACCACACGCAAATGGATGGGGCGCACGCTTCTCGCTTTTTGGACGAGGTTCAAAAAGAAATTGATAATCTGAGAATATAAGTTCAGGGGAAAACGCTATCTTTGCAGACTGATAACAACAACATTCAGATGATAAATATCTTTTAAAGAAAATATTATGACAACAAAAGCAGCATTTATTTACATTGCGCCTGAGAATGATTACAAAACGCACAAAGCATTTATTGATTCTCCTGTCGTTAATCTGACAGTAGTGGGTGTAAAAGACTACGAAGAAGCTGAATATGTAGTTAAAGAGTTGGTAAAGGAAGGCATCACTGCTATTGAACTTTGTGCCGGTTTTGGTCTCAATGGCGTAGCGCGTGTTAGCAAAGCAGTCGAAGGAAGAGCTTTAGTTGGAGTTGTTAGGTTTGATCTTCATCCTGCGTTTAATCACCAAAGTGGAGATAGCATATTCTAGTTAAAATCCTCAGCGATTTAACTAAGTTTGTATTTCAACTATTATAAGATTGATACTGGCGAAAGAAAAAACAAGTTCATTTTTGGTTTCTTTCGCCAGTATTGTATTACATATTACACATAAGCAATGATTCTATTTGGCATTACTTGTTAGCCATTCCTTAGCCATTTCTGTCAGTCGGTATTGTTGTTTGGGGTGCTTCGGCTGATTTGGATAAAGCCGTTCAATCAATCCTTCTTCCAATGCGGGGGTAATATAGCTCTCACGAAAATACTTTAAGTCTTTAATATCACATACATCCGCCATATTCCTTATTGTCATGTAAGAATCTTCCATTTTTTGAATGAGCAATTCTACTTGAGGGGTACTTAGGGGGTACTTGCCCTCCTCTGTTATCTTTTTATCCTCTTTATCATTCTCTATGATATTGGATTTGAAATCAGGTCGCTTGAACGTGATAGTAACGAAACCTCCATCCGAAGACCATGTCGGAGTTTTCACGCCTTGCGCCTGGCAAGCATCCATGATACGCCTTGCACCGCTACCCCTGTTTTCCAAGTAAGCATGAGTGATATTCTTCTCAAACACATACTTATTTTTTAAAGATTATCACTACATTTGCATATAAAATCAATTTATTGCGATTCTCTAAAAACAGAATAGATATGGAATCAGAAAGAATAAATAGAATAAAAGTAGTCTTGGTTGAACAAAATAAAACCGGAAAATGGTTGGCTAAAAAACTTCAAAAAAATGAAGCTACCATTTCCCGTTGGTGTTCCAATACTTCACAACCATCATTGGAAATGCTTGTAGAGATTGCGAGAATATTGGATATAGATGTGAGGGATCTAATTGTTACAACAAAGTAATCATCTATTGGAAACATGAAAAATTATATTAAAATCGGAATAGAGCAAAATCTCATATCTTTTAATGAAGATATGTCAAGGATTACTTATGTATTTCAAAAAAAAGAACGCAATTACAATAATCCCGAAGAAAAAGTACAAGCAGAAATATTCCTACGGCTGATATTGGATTATAATTATCCTGTTAAACGAATAAGGCAATTTGTTCCTGTAACAATGGGGCGAGAAGTTAAAGAAGCTGATATTGTTGTTTATGAGGATGATATGTGTATTAGACCGCATATATTGGTAGAATGCAAACGTCAAGAAGTCAGTGAGGCCGAATACCAACAAGCAATAGAGCAAGCATATAGTTATGCCTTTGCATTGCCTTGTGATGTAAAGTACGTATGGGTGACTTCTGGAATCAAGTCTGATTACTTTGAGGTGGATAAGAATCAAAATACAAGAAACCAGATGCCTGACATTCCACAATTTGGAGTAAAAGATATTACCTCATACAAATATGTATACGATGCTCAATATTTACCTAAAGAGTTTGGCAAACAACGCTTTTTTGATCTCTCAATTATTGATCAATCAGAGTTGACTCGAAGATTCAAACAAGCGCATGAAGCACTTTGGGCTGGTGGACAGCTTAATCCTTCAGAGGCTTTTGATGAATTGGACAAACTTATATTTTGCAAGATTTGGGATGAGCGCAAGCCAAGAAGGATGGGTGAGCCATATGACTTTCAAATTATCACTGTTTCAAAAGAAGAAGAAAAAAATGAAACCAAACGGCGACTTATAGAAAATGATAATCTCTATAAGCGGGTAATGGCATTGTATGAAGAAGGCAGAAAAAAGATAAAGAAGTATTTCGTGACAATATTAGATTAACACCTGAGAAAATACGTACCGTAGTTGAGTATCTTGAAAGCGTCAATCTTGGAGAAACTGATCTAGACAGTAAAGGACGAGCCTTTGAAACTTTTTTGGGTTCATTCTTTAGAGGCAATTTCGGACAATATTTTACACCTCGCGAGATTGTAAAATTCATAGTAGATGTTTTGCCAATAGAACACGACTCTAAGGTGCTTGATACCTCTTGTGGTAGTGGCGGATTTTTACTTTATGCTCTGAATAAGGTACGAGACAAAGCTACCGAACTTTATCCAAACTATTTGAATGATGTTAGACAACACGACAGGTGGTTTAAATATTGGCATGACTTTGCTGAGAAAAACCTCTATGGAATAGAAATTAGCGAACAAATTTCACGTGCTGCCAAAATGAATATGATTATTCATGACGATGGTCATACCAATGTTATCACCTCTGATGGGCTTATATCAGATGAAGCTATCATATCAAAAACCAATAATCAGGGATTCAAATATGGTACATTTGATTTTATTATCACAAACCCTCCATTTGGAAGCACTATACGCCAAACAGAGCAAGCATATCTTAAAACGTATCAACTTGGGAAAAAAGAAGAAGATTGGTTAGCCGTAAGTACTCAACCTGAGAACATACGTGATGGGCAAAGTACAGAAGTCTTTTTCATAGAGCAGGATTATAAATTCTTGAAAGAAGGAGGTTATCTTGCCATAGTTCTTCCTGATGGTGTACTGACCAATAGCAGTATGCAATATGTACGTACTCAAATAGAAGATTGGTTCCGCATTGTTGCAGTTGTAAGTATGCCTCAAACTGCATTTTCCGCCAATGGTGCCGGAGTTAAAAGTTCTGTTTTGTTTCTCAAAAAATGGAGCAAAGCACAAACGGACAAATTGATTTCTACAAAAAAAGAGATAGAACGCCGATTATTGAATGATAATAATTATATCGCTCAACGACAGGAATGGGACAAAGAAATTAAGTTGCAGCAAAGACAAAAAGCTAATGAAATAAAGGACAATCAAAGAATTACCGCTGCAGAAGCAAAAAAAACAGAAGAATATAAGTCTTGGAATTCTGACATACTTGTCAAGTATGCTAATAAAGTGGAAGAATTTAAAGAACGTATGGCAGGTGAATATCAACAAGCAAAACAAAAAAACTTGCAGGACTATCCAATTTTTATGGCTATTGCAGAAGAAATAGGTTATGATGCTACAGGTAAGAAAATATCCGTTAATGAACTGGATATAATTGGAGAAGAACTAAAGAAGTTTATCAACACTCTATAATAATTTATAAATGAAACTTAAAGGAATAATTGAAGATGTTTTTAGAGGTGTGACAATTTTTAGAGGGTATGCAACTCTTGGGACTTTAGCAAGATTGTCAATTCCACAAAATTATCAACGTCCTCAGGATAAATACAGAGTGAGTAAAATAAAGGAATATATGGATGCATCTTCTTTTGTATTCTTTCCGGAACTTATTTTCGGTTGGCAAATAGACGATAATCAAGTTATAAGACAAATTAAAGAAGACGATAATATTGGCAATATTGTATTGCAAAACAATATAAGATTAAAAAAAAACAAATTTAAGTTTAAGTCATTTTCTGATATTGAAGGTCCAATAGCTAAAATGCTTACAATTGAAATACCTAATAATATCAATGCACCTATCTTTAGTAGAATAGATGGTAATCATAGGTTAGGGGTATTGGACGATGTATTGCAGAGTGGAAATGAATCTCAATTACTTAATATGGTGGTGCCATATAGTATAATTATGCAATCGCAAAATTTTGAATCAGACAAGTATGAAGCGGCTTATTTTTATCTAATAAATTCAAAAGCAAAACCGTTAACATCGGAGGAAAACTTAAAATCCATCCTTAGTCAACCGACATTTACAGATTCGGAAAAAGAGAGTTTAATAGGTATGGATTCAAATCAAATACAATATTTAGTTGCTATTACTGATTATTTGAAACATTATCAATTAGACTTTATTAGTGATAAGTTTAATGATGAAATTTATTATATGACATATGCACTTATATTACAAATAATCGAAAAAGGAACGATATATACTAATGAAACTTTCAATAATATAATTGATGCTATGAAGTACATCAACTGTATGTATATAAAGAAAGACATAAAATATCCTCAGCAGAATATATTGCTAGCATTAATAGTTAAACAACATATTCAGCCTGAGTCATTTGAAAAGTTTGCTAATTGGATTAACAAAAATGAATTAGGAGCTATCGAACATATATCTTTTGATAATATCATAAAAATATATGATAATCTACATAAACAACGAGCTTATAAAGTGTTTGTTGCTATGCCTTATATTTCCCATGCTAGAGTTACTGAATACAATAAGCTTTTTAAAGAGGTATTAGCTGAGATTTCAAAAAAAGTAAATTATGGATTAGAACTAATTCCCATAATGAGATTCCGTGGTTCATCTCAAAGAATTGACAGCCGATTAATTGAAATGATCAAGAAATGTGATATTTTCATAGGTGATCTTACCACATGTAATGACAATGTAATATTTGAGGTAGGACTAGCAGAAGGTTGTGGAAAGAAAATACTCTTAATTAAAGCAGAAGAAGATACTGATAAAATTCCGTTTGACGAAGCCACAAAACTTGATAAGGGGGCTGTAATACCATTTGATATGGACAAGTTGCAATATATCCCATATTCTAACTCTGGGTATTATAATAACATTAAAGGTATAATGAGGAATAATATACCTGTCATAGTTGAGCACTTAAGAAATGAAATATAGACAAGATGTACCAAGTTCCACAAAATATAAGTAAGGATAAAATCTTTATAGTTAATCGGTCTGAGATTGGCAGGAGGTTAGATCCTAAAATGGCACTTTATAATCAGAGTGTGCAACATTCATTGTATCCTCTTGTGAAACTCAAAAGTTTGCTTTTAAGCAAACCCCAGTATGGTGCAAACGAGACTGGACTTATTCGTGAACACAAAGAGCAAGTACGTTATATTAGAATTACAGACATTGACGAGAATGGTTTAGTCTCAACAGATGAATTAGGCGCAACTGTCGCAAATTTAGAAGAGAAATATATTCTGAACGAGAATGATATTGTGATTGCTCGAAGTGGAGCAACGGTAGGTAAAGCATATATACACAGACACCTTCCATACCCATGTATATATGCCGGCTATTTGATTCGTTTTGTTGTTGATCCCAATAAGATATTACCCGATTATCTTTTTACCTATACTCAATTAAGTTCATATATGGAATGGGTTAATGCTATTCAACGTTCCAGTGCACAACCTAATATCAATGCAGAGGAATATCAGTCATTAGAAATTCCATTACCAAATTTGAGCAAGCAACAAGAGATTGTTGATTATATAAATGAGGCTTATACACAAAAACGGGTAAAAGAAGCCGAGGCTCAGCAACTTTTGGATAGCATTGACGGCTATTTATTAAAAGAGTTAGGAATAACTATACGAGAAATCAAAACAGATATTGACAATAGAATGTTTGTCATTCAAAGGAGCGAGCTTAAGGGCCGATATACTCCTAGTCTATATAAAGATGCGATTAGTCTATACTCTACAATATATGACAATATTTCATTATCTCACTTGGCACATATTAATCCAAATACAAGATTGCCATATAAGGATAATAAAATATCGATTTCATTTGTGCCAATGGAGTCTGTAAATGAAATATATGCCGAAATTATCGATGATAAAAATTGCTTCATTGCGGATTCTAAAGGTTTTACTCGTTTTCAAGAAGGAGATTTACTTTGGGCAAAGATCACACCTTGTATGGAAAATGGCAAATCTGCAATTGCCAAAAATTTAATCAATGGCTATGGTTGTGGCTCTACAGAGTTCCATGTTATTAGACCAAAGAATGATGATTTACTTGTGGGGTATGTTCATTCTCTTCTTCATATGAAACTTGTCAGAAAAACTGCCAAGCTATATTTTGGAGGTTCTGCAGGCCAACAAAGAGTTGCAACTGATTTTTTAGAGGGTTTTAATATCCCTCTCCCCTCTAAGACAAAACAACAAGAGATAGTAGATTATATTGCTGATATTCGAACTCGTGCAAAAACATTACAAGAAGAGGGTAAAGCTATTTTGGATGATGCAAAGCACAAAGTAGAACATATGATAATAGGAGAGGAAATTTAATATAATTAACCCGCTAATATTTAAAGAAATGGAAGTACCTTACATTCAGCTTGTCAAAATCGACCACGATAATAATCGTGTCGTAGTAGAGTCTATTGATGAACAAAAAAACATCAAACAATATGTAATGGATATGATAAGAACCATATCTGAAAATATTGGAGAACGAGAATATCTTTTCAAGGATAGCGAAGAAACTATGAAGATATATCTGAATGATTTTATTTGTAAAGGAAATAGAGATGACATAACCCTAAATATAGCTAATAGACTATTAACTAAAGAAAAAGATGCACAAACAAAGTATGCTCATATTACTCAAATACAGAAGGGGATAATGTTGGCTGCACTATGTAAAATGACAGACAGAGATTACAAAGTCATTATTTCCAAAGCTGATTATTCTGAATTTTTAGAGGAAGCATCAGGTGAAAGAAGAAACGGTCTTCCTACAAAAAAGAAAATTTTCAAATCATTTATTGCGAATATAACGATTGTTGATGAAGTATATACCATTTCTAAGATGGTTACATTTGATGTAAACTCATCTCAAGCAAAATATTGGTATAATGATTTTTTAGATTTGGAGGCAAAACTTGACGATGAAGCCAATACAAAAAAGGCTTTTGATGAAATAAATGCAAGAATTCTAACACCAATTAAAAAGGACTCAAAGGATGATTATTGGTGCCTGTACAATTCTACTTTGCGATATATGCGTAGTGATGGGGAATTTGACATAGATTATTATGCAAATGAAATCTTAGGCAAGTATACACCCATAAATCCTAATCTAAGAATTAAGGATATTTGTAAAAAAGCTCTTGAACTTCCAGAAAAAAGAAACTTTGACAAAAAGTTCACTAAAGTACCTAAAGTAATTAAGAAGAAATTAAAAGCTATTATATCATTGACGGAAGATATATCCCTATCTGTTGCTGATAATGGGAATCCAAGTCTGAAAAAAATTATTAAGCCCTACAAAGATGGGGAAGGACGTAAATTCATCATGGTAAAAAGTGATGAGGGGTACTCGTATGCCAAAGGTCTTGAGTAAGTCATGGAAAATCAGATTAAACAACTTGTAGGATTATTCTCTAATAATGGGAATGTTTCTATTCATTTCATAGAGTCTTGGGATTCTGTAGATATTTCCATATTCATTATCTTAGATAAGATACCAGATTCTAGTAGTTTTCTAACAAATATTCCATTAATATCAGATAGAGATTCTTGGGAATTCAAGATTCTTGATGAGAATGACGAGACCATTTTAACAATACATTCTGCATCAGGTGAATTTAGTAACTTCGATGAAATAGAAGCCTATAAGGGATTGTCTGTTTCAATAAGATTTATTGTAACCAAAGAAATAAACAGTGACAGACTGTCAATTTATAGTATTCTCTGCTTTAATAAATATTTAGGTGAATGTTCTCTTTATTCGTTTTTGAACGCATTAAATAAGAGGTTAAATAACACTCTTATTTTAGAGTGTATAAATGACGAAATAGAAACATTAAATACTGAATCTATATCAGTTGTTTCTAAAAATGTAAATATTAATTTCGTAGGGACAAGCGAGAGAATGAAGCGTATTCGTTTAAGTGAAGGACTTATACACTGGGGGGCTTACAAACTTCAACTATTACCTGAGGACATATATCCGTCTAACTGTATAAATCCGTTACATAACATCTTTGAACAAGCATCAGCATGTTTATTAATGATGTATCTTTTCGACCATATAGCTATCACCAGCAACTCTCTTGATTTAGAATTGAGCGGATTTAAGACATTAAGTTACACAATTTGCACAAGTAAATTATCAGGGATTAATGTAGATCAAGATACTGTTGCTCAATTATTTCAAGTATATTGTTGGGGAATGAGTGGCGGGTATGTTGCAGATAAATTCAGTATTGCCCGTAATATTCTTTCGTTAAATTTAGATGCAACTCAAATGCGTATTACTTCACCTATTATAAATGCAATAAAATCTAATTTTAGAGTATACGAGAAAGAAAATGTTCAACAATATATCCAACTAAGAAATGAAATATCAAATTTGTTAATAGACTTGCAAGCAAAGATTAATGATATAGCACAGAATTTTACCATAGATTTTAAGAATAACCTTCTAGTTCTGGTCTCATTTTTTGCTTCAGTGATAGTTTTTGGTGTTATATCAGAAGCCTCTCCTATTGCTTATTTTTCTAATCATATAATCATTCTGTCTTGGTGTTTTTTATTAATATCATTCTTTTATTGGTTATATTCATATAGCGAGTTAAATAAGAAAACTAAATTATTTTACAAACATTATGAGCAAATTAAAAATCGATATAAAGCGTTGCTTGATGATGTTGAGTTAAAAAATATATTCGAAGAATGCAATCCAGATAAATATGAGTCGCATCAATCTTATATTAAATGGCAAAAACTTTGGTTCTCTACATTATGGATTGCATCAATCATAACACTGTTTATTGGATTATCTATACTATTTGTATTCAATAATACACATATTATTTCAATAATTAAACACTGTAATAACTAACATTATATGCTTTTTAAAGAATATATAAATATTGACAGCTTAGTACTTCATCAAATAGGCAGCAATTCATGTCAAGAAGGGGTTCGTTACTCTAAGGAGCTTGTCAATATTGATCAAGATTTGAAGGAGTTACTAAAGAACCATTTTTTAAGTCCTTTTAAAACAGATGAGTATTCTAATTTTTTTCATTCTTCGGATATTAATCTGAATGAAATTTATCAATATGCGACACAAATATTCACTGATAAAAAATACTTCTTGGAAGGTTCAAAAAAAATCGCTTGTTATCTCTATGAATGTAGTAGTCACCCTAATATTAAACGAGGAGAATTATATGTTGTATATTTTGAAAATTGTATTTTGAATGGAGAAACAATAGATGCAATAGGTCTATTTAAATCAGAAACAAAAGATAAATTCATAAAGATATATACAACCTATAATGGATTTGAACTTGAAGAGAATGAGGGAATTAGCATAAATAAAATTGATAAAGGTTGCCTAATTTTCAACATTGAAAAAGCAACCGGCTATATAGTTGCTATTGTTGATAATACAAATAAGGGAGCAGAGGCAAAATATTGGACTGATGATTTCCTACATGTACGCCTAAGAAAAGATAGCTTCAATCAAACCCAAAATATGCTTTCTTTATGTAAGAGTTTTGTTTCTCAGTTACCTACTGAAAACGGTAAGATTGAGAAAGCAACATATATAAATAGAAGTGTAGAAGCATTGAAAGAGGAATCAGTCAATATAGATACCTTTGCGGAACAGGTCTTTAAAACTCCCGGATTAGTTTCAGAATTTAAGCAATACAAAGAAACTTACCAGAGAGAGCGTGATATAGAAATTGATGATACCTTTGAAACTACATCAACTGTAATAAAACGCAGGGCAATAGGTACAATGACAACAATCAAACTTGATAAGCACTTTGACATAAACATTCATGGTGGAGAGCAATATATTGAAAGAGGCTATGATGAGAAGCGAAAGATGAATTACTATCAGTTGTTTTTTAAAGAAGAAAAATAGGCTATGAACGAAGAAAACAAAATAATACTATATCAGGATGATAACGAAATAACTCGTGTGTCGGTGCGCTTTGCTGATGCGGATTTGTGGCTAACACAAAATCAATTGGCAGAAATTTATTGCACTACCCAACAAAACATTAGCCAACATGTGGACAATATATATAAGGACGGAGAACTTGCCATAGAAGCAACTAACAAGAAATTCTTGTTAGTTCGACAAGAGGGTAATCGTCAGGTAAAACGCAACATTGACCACTATAATCTTGATATGATCATAGCATTGGGGTATCGTATCCAGTCTCAGGTTGCAACACGCTTCCGTCGTTGGGCTACCCAACGGCTTCACGAATATATCCAAAAGGGCTTTACAATGGATGATGAGCGATTGAAGCAAGGGGGAAACCGTTATTTTCGAGAGTTGTTGCAACGCATCAGGGATATTCGCAGCAGCGAACGCAACTTTTATCAGCAAGTAACAGATATATATGCTACAGCGACAGACTACGACCCTCGTGATAATATGACTAAATTTTTTTTTGCCACAGTGCAGAACAAGTTGCATTATGCTGTTCACGAAAATACGGCTGCTGAAATCATATACAATCGTGTTGATAATGAAAAACCTTTTGTCGGAATGACTAACTTCAAGGGCAACTATGTGACCAAAGATGATGTGAAGATAGCCAAAAACTATTTGTCTGAGATTGAACTCCAACGTCTGAATCTGCTTGTTTCCGGCTTCTTGGACTTTGCTGAGTTCCAAGCGTTGGAAATGAATCCGATGACAATGAAAGATTGGATAGAGGCACTGGACAACCAAATCATAGCACACAAACGGAAGATTTTGATTGGTAAGGGAAACATCTCGCATAAGCAAGCGATTGAGAAGGCAGAAAAAGAGTTCGCTATCTATCGCAAACGTGAAATGGATTTATTGGAAAGCGATTTTGATAAGGAAATCAAAAGATTAAAGACCAAGAATGATAATAATCCAAACTAATTCACTACCTTTGCCCTTGGAAACTTTCATGCAACCTTGCGCAAAACAACGCAAGTCATTGGTGGAGCAAACGAAGGAGATTAAGGTCGAGTCGCTTTTAGAAAGTAATGATATTCAGCTACTTGGAAATAAATTACGATTCCTGGTGGCACCACAAAGGGTTGCTCATTCTCAATGTGTTAGCGATCTTCTGTTTAACTGCATACCACTGAAATATGTTATTTGATTAAATTTCTATATTGATTATGTGATTGGTAATCAAAGGTGTGAGTTATATCTTTAACCGCATTGCTCCAACTATGTGATAGCACAATCATTTAGAATGCAACGAAATCTTAAATGAAAGAGCCGTTATGCCGCTAAGCGCTTTGGCCGAACAAGGCTTCTATATTTCACGGATTTGTTGTAGATTTGCATATGGATTGACATAGTCTTTCTTACGACATCTTGGAAAAATAAGAAGCGTTATGCTAATTCTGTGACTTGAAAACTGAGAGATTTTCAAATTTGATGTAGGAGATAGCATAGTTGTTCTCACGCATATGGCGTGGAGTGCTATAGTTGTATCTGAATCTTTTCTCAGCGCTGTCTGACATAGAGATAGTTTGCGCTTCTGCAGTTGATTGGTCTACTGAGTAAAACTGAGAACTATAATTATGGAAATGAAATTCTGTCAGAGTTGCGGAATGCCGCTGACTGACGACAACAAAGGTACAAATGCCTGTGGTGGTCGCAATGAGGACTACTGCATTTACTGCTATAAGGACGGCAAGTTTACGCAGGATATGACTATGGAGCAGATGATTGACCACTGTGCCCAGTTCACCGATGAAATAAACAAGAACTCGGGTCAGAATCTCTCTGCTGTGCAGATTAAGGAGCAGATGCGTCAGTTCTTCCCGCATCTCAAACGCTGGAAAAGCGATATTATGAGTAACGAAATTCTATATATTCTTTTGCCGGATTACGCAGCTCACGAGATTGTATATCTTTCACAGGCTATAGCCTCCGATGAGTTCGCGATGAAAGAGAATCCTAAATATGTCAATAAGGCTGTCGCCCCGACAATGGAGCCTGTAAAATCCATCGGTGGTTTCCTGACTTTACCTGATTATTCGTTTGAAACGATGCCTGATAATTATGCGGCATTAGTTCTGATCGGTGGCTTCGGTTGGACTACCCTCGTGGCCGAGCAGGTCGTGCCGATTGTCCGACAAGCAATTGAGAAGGGAAAAATCGTCGGAGCAATCTGCAATGGGGCTTCATTCATGGCAAAACATGGATTTCTCAACACCGTCAGGCATACCGGTAATGGCTTGGAACAGCTGAGACTCTGGGGGGGAGACAATTACACAAACTCAGATGGTTATGTTCATCAGCAAGCGGTGTCGGATGGGAAAATAGTAACCTCCAACGGCTCAGGTGTGCTTGAGTTTACTAAAGAACTGTTATTGCTTCTCGATAATGATACACCAGAGCGCATTGAGATGTACTATCAATTCTACAAGCAAGGTTTTTGTTCACTTGTCGGCAAATAATGATCGTACGATATTATCTTAAATGAATATAAAGAGCCTGTCGTTTTTATTTATTATAACTGTATTAGTGTATTGCTCGGCTTGCGGCAACAGCAGGAACAATGGTAATGAAATCGCATCTGCCTCTTCTGCCTCCGTCGCACAGGAAGACTGTGCGCTTATCTTTGCGGAATGTGAAGCCGAAGATGATGAAACCGTTGTTGAACAGGATGTACTTGGTACCATCAAGGCTTATCTTGTATCCGACAGTTGTGCCGGCCCGTTCAGGATTGGCGCAGGCATCCAGGAGAAGATTGAAGGCTTTGATGTCACGAAGTCGCAGGAAGAAGTAATATTGCCGATCGGTGAAATATGTGAGATTCCTGTATATATTTACGAAATTGGCAATGAGGGTTGGGTAAAAGTCTCATCGGAGTATGATGCGACAACTGGCTACATAACCGGCAAAATTAGTGAAATTTGGGTATATTCCGACTTGTTTCTTACCGATAAAGGAATCGGTGCCATGTCAGCGGTAGAAGAATTTTATGTAGCTTATTCAGATTTCCTTATCCGTTATTTAAGCGATGCGGAATTGTTCGTCGCTGAAACGCAACAGCTTAAAAACGTGCAGTTTGTTATTGACAATGAATACTATTGTGGTGACAGTGCCACTTTGTCATCAGGCAAATCAGTTGAATTGCAGGTCTCTGATTTCAGAAAAGAGTCCTATTTCACCGCAATACGCATAATTAAATAGATTTATATGGAATATAATGTATTGAACCATAACAACGCCGTATGCACTGTTACTGATGCCGACATTGAAGACGCGATAATGTCAGACGAGCCATTGCCTCGAGCTATTGTGCAGGCAATGGGTAAAACCCACGATGACAAGTATTTGGAATACATGTATCCGATACTGTATCATGAAGTGAACTATATGCGTCTAGATGCCGCTCAGGGCATAATTAATCTTAACGGACGCAAAGGATTGAAGGCCTTGAAAGAGAAGGAGCGTAGCATTGACCCCTCTGATCTTTACAGATTGCCGTGCGAGAAGGCGGTGTTTATGGCAATGATTATCCGTATAGAGGAGGGGACAGAAGGTATTTTGCGTTATTTCCGGTCGGAAGACGGGTTGGATATAGTGAAGTATTGCCTGTTGTGTTATTATAGCTCCGGTTATGATTACAAGGAAGAGGATATACGCCTTATAAGCGTAATGCTCGGAGAGTTTATCGATAAAAAACTCAATCGTTTCAAGAAGGTGTCCCGGGAGAATTGGGTTGAATTTGTTTACTTTGCGCTTGACAGCTTATGTATTGCGGCGATGGAGACAGACGTTCTTACGCAGATGAGCGATGAGGCAAGCAAGGAACTGGTTGATGTGTTTCGGCAGATTCTTATTGGCAGGGCAACAAACGACATGAAAGAGCTGATGTCCGATATTTCCAAAGGCATGAAACGTGACTATGCCCTGGATATATTGAGAAGCCTCAAAGGCAAGACCGGCGGAGGCAATGCACGGAGAGCATATAAGAAAGCATTGAAATATTTTAATATAATGGAGGAAGAATTATGAGTATGGAACATAAAGCGTTTGTGTTTGACACAAAGAAATTTCATGCCGAGATAGAACCTGTCATGAAAGACAGTATCAAGAACACCGAAGTAGCACGCCGATATATCTGCTGCCATCTCGAAGAATTGCAATCCCCTTACACCGGCGATGCGTTGGACGAAGACTGGGAAGATGAGTTTGGTGAGCTGACGCTTCAGGTCTATTTCGACATCCTGCTCACGGCATGTTATGATGTTGAAGATGATATGGGCCTTGGTGAAATGTGGGATGCTGTTAATGAGGTGATTAAATCTCTCGACGTTTTTGAGGAGGGCGAGCTCCCCGTAACAGGGTGGGAGGTCGAGATTGATGATGTTGTCGTTGATCCAGGTATGGAAGGGCTGGGCATTATCGATTGCGACGAAGTAGACGAAATTTTGAATGTACTGGAAGAAAACAGGGACAAAGCCTACGAAGCCGAACCGGAAGACCTTTTGTATGAAGCTGAGCCGGATGAGTGGATGGAGGCTTACGATGACCTTTGTAGTCTCTATAAAGAGGCCCTCCGGCAAGGGAAAGGATTGCTTCTGACTTTTTGAACAATATATAACATAAGAGAAGCATATTCAAGTCTGATGTCAGGCTCGCATTCAATATATAAATGGCGTAGTAAACAGGTATTTGCATAGTAAATAACGAGGCTTATATGCCAGACGGTGAAAAAATAGAGAGAATGATAGAGTCTAAGAATTTTGTGTGCCTCGGAGTTTTGCGCTCGTCCCGTTTGGTGATGGTGGCATTCATCTTTGTGTCTGTTTGTCTCCCGTTAAAGGCATCAAGTCTCAATATAGATTTTGATTTGATTGCAGCCAAAGGTGCTTTCCCAAAATTTTGTGTGGACACGTATCGATGGATAGACCGTACATTTAATGGAGTTGACACAGCCTATGTGAAATCTACCGGCTATAAGTGGAATATGAAAATACGCTCCAACGGATGGAGCGATTTCAACCATTTCTATTTCGGTAAAGACCGCAGAATGGAAATGCGCTCGCCGTTTTGCGGATCAATCGGTGCTGACATACAGTTTATGGCGATAGCGTTAGGTTACGACATCAACATGAATCATCTGTTTGGTGGCAAAGACAGGTCTAAATCCAAATTCAACTTTGACTTCTCAAGCGGCTTGCTTTCAGCACGGCTGTACTCCATAAAAAATGAGGACGGAATGACCATCACAAGATTCGGCGAGTACAATAATCGGGAACTGGAATACAGCGGCATAAAATCAAAGGTATGGGGGATTGATGTAACATGTTGTCTAAATCCTAAACGATATTATGGTTCTGCGGTGTTCTCCTTTGGCAAAATCCAGGTTCGTAGTCAAGGAGCATGGATCGTAGGCGTGGCATATCAGTCCCAAAAACTTAATTTTGATTTTACGGGCCTTCCTGATGAGGTCAAGTCATGGCTACCTGAAAGATGGCATGGGAAAACTTATAAGGCAGACGGCTACAATATCGGATTAAGCGGAGGGTACGGCTACAACTGGGTTCCTCATTGCCGCAACTTGACATTTGGGGTACAGACGATAATTATTCCAAGTCTGAATTACGGATATGTAAACAGTGATGAGAAGCGCTATAGTTTCAGAATGAATTATCGGCTCAATTTAGGTATGGTTTGGAATTATAAACGGTGGTTTGTCGGAGCCGCAGCAAAAGTTGACGCCTCCTCGATATACTCAGAATCGACACTCACCAACGGTCTTGTCAATATTGAAGCAAAAATAGGATGGCGGTTCAATCTTTTTTAGCGATCCCTTATGTAATTTATAAATAAAGTGATTCATCAACTCAATAGAAAAGCATATCATAAACCGTATAAACAATAAAATTTCATGAAACTACAGGTTAAATCATTTTTTGCAGTCGTAGCTATCGTAGCTGTAATCGTAACAGGATGTACAGGCAATAAAAAAAATAGCGGGTATGTCGCCGGAAACACAAATCTTGAAACTGTTGATGACGTTGACATTCGAGGCCAATGGTACATAGAAAACATCGTCTTCAATGATTCGGATTACATACGCCCAGACGAATCTGTGCCCGGTGTACGTCAGTATATAAGTTTCGAAGACAGCACATATTTCATTCAAACCAATTGCAACACATTTCTCGGACGTTATACCATAAAAGGAGACTCTATCACTCTCAATGACGGGGTAATGACCGAGATGGCTTGTGATAACATGGCTACCGAAGATGCTCTGCGCAGGATTCTCCCCGACTTATCCACAATAGATATTCAAAACGATTCGGTGGCCAGACTTAATGGAGCTACACCGGCAGAGTGTATCATGCTTCGTAAAGCAACTGAAATTAATTAATGACACATAATAACGTGTACTTGTGATATCATGCCGTATATATCAATAGAAAGCGGAGCATTGACATCCGCGCAAAAGAAAGAACTTATAGCGCGTCTGACAGCAAGTGCTTCAGAGATAACACATATCCCTGCGCAGTTCTTTATGGTCACCATCAAGGAATTGCCTGATGAGAACTTTGGAATAGGCGGCAAGTCGATTGACGAAATCAAACGCAACTATAAGGATTGAGAGTTTCAAGTTATTTTGACTTCAAGTTCTTGGAACTAAAGTTTCTAAGATTCATTGAAACTCATGTTCAATTAAATTTTTGAAATATCAACTTGAAACATATATGTCCACCCCATAAGAATGTGTATGGCGTCAGTATCGTATGTAAACAAAGAAGGGTCACCTGAAAAGTGACCCTTCGAGTGATCCGGACGGGATTCGAACCCATGACCGTCTGCTTAGAAGGCAGATGCTCTATCCAGCTGAGCTACCGGACCATCCTGCATTACGTTGATCTCAGCCGAGATCTGCAAGCGGTGCAAAGATAATAATTTTATTCTGTTTACGCAAACAATTTGTTTTCATGTTCATGTCCCTGGTAACTCCATCAGATTAAACCGTTTATGAGACTGCAAAATATTATCAACCGTACAATCGCCGGTGCATCCGATATACTTTTGCCCGGTAATGCCCCAATAAATTTGGCATTACACTCGATTTATCCGTATATTTGTGAATCCAGGGAGCCGTGATACATTATATGCTTCTTGAGAATGTTATAGATTAAATTATTGACTTATGGATACTTGGATAATCTGGCTTATTGTAGCCGCTTTGCTTGTAGCAGTCGAGATACTGACCCAGATGGTGTGGACACTCTGTCTGGCAGTAGGATGTCTGGGGGCTTTGGTTGCAGATCTGCTTGGAATTGAATTGCCATGGCAGATCGTAGTGATGGCACTGACATCAGTTATAGTTTACCTCGTCATGATGCCGCTTTTCAAGCGCTGGCACGATCATTCATCACGGTCAGATGGCAGTCAGGCAGTAACTGGTATGGAAGCATTGCTGGGCCGCCGGGCTATAGTGACTCAGGATATTCAGCCGGGTGTATTTGGTCGAGTGCGCATTGATGGCGACAGCTGGCAGGTGAAATGTGAAGACACCCGGTCGGTCATTCCAGCCGGTCAGGAAGTCGTGGTAGTGTCGTTTGACGGAAATGTTCTTGATGTCGAGCCAGCATCCGACCAGGTGAAATAAAGGAATACCCTGCCAACACCCCGACTCAAATTTTTTACATCATGATATAAAACAAACTTATAATATATCTAATATGAGTACTTTATCATTGGCATTGGCCGCAGTGGCCGTCATTCTGGCGATAGTCATAATATCGGCAGGAGTAAAAGTCGTGCCCCAAAGCGAGACACGTGTAGTAGAGCGACTCGGACGCTTCCACAGCGTATTGTCGCCCGGACTTAATTTTATCATACCCTTTATCGATCGCCCCAAGATGATCTATACACGGCGTATCGAAACCAACGTAGCCGGACGCACAATAGTGAGAATGAATGCCACACGGGTCATCGACCTCAGAGAGCAAGTCTATGACTTCCCGTCCCAGCAGGTCATCACACGCGATAATGTCACCACCGAGATCAACGCATTGATATATTTCCAGATCACCGATCCCAAGAAAGCCGTTTATGAGATAGACAACCTGCCCAATGCTATCGAGAAACTGACCCAGACATCATTGCGAAACGTCATCGGTGAGCTCGAGCTTGACGAGACATTGTCTTCGCGCGACACCATCAACTCTCGCCTGCAGAATATCCTTGATGACGCTACCAACAAGTGGGGAGTCAAAGTCAATCGTGTCGAACTACAGGATATCACCCCTCCCGAGACCGTACGGGTAGCCATGGAGAAACAGATGCAGGCCGAGCGCAACCGCCGAGCCGAGATCCTTAACGCCGAGGGCGAGAAGCAGTCGCTTATACTGCGATCCGAGGGCGAGAAAGCCTCAAAGATCAATCAGGCCGAAGCCACCAAGCAAAGCGAGATACTGCGTGCCGAAGGCGAGGCCCAGGCCATCATCCTTAACGCCGAGGCCGAAGCCGAAGCCATACGCCGCGTCGCCGCAGTAGTAGCCCAGACCCAGACCGATCCCGCGACATATATCCTGGCCATGAAGTATATCGAGACATTGAAAGAGATGACATCAGGCAAAGACAACAAGACCGTATACATACCCTACGAAGCCTCCTCGGTACTCTCCTCCATAGGCTCGATCCAGACCCTCTTTGCCGCGGGCGCCCCAGCCGCCGGCAACGCGACCCCGCCGGCCATAACCCACCGCTGATAAACAGTCGGAGCGGGGATCCCATCCCCGCTCCATCACTGACATTCCGGAAGTCCCTATGGTTCTATGAGACTGTTAAAATTTATTTGCCGAATTGTTTGATAATCTCCAATTATATGATTATCAAAGACAAGGTGTGATAAATTATAAACTGTTTTATTGCAGTATGTCCTCGGGCTCGAGCGGAGTGTATGGGCCGTCCTTTGCTTCGAAGATAGTAGTCGGCTCTATTACTTCTATACCATGCCACTGTCCGGCCGGAATGTTCACACCATAGTTGCCTTTATCAGGATCGAGCAGATATCGCTCGGTCTGTCCTCCCATGTCATTATAGAATACCACAAACATCCTGCCGCGCAGAATGATATATGTCTCGGCGGTGTGGCGGTGGCGGTGAACAGGCAAGACCGTGCCTGGAAGCAAAACGTTGATTAATCTTTGGGCCTTTGCATCAAGGCTGTCATGCAGGTTAAAGTTCATGCGAAGGCGTGGACTTTCCCCGGCCTTCACGGTCACGTCATCAATAAGATTGCTGTCGATTATCATGCTTTTGATTTTAAGTAAGCTTCATGTAAATGGTAATACCGTCTCATAAAGACGACATAGGCGGCTGTCAGCACCACGATTATGGCACCGAGGTATACATAGTGGTTGACCGGCAGAGAAACCAATCCGGCAGATATGCCCAGCTGCAGAGCCATATACAATGAAGACACCGCCACGTGAGGCAGGTGCAGCTCGTTGGCCATCAGCTGGTATGCGTGCTTTCGGTGAGCCTCGCCGAGGTTCTCGTGCAGTTGTATGCGGTGGCAGATGGTGAGAATGGCGTCGGCGCCGTATACAGCCAGCAGAGCGAGGTATGAGAAGTCCCCAGTGAGCAGAATAAGTCTGCCAAGGGGGAATAGCAGAATGAAGGCCATAGAGATCGATCCGACATCTCCGGCAAAACACCGAGCCTTCTTTCTGAAATTGAAGAAACAGAACACCAGCAGGCTTAACCCCGTGACATAAAGATACGGCATGTCGATGAACCGCATGCTGAGGTTGAGGTATATCAGAGGCAACAGAACGGCGATTGAATATCCGCCTGTGATACCGTTGATGCCGTCCATGAAGTTGTAGGCGTTGATTATTCCGACGCATACAATCAGGGCGATGATCACGATCCACCAGTCCTGTAGATTTAGAATGCCGAACTGGAAGAACATCATCCCCATGGCCAGGAACTGCACGACGAGCCGGACGCTGTCAGGCAATGAATGGATGTCATCGACAAAGCTTATGAGTCCGATGAGGGAAAGCCCCAGAATAAACCATGGATATTGAAGACCGAACAGAGAGAAATACAGCCATATCCCCAGCAGGAAAATGATACCTCCGCCGCGCAGGACAACCGCCGTGTGAGAACTGCGCTGATTGGGCTTGTCGATGATATTGAACCGGTCAGCGATACGAAAATAAGCCAATTCCATAAGAATCAGCACAACAAAGATAATACCGTATATCATGATTGGAATATTTTAATCACGCTGATTGCGCTTGTCTGATATGGTGGTTTTTAACCGCAAATTACACGGATTGTGTGAATGTTGGTTTGCTGTCCGTGTGGATTTGTTGTTTCTATATTCGTGCGAGTGAGTCTTGTAGGGAGACTATCTGGTAGTCGAAGTCGTAGGTGGTGATGTCGGGGGTATAGTATTGATCAGCGAACATCTTGGCGAGAGGTTTCAGTACAGGAGCCGCCAGCCATACCAGCGGATTGAAAATCCGCGAGCACAGCAACCTGTGCCCAGCCTGTCTTGCAAAATGTCTCACGATCTCGACAGTGTCGGTGAGTTCGCGGTTCTGCAGATGGAATGTTCCACTCAGTTTCCTGTCGATAGCCTGATGGACAAACTCGCTCAGATTGTCGATGTACAGCATTGATCGGCGGTTGTGCCATGCCGGGAATACAGGTGTCTTACGGGCCAGGCGAGCCAGGCGCTGGAAGTTGCCTTTGCCGCCAGGGCCGTAGATCATGCACGGTCTAAGGATCGCTACCTTGAAACCATCACGCTCCAGTTCCCGCAGGCCGTATTCAGCCTGTAGCTTCGAGTCTCCGTAGAAGTCGTTTGGCGCCGGCACTGTACTCTTGTCGATTACCGTACCTTTCAGCGACTTCGAAGCATGGTACACAATCATCGAACTCATGAAGATAAATTGCTTCACCCCGTTTGTGCGGGCATGACGCGCAATCTCCACAGTCAGATCACGATTCACTTTGTAATAAAGAGGAGCCATCGATGGTTTAGGATCCACATGAGCGATACCGGCCACATGGAATACTACATCATATTTTGAGAAGTCGGCCTCGCGCCATTTGTCATCAATCGTATCGACGGTATCGACATGGTATTGGTCAGGCCACTGTCCCAACCAGTGTTCGACCGAAGTCCCCACAAAACTCCGTGCCCCGGTAATAAGGATATTAGTCATTGCAAATACAATTTTTCAATTTCTTTCCAGATATTTTCCTCAGCAAAATTTTCTATAACGAATTTGCGTCCTTCTATGCCTTGTCGGTGGTTCAAATCAGGTTGCTCGAGATATTCGGTTATGGCATTGACTATTGATTTTGGGGTCATGTCAATATAGTCGCCGGTTACACCAGCCTTAAGTGCATCCCTTGCGCCTGTATGAGAGGTTGTCAATACTGGAATTCTCATAGATTGAGCTTCGAGTAGTGCTACACCAAGGCCTTCACGATGAGTCGGTAATACAAATAAGTCCATTAAAGAATAATATTCAGGCATCCCGCTTTCGATCAGTCCGACATGAATTATTCCAGGGTGTTCTTTTATTTTTATGATGATGTTTTCGGATACAGCATCCCGTTCTTCCAATGGACCAACAAGGAGTAGCCTTAAATGATTGTTTTTATTGTATAATTGTGTAAACGCTGTCACCAGTTCCACGATACCCTTATCTCCAACCAAACGGCCGACAAATCCAATAACAAAATTATCTGGATATAAATTATAACGGTGTTTGAGATCGTCAATAGCCCTCTGATCAACATTGTCCGGATTGAATAGATTTTGAGTGTCTATTCCTGTACAAGACCCAATATTGAGAATACATAATTTGTGAGGATTGCTTATTTTGTCGGTACGGCTACGCTCCATAAGGTATGGACTGACACATACTACATTGGTAGCGCATGCCGATGCAAGGCGTTCACACATCAGTAATATCTTGCGTTTTATTCCAGTAGCAGTCTCGTAAACCAGCCCGTGCCTGAAGTAGATACGTTTTTTGACACCACATAGTTTGGCGGCAAACATGGCAAGCATTCCCGCCTTGGGAGTATGACCGGAGACAATATCAAAGTGATTTGCTTTGATATATCTAATTATTCCTGTCAGAGATTTAATGTCGCTTGCGATACTGAAATTGCGTGTGAACAATATCTCTTTATTTTTGCACCCGTGATTATTTGCAAATGGTTTCAGACGAGGGGATGGACTGCACATCAGGTGAATATCATAACCTTTATTGGTAAAGTGACTCAACTGATTACCGAAGAAATAAGGTAGCGTGAAAAATATATTGCTTATATTCAATATTTTGGGCATAGGAAGGATGATATTGTAAGTTAGATTGAAGTTAGCAACCGGCTTAAGGAGGTGGCAAGGGGACGAAGTTTGAACTGGTCGGCGCAACGTGCCCTAATGTAGTCAGGAAGGAGGAATGTCGTCGACATCGGGAATGTCACACCATGGTCGAGTTTATTCACGACTTCGGGGAGTCGCAGTATCATACGGTTTATTTGTATTTTAAGGGGTATAGACTCGGACTCAATGTATTTGTCAACTGCTGTATGCAGGAGCGAGAGTGCAGTCTGGAGTCCGAGCTCGTAGATACGCAACAGTGCATCATAGTCCCGTCGTTTTTGGTCATACTCCAGGGCAAGCGACAGTTGTTGTTGGATGTTTCGGTTGTCTTGTTTGATGGTATTGGATGTGATGAGTTCGCGGCGTTGTTTAAGTAGCTGATTGAGATGGCTATTAATCTTGTTGAGATCTGATGACTGTTTGACGAGAGTCTCGGTGATGCCATCAAACTCTGAACGAATGTTGCTACGGAAAAGAATTTCGTTCATAATATTGATAAGCGTTTATGGTTAAATGGTTTCAATGTTATCTTTATTGTCCTGAAGATCGTCTTCGATGTGAATTTCTTGAGATCCACTAAGTTGTGCGGCATAATCGGTAAATTGTTCTTCGGCATGTTTGATTCTGTTCTCCAATGTCTTGATAGATCCTGTGATATTGGTTATAGCTTTCTCAAGCTCATCATTGAATGTTTGTTCCATGCTGTGTTTTATCTGTTCAACAGTATTTGTGATGGAAGAGTGGATTGTTCGGACAGTTTCGAGAGCCGACTGTACTTCGGTTAAATGTTGATCTTTCAACTCAGTAAGATGTTGATATTCATTATCAACAGTTGCAGGAAATTCTGCTATCTTAGTACTGAGTTTACCTACAGACTGTGATAATGCAGTCAGCTTGTTGTTACATTCATGTAAAGCCTTGGACGCGGCGTTGGTAGCGGCATTCTCTATTTTCGAAGCCAGCCCTTTCTCATTGGCTACTACCTTTTTACGTGTGTTTTCTATTTCTTCATTAATGGAGGTGACTTTTGAGTGTATCCTACGGATATTCTCAGCTATTTCTTGGCTTTGACGGTTAATCTCATCACTTTTGGACAAGGAATAGAATGTAAATATTAGGAACACGATAGTAAGTATTCCACCCCATAGAGCAAGTACATCGTATTCATGCTGGATCTTATTGAACTCCAATTCCAGCAGATTACGTGTGTCCTCTCGTGTCTGAGTATCGGATGCTGACAGCCAGTCCTTTTGTATTATATTTGCCGCATTTGCGAGTAATGCAGAGTCGGCATGGGCCTCCAGTAGCTTCAATTGGGACTCGCGACATAGTGAATCAGTCATTATCAGCATTGTTCTATGGGCTTTAATGATACGTTCCTGTGAGGCCACAAAATTCTGGTTATTACACCACGATACATAAATAAACCCCACTGTGATGACTAAAGTCCATAAAAAGAATGCCCAGGAAAGATTGGTATTAATGCGACAATAAAACCGAAGTTTGGTCATTGGCATTGCTGATTTAAATTGTATATATTTTTTAATTTATCGGATAATGAGTTTATATCGAACCTAGAGTTCTTTAACCGATATCCAAGTTTGATTCTATTTTTATTATAGACTTTTTTAAGAGATGAGAGGATTGTATTAGTCCATAGAGAGATATTGTTTAGTGGTAAATATGTTACGATATCAGATAATTGTACTTCTGGCGGAACTGCTTTCGATGCTATAACAGGTAGTCCTGACGCTTGTGCTTCAATAGCTGTAAATCCCAATCCCTCAAAATGAGAAGGCATTAGAAAACAATCCATTGCACTATAGAAGTGCTGTGTATGGTTCTGGGAACCAGTAAATATCACATTGTTTGTTAATTCAAGGGATTTAGCATACTCTTGAAGGTTATTCATAAGTTGGCCGTCTCCTACAATTAATAAATATGAGTTTGCATTAAAATTGTGGTAATTTTTAAAAATCTCAATTATAAATTTATGATTTTTTGCTGCAACTAAGCGTCCAACTGAACCTATTACGATAGCTGATGCTGGTATGTTGAACAAATTGCGAATATTTTCCCGACCTTTGGCGTTAAAAATAAATTTTTCAAAAGGAATTGCATTATCAATAATTTCAAAATCTCTATTTGAAAACATCCATTTCCCTGCTTTATTAGAACATGCAAGTTTTATTTGTTTTTTGGTTAGGAATATTGATTTGTTTATTTTATGAGCTATAATTCCAAGTTTACCTGCCTGACTACTAATGCTATGGGAGTGTATTATTATTTTATTCTTTAGCTTTGATGATACAATTAAAGGAAATGGGTTTATCAAAGCATTCATATGAACATGTAAGTATTCAAAATCCTGTATTGATATTAATCTAGTTAGTTCCTTATAGTGAGCATGTGGGGATTTTATAAAATCAGGTATTACAAATAATCTGTTAGGAAATAATTGAATATAATTTTGTAACGTTGGATTAGTTATTTCGGGATCTTGTATCACAAAATATGTTTCGATACGACTATCAATTGCTAATAGGTAATTGCATAGAAACGTTTCAGCTCCACCAATGTGAAGTCCATGAATAAAATGTAGGATTTTCATTGTTGGTTATATGATATGCTGTTTTCTTAAAAAACGGATTAAGAAACTTGGAACCAAGCCTTTCGATAAATCTCGAATAGCATAATAGTGTCTAAAGGGGATTCCAAGATTCTTGAGAACCTCAAGTTTTAGATGATAGACTCTGATTCGGTCTTTAAATTTTCGACGAGCAAAAGCGCTTTTATCTTCTCTCATAAAGTATAGAGGCTGATTAAGATTATAGCCTTGCAATCCAGCCATATGGATTTTATACCACAGATAGTAATCTTCAACTCGTTCAACACGTGGCTCTGCTGTATATCCGTGAATTAGATCAAAAGTGGTTCTTCGGAAAAGTGATGGCGCGTGGCAATATGGTGTTCCGTTTTTGAAATTATTCCTGTCAGGAATATTGGCTTTCGGTGCTGTTTCTCCATAGAATCCATTTTCATCAAATAATTTCATAGATGTACTTACATGAGAATACTCAGGGTGATTGTCGAGGAAATCCAGTTGTATTTGGAATCTTGTCGGATCACACAGGTCATCTCCATCCATACGAGCACAATACTCAGTGTCAGCATATTCAAGACAGTGATTGAGTGTAGCGGCAAGTTTCATATTATGTTCGTTTTTGATAAGAATAAACTTACCCGGATAATGGTCTACATATGATTGTGCTATTTCGTAAGTATTGTCCTGGGAGCCGTCATCGCACATTACAACTTTGAAGCCCTGATAGGTCTGTGCCAGTAGAGAGTCAAGAGCTTCGGACAAAGTAGGGGCACAATTGTAGATGCCCATCAGGACTGTGATTCGAGGAGTTTCCATATAAAAATCTAGTATAATAGCTTGTTGACGCGAATGGAGAGTTTGTCGATAAGATTATTAGTGGGTATAGTCTTGATTTATGAGTAAGCTAAATTGTTCCGGCGGTCTATAGTGATTTGTGTTTATTATCTGAGAATACCGTAGTATATGAATTCCATGAATACCGTGAAGAGGCATTGGAGTAATATTATATTTGCCGCTTTGGAGCCTTGGTGCTTACCCCATAGATTGAATTTTAACACAGGGTATACCAGAACGAACGGATACATGAACCATGAAAGGTATGCAAACCGATTACTGAATGCAGCATTCATCAGCATAACCCATACTGCATTGGAATAGATATAGGTACATGCAATGATGTTATATGTACGGTTGGTTATTTTGCATTTTACAATTGTATACCACGCCATCCAGATAGGCATAAAGCTATATATCAGGAAGTCTATACGGAATCCGGATTTAGCTGTGGTGGCATATCGTTCGGAATCGGCAATATATGCTCCTAAGCGGTCATCGAATCCGAGATTCTGAAAGAACGAGCTGACAAAACTTCCGGCAATAAAGTATATGATTATAGAGAAGAACCAGATATAGGTTGCTGAACGTATGTTGCGGTAAAACAATGTGGCTATACAGCATAAGGCTGGAAGTGAAACCGAGGCATGTATCTGCGTCGCTAAAAATCCGAGTATTATAGCTGTTATTATATTTTTTTTACCAGGGACTACAATATAAGAAAAGGCCAGTAGGAGAAGGCTGCATGCCATGCCATTACGTATGCCGTTGGTTGCATACGAGAATGTGGAGAATGCTGTGAAGAATGCCAGCATTGCGGCATAGGCATTGTTGGAGAATAGACGTCTGGCCGCGCATAGTGTGAGCAGATAGTATGAAAGAGCGATTATTAGAAACCATCCGGTAGCTGTGGTAAACCGTGTACATACTATCTCGATATAGTAAAACAGACCGTCTTTGGCACCCTCGGTAATGATATCAATCGATAATGGTAGTCGGGCATAGTGTTCGAAGCTATGATAATATCCCCAGGTATCGGCAAAGAATCCCCATACGATCGGTCTGAATCCAATGAATATTGAGATAGCAATACACAGTATTGTCAGGGTGTTTTTATCGGTGTTGTTTCCATGAAGCAATCGTTGTGTATTGTAACCTCTTGTTTTGTTATAATAGAATATTGTGAGTATGAGGAAGAAGAGAGTGTATGTAGGTTCCCAAAGGGCGGCAATGAATGGATCGTTCAGCATTTAGACGTGATTTAAGAGTTGGATCTAAGCCAGTTTTCCTGAGACTGTATGAGTCGTTCCATAAGAGATTGTGCCACTTTGGAACCTTGAAAGTTGGTTCGTACGAATTCGCATCCTCGTTTTGCTATGTTTTCAAGCTCGGCCTGGTTTTCGGGACGTTGCCAGTGCTCAACCGTCTCCCGTAAGCCCTCTTTGGTTCCATTATATGCGATATAGTGTATTCCAGGAATTAGCCCTATGTCACGGTAGGCCGGTGAGTCAATGCCAATATATGCGCTACCGCAAGCCATTCCCTCGACATAGCCTATACCCGGGATGCCAAGAATCTCTTCGCCCACTACATGCATTTTATAGTCGTTGAATTTCTCAACCATATCAAACGAGAAGTATTTCTTCTGTTGTCCTATATTGAAACGGTTGTATATCTTCTTATAGAATACCATGACCGGATTATCACCGGGATGTATCACTTTGCGGTTTTCATCATCTTCGTTGTAAGGCATGTTATAGCAGTCGACGGTATCGGCAAAATAGGTAGGGTCACGATATACGGCATCGCGTATCGGCTGATCGCAAGGGTCGCCATATACATCGATGAACTCGGCGTGTGTCTTGTATGTGATTGTACCGACAGAGAATGCTTTGTTCTTACGTTCGGCAAACGGTTTTATGGGTTTGAAACGCTCGGCAAAGACAAACGGGAGTGTGATGGTGGGCAGGTTAAGTGGATAATACCGACGGTAAAGCTCACAACACTTCTGCAGGTCTACCTCATTGAAAATCTGGTGGATGCCGGCTTTTTGTATTTTTGAGGCATCGGTCGAATTACCGTGGAAATGCATCATGGATACAACTTTGAATGCATCGACATTTTCCAGATGCCTGTATTCGTTACTTAACAGGTTGTATACAATCACGATGTCATCGTGACGTATATCTTTAAATGATCGGAGCACGGTCACTTTCTTACGGTCAATGCCATTCTTTTTGAGTATCCATCGGTTTTCGAGCCGAGCAAGAGGTCTGAGTAATTTCTGTAACGTATCACTGCCTTTCTCGTAGATTGAAAATGAGCGGTCATTCAGTATCGTGGCTACCTCAAAATCGGGACTTTCAAGAAGGAATTTAAGTAAATATCCATGTTTTATTGCAGGAGAGAATTTGAATATATAGACCATTGAACACTTTAACAGCATCCAGTCGGTATGGAGATTAATAAACACGATGCGATGTTTCATCGTAATAATTTATTTTTTAAACGTTTAAGAAAGAATGAAAGCTTTGTTGCATTATTTGATCCAATGACGTTGCCTATAATCTTTGTACGGATAAATCGTTTGATATGGGTTGATGTCGGACACCAGGAGAGAGTCTGCCAGTGGATTGCCACAGTATTATCGGTACGGTGTAAGCGTCCAGTCATGATACTGGCTACATGGAAGTAGTCGTCGGGAAATATTTCGATACCATTCCCGAGGTTCTGATATTCGTTTATTTGCTTGTAACCGTATTCGGTCAGAATCTCTTCAAGATAAGCATTTATTACCTTTGTCTTGTTGCAGGTGTTGTTTTGAACGAAGTGCTGGGAATCGTAAATCTCTTTTATCCGAATCCAGTATTCTGAATGAGGTACCGTTCCATAAACAGCAGTGATGTTGCCGAGATCGTCGGTTCCAAATACCATATTTCGGTTGTTATAAGGAGTCAGAGGCTTGACAAGTTCAACATCGGTATCAAGATACCAGCCTCCATATTGAACAAGCGCCGCAATACGTACATAATCTGATACGAAAGCCCACATCCCCCGGTTATATGCCTCCTTTGTAAAATCACATGAGTTGATATCAAAGTTTGATTCATCCCACCTTATAAATTGGTAATCCGGTAGTTTTGATTTCCAGCTTTCAATGCATTTTTGGATTTTCGGTGGGTATGGCTTGCCGCCAAACCACACGTAGTGTACAATTTTTGGAATCATTTATGTTTTCTGATTAGATATCCTCCAAGACGATAGCTCAGAGCCATTCCAAGTGCAAAAACTTTTTTGTTGGCTTTGATCTGCTGTGCACGTATGATGTTGAATATTCTGAGTCTGATGTGCCGCTGATATTGGCGTATGTTGCTGTCGAAACGGTAGTTTGACATGGCGGCATAGTATAAAAGCCACATATCCATGATAGCGTATGTAGTTTCGGCAATATCAATATATTGTGGCCATAGTCTATGTGTATCAAGACATATTTTCTCCCATACTTTGTGTCCGGAGATTTTTTTGAGCCCGAACTTTTGGTGGGAGATGCTGGCTTCGTTCATTCGGTAATGATATAATTGGGCGTCAGTGATGCCTATCTTTTCAATACGTTGTAATATATGCCAAAGGAATAATGCATCTTCTCCATATGAAATTTCCGGGTCAAATCTGGTCTGTTCAATTAAAGAACTTTTGATAAGTTTGTTCCACAGAGAACCGTTGATTTCAATATGATATAGAAACTTTTCAATAGTTGTCCACTTGTACCATATTTTTAAACCGAGGGATTGTGAAGAGTTATTGTTGTCTTTATATGTTGTGCAGACTGCAATGTCAATATTATTTCTGTTTACGGTATCAACCAAATAAGATACCATATTCGGTTCAATCCAGTCATCGGCGTCGACAAACAGAAAGTATTCGCCTGTTATCCGGTTTAAAAGTCGGTTGCGGGTCTCTGCCACTCCGGCATTGTCCTGGGTATAAGCTTCGATAAATGAATATTTTGAATCATACTCCTGACAGATATTCCAGCTGTTATCTTTTGATCCGTCATTTATGAGAATTACCCGTATATTATCGTAATCCTGCGAAACAATGCTGTCAAGGCATTGCTTCAGATATGGTTCTGCATTATATACAGGTATGAGAACATCTACCTGAGGATTCATTTGAGAGTGTTGTTGATGAATTGTATTGATAAGGACCTGAGTTCCGTTATCCTGTCGTGTACGGCAGGTGTGGGGATGAGGTAGCCGTTATCGTCGGGTTTGATCGCGAGGGTTGAGATGAGTGATTCCAGTCGAGAGTTTCCTCGCATGTTGTTTGACAGAACCTTTACCGGTCGACCGAAGATGATAGAGAAAACCGTGCCGTGGAACGAGTCGGTGATTACGCGGTCGGCATGAGCGATGGTGGCGAGCCAGGACTCGATCGAGTCAAAGCGGTCACGGTGCATTTGTCCGGTTTTGACAACCGGGAGATTTAGGCTGTCGCTTTCATTTCTTATCGCTGTTGACTTTTTGGGGTCGGTATCAAGTATATATGTTGCGATATAATTGCCTTCGGGGTGGTCGTCGGCTGTCGTCAGAGACAGGTAATCATCGGCGGTCAGCATCAGTGTGGGATCAAGCAGATGGATTGCATCAACTCCGAGATACTCTTTACATAGTTTTACACCGGAGGCCTCCCTTACCGATATGGCATTGAATCGCTGTGCTAATTCTTTTACCCGGGGGGTGTCTTCGGGTGATATTTCCCATTGGTCGGTGCCGAATGATGCCGCGTAGGAGATTTTTTTGATGCCGGGGTCGGTTATGAAATCAAAAAAATAGTTCATGATGTCGGGCGAGCACCATGGACGCCACACCTGGTCGCTGCCTACAATCCATGCGTCGGCCTTAAGCTCGTCACACAGTTGGGGCGTAAAGGGTGTTTTGCGATCTATTTTGGCAATGTGTCTGGCGATAAACTCTCTCTGAGGATAAGACAACTCCCGCTCTTTTCGGGCAAAAGTATGAGGATTAAGGAATGGGTGGTCATACTTTTTCTGTATCTTCCTGATGAGGTTGATCATAGCGCGGACATATGATTTCCAGTTGGGTCGCGAGGTGATGTCTCGTACAGGCACGTTGACAGTGAGAACGTCATGTCCCAGACGTCGCAGGGTTTCCTGGAGAGCGTAATTCTGCAGGATACCACCGTAATTGCAAAAGAGCGGCTGGGTTATGATATTAATTTTCATACAAGCTTATTGTATAATGCGGTAAAGATTCTTGCGGAGAGATAGCTTATTACAATCACAGCTATAATGTGTAATGTCAATGGCTGTATCCAGTCGATCAATGGTGAGAATGTCACCGCAGTGCATGCTGTGGCGAATATTGCGTGGAAGAACCACATGTTCATTGATTCTTTTCCCAGTGCTATCAGCGGTTTTGTCAGCCATGACCAGGTTATGATATTGAACAGTGAGACGATGCATAATGCGAAGACCGGTACGGTAAGGAAATCCAGGAGCCAGGAATAGGTAATTCCTCTGAAAAAGAATATCCCGGTCATAATGGCCAAAAGTGAGATGACAGTAACGGGCCGGTGTTTCAGTGTTATACGGGATATTATCCGTTCCCGGGCCATGTAATATCCGGTGTACATTGCCGGCGAGCACATCAGACAGTCATGTATAGCCTGTAGCCATATGTTGTCGGTCCATCCCGGTATTGAGTGTATGGAGAGTGCCAGTGCTATTGATACAACGGTTATAAGTAATACTGCAGGTATCTTGAATCGGTCAATAAGCCTGGATGCCGGTATCATTGCAATCATCGCGAAGATATAGAAGTAGATGTACCAGCTGTACCAGTTGAGGTTGCTCTCAAGGCCAAACATGTTTTCGAGCACATTGCCTATAGTAGGTGTATATCCGCCTTTCCATATTGCCACCGGCAGGAACAGCCCGAGCAGTATGAGCCAGAAGTGGCTCAAAAGGTTCCAGATGCGGCTGAGTCCGTGTCTGAGATCCCGTCTTCGGGCGAATGCATAGCCGTATCCTACAAGAAAGGTGAAAAGCGGTACGCAGATCTTGAATTCGGGGAGTGTGTCATTGTGCAGTGTGATCATGAAAATGATCGCGACCCCTCTTATTATCTGAGATTTGTCGGGCCCGAAGTCGACAGGCCGGACATCGCTTAAAGAATGGTGGTGGGCAAACATCAGTCTTTCAGTGACGTTGTTATCGTATATTCCAGTCGTTGTAGTCTGCTACCTGGATGGGGCGGAACAGGTCGCGGTCCAGAAGCATCGAGTATATGAGGTGTGAGAGATAGATGGGTCCCAGGTCTTTGTGCCGGTAGTATACCTGCAGGAAGCGGCCGGTGTCTTCAAAACAGTAGCCTCCGGCGTTGAACAGGTGGCTCACAATACGTTTCTCGATGATGTTGGTGATATGCTGCATGTCGTCGACCGCCACGTAGCTCTTGTTGCGCGGATCCACTATGGGGAGTTTCTCCAAAGGGTATACGGCCACACCGTTCTCGGGGAATATCTCGGCTTTGAAGAATGCGTCGGCATCCTTTATGAAAATGGCGCCGGTGATGCCCTGCGACTCGATGGTACGTGCTATGGTCTCGGCCTGCGTGGCAGTGGCTTGATCGAGGATGACTATGCGGGCCTTGTCGAGTCCCAGTCGTCTGAACTGCAGTTGCAACAGAGTGTCAAGATCAAATGCCTCGGCATGCTTGCGCAGTATGGTGAAGTATATTGCGTCGAATGCATTGAGGTTTAGTCCGGTGATGGATCTGACACACAGCATCACGCCCTCCCTGTCGGGAGCGAAGAGGTATGGCATGAGTCCGGCATATTCAGGCTTGTCGGCGGCAACCGGCACTATTAGGCTAAAATTCTTTGAGTTGTTCATTGATTGCATGTTTCAGATAGTCGATAACCTTAGGTTCATGTGCGTATTGCAGAATACGCAGGAAGTTCATGAGCTGTAAAGGTCGGTAGTAGCGACCGTACCACTCGTATCGGGATGCGAAGTAGCAGTCGAGTTCCCTGTCGATCTTGCCGAATGCGATTCGCAACCTTATCGTGTCACATGGGTTCACATACATGAGCTGGCTCCAAAGCCATGCCGTGTCCTGCCGTATCTTCACGATGTCAAGTAACGGAGACTCGATGAACGAGTCGAGAAAGTCTATGAGATAGTAGTTGTTGCCGTTGAACAGGACGTTGGAGAATGTAAGGTCGCCATGGCAGGTGCCTACAGGTATGAGCATGTCGGTGAGATTGTCGAAGACATCCTGAGAGCGGTCAAGCAGAGTGAGTACTTCGGAGTCCTTAGACAGGATTGGATTACCGGAGGTTTTCTTTTTTACATCGGCAAACTTGTCGGCTACCACCCCACGGCTTACGACAGTGAGCGGAGACTCTCTGATCTCCCTCTCAAGATACATTATCAGAGCTTCCACGAGGTATGTGACCTGCTCGAATCCGGCCTGTTCAAAGAACTCCACGAAGTTGCGAGAATACACATAGTCCATCTTTACGCTCACCATGTCGTCGGTTCGGTTGATGGCGTGCACGCGTGGTACGCGTATATGCTGTAGCTCTGGTATCGATGCCCGGCGCTGTTTCTCGGCCTGGCTCACGAGACGGTCAAGATACTTTGGATCGCGCGACGACTTGTAAACGTAGAGGTCGTTGCCCTCGCGCACGACATCGATCTGACATCCCGAGTGTCCCTTGACTTCAATTTCCATTTCCAAAAAAATCGTTATTGATTGTGATATGATTTATTCCTGCGGCCATTGCGGCTTTGAATCCAACCTCCGAGTCCTCAAAAATGATGGCATCGGCAGGGGCGACCCCGAGCCTGTCAATCACCGAGAGATATATCTCGGGGTCGGGTTTCCCGCATGTGACATCCTCTCCTGCGAGTATGAGGTCGAAGTCGTCAATGGCCTTGATGTGTGAGAGCGCGTTGACGAGATTTCGCCTGCGAGCGGTCGAGGCGATCGCCGTCATTCCGCCCGAGCGGTGGAAAGCCCGTATGAATCCCAGCAGGTCGCGATTGACCCTGAGGTGGTCGAAGTACCGTGGGTAGCAGTCACCCTTGGCCAGTCGGATGGCCTGACGTGTATCGGGGTCGTCAATACCCATCGCGTCCATGAACCGGTCGAATCGGTAGCCGAAGCATTCCCGGTATCGTTCTCGGGAGAGTTCGTGTCCCACACTCCCGAAAGCCTCCCGGTAGGCACGGAAATTGGCTTCGAACGTATCAACCAGTGTCCCGTCAAAGTCTGAAATAATAAGTCTTACAGCCATTGTTTAAGTTCATCGGGTGTTCCGTACGACCGGTACATTTCCATAGGCGCGAGTCTGACGGGTGCGCCATTGTCCAGCAGGTAATTGTATAGCAACGAGACGTAGAATTCGGGCTTGAGCATAACCGGCTCGTCAAGCAGACGATGGGCCACCTTCTTGAACTCGCGTCCCGAGGCGAAGAAATATGCGCCACACAGGGCATGGTTGGAAATCACCTCTTTCTCGGCCGTGCGTTTCACCAGCCCGTCCTCGCCAAGCTGGGCGTAGCTGTATCTGGGCTGGTCTGACTCGAACGACACCAAAGCTCCGCCTGTGGCCTGCTGTCCCGGAGTCTCCAGAGCCCGGGCGATTATCCCGCGATACTCCTTACTGTCAAATTCCAGGTCGCAGTCCATCACCACTACAGCGTCATCGTCATCGATGCCGGCCTCGGCCATTAGACAAGTCTCGACAGCTCCGCGAGTGGTCTTGAGTACCGAGTAGATCATAGCGTCGGGGAGAATCTTCCTGATCGAGTTGGCAAGATCATAATTATCGATATGCTCCTGCCGTACGATAAACGAATATTTCATTGGCGCGCCATCGACTTTCACACTTTCAATTGCGCGAACAAACAGGGGCTTTCCGTTCAGCTCGATGAGCGGCTTGGGAGTAGTCCAGCCTGCATCTCGAAAGCGGCTCCCTTCGCCCGCCATCGGCATAATGATATGTAATGTCCTCATT
>CAXHRO010000009.1:0-101065 GCA_964018905.1 uncultured Muribaculaceae bacterium
TCTAATTCCTTCCAAATTTTTCTACAACATTTTTTCTCACTATTTTGTTCATTCATGCATATACCACTTATAATCACTTAAATTAACAAATGTTAAAATTATGCTGTAGAACATAGTTTCATTATATCAAAACTATTACGTATCTTTGGAGAATAAATTCAAATCATTTTCTGTACCAGTTGCACATAATTATATATACTCCATGACCCCATTTGTACACCTTCACGTACATACACAATACTCCGTACTTGATGGACAAGCCTCTATTGACGCCCTTGTTGATAAAGCCATCGGGGACGGCATGCCAGCATTGGCTATCACCGATCATGGCAACATGTTCGGCATCAAGGAATACTTCAACTACGTAAACAAAAAAAATGGCAAAATTAAAGATGCAATAAAAAAGGCTCAAAAAGCCATTAACGAAGCGACCGACCCCGTAGCTTTAGCAAATGCCCGAACGGATCTTGAAATAGCACAAAGCAAACGCCCATTCAAACCGATATTCGGATGTGAAATGTACGTTGCCGCCGATAACCTTCACACACACATTGACAAACGCGATACAGGACGACACCTGATCGTATTGGCAAAAAATGAGAAAGGATATCATAACCTTGTCAAACTTGTATCCAAAGCATGGACTGAAGGATTCTACTCTCATCCCCGAACCGACAAACATGAACTCGCCCTCCATAAAGAAGGCCTGATAGTTTGCTCGGCATGCATAGGCGGAGAAATACCACGACTAATCCTGCAAGATAACATTGAAGAAGCCGAGAAGCAAATACTTTGGTTTAAAGAAACATTCGGAGACGATTACTATCTCGAGCTACAACGACATCGCGTTGATGACCGACTTAATTCACAACTTGACAACAATCGGCGAGAAGTATTTGAACGTCAACAAATTGTCAATCCTGTATTAATTGAATTCGCACGTAAACATAACATCAAAATCATATGCACGAATGATGTTCATTTTGTAAATGCCGAGGATGCCGAAGCCCACGAACGCCTCATATGCGTGTCTACCGGAAAAAAACTCTCTGACGAGTCTCGCATGGTATACACCAAACAGGAGTGGATGAAAACGACTGCCGAGATGAATGAAATTTTTGCAGATATTCCCGAAGCATTATCAAACACAATCGAGATAGCAGATAAAGTCGAATTCTATAATATCGACCACGCCCCTATCATGCCGACATTCGCTATACCTGAAGAATTCGGCAATGAAGACGAATATCGCCAGCGCATCTCTCACCAAGATTTATTTAACGAGTTTACACGAGATGAAAACGGTAACGTTGTTATGTGTGAGGATGATGCAAATGCAAAAATAGAAAAACTTGGTGGATATGAGAAACTATATCGAATAAAATTCGAGGCCGACTATTTAAAGAAACTTGCCTACGAGGGAGCAGAACGCAGATATGGAACGCCCTTGACAAGCGAACTTGAAGAGCGTATCAAATTTGAATTGCACATAATGAAAACCATGGGATTCCCTGGCTACTTTCTTATAGTGCAAGACTTTATAAATGCCGCACGACAACAGTTGGGTGTAAGCGTAGGACCCGGACGAGGTTCCGCAGCCGGATCTTGCGTAGCCTACTGCCTGGGAATCACCCAAATTGACCCAGTCAAATATGATCTTCTATTTGAACGTTTCCTAAATCCCGACCGCATCTCCCTTCCTGATATAGATATAGACTTTGACGATGATGGTCGCGCAGACGTACTAAAATACGTAACAGAAAAATATGGAGAAGAGAAAGTTGCTCATATAATAACCTATGGAACAATGGCCGCGAAATCGGCAATCAAAGATGTCGCACGCGTTGAAGATCTGCCACTACCAGAAAGCGACCGGCTGACCAAATTAATTCCCGCACACATGCCAGTAGTGGGAGGAAAAGAATTAAAGCCAACCCTCCGTAACTGCTATGAACATGTACCAGAATTCAAGAATGAACTCGCAAGCCCAAATCCAATCATTCCACGTACACTGAAATACGCAGCCCAACTTGAAGGAAACGTACGCAATACAGGAGTACATGCCTGCGGTGTGATTATATGCCGCGATGATATAACCGACTGGGTTCCTGTCAGTACTGCCGTTGATAAAACTGAAGGCAAACTGCTCGTAACCCAATACGAAGGTCGTGTCATAGAAGAGACCGGACTTATTAAAATGGACTTCTTAGGGCTCAAGACTCTATCAATTCTCAAAGAAGCAGTTATCAATATAAAACTGACTCGTGGTATCGATCTGGATCTTGACAAAATACCTATTGACGACCCCAAGACATACTCGTTATATAGCGAAGGCCGAACAAAGGGAACATTCCAGTTTGAGTCGGCCGGCATGCAAAAATATCTTCGTGAGCTTCAACCAAGCACATTTGAGGACCTTATTGCCATGAATGCCCTATACCGTCCAGGCCCAATGGACTATATACCAGACTTCATATCCCGCAAGCATGGACGGTCGCCTATTGTCTATGACATCCCAATCATGGAGAAATACCTCAAAGATACGTATGGCGTAACCGTATATCAGGAACAGGTCATGCTACTGTCCCGCCTGTTAGCCAACTTTACACGCGGTGAAAGCGACACGCTTCGAAAAGCCATGGGAAAAAAGCTGATTGACAAAATGAACCACCTTAAGGGAAAATTTCTTGAGGGGGGACAAGCCAACGGTCACAAACCCGAAGTTCTTGAAAAGATCTGGGCTGATTGGGAGAAGTTCGCATCATATGCATTCAATAAAAGTCATGCCACCTGTTATAGCTGGGTAGCGTTCCAGACTGCATATCTGAAAGCTAACTATCCGGCCGAATATATGGCTGCCGTACTAAGCCGAAATCGCAACGATATCACTAAGCTACGCGATTTCATGGATGAATGCAAAACCATGCACATACCAGTAAAAGGTCCGGATGTTAATGAAAGCTTCGGCAGTTTCGGTGTGAACGCACATGGCGACATCCGCTTTGGTATAGCCGCAATAAAAGGCGTTGGCGAAAATGTCGCCAACGACATAATTGAAGCGCGTAAGGCTGGAGGCCCGTTCAAATCCATATATGACTTTGTTGAAAGAGTGCCTCTTGCATCACTCAACCGACGCACATTTGAATCACTTGCCATTGCCGGTGCGTTCGACTGCTTTACCGAATTAAAACGAGAGGACTTCTTTGAGAAAAATTATAGAGACGAAAGTTTATCCGAACTCCTGTTGCGCTATGGACAATTATATCAAAACGCCCAACGCGAACAGACATCATCCCTATTTGGAGAAGACGACTTCGAACTTAATACAGCCGGACGCCCACCTATAAAGCCCGCGCTCGAATGGCCGGCAGCCGTACGGCTTGAAAAAGAGCGAGAAATCGTAGGTATGTATCTGTCAGCAAATCCACTTGATCCATATTACATGGAACTCAACTATGGCTGTAACTCATCCATAAAAGAGATTGTCGAAGGCACAAAAGAAGAAAACCGTCTTTATACATTCGGAGGCATGGTTACATCTTTTGAGACACGACCGTCCCGCAAGGGTGGCAACTACGGCCGAATGATGATCGAAGATTACACCGGAAGCACGGAAATAATGCTATTTAATAAGGACTACATACAGTTTGCAAACTACGGCAAACCATCAGCCCAACTTATAATCGCAGGCAAATATGAACGGGCTTATAACAATGAACTTAGATTCAAAATACAGACAATCAAATTACTCGACGAAGTCAAAGGGCACCTTATATCAGGAGTAACAGTAAAAGTAACACCCGACGAGATCACAGATTCTCTGATTGATCTTTTCAGGGAAACATCCATGCGTGAGACATCCAATAGAGGAACCTTGACTATTGAAGTCTATGATCCAAATATCAACCGTACCGTCAAGATGTTGTCTGGACTCAAGATTCCTATTGACCGCAACCTTGTTGAAATGCTTGACGGACTCGGTCTTAAATACGATTTTACCCGCACTGTAAACTAATACATAATAATTAACCCCTAAAAATTTTCATTATCATGGCATTTAAATTTACCGACGCTAATGTCGAAGAGATTATCGAATCAGGCAAACCCGTTATGATTGACTTTTGGGCTACATGGTGTGGTCCGTGTGTTGGAATGGCTCCAACAATTGACGAACTTGCCACTGAATATGACGGCAAGGTAGTCATCGGAAAATACAATATTGAAGAAGAAAGTGAAATGAGCAATCAATATCGCATCACCACCCTTCCCACCATTCTCTTCTTCAAGAATGGGAAAAAAACCGATATCCGGCTCACAGGCTCTCAGACAAAGGCCAATCTCAAAGCAGCGATTGAAAAACTATTAGAACAATAATCCGAAATGGAATTTGACGAAAACAAAGCTGTCCAACTCATCAATAAATCCCTCGTTGACAACGGACGCAAACCGTACTCTGAAGATGAAATCCTGAATATCATCGATATGATATGGGATTTCTATGAAGAGAACGGGTTGCTTGAAATCGACGACATCGATGACGATGACACCCCAACACTTGATGAAATTATGGAGTATGTCACCCGCATGCTACGAAAAGACAGGCTCGCAAAAGTCGAGTCACAAGATCTTCCAATAATCATCAATGCCGAACTTGACTATGAAGAGTCTCTTGACACGCTTTAGTTTGTCAGGATTCATCGTGCTATCGTCTTTGAGCCTCTCAGCTCAGACGATAGCAAACGATGAACCGGCCGACTTCAATACCGAGCTGAACACCCCAGAGATCCCAAACAAACAATCTCAAGCGGTTACGACCGAGATGCAAGCTATATATTCATCTCTTGTCAATCAAGGATATAATGTCGAAATGTGTCGAAATGACCAGGTAGTGGTCGTGACAATAAACATAGATAAACTGTTTGGACCAAATGAAGTATCTCTTCTCAGCTCAGCTCCTCAATTGCTCCAGCCTTTCTCTCAATATACACGTCATTATGGCAACTTCAAACTACTGCTGGCCGTTCACAGCGATGATACCGGCAGTCCGACTTACAGGCTATGGCTATGCGAACAGCGCGTCATGTCTCTCTATGAGTATTTCGACAATCATAGCACATCTCCAACCATGATCTACGGATACCCTATGGCACTTGAAATGCCTCTGACCGACAACAACTCACGTGCAAAACGAGCTATTAACCGCCGACTCGAAATATATATTGTTCCCGGCCCCAATCAAACCACAAAAGCCTCAAAACGAAAATAATGGAACAGTGGATTCTTGATATTCTTGAACTGATTCTACCCCAAGAGCAGGCCAGGTCTCTTTATACACCGGCCATGCTTTTGGTAATATTTGTGCTTGCACTTCTATTATTCTGGTTCTGCCATCGTGTCATATCGATGGCAGTCCGCATCATGACACGCAAGACTCAGACTCACTGGGACGATGACTTGCTAAATGATCGCGTACTAAGTGCAGTCAGCCATCTTGCTCCAGCCCTACTCATAGCGTACCTGCTTCCTGATGCTTTCGAAGAAGAATCCCAAACGCGTCTATGGCTCTCCAAAGCCACCGACTTCTATATATTATGGGCCTTCATCCACCTTATAAACAGCTTCCTGCAATCACTGTTCGACGCTATTGACAAACGTGACCGATACCGGATTCACACCATGCGTGGGGTTCTTCAGATGTTGAAACTATTCTTTATAATCATTGGAACAATCATTGGAATCAGCATTCTGTTCGGTCAAAGTCCAATTGCAATACTAACAGCACTCGGCGCTTCAGCAGCAGTACTCATGCTTGTTTTTCAAGACACAATCCTTGGTCTTGTCGCAGGTATACAACTTACTGTCAATGATATGCTTAAAAAGGGAGACTGGATAGTAGTACCGAAAGCCGATGCCAACGGTGTAGTAGAAGAAGTCTCACTTACTACAGTAAAGGTACGCAATTGGGACAACTCCGTAACTACAATTCCACCATACGCCCTCATCAAAGACTCATTCCACAATTACGATCCGATGCTACAGGCCGGAGCACGTCGCATCAGTCGTTACATCTATATTGATGTCAACTCAATTAGATTTCTTGAACCCGATGAGATAAAAAAACTTATCAATGCACAGTTGATCACCACCGATGATCTAAGCAACAACTCTCCTACAGTCAATCTACAGCTACTCAGCATACACCTTGAACGCTACATACTCAACCACCCAGATGTACGCACCGACCTTATTTTTATGGTCAGGCAACTTCAACCCACACCTCAGGGAATACCACTTGAGCTGTATTTCTATACCCGCGTTACCGAATGGAAAGAATATGAGCATATACAGGCCAATATTTTCGACTATATCTACGCATCAGTCAATGCATTCTCTCTCAAAATATACCAGGCTCCGGCCGGATTGGATTTTCAACACACTAACCAACCACAAACAACTATCAATCAATGATTATAGCATCACAGAAGCGAAAAGAAAACATCGCTGAATATCTCCTATACATGTGGCAGATCGAAGACTTGATCCGTGCCAATAATCTTGATATCGAAAATATCAAGACAAATATCATTGACCGCTACCAGTTGTCCGATGATCAGCGCAAGCAAATGACCGAATGGTATGAATCACTAATTGACATGATGAGGCGTGAAGGAATAGAGCAAAAAGGACACCTCCAACTCACACGCAATGTCATTTCACAGCTGGCAGCTCTTCACCAGACATTGCTAAAAGATCCCAAATTTCAGGAATACACAGCCTTATTTTACAAAACATTACCCTATATTGTCGAACTTCGATCCAAAGCCGGCTATGATCGACAAGGCGAACTTGAAACATGCTTCACGGCATTGTATGGCATGCTGATGTTACGCCTGCAAGGCAAAGAAATATCTCCTGGTACACAGGATGCAATACACGAGATCTCAAGGTTCATCGCGACACTTTCCCACTACTTCAAACTTGACGATGACGACAAACTTTTCAATAACGATGAAAAATAGCCCGTCTCAAAGCCTTGACAATCTTCTTGAACTATACCGTAAATCAACAGGTTCAACTATTGCCGAAGCCACAGCCATCACAGGATCAGCCTCACAGCGAAGATATTACCATCTGCATGGAGGAACCACTCCGCTTGTCGGAGTTATCGGAAATGACATCACGGAGAATGAAGCATTCATACATATCGGCAATATACTTGCCAAGCACAACATCAATGTTCCGAAAATCGTAACAGTCAGTAACGACCGGACAATGTACCTGCAACACGACCTTGGCGATATCACACTTTACGACCTCATAAACCGGGATGGTTTCACACCTCATGTCATAACACTTTGCCAGAAGTCAATCGACCAGCTTGTCAAATTCCAAACGACAGGAGCCAGGCACATAGATACATCATTCTGCTTCCCGGTTCCATCCATGACAGGAGACTCTATAATGTGGGATTTGAACTATTTCAAATACTGCTTCCTAAAGATTCTGGCACCACATATTGACGAACCTCTTCTTGAACAAGAATTCAAACATCTTGTCGCCATTATCGAATGTGCCACTCCCCTACTCTTCGTACACCGTGATTTTCAATCCCGCAATATCCTCATACACGATAGCGAAGCATGGATAATTGATTTCCAGGGCGGACGTCTCGGGCCTGCACTATACGATATCGTGTCATTCCTTTGGCAAGCCCGCGCCAACTTCCCTGACTCTGTTCGTAGACAGCTTCTATCCTATTACATAAGCGCCCTTGCCCAGAAAATTCAACTACCTGACAATCTGCTTGAAATACATCTTGACCACATTATCATATTCCGTATGCTCCAGGTGCTGGGTGCTTATGGATTTCGTGGGCTAATACAGCATAATCAACGCTTCATCACACATATACCTCAAGCCTTGAAATGCCTTTCCGACTCATTAAAGAGATGTAATAATAACTTTCCATACCTGTCTAAGATAATAGACTCGCTTGCCGACATTCACGTTACCGACTCAAGCTATTGCGTTTCAACTCGGCCAGTGCTGACAGTTACCGTATACAGCTTCTCATATAAAAAAGGGATTCCAGCCGATAATTCGGGCAATGGAGGTGGATTTGTATTCGATTGTCGGGCTATTCACAATCCAGGAAGATATGACCGCTACAAACAATTAACCGGTGATGACCTCCCTGTTATAGAATTTCTTGAACAAGATGGAGAGATCACAGGTTTTCTTGATCACTGCAAGGCCCTGGTTGACGCCTCGGTTCAACGATATATCTCACGTGGTTTCACCAATCTTTCCGTATCGTTCGGATGCACCGGCGGCCAGCATCGCTCAGTATACTCCGCCTCTCATATGGCCACACATATCGCCGAACATTTTGGCATCCATGTAAGGCTCATTCACCGCGAACAAAACATCTCAAAAGAATTCAACCCATGATAGGACTCATATTTGCAGCCGGCATAGGATCCCGTCTTAAACCTTGGACCGACCTCCATCCCAAGGCTCTCGTCCCGGTTGGCAACAAGCCCATGCTACAGCGTGTCATCGAGAACATGGTCGCCATCGGCATAAACGAGATAATTATAAATGTCCACCACTTTCACGACCAGATTGTGGAATTTCTTGACGCCAACAACAACTTCGGCATCAATCTGCTTATAAGTGACGAATCCAATCAACTGCTTGATACCGGAGGTGCCATACTACGAGTAGCGTCACGGCTCCTCCCCCATGATCACATTCTTATCCATAATGCCGATATCTTTACTGATATCGATCTCAACATGATAGTCAAGCATCATCTGCAATCCAAAGCAGACGCCACACTACTGACATCCTGCCGCAAGTCATCACGGCAACTGGTATTCGACCCTCAACAACGCCTCAAGGGATGGATCAACAACATCTCCGACAAACGCATTCCCAACAACCTGCAAATAGATCCGGACAATGACTGTATACGGTCATTCAACGGCATACATGTCATCACCCCGGCCGTCGTCAAATGGATACTACATCATCCACTCCAAGGATCTTTCCCGATAATTCCACAATATATCGCAATGAGCCATGAGCTGTCTATCAACAGCTTCACTCCCGACTTCGACTATACATGGGTCGATATCGGTCGGCCTGATTCCCTCAAATTGGCCCAAACAATTGCAAGTTCACACAGAAAGTAGTACCTTTGCAACGCGTTTGGCGACACCAATCCGCCGGCAATAAAGCAATAAACAAAAGATTCATAGAGATGATAAATCGTATTTTGATAAGAATGAAGGTCGTACAGCTTCTGTACTCCTACCTGTTGACCCGCAGTGACTTTAAATTGTCTCCCAGCCCTGAGCGTCAGACACGTGACAATCGTTTCGGCTACGAGACTTATATCAATCTTATCCTGCTCCTTCTTGAGCTATCGGGCTATAAAGTGTCAGCCAATACATCCCCGCTGTCTGCCATCAAAGACAACAAACTATCGTTTAAAGTAGCCAAAGCACTCTCTTCAGACAGTGATATACGTGAGATTATCGCACGCGGCAACACATCCATCTCTTCCTATGACAATGCCGTACGCCCTCTCTACAACACGATCATAAACTCGAGCGTATACAACGACTTCAGCAAGAAACGCAACAAAAACATCGCCGATGAGGTCGCCATGTGGATTGTTATAATCGATACCATTATTGCAAAAGATCCCGAAGTAGAAGCCGCCGCACGTCTCAGCGACAACTTCACACAGGCAGGTCTCGCACTGGGAATACGAATGCTCCGCGACACGCTCAATGCCTATAGTGACAATCGCTATGCCTTCAACAAGGCACAAGAGACACTTGAGGACTCGCTTGACAAAGCTTATGAACTGTATCATCTGCTATTGCTCCTTCCTGTTGAGATAACACGCATACAAGCCCAGCGTCTGGAAAGCGCAAAAGAGAAATATTGTCCCACCAGCGAGGATCTCAACCCTAATACTCGCTTCATCGACAACTCATTAGTCAAGACAATCGCTGCGAGTGAAGACATGGAAGCCTACCTCAAGGACACTCCCATCAATCTTGACTCGCACTACCTGCTTGTCAAGAAGATGCTTGACGACATACTCCAGTCCCAACTATATGCCGACTACATGGATGCCGAATCAACCGACCATGCTCGAGACTGCGACTTCTGGCGCGTGGCCATGAAAAGTATCATCCTGCCATCCGATGCACTCGCAGAGATGCTTGAAAGCTCTTCGATATACTGGAACGACGACCTTGAGATCATGGGCACATTTGCGCTAAAAACCATTAGACAAGCCGTTTCATGCGAAGGCTCACTGTCTCTGTTGCCACAGTACAAAGACGAAGACGACGCAAGATTTGGTGCTCAACTTTTTGTTGATACAGTCAATAACCGCGAGATATACAGGAGCTACATCGACCGCTTTATCGACCAAAGTCAATGGGACGCCGACCGCCTGGCTTTCATGGACATAGTCATCATGATGGTAGCAGTCTCCGAGTTACTTAACTTCCCGGCTATCCCGGTTCCGGTCTCATTGAACGAATACATTGAGATAGCCAACAGCTACAGCACACCGCGTAGCGGACAGTTTGTAAACGGAATGCTCTTCTCTATCATCAACTATCTTAAGCAAGAAGGTAAATTAAACAAAAATTGACATCCTAAAAATTGTAATGCTGATTTAAATCAGTATATTTGTAAAAAATTTAATTCATAACAAAATACTTCAAAAATGTTAGACTCATTAATCACTCTACTCATTGATAGCGACATTGCAAATGGAATTACTGAAGGCTCGGGCAATGACGTTCAATCGCAAAGCCCATGGGGTAGTCTCCTGATGATTGTAGCTCTTATCGCCATCTTCTATTTCCTGATGATTCGCCCTCAACAGAAGAAACAGAAAGAAATCAAGAAATTCCGCGACGGCATCAAAGTCGGTGACCGCATCATTACCGCAGGTGGCATCCACGGCAAGGTTACATCCGTCAAAGACGACACATTCTCCATCAACATCGCCAACGACGTCAATATCAAGATCGACAAGGGTTCGGTTTATCCCTCCGGCACTCCCGGTCAGGAAGTTTCTCCCAAAGAGAATGCCCAGTAACCAACTTTAAATCACACAATAAATTGCGGCCCCCTGCCATAGTGCGGCGGGGCCGCTCTTAATTCAAGACCATATCTACAATTTACGACTGTGATACGCGACATCCGACAAAAAATAAAGCAACAACTCAACTCACGCAATGGGCGCAATACACTTACATTCCTCGTTTTTCTTGCCATCTCTACCCTCTTCTGGTTTCTGATGTCGCTTAATGACGAGATACAGAGAGACTATGAGCTTCCTGTCAATATTGACGGCCTTCCAGGCGATATCACACTCCTTTCTGCTCACGGCGAGACTCCTATTGTAAATATATCGGTTAAAGATAAAGGCGTAAACCACCTTTCCCGTCAGTTTCTTAAAAGTAAAAATCTACGCATTGCCTATAATGACTTCAACAATATCGACAATAATCGTCTCACTCTAAGCGAGAGCCAGCTTAACAACGCCATACGCCAGCAATTCGGTGGAACAGCCACAGTAGTGACACAGTCACCCGACTCATTGTCAATAAACTATACTACATTACCTCCGGTTAAAGTTCCAGTCATAATCAAATCCAATATTATACCCAAGCCACAGTTTACGATCAACGGTCCGATACACACATCGGTCGATAGTGTTCTTATCTTCTCGGCAACACCACTTACCAACCGTATCAAAGCCATTTTCACCGATATGGTAAATCTCGACGGCATCAGCGATACCACCCGTACCAGAGTTGCCCTGAACGTACCACCAGACTGCCGTGCAGTTCCCGATATCATAGACATCACAGTACCTGTCGAACCCCTCGTAAGCCGCACATTTACCATACCGGTAGAACCGCTCAACGCCCCGTCAAGTACCATAATGATAACATTTCCTTCGCAGGTATCATTAAGCTGTCTTGTACCCATGAGTCTATTTAATACAGCAGGCTATCCTGTCAAAGCCTATGCCGACTATGACAAGCGGTCGGGCAACACCATACAACTTGAACTATCTCTCCTTCCCGACAATTATATAAACGGTACAATTTCTCCCCTATCGGTAGAATATATTCTTGAATCAGAATAAATCATGACACGTCTTATTGCAATTACAGGAGGTATCGGAACAGGTAAGAGCATCGTAAGCCACATACTCAGGGTCAAAGGCTACAACGTCTATGACTGCGACAGCGGAGCTAAACAGCTAATGGATAGCAATATAACTATTCACCAACAGCTTACTGAACAAATTCACCCTCAAGCTGTAAAAAACGGAAAAATCAACCGCAAGCTTATCGCCGACATTGTATTCAGCGACCATGAGAAACTCAAAATACTCAACGCAATCACCCACACCGCCGTGCTTGAGGATATCAGACATAAAGCCAAGGCACACCACCCATATGGAATCCTGTTCATTGAAACAGCAATCCTCTACCAGAGCAATCTCGATCTTATTGTTGATAAGGTATGGAATGTCACATCTCCAACTGACATACGCATAAACCGTGTAATGAAACGCAATTCATGTGACCGTGAGACTGTAATGAAACGCATCTCAGCTCAGGACGCCTACATACCATTACGTCATCACCCCATCGTTTATACTGTTGTCAATGACAACGTACACCCGTTGCTAACACAAATCCATAATCTGCTGGAAGATCTATAAAACACAAAAACTGTCGGCATCATTAGCCATCGGCCAACGATGTCTCATTTCTGAGAGCTGGTTAAGAGACACCCTTGAAATTGTCAACATACCGTCTTTTGCATCCATCTCCACTTCATGACCTGTACCATCATATACATAGGTCATTTCATCATACTCCCCGAAGTCATCCCGTCCCGAACGATCGGCGCCAACCACTACAGCCTGGTTTTCTATCGAACGGGCTATCAGCAAGTGTTTCCAGGCATATCTACGTGATATAGGCCAGTTTGCAACCACCATAAGCATATCATACTGACAATTATGGTCATTACGACGACACCATACCGGAAACCGAAGATCATAACAAACAATCAATGCCAGTCTCCATCCTTTGAATGTAGCCACAGCCGGCAGATCGGTCCCAGCCGCAAACATACGACTCTCTGCACTCAGCCCGAATAGATGTCTCTTGTTATAGAATACATCATTTCCATCTGGCAAGATAATAAATCCCCTGTTGTAGAAATGACCATTCAGACTTGCCAGATAACTGCCTCCGATCGCCACATCATAATCACGAGACAATTCTCTTAATTCACTTATAGTAACGCCATTGTCGTCCTCAGCCAACCCTGGTAGCACATCGATATCTTGAGCAAACGCAGTAGTAAAAAGCTCTGGCAAAACCAATAGATCGATTTCCCGGCCATACCGGCATACGTATTCTCTCACGACCTTTAAATTGGTGTCCTTATCAGCCCAGACAATATCCAATGCCAGCACCCCGACCGTCAATATACTGTCATTCATCTTCGGTTGTAAATTTATCTGGATACTTTCCTCTGTAGCCCGAATAGAATTGCTTGATCACTCTCATATCGGCTTGATTGTCACCCGTAGGATAGAACACCTCACTCACATCTATATACTTGTTGCCATAATCAAGCACCCCGAGCAGTATCGGAATATTGGCCCTATAAGCTATATTAAGAAAACCGGTGTGCCAACGGGATATACGGCTACGCGTTCCTTCGGGAGTGATAGCCAGTGCCAGATGTGCAGAACTATTATATCGCTCTACAAGCTGGTCCACCAGCGACTCACGCTTTTCATTACGATAGACTGGAACTCCTCCTATAGCCCTGAATATAATTCCTAATGGGAAGAAAAACCAGGATGACTTCATAAGAAATCCAGCCTTGCGACACACGGCCCAATACGCCAGTTTGCCCAACACAAAATCCCAGTTGGAAGTATGCGGAGCCACACATATTATGCATTTGTCAAAATCGGGTGCCGTGACATTAACACGCCACCCGACTATTTTAAGTATTCTTGCTGCGATGTTCAAAATAACAAATTTTATGCTTACGCAAAGCAGTCTCAACGCCTCACGTACTTTAGTAGTGTGACGTAAGGATTAAACGCCTTGTTGTTTGTTCAGATCCTTCTGAGCCTGAGGTAAAGCCGCATTCATCTCATTAACAATTGCAGCCACCTGTTTGTTGAATTCACCCTTTAGAGAACGATAGGCTTTGGCCATGTATTCGTGACGGGCCTTTCTATAGGCGGCCATATGTTCAAAGTCTGCCGCCACCTTGTCATAAGCGAAAGATAGTTTTTGCAGAGTCTGCTCTTGCAGACAAGCTATTTTAACAACAAGCGCCGACATTGTATCAGGATCAATCCCCGGAACTACCGTCTTTGCGATAATACACTCAGCAGCAATATCGCCACACATGTAGCGTACACGCTTCTTTAGATTACGTTTGCTTGACATGACATTCAATATTAATAGTTAATAAAACAGTTCTTTAATGCATTTACTGATGGTGCCACCTTTCTGTGGCGCACATTTGTTACATCTTTGAAGTGTAATTTATTTGGCAACATAATTACACGATTCAATAAGGGTTCAAGACGAGAGCGGAACTTGGCCGGATGTGAAGGATTGATAAAGACACCGTTTACCTGTTTTTCAGCCACGTGATTACGCAATGCCTGCCACCGTTCAGCGGCACGGGGATTCAATAGATATCCACACTGCTTATACGCATCAATAATGACATTATCATCATTCTCTATCGTAGCCGGCTCGACGATGTCGACAGGCAATCCCATATCCACCGCCACATGTGCGGCAAGCAAGTCTCCCTCATTACATCCGTCCGGACAAATGCAGACATCACCGTCAACCTCATTAACGGCAAGCTGCCTGAATGCCTCGAAAAAGCAGAATACACGAGCTACAAGAAAAGCCACATTGGCATCTCCAATCAAGACAGGGTTACGACCGTCAAATACAGCCGGATTATTGACTATCCTGCAACATAAATGCCAAAGACTCGGTTGGTCACAGGATACAATATACAGCATATCACTGTCAACCATATCATTCATCTGGCACTTCTCTATGTCCGAGAGCGAACCTGCACTCTGCAACATCACTGGCGATTTGCCTACTATACTTTTGAAAGCATGACAGATAGCCGCACAACTGTCGCCCATGGACAGACTGAAAAAAACCGAATCAAGCGACACATCCCTACGGTCATAGCAATTACGTATCAGTATGGCCTGCAGTCTTCCTATCATATCATACTGAGACATCGTGGCTCCGCCCCATGGTTCAAGCGCATAAATACCATTGCCAGCCTGACGCAACTCCATGTCTTCAACTATCCATTCATCGACAAGCCGTCTAAGCTCTTCAGCAGTATAATCATTCCCAATCATAGCACTGACTACAACATAGGCAACATCCCTGGCCGACATCTCGGCAATATTCTTGAAGAACGGTGCCGGCAACGGTGTAATATCAGCCGGGACATAACTGCCGCCAAACTCATCCACCCCGGCAAGCAAAGCCTGGATGAATGACAAGCTGCCGGTCGTATGTAATCCACGGTATATCATCGTATATTGGCTATTGATATAATATCGGCAAACACGCCCGCCGCAGTCACTTCTGCACCGGCCCCATATCCCTTTATCGACATCGGATACTCCTTGTATCGTTCGGTAGTTATCAATATCACATTATTACTACCCTCAAGATCATAGAACGGATGATTGCGTCCTACCGACTGCAATCCAACTTCCACGCTTCCATCTTCAAGCCTGGCCACAAACCTGAAGTGCTCCTTATTACTGTCAGCCTCTTGTCGACGCAACTCAAATTCCTCATCTATCTCAGTGATGTTCTTGAAAAAATCATCTATTGTGCCGGTAAAATACTTCTCCGGGATAAACAGATTCTTCTTCACATCTGCCTGATCCACGACATATCCAGCCTCACGTGCCAGTATAACCAGCTTTCTTACAACATCACGTCCACTGAGATCAACCCTGGGATCGGGCTCACTGTATCCAGCCTCACGAGCCATCATTATTGCGCGGCTGAGCGGAGTATCTTTTCCGAGTACGTTAAATATATAATTGAGTGTTCCTGAGACAACCGCCTCGATTTTCAATATCCTGTCACCCGAATTTATCAGATTATTGATCGTATTGATAATCGGCAGACCGGCACCGACATTAGTCTCGAAAAGGAACTTCACATCTTTCTTTCTGGCAACCTCCTTTAAGCGCGCATAGTTGTCATAATCAGACGATGTCGCGATTTTATTGGCAGCCACCACATTGACATTATGACTCAACAGATCATAATATAGTCTTGCGATCTGATCACTCGAAGTACAATCGACAAATACCGGATTGTAAATATTCATCGACAGGACTTCATCCTTGATACGATTTGGAGTTGCGACTATGTCTGACATATCAAGTAGTTCCCGATAACGGTCTATATCAATACCCTCACGATTGAAAACCGCCTTACGGGAATTGGCAATACCTACGACCTGAACCTTAAGAGCTTTCTCTTGCAACAGTTTGGATTGCTGTTGAGCAATCTGCCTTATAAGATGACGTCCTACATTACCGACACCGATGATGAAGACATTCAGCACCTGTGACGCCGATAAAAAAAACGAATCATGAATAACACTTATGGCCTTCTTAAGATCATGGTTATCTATTACAAATGAAATATTCGTCTCAGATGCACCCTGGGTTATCGCCCTGACTGTCACACCATTGCGTCCTAAAGTATTAAATAAACGACCGGCTATTCCCGTCTCAGCCTTCATATTCTCTCCTACGATAGCCACTGTCGAAAGATTAGCCTCTGATCTGATTTCTGTAATATCACCACGACGCAACTCCTCTCCGAATTCCAGCCTCAAGGTCTCAACAGCTTTCTCTGTATCAGCGCTTCTTACCGCCATTGAGGTATTATTCTCACTTGATGCCTGTGACACCATAAACACACTTATACCATTATTGGCTAACGCGTTGAATATACGTGCATTGACTCCTATTATACCAACCATACCGAGGCCTGTCACTGTGATCAGACTCGTATCGTTGATTGACGAGATACCCTTGATCGGTTTTACATGATCCTCACGATACTCATTGGAAATCAACGTACCTGGAGCATCAGGATTGAAAGTATTCTTTATAAGAATCGGAATATTCTTGTGATATACCGGATATATTGTGGGAGGATATACCACTTTGGCTCCGAAATTACACAACTCCATCGCATCATTGAACGACATGTGATCAATGACATAAGCATTAGGAATAATACGTGGATCGGCTGTCATGAAGCCATCAACGTCAGTCCATATTTCCAGTGCATCAGCCCCCAGATCAGCGGCAAGGATCGCTGCCGTATAGTCACTACCGCCCCTACCCAGATTGGTTATACGGCCGTCTACATCACTTGATATAAATCCAGGCACTATCGCCACATGGCTCTCATGTCCGGCAAAGGTCTTAGCTATCAATGCCTTCGACACGACATCATCAAGAACATCCTTGCCCGAACGTTTCACAGTCTTGATAAACTCACGCGAATCATATAAGCGAGCATTGTCGATAACATGCGATATGATGTAACTCGACATGCGCTCGCCATAGCTCACGATTATATCAAGAGTCTTGGCCGACAATTCTTTGATAAGGCTTACTCCTCGGTATATATCGGTGAGCTCAGCCAGCATCCTGTCAATATCTGATGACACATTCTCTCTCATATCCACAGGAACAAGCACCTCAATGATATCATGATGTCGACGGGCTATGACAGCGATATCGTCAGCACACGCATCGAAACCAGCCAAAGCCTTGTGACCTGTATTTATAAGCATATCAGTGATACCGCCCAAAGCCGAAACCACAACTATAAGCGATTCCTGTCGAGCCTCCACAATAGCCTTGACATTTGTAAGACTCTTTACCGTACCGACCGATGTTCCTCCAAATTTTAAAACTCTCATTTCCAGTTATGAAAATAAAAAATAAAGATTGGGTTCAAACCCAAAAAACATATGGCACAAAGTTACTCATTTTCCCGAATACGCCCCACATTTTGATGACAAATTTCCATATAAAACCACTAAATCCACCCACAGAGAGAGTTATAGGGCACGTAGATATTCCTCACTACCTAACAGATTGCCATAGACCTCATAGGCAAGCACATTATTGAACGAGACATACATCCAGTTGGACTCGGGCACTCCGTTGGATATTACCTGATAGAGACCGTTAGCCAAGGCATCACGGGCTACCGGTACTTCTTTAGACAGGGCCTTGACCTGATCCTTGAGTTGCTCAAATTCCTTTTGCCCCTTTACCGGCCATGGTGTTGTCTGTACGCATCGCCTGATCAAACTCCATATTTGGCCGGGCAAGGCTCTGAACAGAATTAGTCAATCCTTGAAACGCTACATGCAAATTGGCTAATAACGCTGTAAATCATTCGAAAGAATCATTCATTCCCTTCGTCGCGCGGCTAACCGCGCTTTGCAGTTCTTTGGCGGACACCGTCAACTTACTCATGACAACATCGCCGTTGCTGTCAAATTTCAATTTTACAGTTATATCTTTCGCCATTTTCCCTTTTTATTTGATCTTTTTTGTGAAATTATTTTGATTGTGCCGTTTAATTTTTTTTATTATTGCAAAAATTAAAATTTATTGCCATGTTATTACTTAAAACAGATCTTTTATTTCAAATTTATACCTGGATAGGTATTGTAATGGGAGTACTTTTACTTGTCGGTGTTGTCAGTGCTCTCATTTCCGTATGGAGGGGTTATCCATTGCCTCGTCCAGACTATTCAAGTAACATTAACTTCTTTTGATAAGATACTCAAAACGCCGGCGTTGTGACTCTTTGTCCATCGCCGGCGTTTGCTTTCTATTGCTCTTTCTCCTGACCGGCCCTTTCGTATCCCACAGCAACGGTAACAGTCCATGAGGTGTCACGTGCTTCTTCGTATGAGGCATCACGCTGATGGTCGCAAGAAGACGCATCCGCTCCCACTCATCATGGTACTTAACCTCCTCCTTTTCCATCCATTGCCTGACAGACTCCTCAAACTCCCCGACCGTCAGACGCCTGAGATCATCAAGACACATACCCATGCGCCCCAGGGCCATTCCGATTATCTGCTCGGTCGAATGTTAATTTCAGTTTTGTGTTAACGATTTTTTCTGTAATTTTGGCAATCATTTGTAATCAGACTAAAAAACTTCAATTATGAAAGAAGAGAAAACCAAACGATACTTCCTGCCCGAAAACGAGATTCCACACGAGTGGTACAACATCCAGGCCGATATGACCACGAAGCCTCTGCCTCCACTTAATCCGCAGACCCGCGAGCCAATGAAAGCTGAAGATCTATATCCGATCTTCGCCAAGGAATGCTGTGATCAGGAACTGAATATGACCGACGCATGGATTCCTATCCCCAATGAAGTAAGGGAGATGTACAAATATTACCGATCCACCCCTTTGGTAAGAGCCTATGGACTGGAAAAAGCACTTGGCACCAACGCACATATCTATTTTAAAAACGAAAGTGTATCCCCAATGGGATCGCATAAATTGAACTCCGCTATTCCACAGGCCTACTACTGCAAGAAAGAAGGTGTAAAAAACGTAACTACCGAAACCGGAGCCGGACAATGGGGCGCATCCCTATCTTACGCCGCCTCGCTCTTTGGCCTTGAGGCAGCTGTTTATCAGGTAAAAATATCTTACGAACAAAAGCCCTACCGACGCAGTATCATGCAGACATATGGCGCACAAGTAACCCCCTCGCCATCAATGTCAACCCGTGCCGGCAAGGATATTCTGACAACCAACCCCAACTGTCAGGGGTCACTTGGAACCGCCATCTCCGAGGCCGTCGAACTCGCACGAACAACTCCCGACTGCAAGTACACCCTCGGATCAGTACTGAGCCATGTAACCCTACACCAGACCATAATAGGCCTGGAGGCTGAAAAGCAGATGGAGATGGCCGGTGAATATCCCGACATGGTAATAGCCTGCTTTGGTGGAGGTTCTAACTTCGGAGGTATTTCATTCCCGTTCATGAGACACAAGATCAAAGGAGAAGAAGGAAAATCACATACCCGATTCATAGCTGCCGAACCGGCATCGTGCCCCAAACTCACCAAAGGCAAATTCTGCTACGATTTTGGCGACGAAGCCGGCTATACACCACTATTGCCAATGTTCTCCCTTGGGCACAATTTCCAACCTGCCAATATACACGCCGGAGGCTTGCGCTACCATGGAGCCGGCGTTATTGTCAGCCAGCTGCTTAAAGACAACCTTATGGAAGCTGTGGATATCGACCAGCTCGAATCATTTGAAGCCGGGTGCCTGTTTGCCCGCGCTGAAGGCATAATCCCGGCGCCCGAATCATGCCATGCCATTGCCGCGACAATACGTGAAGTAAAGAAACTCAAGCCCGGCGAGGAAAAAATAATACTGTTCAACCTATCAGGTCACGGTCTTGTAGATATGGCTTCGTATGATAAGTATCTGTCTGGCGATCTGATCAACTATAGCGTCAGCGAAGAAGAGATCAACGCAAACCTCAGCAAACTGCAAGATCAATAGCCTATTCGTTTCAACAATAAATAGGGACATTCCGTTGCCGGCATGTCCCTATTTATATATTCGACATTTGAAAAAAAATCGTACCTTTGCACAGCCTTTGATACAGGCATTCATATTTAACCACTCATTATGGCTAATTTATCGGACGAAATTTCACGCAGACGCACCTTTGCTATCATAAGCCACCCCGACGCGGGCAAGACTACTCTGACCGAGAAGCTGTTGCTCTATGGAGGTGCCATCCATATTGCCGGTGCCGTAAAATCCAACAAAATCAAGAAAACAGCCACAAGCGACTGGATGGAAATCGAGAAGCAACGTGGTATATCTGTCGCTACCTCGGTAATGGGATTCAACTATGGCGATTACAAGATCAATATCCTTGACACCCCCGGACACCAGGACTTTGCCGAAGACACTTACCGCACACTTACCGCTGTCGACAGTGTGATCATTGTTGTCGATGTCGCCAAAGGCGTAGAGCAACAGACCCGTAAACTGATGGAGGTATGCCGCATGCGTAATACGCCGGTTATAATTTTTGTCAACAAACTCGACCGCGAAGGCCGCGATCCTTTCGAGATCCTTGATGAACTGGAGACAGAACTTAAAATCGGAGTAAGACCTTTGTCCTGGCCAATAAATATAGGAGCTAAATTCAAAGGCGTATACAACATCTACGAACAAGGCCTTGATCTATTCACCCCTAACAAGCAACGCGTAACCGAACGCATTGAGATTGACGACATCAACGACCCGCGCATTGACGAAAATGTAGGGGAGGCTGACGCTGCCAAACTACGCGAGGATCTCGAATTACTTGAAGGCGTATACCCCGAGTTTGAAGTTGACGAGTACCTCCTGGGCAAACTTGCACCTGTCTTCTTCGGCTCTGCACTCAACACATTTGGAGTAAAGGAACTGCTTGACTGCTTTGTAAAGATCGCACCATCCCCTCGCCCCGTGAGCGCAGAAGAACGCACCATCGACCCTCACGAAGAACAATTCAGCGGATTTGTGTTCAAGATCCATGCCAATATGGATCCTAACCACCGCAGTTGTATAGCATTTGTAAAAGTGTGTAGCGGTGAGTTCCAGCGCAATGCCAATTACAAGCATATACGGTCAGGCAAATTCATGCGATTTGCCGCACCTACCGCATTCATGGCTCAGAAAAAGAATATCGTCGACGAAGCATATCCCGGTGATATCGTAGGCATACCGGACACCGGCAATTTCAAGATCGGTGATACACTCACACAGGGTGAGGAATTGCATTTCAAGGGACTGCCAAGTTTCTCTCCCGAGATGTTCAAATATATCGAGAACACCGACCCCATGAAATCGAAGCAACTGGAGAAAGGCATACAACAACTTATGGACGAAGGAGTGGCACAGTTGTTTGTCAACCAGTTCAACGGCCGCAAAATAATAGGCACAGTAGGACAATTGCAGTTTGAAGTAATACAGTACCGTCTTCTCCATGAATATGGAGCACAGTGCCGGTGGGAACCCATATCTCTCTACAAGGCATGCTGGATAGACAGTGACGATGAAGAAGCCTTGGCTGCATTCAAAAAACGCAAACACCAGTTCATGGCCGTAGACAGGGATGGCCGTGACGTATTTCTGGCCGACTCAAACTACGTATTACAGATGGCCCAGAACGACTTTCCCAAGATACAGTTCCACTTTTCGAGCGAATATCATTGATAGTACAGTATAACGACATCCTTCCCTAAAACCAAAACAACCAACACCAACACTGATTTATGGCTGAAAACTCTTTGCTATCACGGCTTGACGGTATCGAGGCCCGGTATGCCGAGGTGAGCACTCTGATAACCGATCCCGATGTCATAAGCGACATGAAACGCTATGTGCGTCTGACCAAGGAATATAAAGATCTTGAAAGACTCACCGTTGCCACACGCCGCTACCGATCATTGCTTGACGACCAGGAGGAAGCACGGCTTATACTCGAGACTGAAAACGATCCCGACATGAGATCAATGGCCAAGGATCAGCTTGACGAAGCATCCGAGACGCTACCGGTTCTTGAAGAAGAAATCAAAATGTTACTCGTCCCGGCCGACCCCGAGGATGGCAAGAATGCCATTGTCGAAATACGAGGGGGCACAGGTGGCGATGAGGCAGCCCTGTTTGCCGGAGATCTATTCAAGATGTACAGTAAGTACTGCGAGTCAAAGGGCTGGTCGATTGCCGTAACAAGTTTTAACGAAGGAACAGCCGGAGGATACAAAGAGATAGTATTCGCTGTATCGGGCGACAACGTCTACGGCACTTTGAAGTATGAGAGTGGCGTACACCGAGTACAACGAGTACCGGCAACCGAAACACAAGGGCGCGTACATACCTCAGCAGCCACTGTCGCAGTGTTGCCCGAAGCTGAGGAATTTGATGTCGAGATCAACGAGGGCGAGATCAAATGGGACACATTCAGGTCGGGCGGAGCCGGAGGCCAGAATGTAAACAAAGTAGAATCAGGCGTAAGACTTCGATACATGTGGCGCAACCCAAATACAGGTGTTACAGAGGAAATACTCATTGAATGTACCGAGACCCGAGACCAGCCCAAAAACAAAGAAAGGGCGTTGAGCCGTCTGCGCACATTCATATATGATAAAGAACACCAGAAGTATCTTGACGACATTGCATCACGACGCAAAACAATGGTATCCACAGGAGACAGATCGGCCAAGATACGCACATACAACTATCCACAGGGACGTATCACTGACCACCGTATCAATTACACCATATACAATCTGGCCGCTTTCATGGACGGTGACATACAAGACTGCATCGATCACCTCATAATAGCAGAGAATACAGAAAAACTCAAAGAAAACGAACTATAAACATACAGCACTATGATCTACAATCAACTCGTCGAGAACATCAAGCGCAAGAGAACTTTCCTGTGTGTCGGCCTTGACACCGACATCAAGAAAATACCAGCCCATCTTGCCGATAACGAGGATGCGATATTCCTTTTCAACAAGGCTATAATCGATGCCACAGCCCCCTATTGCGTGGCCTATAAACCCAATCTTGCATTCTATGAGAGTCTTGGAGTAGAAGGATGGATCGCCCTGGAGAAAACCATACGTTACATCAAAGAAAACCATCCCGACCAGTTCATCATAGCTGATGCAAAACGTGGAGATATCGGCAATACATCCAAGATGTACGCCCGTAGCTTCTTTGAGCATCTTGATGTAGATGCCATCACAGTAGCACCATATATGGGTGAAGACAGCGTAACTCCGTTTCTCGGATATGAAGGCAAATGGGTCATACTGCTCGCTCTGACATCCAACAAGGGTAGCCACGACTTCCAGCTTATCGAAGACAAGAATGACCGGCGCCTGTTTGAGAATGTGATTCTCACAGCACACGAATGGGCCTCAACCGAACAGATGATGTTTGTCGTAGGCGCCACGCAGGGAAAACTTTTCGAGGACATCCGCACCATAGCCCCCGACAACTTCCTGCTTGTACCCGGTGTGGGCGCACAGGGAGGAAGCCTTGAAGAAGTTGCTCGATATGGAATGAACAAAGACTGCGGACTTCTTGTAAACTCGTCACGCGGCATCATATACGCGTCACAGGGCGAAGACTTTGCCGATATTGCCGGACTTGAGGCCAAGAAACTGGCCGATCAGATGAGCGAGCTTCTCAGCACTTATGCCGGCTTTTAAGTCTCTGGTTGCACAAGATCAGATTATTCCAGACGTCAGTCCCGTACCCGCCAAAATTGAAAGCGACAGGATCATCTGGCTTTCAATTATCCAGGGGTGGGCCATATTGCTTGTGGTAATCGGCCACGTTTCGGCTTACACCTACTCCGGGATCGAAGGAGAGCTATATCCGGTATCGGAATGTATTCAACGCCTCTGCTATGCATTCCATATGCCACTCTTCATGTTTGTTTCGGGCGGATTGTTGTACCTTACACGTATTGAACGTAGCTGGACTACCGGTCGCCTCTATATTGACAAGGTCAAACGCCTTCTTATTCCATTCATAGCCTTCACTATCATCGGATTTATGATGAAATTACCTGTAGCCGGTATTTCAAAAAGCGGAATGGATATCAGTCTTCACGGCTTAATTATGGCGTTCTTCGATCCAGCCAATGGCCCACTGAAAGAACTATGGTTTGTGGGCACTCTTATGTGGCTGATGTTAATATATCCGGTATATAAGACATTGTTGCGTATACGTTGGGGCGGAGTTCTGTTGCTCATTGTGGCGCTTGTACCACTTGCGGCAGACATACACTTCGACGTCACCGGATGGTTCAATCTTGCAGGAGTAAGCCGCTATGCTTTCTATTTCATCGGAGGCATGCTGTTCTTCAGATACCGTTGCATGGAATGGCTCTCGACCCATCACTGGGCGACCGCGATGGCTACGTTGCTTTATATAGCAGGAGTAGTTGCCAGCATTATACCCGGCATTGTCACAGCCTTAGCCGGCATCATAATGTCATTCGGGTGGGCAAGTATCGTCAGCCATATGTATCCGGGGCTATTCAAATCGTTTCGAGACCATACGTTCCAGATCTTTCTCGTCGGAATTTATCCTCAGATGTTTGTCGAACTATTTGTATGGCGACACATACACGAGGAATGGATGATGATACCATTTTATATTGTCAGTTGTGTGCTGGCTCTGGCAACAGGTGTCATTGTCAGCCGTGTGGCTCAGCGGCTACCGTTACATTGGATGCGATGGTGCTTTGGTGCCAGATAACGCCCGATAGGACAACCACACGACAACTCCATAAGCCACAGACTAATTTTTACAGAAATTTATCTTTATTTTATACGTGAATTTTGTTAAATTTGCGGCAAAGTTAAACCCAAACTAAATTTTGCAAAAAATGAAAATCGACAACTATAACTTCGCAGGCAAAAAAGCCATTGTGCGTGTTGACTTCAATGTGCCTTTAGACGAGAACGGCAAGGTAACCGACGACACCCGTATACGTGGTGCTCTCCCCACCCTCAAAAAAATACTGGCCGATGGTGGCGCTCTGATCATCATGTCACACATGGGCAAACCCAAAGGCAAAGTAAATCCCAAATTCTCTCTGGCTCAAATCAAAGACGACGTAGCCAAAGCCCTGGGTACCGATGTAAAATTCGCCCCCGATTGTGCCAACGCCGCTGATGCAGCCGCAAGCCTTAAGCCCGGTGAAGTTCTCCTGCTCGAGAACCTTCGCTTCTACCCCGAAGAAGAGGGTAAACCCGTAGGAATCGACAAAGAAGATCCCAAATACGACGAAGCCAAGAAAGAGATGAAAGCCCGCCAGAAGGAATTTGCCAAGACACTGGCCGGCTATGCCGATGTATATGTAAATGATGCCTTTGGAACAGCTCACCGCAAACATGCTTCCACAGCTGTGATCGCCGACAACTTCGATGCCGACAACAAGATGCTCGGATACCTTATGGAGAAAGAGGTACAGGCTGTCGACAATATCCTGAGTGATATCAAACGTCCTTTCACTGCTATCATGGGTGGTTCTAAAGTATCAACCAAGATCGGTATCATTGAGAATCTCATGGACAAGGTTGACAACCTCATCCTTTGCGGAGGCATGACATATACATTTGCCAAGGCTCAAGGCGGAAACGTCGGTCTGTCAATATGTGAGGAGGACAAACTTGATCTTGCTCTTGACATCATGAAGAAAGCCCAGGAAAAGGGTGTAAACCTGGTACTGGGCACCGACTGCATCGCTGCTGATGCTTTTGACAACAACGCCAACACACAGATATGCTCGGTAATGAACATTCCCGACGGCTGGGAGGGCATGGATGCAGGCCCCGAGTCTCAGAAGTCATTTGCCGACGCCATAAAAGACGCCAAGACAATCCTGTGGAACGGTCCTGCCGGTGTATTTGAGTTCGACAACTTCTCGGCCGGCTCACGCGCTATAGCCGAAGCTATTGTAGAAGCTACCAACAAGGGAGCATTCTCACTTGTCGGTGGCGGAGACTCTGTTGCCTGTGTCAACAAATTTGGCATGGCCGACCAGGTATCTTATGTATCGACCGGCGGTGGCGCTCTTCTTGAAGCCATCGAGGGCAAGATACTACCCGGTATCGCAGCCATAAAGGGTTAAAAGTAATCTGTTCGAATACATTTAAGAGAGTATCCGAAACCTTAATACAGACCACATCCTCCCGGCCGATTTATTATGATTGGCCGGGAGTTTATTTAACTGCTATCTTTCATACGCTGTTGATCATGAGTATTTACAACGACCAATTCTGGGCATGGGTCGAACAACATCGGGACAATGACACAACACGACTGCGACTCGGGAAGAAAAACGGAGACCAAGAGTGGATCGATGATGCCATTACCCAGATAGAGAATGAACGGAAATCCTTCATCAAGTTCAGCCACGATAAAACCTGGCTTATACCTCGTCTTATGCCCCTCGGCATATCGGTGGAACAAGCTTCATCGGCACGTATAGCCGAACTTCATTATAATATCTCAGGGATTAATGCAGATAAAAAGACAAGAGTCCTCGACATGACATGCGGACTGGGTGTAGACTCCTCATTTCTGGCATGTGATACAACAACACATCTTACAGCCTTGGATCTTAACAGCAAAATAGCCGAGATAGCCACATATAACTTCATTGAAAGGCCCAATATAGAGGTAATCAACGGTGACAGTGTGCAATGGCTTAAAAACAACAATGAAAGATTTGACCTGATATTCATTGATCCTGCCCGACGCAATGACACAGGAGGACGTGTATACAACCTTCACGACTGTGTTCCCGATGTCACTTCACTTCTATCACTTATGCTTGCCAAGTCTACTCTTGTGATGGTAAAGATGTCACCCATGCTTGATCTCACACAGACACTTCGTGATCTGCCGGGCACACGTGAACTTTGGGTCGTAGCCGAGCGGAACGAATGTCGTGAACTGCTGGCGGTAATTGACGGGAAAAACACACCCGATCCCAAAATAACAATATGGAATGACGGCTCAACATTCACGTTCAAAATGAAAGAGGAAGCGACAGCCCAAGGAAAATGTGACATGCCCTCTGCCGGATCATTCCTTCTTGAACCATCACCAGCAACAATGAAAGCGGCTCCATTCAAGCTGTTGTGCCAACGATTCAATGCCTTTATGATCCATCCTAACACTCATCTTTACACCAGTACAGAGCAACCTCATGGATTTCCCGGACGCACATATAAAATAAATGAAGTCATACCATTTACATCGGGCAATATACGGCGCATAGCACGCAAAAAACTTGAGGCAGATGTAGCGACGCGCAATTTCATGATCAGCGCCGATGCTCTTAGATCTCGTTTAGGGATAAAAAAGAACGGTGATACCCGCATAATAGGAATCACCGCAATGGATGGCAAACCGTATCTTATTTTTGCTGAAAAAAGCGAGCCATAGCGCGCTTGTCGTCACGCTCCTTGATCGACTGGCGCTTGTCATATTCTTTTTTACCTTTGGCTACACCTATGACGAGTTTGGCAAGACCACGCTCATTTATAAAAAGACGTAACGGTATGATCGAGAATCCCGTGAGCTTACCCTCTTTCTCTAACTGACCTATTTCTTTCCTATTAAGCAATAGTTTACGATCGCGTCTCTCGGCATGATTGTTGTATGTGCCATAGAAATACTCGGCTATATACATGTTCTTGACCCATACCTCTCCATTATCTACATAACAGAATGTATCGACAAGACTGGCCTTTCCAAGTCTTATCGACTTGATCTCTGTACCTGTAAGCACAATGCCTGCGGTAAAAGTATCACCTATGGCAAAGTCATAGGTCGCACGCCTGTTTTTTATATTTATCTCTTTAAATTTCATTGCATTATAACAGTATTAAACACTCTTGGCAATAGCTGGGACGGCACAATGAATCCCAGTATGACCGCAAACAGATATTTACCCGTAGCCGCCCCCGGCATATCAAGAACAGCCATCGCTCTCCACATGATTACAACGACATATATAGGCCATAGTTCAAGAATGGCGAATGTAACAGGCAACATGTTTGACACTATCGTCTGGATAGACAGAAGACCGACCGAATAGGCCGAAAACTGACGCATACGTTCAACATCCAGTACGCCACCGTTAAGGCGTGGCACCCATGACGACACCACCGAGTATCCGATAAAACATGTGGCACCATAAGTAATCATCACAATAATCGCACTCTGAAACATGGCCACCAATGGCATATGACTGGCATACAACAATTGTGTAAAAACCGAGAAGGCTGCCACACCCACCATACACAGCAGGCCTCTTGCCGACCGATGAGACCGACGATCGGCATCAACATCCACCCATCCATTGTCGGGAGAGATGATAAGCTGTAAAATATTCTTGAGATAGGTCAACATTACAAGTACAAAGGTAATAAAAAATCATGAGTCGCGATTGTGTGAACCGTATATTTTGGCTAAATTTGTAGCCTGAATAGTAATGCTGTGACATAGTCGCCGCATGATAACCTAATTTAGACATATAAACGAAACTGAACCATGCTTAAAGGAATACTTTGCATCTCGGGACGTCCGGGACTCTTCAAACTGGTGAATCCAGGTAAAAACATGCTTATCGTAGAAAGCCTGTCTACCGGCAAGCGCACGCCTGCATATGCCCATGACAAAGTGATATCTTTAGCCGATATCTCAATCTATACCATCGAGGATGACGTACCTTTAGGTACAGTCCTTGAGGCCGTAAAAGTCAAGATGGACGGTAAACCGGTAGATGTCAAAGGAATGGGCAACGATACGGCAATCAGATCATTCTTTGCCGAGGTTCTCCCTGAGTTTGATGACGAGAGAGTATACACCAACGACATCAAGAAATTGCTCAACTGGTACAACCAACTTCTGGCCGCCGGTATAGATACATTCATAGAGCCTGAAAACAATGATACCGAGGGTGATAACACCCCCGAGGAAGAGAATAAGGCTGAATAATATCCACCTCTCTCTTCTTCACCAGGCTGTCAAGACACCATAATTACATCGGGATGTCCTGAGGTATCAACATAATAAACACTGAAACCGGACAACAGACTAATGATTCGGCCCCGTCTGCAAACAGGAAGGGGCCGTTATCACGATAGTTACCGAACAACTCAAATCTGCTGAATCAACACATGAATTCCGATCGCGAAAAGACCCAATCCATAGTATCACTCGGTGAAATAGACCTGAAATCGTTTTTGAGCAATGGTGAACCGAACTATGAGGATCTGCCCATACTGCCAACCCGTAATCTGATATTGTTTCCCGATATCACTATTCCACTGGCTTTGGGACGAGAGAACTCGTACATAACCGCACGTACTGCCAACGAGCAGAAGATATCCATAGGTATATTATGCCAGTCGGATCCTGAAATAGATGATCCGACTATACCCGAACAATTCTATGAGTATGGCGTCATTGCCGACGTGATCAAGGTTCTTGAGTTGCCTGATGGCACCCGTACTGCCATATTACACAGTCGGAACAAGTTTAAAGTGCTTGGCCAAGGCAAAGGGGAAACCATGCCCCAGGCAAAACTCTCAGCACACGTAAAGCCTATAAATGACCGCATTCCCAAATCGAGTGACATAGAATTCCAATCGGTAACCGAAATGATAAAAGGCGCCGCGACATCTATTCTGGAAAGCACTCCTGGAGCACCCGATGACATTAAATTCAATATAAGCAATGTGGAAGATGCCGAGGTGCTCATCAATATGGTGGCCACACACATGCCTATACCTATCGAACAGAAGATAAAACTGCTTGCCAAAAACAAACTTAAAGACCGCGGACTGATGTTGCTGGCTGAACTATCGGTATTGCAACAGCTCAGTGACCTTAACAAGTCAATACTTGAGCGCACACACACAAGCCTTACCAACCAGCAGAAGAGCGCCTTCATCCAACAGCAGATAGATTCACTACGCAAAGAACTGTATGGCAACCAGGACGAGACAGAGAAAATACTGGATCGTGCCCGCCACGTACCATTCCCTGATGAAGCATATCATGTATTTGTCAAGGAAGTGGAAAAACTCGACCGTCTCAATCCCCAAAGCCCCGACTACTCGGTACAGTACACCTACATCGAGACCCTCATGGCATTGCCATGGCTTAAGTATGATGTTGAAAACATAGACTTCGGGAAAGCACGCGAGATTCTGAACAACGACCATTACGGCCTTGAAAAAGTCAAAGACCGCATATTGGAACAACTCGCAGTGATAATGAACAATCCCGAGGGCCACGCACCGATACTGTGTCTCGTAGGAGCACCCGGTGTAGGAAAGACGTCGCTCGGACAGTCAATAGCCCGTGCAATGGGCCGACATTACCAGCGCGTATCACTCGGAGGCCTTCATGACGAAGCTGAGATAAGAGGACACCGCCGCACCTACATAGGAGCAATGCCAGGACGCATCATGGATGCAATAAAACGCGCCGGAACATCAAACCCTGTGCTGTTGCTTGATGAGATCGACAAGATAGGAAGTGATTTCAAAGGAGATCCAGCGGCCGCATTGCTTGAGGTACTTGACCCCGAACAAAACTGTCACTTCCATGACAACTATATAGATATCGACTATGACCTGTCAAAAGTATTGTTCATAGCCACTGCCAATACTTTGTCTACCCTATCCCAGCCTCTGCTGGACCGCATGGAAGTGATCGACATATCAGGATACCTGCTTGAGGAGAAAGTCGAAATCGCCATACGCCACCTTATACCAAAGATACTTAAGGACAATAAACTCGACGAGAATGATCTTAAGTTTACACAGGCAAGTATAGCCTATATTGTGGAACACTACACCTCGGAGAGCGGTGTACGTCAGCTTGACAAGCATTTACAATCGGTGGTACGCAAAGTAATACTGAAAAAAATGAGCGGTGAGAAATTCGCAAACATAGTAGAACCCGAAAATGTAAGCGAATACCTCGGTGTCTCCCGATACAACCGTGACCGATATGAAGGGAACGACTTTGCCGGAGTCGTGACGGGACTTGCCTGGACTGCCGTAGGTGGCGAAATCCTGTATATCGAGACCTCGCTGTCTCAGGGCAAAGGAGAGAAGCTCAATCTCACAGGCAATCTCGGCAATGTGATGAAAGAATCGGCCATGATTGCCCTTCAGTATACCAAGGCCCATGCCGGTCAACTTGGCATAGACCCTGCGTTGTTTGACAAGTACAACATTCACATCCATGTTCCCGAAGGAGCGATACCCAAAGATGGCCCGTCGGCCGGCATCACAATGGTTACCTCCATTGTATCGGCATTCAAGCAGACACGAGTAAAGGAACGCATAGCCATGACCGGAGAAATCACACTCAGAGGAAAAGTTCTGCCTGTAGGTGGCATCAAGGAGAAAATCCTGGCAGCCAAACGTGCCGGTATCACTGACATAATCATCTCAAGAGACAACATCAAGGATATCGAGGATATTGCCGAAAAATATCGTGATGGCCTGACATTCCTTTATGTAGACACCATAACCGAGGTTATAAACATTGCGGTGACCGATGTGCCCGCTAACGATGCAATAAAATTATAGGCATCTTGATAACACATAGTTTATCATCCATATGGCACGCATTGACCAGGAGACAGTAAACCGCATACTTGACACTGCCGACATCGTAGAGGTTGTAAGCGACTTTGTCAAGCTTAAACGTCGAGGGGCCAATTACATAGGCCTATGTCCGTTCCACAACGAACGGACCCCTTCGTTCTCTGTATCCAAGGCCAAGGGATTATGCAAGTGCTTCAGTTGCGGTAAAGGCGGCAGTGCCGTTGGCTTCATCATGGAGCTTGAGCAGATGACATATGCCGAAGCCTTGAGATATCTCGCCAAGAAATACAATATCGAGATAAAGGAGAAAGAACTGACCGATGCCGAGCGACAAGCCGAGACCGAGCGCGAAAGCATGCTGGCAATCAATCAGTTTGCACTTGGCGAGTTTGAGAAGAATCTTACCGAGAATCCGGATGGCGTGGCAATAGGTCTGTCATACTTCAGAGAGCGTGGTATCAACGATATGGCAATCAAGCGGTTTCACCTCGGTTACTCGCTTGACAGCCGCAACGCCTTATATGACGCCGCATTAAAACAGGGATATAACGAGAAGTATCTGATCGACACCGGATTATGTATAAAGAATGATCGCGGACAAGTATATGACCGTTTTAAAGGCCGTGTGATATATCCGGTATTCGGAGTGTCGGGTAAGGTTGTCGCCTTCGGTGGCCGCACACTTAGATCGGACAAAGCGGTAGCAAAATATGTCAACTCGCCCGAGTCAACCATATACAGCAAAAGCAACGAGCTGTATGGCCTATATCAAGCCAAACAATCGATTGTAAAGAAAAACAAATGTATCCTTGTCGAGGGATACATGGATGTAATATCGATGTCACAAAGCGGTATCGAAAATGTGGTGGCATCATCCGGAACGTCATTGACCGATGGGCAGATAAGACTCATTCACCGCTTCACCGAGAATGTGACAGTGATATATGACAGTGACCCCGCCGGCATCAAGGCTTCGCTCAGAGGCATCGACATGCTCTTGAGCGAGGGCATGAAAATCAAAGTCCTGTTATTGCCCGAAGGTGAAGACCCCGACTCATTTGCCCAAAGCCACACCACCGAAGAGGTAGAGGAATACATGGCGGCAAATGAGACTGACTTTATCAGATTCAAGACCCGTATTCTACTTGAAGGAGCAGAGAACGACCCGATAAAAAGAGCATCTGTAATTACAGACATAGTCAAATCAATCGCCTGTATTCCCGATAACATAGCTCGTACAGTATACATCGGTGAATGCAGCCGTCTTTTGCAAATCGATGAAAAGATACTGAAACTTGAAGTCGACAAAGCGATGGCCCGCCGACAGGACGGTGGAGAATATCAGGCCCAAACAAATACTACAGTCCCGATAAAATCAGAGACCGGCAATACACAGCCTGGTACAACATCCATGACTACCGGTAAACCGGCATCAGTCGCAATGGCGGCAGCCCGTAGACTATTGGGGTCATGCGAGAAAGAACTACTCAGATATGTATTGAAATATGGAATGACAACCTTTTGTGAGTGTGCCGATGAAAATGGCAATACCTACCCATTGCAACTCATTGACTATGTAAGCGACGAATTGTCGTTCGACCAGATCTCATGGACAGTCGAAGCCTATCGCAACACCTTCAACGAGGCCATAAATCTGAGATCTGCATCTTGGGAAACCGACATGCGTCACCATGAGGAATCGGTACGGGCTCAGTATGACGCCCTGTGGAAAGATGGCATGGCACATATACAGGCCACCGCGACAGATATGAGCGACATAAAAAAACAGGAGCTGGCACTACAGGAACGATGTGACATGTATTTCAAAGACGAGATGGCCCGATTTGCCGAAAGTTATCTTGAACTACGACTCGCATCCTCCCCCGACAATGACATCAGGAGGGTTACGACCGATCTCGTAAGCGAGCCTCACCAGCTTAGCAAGGTTCACACAAAATATACAAAGATAGAAACCGAACGCGACAGGCTCGTGGAAATTGTTCCAAAAGCTATTGCTGCAGTAAAGGACGCTCACCTCGCAATAAGACTGAGAGAAGAGACCGAAGCACTCAGCCACCTCGATTCATCCATGGCCGGCTACAACGATATGGTCGCAGAGCGCATGAAAAACATTGACAATCTCGCCCGTCTGAGAATGGAACTGGCGAGAAATCTCGGTGAACGCGTAATCGTGCCACGTCGATAAATACATGACCAGACAATAATATCATCCCCCCTCTCTCTCTGAAAAAGGTTTATTTCAAGTGTGTGGAGGGGGGGGACGATTAAAAAGTGTGTGAACACCAGCATTGTCATGTCCACTTATATTCTGAATTATTGACGGGACGCATCTGGAGACTGCGGACGATCCTGATCAAGACCAACAGCATCGGCTACGGATACCTCTTCATAAGTCTTGTCGTCAAGACGGCGTATTCCGCCCTGACCTTTTCCTGATGAGCCCGAGTTGGTACGGATCATGTCTCCACATATGGCCAGATCCCAGTCTGTGCGATCGGCCCACTGTGTGTCTGCATTGCTGTCGTCAAGTGGCGACGTGCCGATCACTCTATTGGTCTCAAGAGAGATGTAGGCCCACTGACTGTCAGAAATTCCGGTGATTGTAAGCTCGGTATCCACAGGTTGCGGATCATGGCCACCGGTGTCACTGTCCGATGCACATGAACTAAAAAAAGTGCCCATAACCATAGTAATCACCGTTACCGAAAGATATTTCATGAATTTCATAATTTCTGATGTTTAATGGTTAGCATGCCAGACCTGGCATCATATCCGTTTATCTTGAACTTACGCTTCTGACCGTTGGCCGTCGAGATAACAAACGGCGACATACGAGGTGTCAATGTTCCCGGCATAAGCCAAAGCCACCGACTGCACGAAGAGTATACCGATACCGAGGTCACCCCTGTTGTCATTATAATCTGTCCGCCGGCAAGATCGAGATCGGACTTAGAAGACTTGTATTCCAGTCCGTTGACCATATCAACAACCGAGAACTCAACCAGTTTTCCCACACCGGTTGCCGCAGTACGCCTTACCGTCAGGAAAAACTTAGGATCCTTATATGCCGAAATGCGGTCATAGAACCGGTCAAAACAGAGTGCGATCTCCATATCCTCCGAGGCATTATATCCCTGCATGGGATTGGCGCCTCCCTGGTTATTCAATATAGCCGGGGTCATCTCATATACAGGAAGTTTCGCATCAGCACCATCGGCTACACCAAGCCGCAGAGACAACTCATTACGACGGTTGTACCGAAGTTTTACCTTGAATACTATCTTAGGCTCCTCAAATGACGGCTCGACCATATAGGCATCGGCATCACCCTCTGAAAGACCGTTGTCCTTAGGATCGGCCAGCACCACACTATAAGGGAGATAACACCGGCCACCGGTGCCCCAGTCCTCCCCCCAGCTGTTGATAAATATCAAGGCTCCACGCTCATCATCACCAATAAGCCCGTCTCCATTGAAATCATATTCCACTGTATCGTCATATCCCACGACAGTAATGGCATGAGGACCATCCACGCCCTCTTTGGTAACAACCCAACGTACATCGGTTGAACGCGGACCGGTATAAACCTTATATCCCCAGTCATCGGTCTTATAAGATATAGTAGCGACACCGCCACACATGCTACCGTCTCCATGATCATACAGATAGCGACGTAAACGGTCAAGACCGTCACGTGTCTTTAGATTAATTTTGGAATATCCTCCCACCCGGTAGCTCATGGCATCGATATATGTCTGATACCCCGTCAGCCATTGTGTCTGCTGGGGATACGAATATGGCAGATCCGGCATCTGTACCATATTCACGGCACCACATTCTTTCATAAGATCATAGCCGAGAAATGCATGTGACCCCTGATTCTCGCCATCGTTAAGAAAATTCCATGTAAAATGATAGCAGAACACATTGGCAGGATCAGAACTCTCCCGGTCAAGAAGCCGGTTCACCTCATATGTATAGACATATCTTACCCCCGAAGCCTGGGAACATGAATTATTTGAGCCCTGATTAAATACCTCTGGAAAATACTTCGATGATGTATTATCTATACTGACAGGCAACGAAATATCACCACTACGGGATACAGGTTTCCACTCGGGAATTGATGAACGCAATGTCTCCTGAGCTTTGGTCAACGGCTTGACCAAAGGGGTATATTCCTGTGCTGAAATATATGCCGGGATCAATGCAAAGCAAAGAGCGAGTGAACCGACTGAGAATCGGACACCCGCCTTAGTGTTTTCGATGATCGAATATCTTTTCATACAATACTACTTTTATTTTCCTTTACGACTGTCTTCGATATAGTCAAAATACGAACCCTACACGGGCTACTACATGGCTACGGTTGTCACCTACAGCCACAGCTTTGTCTGTACGACTCATGTAATCGCCATCCAGAGCCACCTCCAATATTGAACCATATCCCATGAATGTCATGGGCAACGAATATGTAACTCCACCCCCGGCTCTCCAGTAACCGGATGTAACAGCCTCAAACTGAGGGCGTGTATACTTAGACATAATCTGACTGTATGTATCAGGCATACCGTCAATATTAAGTTTACGGTCAAGTGACATGCGGTATGCACCACCTACACGGGCAGCAAGCCAGCCATGACTCACTTTGAACCGTTTTGTCACCGAAGCCGAGAAAGTAGCATTTGAGTACTTCTCTTTGGCAGCATATATGCGGTTCTTTGTCTCGGAGTTGTCAATAGATGCTGTCGCCTCGGCCTGCAACATAGGAATTCCCGAACCATCAAGCCTGTCAAAACGATATGCGATACCGGCCTGCGTAATATTCCCTTCAAGATTGTCCGACTCGTTCACGACCTCGTATATAAGGTTTCCGTTGGAGTCGGTACCGGCCCGCTGGGTATACCATCGTCCCGTGATATCGCTCATCGCCGCACTAATAGTAAGGTTGTGTATCATACGACCTGTCGCCCTAAACATAAGACGGTTTAATATCGAGAATCCATTGCCATCGTAACGTCCGCCTTTATATTTGACGCTCGAGCCTCCGTCTTCGGCATCCTCGTGTTCATTATAATATCCTATCTGAAAGAAGTCGGCAAGTCGGGCATCAGTATTATTGTTGAGCGAGTACTGCAACTGGACTCCATATCTGGATCCGTCATACTTACGTGCATATCCAACGGCATCCTTGGTCTCGTAGACACCAAGTCCCTGAAATAGGAATACATATTGTTTTGTTGTGGTACGCAATACAGTGTGCGAGACTTCTTCTGACAACCACTCGATGTCGGCCGAGGCGCCTATTGAGTGTCGTCCCAAACGATATTCAACACCCGGAGAAAGATTAAATCGCATACCCTTTATCTCGGGACGCGGATCCTTTTGTGTAGCCGAACTACCGACGTCATATGTAGCCTCGAGTGCAATTGTCAGCTTGTCATCGGGCGAATAGGCCGCACCACCGTTAAGATGGAATGTCTCGGTATTGAATTTGCTTCTGAGCGAGTCACCGATTATATAAGGATTATATGGCGAGACAAACAATGTGTTGTTCCAGCGACGGTCATCAAGAGTGGAGTTTTCATATACAAGACCGCCTCCAAAAGAAACCTTACCTATGCGCTTCATGCCTGTAAATGATGCAGTCCATGAATCAAGACTACCCGACTGATCGATAAGATGAAAATCACCGCCGGCATGCCGGTATCCTACATGAATATCGGCAAGATCGGTAATCGGCATATACTTCAGCGACACCGGGCTCGCACTGCCACAAGCGACATTGCCCAGAAACTGGCGGTCAATATAGTCGACTTTGCTGTCATCCTGTGCATGCGATGTCATCGCCATGCACCCGAGAAACGCGAGTAATGAGTATAGACGGTGGTTCATGATCATGTTATATATTCAGAGTATCAACTCGTAGTTTATAAGAGGCTGTTTATTTATACTGTAAATAAGCGGGAACCCGGGAAAGGCTCCCGCTTATGTTATTCATATAGTATGGTTCACTCAGTCAGCGACCGAGGGGAAAACACCAGGTGTGGGTGTGCCGCCACCTACGATGAAGTCGTTCGACGAGTTGTTGGTATCCTTGAGGATGGCCTTGCCATCGGCGGTGAAACCGATAACCTTGCGACGCAGGCTCTTACCAGAATAATCACCATTCGAGACACCGTCAGCATTGGTATACCATATCATACCTGCATCATCCTTGGCCTCTATATGCTTGAAGTGGCATGCGGCATCGGCGGGAACAATATCTATAGCGTCAATAATGCAATCGGCCGGAATTACAAAGCAGTTGGTTGTTCCACCAGGAACCGGAGCTACGCTTGAAGGATCGGCAGCATAATCGACAGGAGACTGTCCATTCTTAAGACGAGCCAGAACAATAGCCTGTCCTTCAGTTGCCGGCATCATTTCTCTACCCCAGTTTTTCCATATAAGAGTCATATTCGGAATACCGTCAACACGGGTATCGGCAGGAAACGAATTGTCGTCAAACAGCTGCCATCCGGCATTCTCCAGATTCACAGAAGACTTCACATCACCCTCGGCAAGCTCACGTGCACTGTGATTGATTGGATTTGATGCCACAATAATGCTTGAACGAGGCTGAATGGGGAAGTCGGTACCAGTGCCGGGGAAACATTGTACATGGGAAGTGAGCGGATACTTGCCATTGGTATATACACCGTCGGTCATCCATATCGACGGCTGATCCTTTAAGTATGTTCCTACAGCCAGCCCAAAGTCGACAACACCCATTATGATGCCGTCAAGATACTGCACCTCGTCGGTATTGTTATATATCTCATAAAATGCATCCTGGAAATAATAATCGGGCACACCCGAGAAATATACCTCCTTGAAGATGATGGAACTTCCTACCGAGGCTATCAGATCAATCTCGACTGTTACATCGGAAAATACATCGACACCGGTCTTGACTCCATTAAGATTGAGAGCGGATGTCTCGCCGGAGACCGTAAAGTTGTAGGTGCCGGGAGCCACTGTAACAGTAGCCTTGCCGTCGGTTACCTGAGCTACACTCTCCTGAGAAGTCGCTGTGTTGAACACTGTAAGAGCCATGGATGTCACATCGCTGAAACTTGCGACATCGGATGGGAGCTTCACGTTTACAGTGACGTCATGACGTATTACCACATCCTCATCATCGTCGCTGCCGCATGAAGTAAACCCAATGAACATCGCCAACATTGGCAACAGAAAATGAATCTTTTTCATTGCTTAAAATTGTTTTTTAATAATATTGATAAATGTATGTCAAAATTTCAATTTAACTTCTGCTCCGAAGTACATCGGGATTGTGATGTCGCGCCATCCGGTCGATGTCTGGAGTTTATGAGTCTTTGTAAGTTTAAGGAAATTGTTGGCCATGAAAGATATCTCGACTATACGGCCGAACTCTTTTGAAAGCCGGAAGTTAAGTATCGCCGATGTAGGCAACACCTCGGTGTCGAATGCACGCGCATGTGCATATGTAGCTACCATATAACGGTATATCGCATCATCCTGAAATCCCGGTTGCCAGGCTGTAAACCGTCCGTCGGCATCAAGGAAACCGACTGGATTGACGGCATAGACCTCACGGCCAGGTGAGAATGGGTCCTGAGTACGGTATACGAGATCATGTCCGCCATTGTCTTCATAGATCGACCTGTAAGTCTCGCGCCATATCATCTGAAGCGTTGTGGTGAAGATCATCTGCAACCTGGGAATATGGGTGATAAACCTGAAGTTTGTGTTAAAACGAGACGAAACCGTACCACTGCCACCCGGCATCAAAGGAATATACGGATATGTGTCGCCATTGACCACACTTGATACGGGCGCATAGTAATCGGCTGTAGATCTGCGCTTGATACGTATATACGATCCATCGACCGACACCGCAGTCTTGACCGCCGGAATCTGAGCCAGATTGACCTGATACTCAATACCCCATTTATCGGTAGCCACACTATTGGACGGCATCAAATACGAGAAGTAGTAACTATGTGGTGTCACCGAGGCATCATGCCACATGCCGGCAAGCTCATACTGCACCTTGCCGTCCTGATAACGCACGCCATCAATATTGTCGGGAGTCGAATAGCGGTTAGCTTCCATAATAACAGGCTGCGCCACAAAACCGAATTCATTCTTATTACGCTCGTTGAAATAATTGACCATACCGTTGACACGATCTATGCGGAAGGAGATACCGGCCTCGATCTTATTGCTTCGTGCCGGCTTCAAGTCGGGATTGGCGGTATTTTCAATCACCTTGGTTGTCATGACTGCAATTGATTTGCCTTTTTCTCCTGAAACATCATCTCGGAAAAGCATCGTATATGATGACACATCAAAATAAGCTTTATCGGGATACAATTGCTGCATGACCGGAGTTTTCATAGCCACGCCATAACCACCCACTATATTAAATTCCTGGAACAGGTGGTTGTTGGATGGATTGAGGATATTATAGTCGATATTGACACGCGGTTCCACTGTAGTCATATTACCGCGATGAGCCTGTTCGCGATTCACAAAGACAGTTGATAGACGGGCACCGGCCTGGGCTGTAAGAGATGTAGATCCTATCGGTGTGGTGTACTTGTCTTCAATAAACCAAGCAAGAACGTTCATTGCCGGGATTGAGTGGAACGGACGCGGACGTATGGACTGATTGTTGGTTATCTGTGGCGGAAGCATCTCGTCAAATGTCATACCGGCACCATAATTTTTGTTCATACGCCATTCGGCTCCGAGCTTCAGATTCATAAAAGATCCATTATCAAGAGTGATCAACTTGTTGCCTTTTACCTGGGCATACAGATCAAGAGGACGACCTGTAATACGGCTCCATGCATAATAGGTCGATGACATATAGAATGTCTGATACTCCTTGTTTACAGTTGCGTTACCCACAGGGGTAATTCCCGACTGGAGTATCACCTGACGGTTTGAGTAGTCTGACTCATATATATAACTGGCCGAGGCTGAATATGAGAGGGCCGAAATCCATGGCAACTGCAGGTTCCAGTTCCCTTCCAACGACAGGCGTCCGCCTATTGTCTTGCTGTGCATACGCTCGTCATACATAAGCTCAGGGTCGGTGCGCTCGTTATCAAGACTACTGAAGAATGACATCCTCGCATTGAACGACATAGGACGGCTGTCTTTCATGAACACATTGCTGTAACCGGCGCCGAATGTCACTCGGTCATAACCGATATACTTCTTTCTAATATCGCTATAGGATTGAGAATAATCGGCAGTAAAATTAAAGGCACTGCCATTGCCAAGAGCGAATCCCTTGCCTGCATATATAAGCTTTGAATATGGATCGGCCTTGAATTTAACCTCCAAAGGAGTTGCTCCGGCACGGGACTTCACGATAATGGCTCCAGACGTGAGGTTTCCGTATTCAACCGACGGTATACCGCGCACGACCTCTATCGACTCGATATTATCGGGTGATATAAGTCTGAGATCCACACCTTTACCAGCAGTCGACTGACCGGGCACCATACCGGCCTTGCTCGTACTGAGCGACTGCATGTTAGCATCATTTGACATTGGAGTTCCATCCACCACCACGAGTGTCCCCATAGCATTGTTTGAGTTTGAACCGATCTCACGTATCTGAGCCTGTCCCACACTATTAAGATCGGGATTTTTCGTCACGTTACCAGGCACAAGCTGCATAAGATCCTCAAGACTCTTAGGTTGAATATGCTGAACTGCAGCACGGTCAATCTTTGAAGTCGATCCCATACGCTTGTTGTTGGCTGTCACCGTAACCTCTTCAAGAGCAAGACTCATCGGGCTGAGCTTTACCGACAGCGGCCTGGAAGATGCGTCAACCTTTATTGTATTGTCATATGTCTGATACCCGGTAAACTTTATCTCAATATTATAAGTACCCGGACGAAGATGACGGATAGAAAATTCTCCTTTGTCATTGGTCTCTGTCCATATATTACGGTCTGACAGGAGGACACTGACAAACTCAAGAGGCTCACCATTGTCAGCATCGACAACACGTCCTGTTAAAGTGAAGTTGTCGGAGTCGGCGGCAACTACTGAAGAACTTCCGGCCAGATAAAGCATGGAAGCTACGACTGATGTAATGATAATGTGTAATCTACTGGTCATTGTGTCTTATGATATTTCACGAATGGACATATAAATACACCACGACATCACATATACGGATACGTGGACAGGGCCGACCGGACACAATACTCCAGCCGACTTTTCGATCAAGTTAATATACGGAGTCAGATTACCCCCCCCCAATTCACTTATAACACAGCGAGTTGCACACACCCGATGGATGGGTTTACCGACTTCTGAAGCCTGTCGCATAAATCCACCCGGAGATAGTGTTTTATATAACGCTGCGAGGTATGCCATTAAAAATAATTATCTTGATTAAAGATTTCTTACACTTTACGAACGTCATATCATCTTACCATCGTAAAGTCATTTATGTCGCAAATATACGCATTAAATTACAGATAGAAAGCAAATGCGGTCATTTTATTTATAAGAACCACAATAAATAGCATCTTTAGAGTATTTTTTCGTCAAATACATATCTACAACTGTTATTTCAACATAATTCAATCACTACTTTTAAGTACAAAGGCAAAACTGCGCAAGGGTGTCCTTCAGCCCCACTCTACGGTAGTTGGCATATATTCCAGAGGTGGTATGACTTTGTCGTAACTATTATAAACAGTCTCATATGTTATAATGTCATAAATCAAACATTGCATTCATAATTTCCAACCTATGTTTTTCACATGATGGCACGTTCCTATATAGATCTGTATCCTCTCCAGAAAGTCAGCCTACAAGTGTACTTTTTATAGCTGATACAAGTAAAAGCAGATATCAGACAATTTGCTCAAATAAGAAAAAAAATGTAACTTTGCGGCCAAAACAACTGCATAGAATGGGATTTTTCAACCGACTATTTTCCAAAGAGAAAAAGGAGACTCTTGACTCGGGTCTCGAACGCACAAAAAAAGGTTTTTTTGCCAAACTCACACATGCCATAGCCGGCAAATCTAAAATCGACGATGAGATTCTCGACAATCTCGAGGAGGTCTTCATTACATCAGACGTAGGTGTCGAGACCACACTGCGCATACTTGATCGCATACAGGACCGAGTATCGCGCGACAAATATGTGGGTACCGATGAACTGAACCGTCTATTGTGTGAGGAGATATCGGCAATGCTGGCCGAAAACGACAGCAATAGCGAGTTAGGGGACTTTGATGTTCCCATCGACCACAAGCCACATGTCATCATGGTAGTCGGAGTCAATGGCGTAGGCAAGACAACGACAATAGGCAAACTCGCCCACCAGTTCAAAGCCGCCGGCAACAAAGTGATGCTCGGAGCCGCAGACACATTCCGTGCCGCCGCGATCGAACAACTTGAGGAATGGGGGCGCAGAGCAGATGTTCCGGTAGTGAAACAGAAGCTTGGATCAGATCCGGCTGCAGTCGCTTTCGATACTCTACAGTCAGCCAAGGCAAATGAGGTTGACGTCGTGATCATAGATACAGCCGGACGCCTGCACAACAAGAAAGGGCTCATGGACGAGTTAACCAAGATCAAGGATGTAATGAAAAAGGTCGTGCCCGATGCTCCACACGAAGTTCTCCTTGTGCTTGATGGCTCTACAGGTCAAAATGCATTCGAACAGGCCAAGCAGTTTGTCGCGGCAACAAAGGTGAGCCAGCTTGCCATTACAAAACTTGACGGCACCGCCAAGGGAGGTGTAGTAATAGGCATCAGTGACCAGTTCAAAATTCCGGTACGCTACATAGGCCTTGGCGAGAAAATCACCGACCTGCAAGTATTTGACAAAGACCAGTTTGTAAAATCACTTTTTGATCAAGATTAAGAGGTTGTATAAATTGCATATTACTTTGCTTTTGAGTGACCTGCCGGTGTTCTTTCGCTTATACTCCGGTCATGTAGCTACGGCTACCCCCCCTCATCACAAGCAAAAAACATATGACAATCTTTCTCAACTATCCGTATCATATAATTTTAGACAATATCTAAGAGGCTGTAAAAAATGCCAGATAAGCGCATCAATATAATAACTCTCGGCTGTTCAAAGAATCTTGTTGACACCGAGCGGGTTCTCAGCATGCTCACACGAGCCGGATATCAGGCTGTCCACCAGGAGCCTGTAAAGCGTGGAGATATCGTAGTCATCAACACGTGCGGCTTCATAGGCGATGCCAAGGAAGAATCCATCAATACCATTCTCGAATACCTCCAGGGCAAGGAAAGCGGAGATATCGAACGTGTCTTTGTAATGGGATGTCTGTCACAACGTTATCGCACCGATCTCGAACGGGAACTGCCGGATGTAGATGGCTGGTATGGCAAATTCAACTTTGCCGAACTGGTGTCGGATCTCACTTCCCGCAATGACATAATGCTCACCCCCGAACGCATTATCACCACCCCGCCCCATTACACTTATCTGAAAATAGCCGAAGGGTGCAACCGCTTCTGTGCGTTCTGCGCTATACCGCTTATCACAGGCCGATTCAAGTCTCGCCCCGAAAATGAACTCATCGATGAAGTAAAGATGCTCGTCGACAAAGGGGTAAAGGAGTTCAATGTCATCGCCCAGGATCTTTCAAGCTATGGTCTCGATACAGACGGGAGCATGAAACTACCCGAACTGATTGACAAGATAGCCGATGTAAAAGGAGTGGAATGGATACGCCTTCATTACGCCTATCCGGCCCAGTTCCCAATGGAAGTAATGGACGTTATGGCCACACACAGCAATGTGTGCAACTACATGGATATAGCCTTGCAACATGCCAGCGACAAAGTGTTGAAAAACATGCGCCGAAATATAACACAGGAGGAAACTCGCCGGCTGATAGAAGAAATGCGTCGGCGAGTACCCGGACTACACCTACGCACAACACTCATGACAGGATTCCCCGGCGAGGGCGAGAAAGAATTCAATGAACTGATGCAGTTCGTACAGGACATGCGATTCGAGCGTATGGGCGCATTCGCATACTGCGAGGAAGACGACACATACGCAGCACGCAATTACAAAGACTCAATCGGCCAGGAGGTAAAGCAGGAGAGACTTGACCGCCTCATGGATCTGCAAGAGCGCATCTCTCTTGAAATCCAACAGGAGAAAATCGACCGGACTTTACGCGTCATTATAGACCGTGAGGAAGAGGAGTATTTTGTAGGCCGTACCGAATGGGATTCGCCAGAAGTCGACCCCGAAGTCCTTGTCAGGAAAACCACAAGATTACAACCAGGAGAATTCTACGACATACACATCAATGACGCCTTGCCATTTGAACTGATAGGCACTAAGGAATGAACCCTAAAGAGTATGAAAACCGCAATAAAAGCTCCTAAAGCATACTTTAAACTGAACCAAACGCATAAAGCCATATACGAAGCCATCAGGCACAACGAGACATTCGCCGCATTCATTATGCCGGGCGAACCCTTGAGTCGTCTTAAGTTCATGGCCGACATAGAGGGACTGACTCCTCTGTCTGACACAACGTTTTCAATAACCCCTTGGGATACAGAGTCGTGCGACCGAATCACACTGCGTGACACAATAACCGCCCACGACTACCTTAAACGCATTGCCGGAACCAGCCCCGACACAGAAGCCGAGCCCGACATCAAACCTTATGTCGAAAGCACAAACGAACTGCTGTACAAAGGGCAGGTACTCTCAATCGTGACCGATCTTAAAAAAAACAGTCCAAGCAAGACTGTGCTGTCCCGTATAATATGCGGTCAACTCAAAACCGATGATACCGCGAACACATGGCTCCATACCGTCTATTATTATTTCAAGGAACTGAAGAATACTTTCCGGTTCATTTACTATACACCGTCGACCGGATTCTGGATTGGAGCGTCCCCCGAACTGTTACTAAGCGCCGACAAGGCTACAGGCAAGGCCCAAACAGTCGCGTTGGCCGGCACAACATTCAAAATGTCAAAATACAACTGGGATGACAAGAACATAAAAGAACACGAACTTGTTGTACGTTTCATTAAGCATAAATTACACTCCCTTGATATTGAATTTGACATTCATGAGACCGATGACGTATCCTTCGGCCACATAATACACCGATGCATGAACTTCAATATGAATCTGGACAAATATAATCCTTATGAGGTAATCGACCAAATAAGTCCGACACCGGCCCTGTCGGGATACCCACGCCAGGACGCATTCAAACACATAGGACGACTGGAGATTCATGACCGTCATTGTTATGGCGGACACATTACAATTGAAAACAACGCCACCCTAAAGGCATATGTAAATCTACGTTGCGTCAATTTCTACAAGAATAACTACTGTATCTATACAGGCAGCGGACTTACAGAGGATTCCATCGCCGAGAAAGAATGGCGCGAGACAAACGAAAAAAGCGCTCTGCTTCTCGGAACGATCAAGGCATTCGATGAAGAGCCGGTTTTACAATAAAACGGTTACGGTAATTCAAAATCCACTATATTCCCGGGAGTGGAACGGGCCACATCGACAAGACGCTGATTGGACGACCCACGAAAACGAAGCGAGAGGTCGCGCAACGAAGACACAAACGGTCCATCGACCAACACATCAATGTAGTCAAGAATACGACACAATGATCTGTCGGCACACACCTGCCCGTATGTATACCCCGTATAACACCACACATGACGGCCGTCCTCACAAAGCCTTCGTACAAGCGGCAACAGAGCTTCGATCTGATACAACGGATCTCCACCTGACAACGTCACATTAAAATCCTGCTCATTGACATGAGCAATGATTTCATCGACAGTCATCTCAATTCCCCCGTCAAAGTCCCAAGACTGCCTGTTGTGACATTCTTCACAATAGTGACGGCATCCGGCAAAATATATTGATGTACGCAAGCCGGGACCGTCGACACTCGTTCCATCGACGATCCTCAGCACACGTAATGCAAGCCTATCTGACATCATTTATGAACTACTCGATCATCAAGTTCGGCAAGCTTCGCCTTATTCCAACGGTCGGTAGTCCCGACGAGATATCCGGTAATACGCTGTAACTTGTCAATATTGTGCCCCCCGCAACACGGACACGCGTCAATTGAATCCTGCGCATCCTCGTAACCGCAATCCATACAACGGTTACGGTTGTGGTTGATCGAACCATAACCTATGTTGTATCGGTCGATCAGGTCCACGATGTCCATGATAGCCTGTGGATTGTGTGTCGCATCGCCGTCTATCTCCACATAAAATATATGTCCGCCACGGGTAAGTTCATGATATGGAGCCTCGATCTGCGCCTTATGCCGTGGCGAGCAATGATAATAAACCGGAACGTGATTGGAATTGGTATAATAAATCTTATCGGTAATACCCTCAATCACGCCAAAACTCTTACGGTCCTTGGCAGTGAATTTTCCAGACAGACCCTCGGCCGGAGTGGCGAGAACCGAAAAGTTATGATTGTAACGCTCTGAGAATTCATTTGCCCGGGAACGCATGTGAGAAACGATACGCAGTCCAAGTTCCTGCGACTCAGAACTCTCTCCATGATGTTTTCCGGTAAGCGCCACAAGACACTCTGCAAGGCCAATAAATCCTATTCCGAGAGTACCCTGATTAATTACCGGCTCAATTGTATCGCCCGGTTTAAGCTGTTCTGATCCATTCCACAACCGGGACATAACGAGAGGAAACTGCTTAGCAAGGGCGGTCTTCTGAAATTCATAACGGTCACATAGCTGACGGGCAGTAACTTCGAGGACCTCATCGAGTTTGTCAAAGAAACGGCAAACTCGCTCATTGACATCCACAATATTCATGCACTCTATGGCAAGGCGCACGATATTTATTGTAGAAAAACTGATATTTCCGCGTCCGATCGAGGTCTTCTCGCCGAAACGGTTTTCAAACACACGCGTCCTGCAACCCATCGTAGCGACCTCATATTTGTATCGCTCCGGATCATCCGAACGCCAGTTTTCGTGCTGATTAAATGTAGCGTCAAGATTGACGAAATTAGGGAAGAAACGTCGCGCAGTCACTTTGCATGCGAGCTGATACAAGTCATAGTTTGGATCCTCAGGCAGATAATTTACCCCCCGTTTCTTCTTCCATATCTGGATAGGGAATATTGCCGTCGCCCCGTTGCCAACGCCTTCATATGTAGAGTTAAGTAACTCTCTAATTATGCATCGACCTTCGGCCGAAGTGTCAGTACCATAGTTGATTGAACTGAACACGACCTGATTTCCACCACGCGAATGAATGGTATTCATATTATGGATAAATGCCTCCATTGCCTGATGAACACGGCTGGCCGTCTCATTTACAGCATGGGCAAGAAGTCGCTCGCGACCAACCAGCCCGTCAAGCGGGCGACGCACATAATCCTTAAGGTCGACATTATAGATGTCGCTAAGATCCTCTCCGGTTACATCCTCAAGTTTCTTAAGTTCTTCAATGAACGACGAGCGCACGTATGGAGCAAGATAGAAGTCAAAAGCCGGTATCGCCTGTCCGCCATGCATTTCATTCTGTGCCGTCTCAAGAGATATACATCCTATAATAGATGCTGTCTCTATACGCTTGGCCGGCCTGGATTCACCATGACCGGCAACAAAACCGGCTTTAAGGATACGGTCAAGCGGATGCTGTACACATGTAAGCGATTTTGTGGGATAATAGTCTTTATCATGAATGTGCAGATAGCCGTTACGTACAGCATCACGAGCCTCGTCACTAAGCAGATAATCGTCGACAAAAGGCTTGGTTGTCTCGCTGGCAAACTTCATCATCATACCTGCCGGCGAGTCTGTATTCATATTGGCGTTCTCGCGGGTTATATCATTGTTTTTGGCCTCAATTATCTCAAGAAATATATCACGCGTCTTAGCGCGGCGAGCTATCGACCGCTGGTTACGATATGCAATATAACGTTTGGCAACCTCCTTGCGGGTGCTCTTCATAAGTTCGAGTTCCACCCTATCCTGAATCTCCTCGACCGACATCTGCTCATTACCGGTAATGCCTATACGGTCAACAATCTTCATTATGAGGCTCTCGTCCTCACCAAGCTTGGTCTGCAACATGGCTTTGCGTATCGCGGCCTTGATTTTCTCCTCGTTATAGCCTACTACACGACCATCACGCTTAAGTACGGTTTGTATCATTGGTGGAAAATTATGTCAGTGTAAAATATTGTGATTTTTATACCTCACAAAGGTAAGACCTTTATAAAAACTGACAAAATTTTATACACCATTTTTTATCAAAACAATCATTTTAGACAACTTTACCACCCCACCAATACAATCAAGTCATTGAAAATCAACATATTAACATATAGTTTTAGACAACTCCATAGAATTAATCATCAAAAACATTTCACAAAAGCCGCAACTTATTGATAATCTCAATATCCATATTTCCCAATCCACTCTTCATAAGATCCACTCCCTCGTTCATATCGTCAAGATACAGCGGACGAGGACGATTGTATCCTGGCGATGCCACCGACAACGAGTCCACATAATACCGTGTCTCAATACCACCAAGGTCAATAAGGGTATTATACAGGGAAGATGTAGAACTTACCGGAGCATCACGATGACTTCGCATGACTGCAAGTTTTTCCGGATAGGCTCTGTCATAGGCCGAAGATACCCATGTGAGCATAGCGACATGCAACTGATAATATGTAGGAGTGGGCGACGCATGCAGAAAGCGGCCACGCCCATCGTCAAGAATATCCTCACCATGGTCAGAAGCATATACCAACGCCGCACGACGACCAGAAAGCTCAACCATAGACATCAGCGAATCAATCCAGCAGTCGGTATATTCGATAGTATTGTCATAGGCATTGACAAGCGGTTGACGCTGATCATAACGCACTTCGTCACACTCATCAGGCTTATAAGATCCGAAGCCATGAGGATAACGTTCGGAATACTTGAAGTGGGAACCATAACTATGTAGCACAACAAACTGTTTGTGATGACATGTATCGGCAAGACATCTACCCACCTCAGGCAACATCTCGCCATCATAGCTGTGACGTCCCAGTGTATCACTCATATAACAGGAATAATCTGCCTCTCGACCGAAGAACTCGGTATATGAATGATTAGGAGCTTGATTGGATATAAAAGTAGTATGAAAGCCAGCCTCTTTGAATGCCGTAATAATGCTTTTGCAATATCTCACAGAGTCGAAGTTACAAGCCGTCACATAAGACATCAGCATCGGTACACTTTTATGAGTCGTATTCGATTCACTGAGCGCACGACTGAAGAATGTCACATTTTCACGACGAGACAACCGTGGATTCGTTGCCCGATCATACCCCCCCATCTGCCATTCACAGGCTCTCGATGTCTCACCAATCACCATAATATAGATCTCGGGGACATCAGAATCATGGGTAGACTTAGAGTCAAAACAAAAGCTTGACGAAGTCTCATCATAACGATCGGCAAGAATCGTGCGGTGCACGGCTATCCGTATATTATTAATGACATTTACAGGAAAAACACTCTTAGCTACCGAGAAGCTACTGTACATTATCGAACAGACAACCGCACCGGCCATTCCAAGTGCAAAAAAAAGTAACCCCACTCGACCGAAGCAACGTCGGGCTCCGGCATGGAATTCCTTTTTACGAACCAGTGTAGCCGTAGCCCATACTATAGGAGGCAAATAAAGAATAACTACCGTTACAATGGCCGTACCGAGATTACGCAACAGTTCACATGCCTCAGACATATTGGTTGTCACCACATTAAGAAACATATCAACTGCGATTATCGACCCGCCATAAAGAAATATCAACACAATCTGAAACGCAGCAAGAACTGAAAGCGGCAACATTGCCCACACTGCCCAACCGGTATGCCTGAACAATGAAATACACAGCATATAGAAACCTAACGGCAACAACACATTCACACAGGAATCAAGCACCCCCATAGACTCGGTAAAACAGAGCACGACATTAGGTACCATCATCACGAAGGTAAAGAATATAGCTAAAAGTGTGCACGCCGGATGACGTAGTATCGAATTTAATATCTTTTTTATCATCAGAAAGCCTCATTGATATTAAACACAAATCCGCGCTCCCCCTTGCCGAATCCCACATCAAAGCGCACATTCACATTCTTCTTAAACTCCCAGCGGAAACCGACACCATAGTTAGGTAACAGATGCCGCAATGTCATTTCACTAAGGCGCGGGAAAACCGAACCAACTCCACCCCATGCGACAACTCCGACACGACGATACACGCGCTGACGCAACTCAAGAGTAAAATCCATCTCACCTTTATCCCGGTAACGCCCCTCGTAGTATCCACGCATGGTATAACTTCCGCCCATGCTTGCAAGCATACCCCATGGAGTATCGCCATAGGTAAGCAACGTGTGATACTGCATGGCAAGCGTACAGTCGCGCCATGCTGGCACATACATACTGGCGGTAAGTTCGGTCGACGAGAACGGATATGTATTTGCCATCCATTTGCCATAGTAACGCTGCACCAGCGACAGATTGACACCACGCGTAGGAGCCGTCAGGTTATCCCGCGTGTCAAAACATATTTTAGCACCAAGCGCATAGCTGAAAGTACGCATGGACTCCCCCTGCCATAAATAAAGCATATCTTCATGCGCTGTAGACCCCTTGATATACGACAACTCCATCAATGGCCCGACATATAGACCAGGCACAATACGCACTAATGCATCGATCTTGCATTCAGACATAAGCCTCTTATAGGAAGTCTCGTTATCATCATTCGAATCATAGCCATATCCGATACCCCAAAACTTATCCGGCATAGACTGGAAATAAGCCTGAATCCCGATACGGAGCCAGTCTTGCCTGAAGCGTGTCGTACTACGCACTCCAACAGAATAGAATCCGCTCGTCGAGACATCGGCATACAGAGAGACATTACTCGGAGGTGTCATTGTGTCGCCCCGACAAGTCGAATATACACCGGCAGCAAGCAGACCTATACCAAATTTTTTCTCGTTACTGTAATGCGGACCGCCTATAAAACTGACATCAAACGCCTTATCCTTACGCTCCTTGTTTGTATCACCAAAGTACGCTATAACACGGTCAAACAGGTTACCTTTTTGAATTGCCAGAGTGTCAGCCCCGATTGTATCTACGCCAACCACCGGTGTACCCACATCTACGGTAGCAGACATCGTCTGACACACCATAAAGCTAATCACAGCCAGATATATATATTTAAAATTCACTCTCATAATAGCTGAAACGAATTGCAAAATTAACAAAAAATAAGCGACAGACATCAAAAGTTCCCCTTTTAGCCATTTATTAGGCCGTCAGAGCAATTATATTTATAAAACATATGATAGTCTAAAAAAGATTAAGAGCATTAGAGTCACTGGCATGGCGAATAGGATATTTGTGAGTTTTTGAGTATTTTTGCAAGTCAATCTCAAGCGACTATGTACCGACTATTATCCACAATACTGTTAGCGACAGGTCTTACAGCACACTCTGAGTTAGTATTCAACAATCTAACCGAGAGTGCAATCGGGCTACAACCCGAGCCAAACACCGGCATAGAACGTATTTATGTAATTAACAATACATTAGGTACCACAGTAACATATACCGCATCATCGGCGGCCTCCACTGTGGAATGGACACGTTACAGCCATATGGGAGGTGCATATGGCGAAAACGTTCCATACAGCCGTGACGGAGCTGAATGTACTGTTACTCTTGGAGCAGACGATACGGGTTACATCATTACAGAGAACGGCCGCAGTCACTGTTTCTGGATAGTCAACTACAGCAATCACGCCATTACTCTCCACTCGGCAACCGTCAACAATGAGGAAAGCGATTGTATCATGACTGCAATAGAAGTTGAAGGCTCGGCACCACGCATCACATATTATACGATCAACGGTGTTCCACGGGAACTATCGCGAGACATCATTATTGATTACAACACTCTCGCATGGAACGAAGACAGCCAATGTTACATCCAGCACAAAACAACCGAGACACTCACCTCAGTCGAATCCACAATAAGAGTGGAGTCCCCGCTATGTGACACTGATTTTGAAATAAGCGGAGACAGGTTTCTTAAAGAATGGGGGCATGAAATTTCAGTTGTCACCCCCGGTAATAACGCTATTGCAATCGATGTTCATACATGTGTGGAGACCTCACCGCGAGACAATGACAACGAGATAGCCGGAGACAACAGCCAGTTAGGAGGATCAGCCCCGGTGGAGATCACATTCACAGCCACTACAAGCGATGCCGTAGTATTCAAGGAGTGGCAGACATCCAAATCGCCTGAATTTGACATCATCGACTTGAGATTCAATCAAGAAGAAGTCTCCTATACATTTCGGGAATATGGAACCACCTATGTGAGATTCATAGCCGCCAATGCATCTGGCAATTGCGACTGGACAAGCGAGACCTACCAGGTATCAATAGGAGAATCACGGCTTGAATGTCCCAACGCATTTTCACCCGGAGCATCGGAAGGCATAAACGACGAGTGGCGGGTAAGCTACAAGTCAATCGTGACATTCGAGTGCCATATATTCAATCAATGGGGCATTGAGCTCTTCTCCACTACAAATCCGGCTCAGGGATGGAATGGCCGACACGGCAACAAACCGGTCCCCGCAGGTGTATATTACTATGTAATCAAGGCCCGGGGAGCCGATGGCAAAGACTATTCGCTCGCCGGAGATATAAATATCATTAATTTCAAACAGGGCAACTACCGCCCCACAACCGAATGATGAACAAAAAGACTTATTTAATAATCCCAGCCGTCCTGTTTGCAACAGCCACTCCGATATCGTGCAAGGCCGACAGTACAACAACAAATGATCATGATAAGAGTTCTACACAAGCTACACATACGGTTTACGTATCGCCAAACACTCCGTTGCAAATAGTCAATCCAGAAATACCACGTAGCGTAACATTTGCCGGACAGACAATTGATCTTGACCGTATAGACATGTATGAGAGACTTGACCGCGAGCTCACATCGATGGTGTACACCCACGGCAACACACTGTTACTGATTAAACGGGCCAACAAGTATTTTCCTCTGCTCGAGCCGATTCTGAAACAAAACAGAGTGCCCGAAGACCTGCTTTATTTAGCCTGTATAGAAAGCATGCTCAACCAACGTGCCTACTCTCCGGCAAAAGCCGCCGGTATATGGCAATTCATACCTTCGACAGCCAGGCAATATGGTCTCGAAGTCAACGAGTGGGTCGACGAAAGATACAATATTGAGAAAGAGACCGAGGCCGCATGCCGTTATCTAAAAAAAGCGCACGACATGTATGGCAACTGGGAAACTGCTGCAGCATCATACAACGGAGGCACAAACCGTATCACCACCGAACTGGAGACCCAACTTGCCGCCAGTGCATTCGACCTGTATCTTGTCGATGAGACCTCCCGTTACATGTTCAGGATACTCGCGACAAAACTCATAATGGAAAATCCTGCGAAGTATGGATTCAGGCTCACAAAAGGACAACTATACCAACCACTGGAATATAATATGGTAGAAGTCTCCACGCCTATAGAAGACTGGCCGACATGGGCACGGGAACATGGCATCAGCTATAGCGAGTTACGGGAAGCAAATCCATGGATCAGAGCCAAGTCTCTTCCCAACAAAAGCGGGAAAAGATACAAAATCAAGATTCCTGAAAAGAAATCGCTCTATCGTTCAACAAGTGACAGCCAAGTCTACAACAAGAACTGGATAACCGACAATAATTGACATGAGCAACAAAAACACGACCAACGATACCATCTCAACACAATACCTTACGGTAACAGGAGCCAGGGTACACAATCTAAAGAATATTGATGTCGCCATTCCGCTCGGCAAGCTGTCGGTTATAACAGGCCTGTCGGGATCGGGCAAATCGTCTCTTGCCTTCGACACAATATATGCCGAGGGACAACGTCGCTATATAGAAACCTTCTCATCATATGCCCGAGGTATGCTCGGAGCTCTCGAACGACCAGATGTAGACAATATCACCGGTCTGAGCCCGGTTATAGCCATCGAACAGAAGACCGTAAACCGCAACCCTCGAAGCACCATAGGCACTACTACCGAGATCTACGACTACCTGAGACTTCTGTTTGCCCGCGTAGCAACAGCAAAAAGCTACCTTACCGGCCTCGAAATGGTAAAATATTCACGAGAGAAAATTCTGGAACTCCTGCTAAGCAAGTATCAGGACCGCCGAATAATATTATTGGCTCCGCTTGTCAAAAACCGTAAGGGACATTACAAAGAACTCTTCGAGACACTGTCAAAGAAAGGATTCCTGAACGTAAGAGTTGACGGTGAACTACGAGAGATCTCACCCGGGATGAAACTTGACCGATACAAGAACCACTCGGTAGAGCTCGTCATTGACAAGTTAAAGGCATCATCTAAAGACCTTGAGCGCCTGGGCAGTTCGGTCGACAATGCCCTGGCTCAGGGAGACAGACAGATGCTCATACTTGATATCGACAACGATGAAACCACCCACTACAGTCTCTCGCTTATGGATCCCGGAAGCGGACTATCATACCGAGAGCCGGCCCCCCACAACTTCTCATTCAACTCACCACAGGGTGCCTGTCCATGTTGCAAGGGCCTCGGAACAGTCAATGTTATCGATCGGGCTAAGCTTATCCCTAACGGGAAGCTGTCAATAGCCGAGGGGGGTATTGCTCCTCTCGGGAAACCCAAGAACACTATGCTGTGGTGGCAAATCGCCGCCATATGTGAGAAATATGGCTGTACTACAAAGACACCTATCAATGAGATGCCTGACGATGCCGTCAACGACATACTTAATGGCACAGATGAACGTCTCAACATCAAGAGTGAGACCCTAAGCACCTCGAATTATTTCGCTACTTATGAGGGAATAATAAAATATATCGAGCAACAACAGAACGAAGAGTCTGACAGTGCGGCCAAGAACTGGAGCGGACAGTTCTTTTCCCGTATTACATGCCCTGAATGCAACGGTGACAGACTCAACAAGGAAGCCCTGCATTTTTTCATCGGTGAAAAAAACATTGCCGATCTATGTCGGCTGGATATTGCCGATCTTTATGAATGGACCAAAAATGCCGAGGACAAATTATCTCCGTCAAATCGTGTAATTGCATCTGAGATAATCAAAGAAATAAGATCAAGACTTCATTTCCTTATCAATGTCGGGCTGGAATATCTTTCTCTCGCACGTGCCACAGCAACGCTGTCGGGCGGAGAAAGCCAGCGCATAAGACTCGCGACCCAGATCGGATCGGAATTAGTCAATGTCATGTACATCCTTGACGAGCCAAGCATCGGACTGCACCAACGCGACAACATGAGGCTCATCAACTCCCTCAAGGCATTAAGAGATGCATCAAACACAATCATTGTCGTCGAACATGATCAGGAAATGATGCAGGAAGCCGACTACATTGTCGATATAGGCCCCGGAGCCGGACGTCACGGCGGAGAAGTAGTATATCAGGGATCTCCCGCCGATATGATAAAAACCGACACTCTTACAGCCGGATATCTCAATGGTTCCAATTCAATAAAGATACCGTCGGCCCGACGACCCGGGAATGGAAGGAAACTGATACTAAAAGGTTGCACTGGCCATAATCTCAAAGAGGTGACACTCGAGCTTCCCTTAGGCACCCTAACCTGTGTCGCGGGTGTATCGGGATCAGGGAAATCATCACTTATCAACGGCACACTACAACCGATACTCTCGGCCAAATTCTACCGGTCACTTCAAGAGCCACTGCCATATACATCGATCGAAGGCGTAGATTATATCGACAAAATAGTAACTGTCGACCAGTCGCCATTAGGACGCACCCCTCGGTCCAATCCTGCGACATATACCGGTGTGTTTTCAGACATACGCAATCTTTTCGTCAGCCTTCCAGAGGCAAAGATACGCGGCTATAAACCCGGCCGATTCTCATTCAACGTAGCAGGCGGACGATGCGAGACGTGCTCTGGAAACGGTTACCGCACCATAGCAATGAACTTCCTGCCTGACGTTCTAATTCCATGCGAGACATGTAGCGGCAAACGTTACAACCGCGAGACACTTGAAGTAAGGTTCAAAGGCAAGTCCATAGCCGACATACTGGACATGACTATCAACCAGGCAGTCGAATTCTTTGCCAATCAACCGTCGATAATCAAGAAAATCAAAGTACTGCAGGAGATCGGATTAGGATACATAAAGCTCGGACAGCCGTCGTCAACCTTATCGGGAGGTGAAAACCAACGCGTCAAGCTTGCCACCGAACTGGCTAAGAAAGACACCGGCAAGACACTCTTCATTCTTGACGAACCAACAACCGGCCTACACTTCGATGACATCAACACATTGATGGGAGTCCTCAACCGACTGGTTGACAAAGGTAATACCGTACTGGTAATCGAGCACAACCTTGATGTTCTCAAATCGGCCGACTATATAATCGACATGGGGCCTGGCGGAGGTAAAAACGGAGGACAGATCGTAGCTACAGGCACCCCCGAAAAGGTTGCCCTGGGTAACTCACCGACAGCATCCTATCTGAAGGAAACATTACATGCGATCAATCGTAAACCTATTTGCGCCAAAAGCCACGTGAAAGCAAAACCAGCACAGTAAATATCTCAAGACGACCCACAAGCATCAGAAACGACAACAACCACTTGCCGGCATCCGGTACTGCGGCAAAGGAGTCGGCGGTAACACCGGCTCCAAGTCCGGTATTTCCGACACAAGACAGTGAGGCGAAAAGAGAGTCGCTTATTGGCATTCCCATCAGCACAAGCAACATACCACCGACTATAATCAGGCCCATATACAGCCATAAGAAAGCCATGACCTTTGAGACAAGTTCTGGTGACTGCACTCGTCCGTTTATTGATACAGAGAACACTCGGTTAGGATGTATGCACTTATTGATCTCGTTACGGCAATTCTTAAAAAGGAAGATAATACGATCCAGTTTACATCCGCCGCTTGTGCTTCCAGCCGATGCCCCTACAAACATAAGAACAAGAAGGATCGGGAATACAAACGCTCCCCACGACTGGTAATCGGTAACCGAGAATCCTGTCGATGTAACCGTAGACACGACCTGAAACAACGGATCGACAAACACATTGGCACTCCACTCAGGGCGGCAGTTGACTATATATCCTACGATAAGCAAGATTGTGACAACGACAATAACCTTCACATACATTCGGAAAGTCTCATCGCTCCATGATATACGAAACCGACCTATGGAAGCCTTGTAGATCAATGCAAAATTGACACCTCCTATAAACATGAATATAAGCACAACAAGTCTCACATACCATGAATTCCATGCACCGATAGAATCATTATGGGTAGAGAAGCCTCCTGTAGACATCGTGCTGAGGGCATGACATATTCCTTCAAAGAGGCTCATCGGTCCCAGGCAAAGCAACAATGCAAGCACCACCGTCAGCAATACATATATCATCCACAGGCGTTTGGCTGTCTGGCTTACACGCGGACTAAGCTTCTCCTTGGTAATACCGGGCAACTCGGCATTCATCATCTGCATGCCGCCGGATGAATTGAGCATCGGCAACACGGCAAGAGTGAATATCATTATTCCAAGACCTCCTATCCATTGCATCAGGCACCGCCACATGTGTATTCCATGAGAAAGCTGTTCAACATCCTCCAGCACCGAACAACCGGTAGTCGTGAACCCCGACATCGTCTCACAGAAAGCGTCGGTAATATCAAGTCCCGGAGAATAAGATACGATAAACGGCACCATACCGAAAATCGAGAACACAACCCATACGAGTGATGTCAGAAGATACCCCTCGCGCTTGCCCATATCACGCATAGCGCCTCTCACCGACGCAAGAATACATCCCGAAGCCAGTAGAGTCAGTAAAATGCCGATTAAAAAAGCATAATAATCACTCTCGCCATAATATAATGATACACCGAGAGGAACAAGCATGAAAAAGGCCTCGAACAACAGCAGATATGCAAGCAACCTTACGACACTGCGATAGTTGATACTACGTAAACTGCTTTTCTTGAACATAGCCGTTAAATATAATTTAAAACCGGTCAGGGACAATCAGTTGAACAGTCTTTCAATTTTATGAATCAGCCCCGACAGGCAAAAAACCACAACCCTGTCGCCCGGCTCGAAGACAGTATTGCCGGTAACAAGCATGCCCCGGCCCTTACGCACAAGTCCGCCCAATGTAACGTCGCGCGACAGATCCAGATTCTTGACCGGATGGCGGGTAATACGCGAGCCCTCCTTTACTTCAAGTTCGGCAACTTCAGCTCCTGCCAAAGAGAGGAATTTGGAGGACTCGGTATCGGAATCCAGCAATACCTGAAATATCTTGCTTGATGCAAGCAACTTCTTGTTTATTATAGTTCCTATATTAAGACCTTCGGCCTGGTATATAAGCTGGATATTCTCGACCTCTGCGATAGTCTTGTTCACACCATACTCCTTTGCTGTCAGACAAGCCAGAATGTTAGTCTCAGAACTATCAGTCAAGGCAATGAATGCATCGGTCTCGGTTATACCTTCGTCAATAAGGACGTCGGTATCACGACCGTCGGCATTGATTATCTCGCATTCGGGACATAGTTCGGGCAAGCGGCGGCAACGCTCCGGATCACTCTCAATGATCTTTATATCCCAGTCGTCAGATGCCATGGAGGCAAGCCTGACAGCTATACGGCTTCCACCCATTATCATCACACGCCTTACCTTGTAGCTTATCTTGTTGCAAAGTCTGCGAATGTCCTCGACATGCTGTGATGTTGTTGTGAAATAAACTATATCATTTGCCATTATAACATCATCGCCACGAGGTATTATAGTGTCACGACGACGTTTGATAGCCGACACGTGGAAATTGTGCTGGGACATTGTAAGCTCCCTGAGCTGACGACCAACGATATCGGCGTTATCCCTGACCTTGACTCCTATAAGAATGATCTCTCCATTATTGAGTTCAAACCAGTTTCGTGCCCAGCCTCGCTTCATGGCTGTTCTTATCTCCTGTGCGGCAAGATACTCGGGATATATGACATCGTTCACCCCAATTCCGGTAAAAAAACTCCGGTACTCTGATTTCATAAACTCGTAATTGTCAATACGAGCAACAGAGCGCCTGGCTCCCAGGTAGTTGGCAATACTACAAGATGTAACGTTGCGATCCTCGAATGGAGTTACAGCGATAAACAGATCAGCTTCCTTCACTCCGGCATCCTGCAAAGTCCTGAATGAAACAGGACTTCCCACGCATGTCATGAGATTATAATTGGCATCAAGCATTGCAAGCTTCCTGGCATCGTCATCTACGACAACAATGTCTTGCTCCTCACGTGACAGCAACTTGGCCAGGTGAGAGCCCACTTCTCCGGCTCCGGCAATTACAATTCTCATAATCAGATGTATTAATATGTTTACAGCTCCCCGCCAGAAGCAGATACACTATTGACAAGAACCCTCACTATCGAATCCACGTCAAGGCCGCACTGACGATAAAGCTCCTGAACCGAGCCATGATAAATAAACCTGTCGGGTATGCCAATCTTTATTACCGGCAAGTTAAATCCATGCTGTCTCAGCCAATCCGACACAGCCGTACCAAGCCCCCCCTCGACAGTTCCATCCTCAACAGTAATGACCGGCTTGCCGACACGCGCGATATCCTGCATCATCCTGTCATCAAGAGGTTTGAGGAATACAGCATCATAATGTGCCGCATCAACACCATGGGATACGGCTTGAGAAACAGCCTCAGATACTGAAGCCGCTATAGGTCCCAGACTTATCACCTGAGGACCGGTCCCGGCGACAAGACACTCGGCCCGGCCGAGCGGTATGCGCTTCATTTCTTCTCCGGCCACATTCCTGTCGGCCTGTCCTCGAGGATATCTTATAGCCATGGGACCATGTTCGGTAACCAAAGATGTATACATGAGATTCCGCAACATCTCCGCATTACGAGGCGAGGCAACAATCATACCTGGAACAGGACGCAGATAAGCCAGGTCATATGCTCCATGATGAGTGACACCATCCTCACCTACAAGACCGGCCCTGTCTATACAGAATGTCACCGGCAACGACTGAATGGCAGTATCATTGATAATATTGTCATATGCCCTTTGCAGGAATGTGGAATATATGGCCACATACGGACGCATGCCGTCAGTCGCCATTCCACCGGCAAAAGTCACGGCATGTCCCTCACTGATACCAACATCGAATACCCTACCCGGCATAGCATCCTGCAAAATATTCATGGATGTGCCCGATGACATAGCTGCAGTAACACCAACTACCCGCGGATCAAGGCGCGCCAGTTCAAGCAGTGTCTGGCCAAAAACATCCTGATATTTAGGAATACCGATTACAGATGTAGACTTAACAACCTGACCGGTATCAGGGTCGAACCGTCCCGGAGCATGCCACCTCGAGGGATCCTTCTCGGCCGGCTCATACCCCTTGCCCTTGATCGTACGGAGGTGTAGCAGACGCGGACCAGTCATGCCCTTTATGTCTGAGAACACCCTTACAAGCCTCTGTACATCATGCCCGTCAATTGGTCCGAAATAGCGTATGTTCAATCCCTCGAATATATTATGCTCATGTGACAGCAATGCCTTCACACTATTGTTAAAGCGCATTATGGGACCTCGCTGACGGTCGGTTACAATATGCATCTTCTTCAATGCCTTGAACACCTTGTAGCGCACATTATTGTAACTCTTCGAGGTCGTGATATGGGCAAGGTAACTATGTAGAGACCCGACATTGCGGTCAATCGACATATCGTTATCATTTAAAACAATAAGCAAATTGCTATTGGTATTTGCCGCATTGTTAAGACCTTCAAATGCAAGACCGCCGCTTATAGAGGCGTCACCTATGACAGCGACAACATTACGACGCGGAATATCACCGTTAAGTTCAGTCGCCACGGCCATTCCAAGAGCCGCAGATATCGAGTTAGAAGCATGCCCTGCCGAGAATGTATCGTATTCACTCTCCCGGGGATTAGGGAAACCGCTTATGCCACCATACTTACGATTGGAATGGAATAAATCACGCCGGCCTGTCAGTATCTTATGGACATAAGCCTGATGTCCCACATCCCACACCAGACGGTCATACGGTGTGTCAAAAACATAGTGCATGGCCACAGTGAGCTCAACAGCTCCCATGCTTGACGCGAAATGGCCAGGATTCTGAGACACATTCTGTATCAAAAATGTACGAATCTGGGCGCACAATGTCGGCAACTGCTCGACAGAGAGTCTCTTCAAGTCGGCCGGCGAGTTTATCTGAGAAAGCAGCGCCAAGTCACACGACGGATCGATGGATGTTCCTTTACTTTCCACTGGATTTCTTGATATACTTTTTATAAAGTGGAACAAATACAATTATAGCCGAGGCAACGATAGGGAACAGTGCCCTCAATGTGAAAGGTGTACCTGTGGCGATATAACGGGACAGCAACCATCCACAGAAGAATAGCCACAACAGCACAACACACGCGAGCCTGAATATAACTGTACCTTTCATATATGCGATAATGAAAAAAACCGACTACCGGGAAGCACAAAGTTAAAAAAAACGGACGAGATAGCAAAATAAAATAACAGGCGGGCGACAATCATGACCATGTCATGTATTGCCGCCCGCCATTTTGAGTTGGGCTATTTAATCTTAGTTAAATATTAGTTCTGGAGTTTGAATCGTACAGGGAGGGTAAACCAAACGTTCACAGGCTGGCCATTCATACGGCCGGGAATGAACTTAGGCATTCCTTTTACAACACGAACCGCCTCTTTATCAAGGTCAGGGTCACGTGGACGCACTACCTTAACCTCTCCGATCGAACCGTCCTTCTGCACAACGAACTGCAGTAGAACAGTGCCCTGGATACCATTCTCGGCAGCCAGTGTCGGATATGACAGGTTCTTGTTGAGGTATTTCATAAGCTCTCCGTCACCACCGGGGAAAGTAGGCATCTGCTCTACAGCATCGAACACCTTGTTCTCCTCGACAGGGGTCTTCTCCTCGACGATAATCTCATCCTTATGCTCACGGACAACGTTCAAATCGTCCGTACCATCTTCGAATGTAGTAGCACCAATAGCGGTTGTTGTCTCCTGGAGTTCATCCTGCGAGACAATCTGCTCGGTAATCTCCTCATCACCCACAATATCGATCTCGGTATTTTTGATAGTATTAAGGATCTCTTCGGGGAGAGCTTCAGGCTCCTGCTCCTGTACGGGCTCAGGGATATCCTCTATATCTTCCTCCTCGGGCTGTTCCTCAACTATCGCATCCATCTCAGCCTGCTCGTTCTGGAGCATGAAAGCCTCATAGGCCTCAGCGTCAGCAAGAGCATTGGCATTACGTATCAGACCGATAACAAGAGCTGCAATCAGAATCACAGCCACACCGACAGCTACATAAAGCATTGCCATATTGTGACGGCGATCAGACTTCTGACGCATCACATATGCGCCGTAGTCCTTGTTCTTGCCTTCAAAAACTATATCGGTCCATTCCTTTGATGAAAGATCTACATCTTTTGCCATAATTTCAATTGATTAAGAGTTAAAAATATAGATTATCATCACTAATTCTTATGCTTGTTGACATAGTCCAGAATCATTGCCGAATCGACACCGTTCATCGAGTTAATCTGATAACGGGTTATCTGATTGATCTGCATCTCGTCAAGAGCCGAAATAATGCTTGCCCAAGAAGCCTCGGAAGTAGCCTTAATCACGACAACCGGACGAGTGATAGTAGAGTCATTACGGATAGCCTTGGCCTTGGCCTCAAAGTCGGCATCGGTCATCTGGCTACCGGGACGGCGCCACTCTTTCTTGAGCGAATCAATCTTCTCGAGTACAGTTTGATTACGTTTGTGCAGTATCGAACGAATACCCTGCTGTACACCATCCTTATCGCCCACAAACTTCTCGGCGTGAAGCACGCCCATTGAGGGGTCCTCAGGTGTATCGATCAGGCCATCTCCATCAGCATCCTCCATATAGGGTTTGCCAAAGAAATAATAGATGGTATTATCCAAGACACCGCCGTTGGCGTCATAGTCGCTGGAGAGGATAAGTGTTATAGCCTCCGACTCGGCAGCCTTAGCAAGGTCTTTCTGCTCGATATTCTTGTCATTAGATGGAAGTGTAATGTTCAGCGTCTGAGACTTGATCATGGTGGTACACAGCATGAAGAAAGAAATCAGAAGCATGTTCATGTCAACCATGGGAGTGAAGTCCACATGGATGTCCATCTTCTTCTGGGCGCCTTTTTTCTTTTTACCGCCCGTTTCTTTTTGTTGTATTTCAGCCATAATCGTTAGTCTTCATTGGTTTTGAGAGCCGTCATGACGGTGAAACGGTTATACTTGATAGTCTGAAGATTGTCAAGCACATCGTGTACTACGTCATAGCGAGTCGACTGGTCAGCTTTTACAGCGATTCCTTCTCCTTTTCTCATCGCAGCCTGCAGGTTATCATTTCCACAATTGTAGATGGCACGCATCCAGATCTGGAATTCATTTGTTGTCTGCGGGTTGCCGTCCTGATCCATATACTTGATGTCGTCCATGGGTATGCCGACATCCTGAGGACGTACGTTAGAGAGCGCGCCTTTACCAAGGCCTTTTCCTGAGAGCCAATCCTCCTGGTCTTCAGACTTGAGGCTGAAGAACTCGGGGATACGGTCAAAGGGAACGCCGAACATGTTCATTTTTGCAAACTGCTCCGTTGCCTGCTGTCTTGCAAGGCCATTGAGGTTAAGCTTCTTGCCCGTGTAGTCCTCATAGCGGTCGATAGCGCTGTTGAAGATAACTCGGCGAATGGAGTCTGAGGCCCACTTACCCTCGGCGACTTCAGGATCAGCCTCACCGATGACGCCAACGAACACATTACCCTCGGGTGAAACAAGGATAGTGGAAACATTGGTCATGGGGACTTTAATCTCCGAAACCGACGACGGTGTGACTACCGTAGCAGGCTCCTTCTGCAGGAAGGTTGAGGTCAACATGAAGAAAGTAAGCAAAAGAACGGTCACGTCGCTCATCGCGGTCATGTCGATGCGCGTACTCTTTCTTTTCATTTTTACTTTTCCCATATTTTACCGTTTTAAGAAATTAATGTTAAATGAGTAAAACGTGGGATTAGTGGTTGACTGCAAACGATTGAACGATAGAGAAACCGATTTCGTCGATAGCATATGTCATGTTATCGATCTTGTTGGTATAGTAGTTGTAAGAGATTACAGCGAATGCAGCGGTTGCGATACCAAAGGCAGTGTTGATAAGAGCCTCCGAGATACCGGCAGACAGCTGAGTCGAGTCAGGAGCACCTGAAGCAGACAGAGCCTGGAACGACTTGATCATACCAATAACGGTACCGAGAAGACCAACGAGAGTACCAAGAGTAGTGAGGGTAGCCACAATGGGCAGGTTCTGCTGCAACGAGGGCATCTCAAGTGCGGTAGCCTCCTCAACCTCCTTCTGGAGGGCTGCCACCTTCTGCTCCTTGGTGAGGATGGTGTTCTTGTCCATCTCGTCATACTTTCTGAGAGCGGCCGAGACAACAGCGGCTACAGTGCCACGCTGCTTGGCGCAAAGAGCCTGAGCTCCAGCGATGTCGTTATTAGCAAGGCGAACCTTGATCTCAGCGACAAACTTGGTGATGTTGCCCTTACCCTTGGCTCCGCTAAGAGCGATGTAACGCTCAACCGACAGAACGATAACAACAAGGAAAAGTGTCTGAAGAATAGGTACGATAAAACCGCCCATGTATACAGTACCAACGAGGTCTATGGGATGACCGCCGGTAACGTTGACAGCACCCTGTGCAACTTCTACCTCATTGGCGGTAGGAGCGAAGGCCATCGACATAAAATCGAACACCTGCTTTCCGGTCTCTGGATCAACGGCGATATTGTCACCGGTGAGGGTGAAGTGACTGGGATGTCCGAACACGAAGAGGAACAGACATATTGCCACAACGAAGCAAGCAAGGATTACAAAAAATGCGTTCTTGATACCACGAACGTTGCTTTTCTTAGCCGGGGCTTTAGCCGCGGGCTTAGCAGTAGGCTTTTGAGCTTCCATAAATGTAGTTAAATCTAAAAATGTTATTAATGATAGTTAGTAATAATTTAATTGTCAAAAATAAGACATGACCAGTCACACTACATTATGATAAAAGTGAACCATGGTCATCAGTTTTAAGGTTATACTTCAAGTTAATGTTCTCCCGATCGGCGAGGCTTACGAACACCCCGGACCGACAAGCTTTGACGGCCGCAAGCCCCCTTAAAAAGGCCTGGATACGGCAAAGCGTCTGGCAAAAGTATCATTTATTTTTTGTTCCTCAAATTTTTTTTGTTGTTTTTTTCGATTTCATGCGGTAACAGACACATATTCATGTTTTATTTATTTATTTTTTGTTAAACTTAATGCCCAGTTGTGAAAATTCATATAAATTTGCAGTCTGAAATATACCGAATCGAAGAGACTCAATAACAAACCATGAATATCACCTTAACCTTAAAGAAAGGTCTGGACATCCATATCGCCGGCGCCCCTGAAGGAGATCCAGAGAAGGCCGAAGCAAACAGACCTCGATCAGTAGCACTGACCCCCGACGACTTTCCCGGACTCGTGCTCAAGCCGATCGTAAGAGAAGGAGAGACAATAGCTCAAGGCCAGCCTGTACTACAGGACAAGCACAACCCACGGATAAATATTACCGCACCGGCCTCCGGCATAGTCAAAGAGATAGCAAGAGGCGAACGACGCAAACTCGAACGTATTGTAATCGAGACAAAACCCGTAGACGAAGACTGTATACTCTACAAAACCGACAGGACCGCCACTCCTGATGGGGCCCGCACATTGTTGCAGTCATCAGGATTATGGGCTATGATGCGGCAAAGGCCATATAATATCGTACCCCCACCCGACTCCATCGCCCGCGATATTTTTATATCTACCTGGGACTCGGCGCCACTTGCACCTGATACAGACTCCATACTCGCGACGTGCCAGAATGAAATGAATGCCGGTGTCGAACTGCTCGCCAGCCTCTCACACGGAACTATATATATAGCCCGCAAAGCCGGTAGCCGAATACCCGACATCCAGGGTGCCACCATGATCAATGTATCGGGCCCCCACCCCGCAGGTCTTGCCGGAATAATCGCATCAAACATCAAACCGGTAAACAAAGGCGAGACAATCTGGACCCTTGACGGCCTCACCTTGGCCCGCATAGGTCGCCTGGCCACGACCGGACGCCTTGACACATCCTGCATCATAGCAATCACCGGCAGCGAGGTATCGGATCCAGGATACGTAAAGACACTCATAGGAGCGGACATAGAAAACCTTATAAAAGACCGGCTGAAAAAAAGCGACCACCACGAACGCATAATCTCCGGTAATGTATTGACCGGTGTTACAGTCAAGCGGGATCTATACCTGCGATACCCCTACACACAGGTCACAGTAATACCTGAGGGTGACGACATTAACGAATTCATGGGATGGGCATCTCTGTCACCAAAGAAAATGAGTATCAACCGCTCATTCCCCGGACATTTTCTTTTCAAGAAACTATTCAAGCCAGACGCCCGACTGCTCGGCGGTCGCAGGGCAATGATCATGTCGGGGCAATATGACAAGGTCGTGCCAATGGACATCATGACCGAATATCTTGTCAAGGCAATCCTTTCACACGACATTGAAAAAATGGAGTCGCTGGGCATATATGAAGTCGCTCCTGAGGACTTCGCTGTCGCCGAATATGTGTGCACATCCAAGATGCCGTTACAGTCAATTGTAGCACACGGTCTCGAATACATGAGAAAAGAACTTGAATAACATGACTCAATCACTCGTACGGAATATTAGGATATAAAACCACAACACCCGTACACAACCAAAAGAAAAAAGAAACGTGAAATCATTGAAACGATACTTCGACAGGATAAGACCACTCTTCGAAGAAGGAGGACGCCTGCACTCTTTACGCTCGGTCTATGACGGTTTCGACACATTCCTGTTCACCCCTACCACCACGAGCAACAACGGCACTCACATCCATGATGCCATGGATTCGAAACGCACGATGATTATAGTCGTGATGGCACTTATGCCATGCCTTGTCTTCGGCATGTACAACACCGGCTATCAACACTGGCTCGCCGCCGGTGATGGTACAGGCCCGTTTTGGACACTGCTCCTGTACGGATTTCTGGCAGTACTTCCAAAGTTACTTGTATCATACATAACCGGCCTCGGCATAGAATTCATCGTAGCCCAGTGGCGTGGCGAAGAGATACAGGAAGGCTTTCTTGTAACCGGCATACTCATTCCTCTCATCTGCCCGATAGAGACTCCACTGTGGATGATCGCGACAGCGACCGCCTTCTCGGTCATATTCGTCAAAGAAGTATTCGGAGGCACAGGGTATAACATATTCAATGTAGCGCTGATTACCCGCGCATTCCTGTTTTTCGCCTATCCGGCATCAATGAGCGGCGACAAACCATTTATTGCCAGCGAACCGGTTCTTGGCATAGGAACCCCATTGCCCGATACATTTACCGGAGCCACTCCTCTTGGACAGATAGCTACAATGTCGGGCGACAGTGCAGTACATATGACCGCAGTGAACGGGGCCGAGCTAAGCACATGGGATCTATTTCTGGGCTTAATACCCGGATCATTCGGAGAGACATCCACCTTATGCATACTCATCGGTGCGGCCATACTACTTTTTACAGGCATAGCCAGTTGGAGAATCATATTATCGGTGTTTGTCGGAGGTGCAGTGATGTCATGGATAGCGCATATGACAGCCACACCTGCTTACCCCGTATCAATGCTAAGCACTACCGAGCAACTTTGTCTTGGCGGATTTGCTTTTGCCGCAGTATTCATGGCCACAGATCCGGTTACAGCCGCACGTACCAATACGGGCAAATACATATATGGATTCCTCGTAGGTGTCATCGCCATAATAATACGTACATACAACAACGGCTATCCCGAGGGAGCCATGCTCGCAGTCCTGCTGATGAACGCATTGGCTCCGCTTATAGACTATTGTGTCGTACAATGCAACATCAACCGCCGTTCACGCCGCGCGCGTCTCAACAGCTAATACAACAACAGTCATGAACAAGCAATCAAACACCTACACCATCACATACATCCTGATACTGGTTGTAGTAGTGGGCTCAGCATTGGCATGGGTAGCGACGGCCCTCAAACCCGAACAAATAAAAAACGCCAATGCCGACAAGATGGCACAAATCCTGGCCGCAGTACATTGCACCACCGCAACCGCCGACCAGACTGCCGAAATATTCGAGTCCCGAATAAAAGGCATCGTAATAAACACAAGCGGACAGATTATAGATAATGCCGTGGCATTTGACATCAACATAGCAGAACAAAGCAAGGAAACCGACAATAGCCAAAGACTACTGCCGGTGTACATATACAACGACCATGAGAAGGGCACCAAGTATATCCTGCCACTCTACGGACAGGGACTTTGGGGTCCAATATGGGGATACATCGCTATAGACAGTGATGGATCAACAGTGTATGGCGCTTACTTCTCCCATCAGGGCGAGACCCCCGGACTAGGCGCTGAAATCGAAAAACCGGCCTTTCAAGATCGCTTTATAAACAAACATCTGTTCAAAAACGGAAAATTTCTACCTGTAACCGTTGTAAAAGCCGGACAACACCCACTGGGCGATGAAGACTATGTCGATGGCATCTCGGGTGGTACAATTACCAGCAAAGGTGTCGCCGCAATGCTTGACAACTGCCTGTCGCCCTACAGGAATTTCCTGCTCACACTAACACCAAACAAAGACTGAAGCCATGGCTGAGAAAATATCAAACAAGAAAATATTCTTAAACCCTCTCTCCAAGGACAACCCCGTTATTGTACAGATCCTGGGAATATGCTCGGCTCTGGCGGTGACAGCCAAGCTTGAACCGGCTATCGTCATGGGACTGTCGGTAATAGCCGTACTGGCTTTCTCCAATGTCATTATTTCGCTAATAAGAAACACGATTCCCACCAATATACGCATAATAGTACAACTCGTAGTGGTGGCAGGACTGGTTGTCATCGTCAACCAGTTGTTACTGGCCTACGCATACGATGTGAGCAAGCAGTTGTCGGTATTCATAGGTCTTATCATAACCAATTGTATTCTCATGGGACGTCTCGAAGCGTTTGCGATGAGCAACCGCCCATGGCCATCATTTCTTGACGGTGTGGGCAACGGCCTGGGATATACCGTCATACTGGTGACAGTGGCATTCTTTCGCGAACTACTGGGTAGCGGAACAATACTCGGACACCAAATTATCCCCACCTGGATGTACGACCACGGCTATGAGAACAACGGCCTGATGATACTGCCACCGATGGCATTGATCGTGGTAGCATGCATAATATGGGTACAACGTAGCTACAACAAGGATCTACAGGACAAATAAACGACAAAACACGACATATTAACAATGGAAAATCTGAATCTATTCATACGGTCGATATTTGTCGACAACATGATATTCGCCTACTTTCTTGGAATGTGTTCCTTCCTGGCCGTCAGTAAAAATGTCAAGACGGCCCTCGGTCTTGGCGTAGCAGTGACATTCATGCTGGTCATCACCCTACCTATCAACTACCTGCTCGAAACATATGTGCTTAGAGCCGGAGCACTCGCCTGGCTCGGAGCAGAATATGCAGATGTAGATCTTAGCTTCCTGTCACTCATCATGTTCATCGCTGTCATAGCATCAATGACCCAGTTAGTTGAGATGGCTGTCGAAAAGTACTCGCCTTCACTCTATGCGTCACTGGGTATATTCCTGCCGCTTATAGCTGTAAACTGCGCCATACTTGGCGGATCACTCTTCATGCAACAACGTGACTTCGGCAACGTATGGACAGCCATCTGTGCCGGTGGAGGATGGGGGCTGGGCTGGCTTCTCGCCATCGTGGCCATCGCGGCAATACGCGAGCGCGTACAATCATATTCAAATGTGCCGAAGCCACTGCGCGGAGTCGGTATCACATTTATTATCACAGCCCTGATGGGAATAGCTTTCATGAGTTTCCTGGGCATTAAACTCTAACGGCCATGACAATACTCAATTCAACATCGATAATGATACCCACACTGCTGGCCGGTGTGGGATTCTTCCTCGCCATCACGCTATTGCTGGTGGTGATACTTCTCATCGCAAAAAAACACCTCGTAAAAAGCGGAGACATCACCGTCACCATCAACAAAGACCGCGAGGTTACAGTCAAGACCGGAGCCTCATTGCTCACAACTATGGCCGATGCCGGAATATTCCTGCCCTCGGCATGCGGAGGCAAAGGAAGTTGCGGTCAATGTCGTGTTCAGGTTCACTCGGGCGGAGGTGAAATCCTTCCTACCGAGACAGTACACTTCAGCCGCAAGCAGATCAAGAACGACTGGCGGCTGGCCTGTCAGGTCAAGGTAAAGGATAACCTTGATATAACAGTACCGGCATCGGCTCTTGATGTCAAGGAATGGGAATGTGAGGTGATCTCCAACCGCAATGTCGCCACATTCATCAAGGAATTCATCGTGGCATTGCCCCAAGGAGAGCATATGGATTTTATTCCCGGCTCATATGCACAGATCAAGATACCCGCCTATGAGATGGACTACGACCGCGATATTGACAAATCCCTCATAGGCGACGAGTACCTCCCGGCCTGGGAAAAATTCGGCCTGTTCACTCTCAAATGCCATAACACCGAGCCGACAGTACGCGCTTACTCTATGGCCAACTACCCGGCTGAAGGCGATCGCATAATGCTTACAGTACGTATAGCCACCCCACCGTTCAAGCCAAAGCCACAGGTAGGCTTCCAGGATGTAATGCCAGGTATCGCCTCAAGCTATATATTCTCGCTCAAACCTGGCGACAAGGTTGTGATGAGCGGCCCATATGGAGATTTCCACCCCAATTTCAACTCCAAGGCCGAAATGATGTGGATAGGCGGAGGTGCCGGAATGGCTCCATTGAGAGCACAGATAATGCATATGACCAAGACACTCAAGACATCAGACCGCGTAATGAACTTCTTCTACGGAGCACGCGCGCTCAACGAAGTGATGTATCTTGACGACTTCCTGCAGATAGAAAAGGAATTCCCCAATTTCAAATTTCATCTCGCACTTGACCGTCCGGACCCTGAAGCCGATGCGGCCGGTGTGAAGTACACTCCGGGATTTGTACATCAGGTCATCTACGACACCTATCTCAAGGATCACGACGCGCCTGAAGACATTGAATACTATATGTGTGGTCCCGGCCCCATGAGTGCAGCTGTCAACAAAATGCTCGACTCGCTTGGTGTAGATCCCGAGAACATACATTACGACAACTTCGGAGGCTGATAAACCGCTATAAGCGAAGTTAACATATCAAGCCATGAGTTTTTAAAATTTTTCATAAAGTATTGCATCGGTGTGGTAAAATTTTATTAATTTTGCCACACCGATTTTTTCACATAAACATTTTAAGAATTACATGAGAATCATATCCACTGCATTGCTTGCAACAGTCCTTACCATTACACTGACCTGTTGCAACTCAAAGAAACAGAGTGCCGATACACAGGGTACCAAACCGGCCATAATGTGGGTTGACGCCGAGGCCAACTACGAGCGCTTCAACAACGCCGATACAATTGACAAATATGTCAACATGGTAGCCGACTTAGGGTTCACTCACCTGGCCGTAGACGCCCGCCCCATAACCGGCGAACTGATGTACGACAGCGAACTTGCTCCACGCTACAAAGGCATACGCAATATCGTAGAGCCAGACTCGACATTAGATTATCTCGGACACTTTATCGAACTCGCCCATCAGCGTGGTATGAAAGTGCTGTTCTCACTCAACGTATTCTGTGCAGGCCATAATTTCTATGACCACGGACTTATTTTCACCGAACACCCCGAATGGGCCACCATGGTGCAGGATCCGGAGAAAGGAATCGTCCCTATCACCGCGATGAAACACAAAGCCGACAAATACGGTGCGATGGTAAACCCAATTATTCCCGAATATCAGAGCTACATCATTGATGTAATGAAGGATATGCTTACAAAATATCCCGATGTAGACGGTCTCATACTTGACCGTGGCCGCTATGACGGAATCACAGCCGACTTCTCTGACCTCTCCCGTAGTGAATTCGAGAAATTCCTGGGCAAGGAACTCAAGAACTGGCCTGACGATGCCTTGAAAATAGTACGCACCGATAGCGGTCGTGACAGCATTATCAAAGGTGAACATTTTACCGACTGGGTATACTGGCGCTCAAAGAACATAACCGACTTCATCGCCAAGGCACGCGGTGAACTTAAAGCCATGGATCCCGACATGATATTCTCGATATACTCCGGAGCATGGTATCCGTCATATTATGAGGTAGGTGTAAACTTCGCATCGAACACTTATGACCCATCAACATCCTTTCCCTGGGCCCGCAAAGATTACAAGAATACAGGCTATGCCGAACTTATCGACCTGTATATGACCGGAAACTACTATACCGACATCACGATCGAAGACTTTGAAAAGAACCCTGATCCGATATGGAACGAGACCGACTTCGAGGGGCACACCGGTGACTGGTATTGTGTGGAAGGATCTTGCCGACACCTTCGCGAGATACTCGGCCCCAACAAGTTTATGGGCGGTGTGCTGGTCGACCAACTCTACAACCGTATAGACCGGTTGCCCGAGTCGATGGCCATGAATACAAAGGAAAGCGACGGACTTATGATGTTTGACATCGTCCACATCATCAACGCCGATATCTGGGACAAGGTGCGTGAAGGTATGATCCTGAGCGGATATCTTGAATCAGACAATCCAGACGAGACTATCACCAAATAATCCACTATAAAGGCTCCTGTATGGAGCCTTTTTTATTGATTAGAAATGCCACACACTTATATGTTGTATACTTATGTTTTTTAACATATTACCAATTGTTGCCAGATTGAAATAAGATTATTAAATTGGCAACGTTTTTCTAAGGCGCAATCATAATATCCGGAACCGACCGAACCCGATACCGTACCAAGATGTTAATTGAACGGCAGGCAAGTTGTCGATACCGATAACGGTTTAGAAAACAACGAGAGATCATGTCATTTATTCATCCTAAATCTCAATAACATGAAGATTTACCAGACCAAAGAACTCAAAAACATCGCCTTGCTTGGAAGCAAGGGATCGGGAAAAACCACACTTGCCGAAGCAATGCTTTACGAGTGTGGAGTTATAAAACGTCGTGGCAACGTAGAGTCAGGAAACACCGTCAGCGACTACTTCCCTGTAGAGAAGGAGTATGGCTACTCGGTGTTTTCAACTATATTTCATGCCGAATTCCTAAATAAAAAGATAAATGTCATTGACTGTCCGGGCAGTGATGACTTCGTCGGAAATGCCATTACGGCCCTAAACGTGACCGACACCGGTGTGATACTGATTGACGCACAACATGGTGTCGAGGTGGGCACACAGAATATTTTCCGCACCACAGCCAATCTCAAGAAGCCGGTAATATTTGCCCTCAACCAGCTTGACGGCGAAAAAGCTGATTATGAAAATGTCATCGAGCAGATGCGAGAAATATTTGGCAAGAAAGTCATTCCAATCCAGTACCCCCTGTCATGCGGACCCGGATTCAACGCCATGATTGACGTTCTGCTCATGAAAAAATACTCATGGGGGCCAGAAGGCGGTGTTCCAACCATCGAAGAAGTTCCGGCCGAAGAACGTGAAAAAGCTCTTGAGATGCAACAACAACTTGTCGAGGCTGCCGCTGAAAACGACGAGGGACTCATGGAGAAATTCTTTGATCAGGGTATACTGACCGAGGACGAAATGCGCGAAGGCATCCGCAAAGGCCTCGTTGATCGTTCGATTTATCCGGTATTCTGCGTCAGTGCACTCAAAGATATGGGTGTACGCCGCATGATGGAATTCCTGGGCAATGTAGTGCCGTTTGTCGAAGATATGCCGGCACCGGTAGATACCGATGGAAACGAAGTGAAACCCGACAGCAACGGTCCTCTCAGCCTATATGTTTTCAAGACCACAGTAGAACCACACATAGGTGAGGTTCAGTATTTCAAGGTTATGTCCGGCACTCTCACAACCGGCGTTGACCTTGACAACATAAGCCGCGGAAGCAAAGAACGCCTCGCCCAGATATATTGTGTATGCGGCCAGATAAAGACCCCGGTAGACAGGATGGAAGCCGGTGACATCGGCGCTACAGTCAAACTTAAAGATGTACGCACCGGCAATACCCTTGATGCCAAGGGCGTGGACATGGCGTTCGACTTCATTAAATATCCTGCTCCAAAGTATTCACGAGCAGTACGTCCCGTCACCGAGAGCGATGCCGAGAAACTCAATGTAATACTCACCCGCATGCACGAAGAAGATCCCACATGGGAAGTATTGCAGTCAAAAGAACTTAAACAAACCATATTGTCGGGACAGGGCGAATTCCACCTACGCACACTAAAATGGCGTGTTGAAAACAACGACAAGTTACCTATAATCTTTGAAGAGCCAAAGATCCCATATCGTGAGACCATCACCAAGGCAGCCCGTGCCGACTACCGACACAAAAAACAGAGCGGTGGAGCCGGACAATTCGGTGAAGTACACCTCATAATCGAGCCCTACTCGGAGGGAATGCCTGCGCCCGACACATACAAGTTTGGCAATCAGGAATTCAAGATGAATGTCCGCGACACACAGGAGATACCCTTGGCATGGGGTGGCAAGCTTGTTGTCTGCAACTGTATCGTAGGAGGTGCGATCGATGCGCGATTCATACCGGCTATTGTCAAAGGACTGATGGATCGAATGGAACAGGGACCACTCACAGGCTCATATGCCCGAGATGTACGCGTATGCATATATGACGGCAAGATGCATCCGGTTGATTCCAATGAGATCTCATTCCGCTTAGCCGGACGCAACGCTTTCAGTGAGGCATTCAGAAACGCGAACCCCAAAGTTCTCGAACCGGTATATGATGTAGATGTGTTTGTACCCGGGGATGTCATGGGTGATGTCATGAGTGACCTCCAGGGACGCAGAGCCATCATCATGGGCATGTCAAGCGAGAACGGATTTGAAAAAATCACAGCAAAAGTTCCTCTGAAGGAAATGTCCTCCTATTCTACAGCCTTAAGTTCGATCACAGGCGGACGTTCATCGTTCTCCATGAAATTCTCGGGATACGAACTTGTGCCCGGAGATGTACAGGACAAACTTCTTAAGGAATACACCGACAATAACACCGACGAATAACAGATAGTCTATCAGACACATAAACTCCGATACCGGAGAACAGGCCTGATATAACCGAATGTCTGCGCAACCGTAATCACAACGGTCGCGCAGACTTTTCTTAAAAAAACACGAAAAAAAACGAGCAAAATATTGCACAGAAAAAAAAAACGTTTTACCTTTGCACCGTTGAAAGACAAACATGGTGAGTTTAGCTCAGTTGGTTAGAGCGTCGGATTGTGGTTCCGAAGGTCGTGGGTTCGACCCCCACACCTCACCCCACCTAAAGTAATCAAAAAGTCTTGCCCACTAAGTTGCGCAAGGCTTTTTATGCATACATACTGTTCACATCCATCAAATATGCTACAGTTCACACTCACACCCAGTCCCAACATGTCCATTGTCTCCCAGGTTTCAATGGCAATAAACGCGGGATGCTCATGGATTGAAATCGATCCTACCGGTATCGATTTCAATGATCTGCAATCCATTATCGACACATGTCGTGAAAATGGGACAATCCTTGTATTCAAGCACAATGATATGCTTCTTGAGAAAACGCGTGTGCATGGCATACACCTCGGACAAGGCGATATCGATCCGCTCCAACTTCGCGAACGCCTCGGCGGACACCCCATAATCGGGGTGGATGTTACATCAGACACCCCGATGCAACCGCTCAAACGTGCCGACATCGACTATGTGGTATTGACCGGATATCCCTATAACATATCAACGAGTGATATCCAGAGCCTGTATGACAACCAGCAATCACAGGGCATCAGTTTCCCGATTGTAATATCGGGCCTAATCAAGCCATCCGAGCTACAGACTCTGGCAGATGCCGGAGCGTCAGGCTTCAATATCAACATCAATGCACTTACTGCTCCGGAGTACGAAGTGTCACTTGCCGCATTCAAGAGCGCAGCCGATAACCTCTCCCGCCACTGAGATCACAATCCACGATGAGCCGAAATATCTCCACATGGATAAAAATCGCCATCCCGGTCATAATTGGACTGGCTGTAGCCATACTGCTTTTCCGTGACGACTTCAATACCGATGCCATTAGAAATGTCGAGATCGACACTCGCGCATGGATTGGCATTGTGTTTGCCATAGCAAGCGTAGCCCTGCGCGAAACCGGCATGGCTTGGAGGTTCAAGGCTCTTAGTGGCGACAGGCTGTCATGGGGCACTTCGATACGTGTGACTTTACTTTGTGAATTCACATCATGCATCACCCCCACATCGGTTGGCGGGAGCGCGGCAAGCGCCATCTTCATGACACGCAACGGACTGAAGGCCGGACGCTCCACAGCTGTAATGCTTACGACATTGTTTCTTGACGAGCTGTTCATAACAATCATAGTCCCTCCGATATTCTTTCTCATACCATACCGTGAACTGTTCGGCTTTGACAATGCCTCGCTGGCCCATGATCTTCAGGTCGGATTCTGGACTGTATACGGAGTTCTCGCCGCCTGGTGTATCCTGCTATGGACAGGACTGTTTGTTGCGCCCCAAAGTATAAAGACAATACTGGTGAAAATTTTCTCCCTGCCTGTACTGCGCCGCTGGCATAAATCGATAGAGACTGCCGGGGATGACATTATTTCAACCGCACACGAACTGAGACACTGCGACATATCCACATGGGTAAAAGCCTTCGGTGCCACAACATTATCCTGGACAGCCCGCTTTCTCACAGTCAACGCTCTCCTGTGGGGATTCGTGAGTGGTTCGGACCAATTGCTTGCATTCGGACGACAGATCGTCGTATGGGTACTGCTTATGTTCACCCCAACTCCAGGTGGTAGTGGACTGAGCGAATGGATATTCACTAAATACTATGGCGACATGGTATCGGCGACGGCCATTATAATGGTACTGGCCTTGCTGTGGCGCCTGCTCACATATTATCTATACCTCATCACAGGCATAATATTGCTTCCATCTCTTTCAAAAAGACGAAAATAATCATGAGAAAACTTACTTTCGCCGGATTCATCCCGGCACGTTATGCATCAACCCGATTCCCCGGAAAACCACTCGCCGACATTGGAGGCATGACTATGATCGAGCGCGTATACCGACAGGCCTCCAAGGCTCTTGACGAGGTATACGTCGCAACTGATGATACGCGCATAGTCGATGCCGTAGAAGCCTTCGGCGGACATGTGATCATGACCGGGGAACACCATCGCAGTGGCACCGACCGATGTTATGAAGCCTACTGCAACGCCGGATGCACAGCCGATGTAATAATCAATATACAGGGGGACGAACCCTTTGTTGATCCGTCACAGATAGAAGCTATCAAAGACTGTTTCAACGACAGGACAACCCAGATCGCAACACTCGTACGCCCATTTGACCCTACTCGAGGCTTTGACGCCCTCTTCGATAAGAACACGCCAAAGGTAGTGCTGGACGATGAGATGAACGCAATGTACTTCAGCCGTTCGATTATTCCATACGTGCGTGGGTACGAATGGAATGAGTGGCTTGACCATACAACATACTATACCCACATAGGCATGTACGCCTACAGGGCCGCGGTATTACGTAGGATCACAACCCTTCCTCAGTCATCGCTTGAGCTGGCCGAGTCACTTGAACAATTACGCTGGCTACAGAACGGATATCGCATAAAATGCGGAGTGTCGACGTGCCCGACCATAGGCATTGACACACCCGAGGATCTCGAACAGGCTCGCCAATATGTCAAGACAATCAATGGTTGACCGCTCGATACCGCCCGTCATCCATGACGTGCCACATCTACCAATGCCGGGAGTGGAAACATTACACCTTCCCAACGGTATACAACTCGTCACTCTTGACAGCGGAGATCAAGCTGATGTGACGCGTGTGACATTCTCATGGAAAGGCGGACGACATGATGGCCCAATGGCTCCGGTCTCTGAAATTGCATCCCGACTGTTCACTGCCGGAAGTCTTGACATGTCCCCCGATGCTGTGGCTGATCAACTTGACTATAACGGAGCCTGGCTGTCAAACGAACTGTTGGGACATAACAACACCATCACACTGTTTGCGCTCAACCGATCACTCGACATCCTGTTGGGCACACTTGTCGGCATCATCAACCGTCCACTGTTTCCGGACAGAGAGTTCAACGTCATCAGAGGGAAACTGTCGGCACAGCGTGCCACCCAACTCGAACGTGTGACCACCCATGCCGAGGAACTTGACCGTATGCTGGCATTCGGCAACAGTCATCCGTCAACTCGAAAATGGAGTCCGGATGAAATACTTGCCATAAGTCTCGACGAGGCCATTACAGAGTCACACCGGCTTGTCGGACATCAAGCACCAACGGTATTCATGGTAGGCAGCATCACACCGGCATCACTTAAGACAACAGTCAACCGGCTTTCCCAGATTGACTGCAATCCTCTTGACCAGGGGCACGCACTCGTCATCCCGGCTACACCATCAGCGTCCACCCGCCGACATGCCGAATTGCCCCACTCTCTCCAGAGCGCCATACGAATCACCATCCCGACCGTCAACCGCCAAGATCACGATTACGAAAACATACGCCTGATGACCACAGCACTGGGCGGATACTTCGGGAGCCGCCTCATGACCAACATACGAGAAGAGAAAGGACTTACATACGGCATCAACGCCGCTGTATACGGCTACCATGAAGGCGCTTTCATAACCATCTCAAGCCAGTGTGACAACAGCTACGTCAACCGTGTCATCGATGAGGTAGAGCATGAGATAGAGAAACTATCAACCACACTGATGGATTCAAATGAACTCAATGCCGTAAAACAGGTCGCGACCGGCTCCATGCTCACAATGCTTGACACACCGTTCAACATAATGGATTATCATCTTGTAAAACACCATATGAACACTCCACATGACTATTTTGAACGCCAACAACGTGCCATATCAAGTCTAACCCCCAAGACAATACGCGACACAGCCTTACGGTATCTCGCCAATAGTCCCCGGCTCATCTCTACAGCCGGAGCATCAGCCTGTTCTTAAACAATTTTAACGAATATTACAGTCTAAATTGACTATCTTTGCACTCATAAAACGGTTCGACTTATCGCTTTAGCGATTTCGTCAGAAAGATTAAATCATTTAACCATTCATAAATCAATGAAGAAAAGCGCATTGCAGGTGGCTCGCGCAGCTTACGAGCCCAAGCTTCCGATCGTTCTCACAGGCGCCGTAAAGGCTGTAGAGGGCGAGGCTACACAATCGGTCGCCGACCAGGAGGCTATCAAGGAACTCTTCCCCAACACCTACGGTCTTCCCGAAATCACATTTGAGAAAAATGCCAACCCCTCGCAGGGTCAGCCCATCAACGTAGGCGTAATCCTCTCCGGAGGACAAGCTCCCGGTGGACACAATGTGATAAGCGGCATCTTTGACGGTATAAAGAAAATCAGCAAGTCAAGCCGGCTCTATGGATTCCTTATGGGTCCCGGCGGCTTCGTTGACCACCAGTATATCGAGCTTACTGCCGACATCATCGACGAGTACCGCAACACGGGCGGCTTTGACATCATCGGCTCGGGCCGTACGAAGCTGGAGAAAAAGGAACAGTTTGACAAAGGCCTTGAAATTCTCAAAGAGCTTGACATCAAAGCTCTCGTAATCATAGGCGGCGACGACTCTAACACCAACGCAGCTGTGCTTGCCGAGTATTACAAGCAGATCAATGCCGGCGTACAGGTGATCGGATGCCCCAAGACCATTGACGGCGACCTGAAGAACGAGCAGATCGAGACATCATTCGGCTTTGATACCGCCACCAAAGTTTACTCAGAGGTTATCGGCAACATTGAGCGTGACTGTAACTCGGCACGCAAATACTGGCACTTCATCAAGTTGATGGGACGCTCTGCATCTCACATCGCGCTTGAGTGCGCACTCCAGACCCAACCCAACATCTGCATCATTTCAGAGGAGGTAGAAGCCAAGAATATGACACTCAACGAGGTTGTGGACAGCATTGCATCTGTCGTTGCCGAACGTGCCGCACGCGGTTGCAACTTCGGTACCGTACTCATTCCAGAGGGTCTCATCGAGTTCATACCTGCAGTCAAAAAGCTCATCGCCGAACTTAATGACCTGCTCGCCGCCAACGCTGCCGAATTTGCTACCGTTCCAGCCGGCGAACAGCGTCAATATATCATCAACCACCTCAGCGCCGAGAACGCTGCCGTTTACGAGTCTCTGCCCGCAGGCGTAGCACGTCAGCTCAGCCTTGACCGTGATCCCCACGGCAACGTACAGGTATCGCTCATCGAGACCGAAAAACTCCTAAGCGAGATGGTAGGCAAGCGCCTTGACCAGATGAAAGCAGAAGGCAAGTTCAACGGAAAATTCTCAGCCCTCCACCACTTCTTCGGATACGAAGGTCGTTGTGCAGCCCCCTCTAACTTTGACGCTGACTACTGCTATGCTCTTGGCTTCAACGCATCATGTCTTATCAACGCCGGTGTGACAGGATACATGTCATCAGTGCGCAACCTCACCAAACCCTCTGTACAGTGGATTGCAGGCGGCATACCAATCACAATGATGATGAACATGGAGCGCCGCAACGGTGAGATGAAACCGGTAATACAGAAAGCCCTTGTACGTCTTGATGACGCTCCATTCAAGAAGTTCGCCTCGAAGCGTGACGAATGGGCTGTCAACACATCGTTCATCTACCCCGGTCCCATCCAGTACTTTGGACCGGCTGAAGTATGTGACCAGCCCACTATGACACTCAAATACGAGCACGAGAAAAAATAAAGCCTGTCAAACATTCGACAAGCGCGCCCCCAATCGGGCCGGGGGTAAAATCAAATCGTGGCCCGGCCTAACTAACAGCTTGCAGCAATGGCACCCTACCGCCCCGTGCGGTTTCGGTGCCATTGTTCTTTATCACACATATCATCGTCCTATGCCAGAATCTCTTATATGGGACGGGATAATACATATGCGCGCAACCCTGAGCCGGTAAAACTTAGACCTCGTTCCCCACCTTAGATTTGCAGCGGAAAACCGAAACTGAAATAGAAGTAGTAATATCTATTAACGCCGGGGCGGTCAAACGTCTGCATGACCATTGGCCGAGACGATGGTATCTTATACCACGGATGGCAGAAAATAAATATGACTATGATGAAGTCAGAGGCCGGGGGCGAGGTTAGGATCGTCGTCGACGGGCATTGAATAGATTGAATCGATGGTCGCAGTGAGTATACGATCAAGCATCTCCAGACGTAGCTCGGCCTCATCGGTCAATGTCTCGCCGACTACATATGCATCAGCCCGGCTTTTCGGAGCCATATCAACCACACGGCCTGACGAATGATAATGAGTCATGAAATATTTATCACTTAGTTTACTCACAACCACACCGCGGGATGAAGATGCATGAATAAAGCGATCGCCACCGATAAACAGGCCCACATGTGAGACACCATTACGATTCTTGACCGATGAAAAAAACACAAGATCTCCAGGTTGCAGACTACGACGAGGCACATCGGTTACAAACTCCCGCTGAGAGCGCGACGTACGTGGAATCTTCACCCCAAGAGCCTCATTATACACATTCATCACCAATGCCGAGCAATCGACACCACGACGGCTGTCTCCACCATATTTATAAGGCGTGCCAAGCCACTTGTTGGCCGCTTCAACCACTGCGCGGGAACGTTTTGACAACTCTACCTCCGCCACTCCACCGCCAATCAGATCTTCAAGCGAGATCTCGGTAACGGTACTTCGAGACGGCAATCGGGACTTGGACACACGCTTACCCGAACCGCACGACATCAAAGTCAGCACAGTCGCCACGACAAGAACCATGGGGATAGATTTTCGCATAATCAGGTGGCCGAAGTTGTCATATAACAAATGTTGAGCATTGCAAACTTACGCAAAAAATCCACACACGCATTAAATTTTTTCCTAAAAAAAGATAAACCGAATTGATAATATATTGTCTAATAGAATAAACGGTATAAATTTGCCGTTAGAAATTCAAAATAATCAAATTTTTCACACATTACTACTATGAACAAATCCATAATCAATACACTTTGTGCATCAATGGTGGTGGCTATCGCAGCTTCGGTTTCCTGTGCCAATACATCCGGCAACCAGGCAACACAGGCATCGTCCACCGATTCCCGTGTGAGAGTTTCAGTCCCTGCGGTCGACTTCACCAACGCCGCCGAATCAACGGTCAACGGTGTTGTCAGTGTCAAGAGCTACAATACAGTAAACAACAATACCCGCCAGCGTGTACCACAAGGCTTTGACGACCCGTTCCTGGAATTCTTCTTCGGACCACAATACCGTCGCCAGCAACCTCAGGCCGAGCCACAACAACCAAGCGAACGCCAAAGCGGTCTCGGCTCGGGTGTCATCCTGTCGGCCGACGGTTATATCGTAACCAACAACCACGTTATCGACGGTGCCAGCCGCCTGGAGATAACCCTCAATGACAACCGCACGTTTGATGCTACCGTCGTAGGCACTGACCCGGCCACCGATATCGCCCTTGTAAAAATCGAGGCCGACAACCTGCACGTTATCCCTATGGGTAACAGCGACGATTTGCGCATGGGCGAGTGGGTGCTCGCTGTAGGCAACCCCTTCGGCCTCACCTCCACTGTTACCGCCGGTATCGTCAGTGCCAAGGCCCGCAACATAAGCAACCTGACACAGGGCCAGGGAGGCCGTGGCATCGAATCGTTCATCCAGACAGATGCAGCTGTCAATCCGGGCAACTCGGGTGGAGCGCTTGTAAATCTTGACGGTCAGCTTGTAGGCATCAACACCGCCATCTTCTCTCAGACAGGCAACTACTCGGGTGCCTCGTTTGCCATCCCCACTTCAATTGTACAGAAGGTAGTAAACGACATCAAGGAGTTCGGTACCGTACAGCGTGCATTCCTTGGCATAAGTTTCAGAGAGATCACACCCGAGTTTGCAAAGGAGAAAAAACTTAAAGACATCAACTCCGGTATATTCTTAGCCACTGTTGATCCCGAGGGAGCCGCCGCCGAGGCAGGCATTAAAGCCGATGATATAATCATAGCCATCGACAACGCTACGACCAATAATTCGGCACAACTGCAAGAAGCCATGGCACGTCACCGTCCAGGAGAGAAGATCAATATAACCGTAATACGCGACGGCAAGGAAATTGTTGTTCCTGTCACCCTGCGCAACAGCCGCGGCGACACCGGTATCACTATCCAGGGTGACGTCAGCTCGCTGGGCGTCGTTATCAAGTCACTCAGTACCGACGAACTCAAGAAACTCAACCGCCGCTCGGGAGTCAAGGTTGAGAAAGTCAACGACGGCAAATTCAAGAACGCCGGCATACGTGACGGATTTATCATCTATGACATCAACAACATCAATGTCAACTCGGCCGATGATGTCAAGAAAGTTTACGACTCAATAGTCGCCAGCGACGAATACGACCACGTCATGTTCATCACCGGCAAATACCCCGGACAGCGCAAGCAATACTATGCCGTCGACCTTGACTGATCCATCACGACAAGAGCCTCATCAATAATAAATCCCAACATATCACCTGGTGGCCGAACATACTGTCAGCCACCAGGTTTCATTTTTTATTATCCCATAATGCAATTTTCCACCCCCGGCAACGTCTAATACAACATACGAATATCACAACTTTTAAACAATGAACATACTCGAAGTACACAACGTCTCGAAACATTTCACCGGACACACCGCCCTTGACGACGTGTCGCTTAATGTCCCGAGGGGCTCGGTCTACGGACTGCTTGGTCCAAACGGCGCAGGCAAGACCACCCTTATACGTATCATCAATCACATCACCGCCCCCGACTCGGGACACGTCATATTCGACGGCCACCGTCTCGTGGAAAATGACGTAGCCGCCATAGGCTATCTCCCCGAAGAACGCGGCCTGTACAAAAAAATGAAAGTCGGCGAACAGGCGATATTCTTCGCCATGCTCAAGGGCATGTCTCGTTCTGAGGCCACAAAAAGGCTCAAGGAGTGGTTTGATAAGTTCGGTATTTCCGACTGGTGGAACAAAAAGGTTGAGGAACTATCCAAGGGTATGGCTCAGAAAGTACAGTTCATAGTCACCGTACTCCACCGCCCCAAACTGCTCATCTTCGACGAGCCGTTCTCGGGATTCGACCCCATCAACGCCAACCTGCTTAAAGAAGAGATCCTGTCACTCCACCGCGACGGTGCCACAGTCATCTTCTCCACTCACAACATGGCCAGTGTCGAAGCCCTTTGTGACGAGATAACTCTTATAAACAACTCCCACAACATACTGTCAGGCAACGTAGCCGCCATACGGGCCGAACGCGGAGGCAACCGCTCAGCCTTCATAGTAGGCGGAGACACTTCACTCGTGACCGACCAACTCGCCAGCATTGGTGCCGTTGTCGATACCATGACTCTCGACAACGGAGACACACGCCTGCTTGTAACCCCTGCACACGGCTCGTCACTGCGCCCCGTCATCGATATCGTAAACAGCCGCCTTGACATCAAGGCCATAGAACCGGCCATACCATCTATGGAAGAGATATTCATCAAGACAATACAACAAAATACTCCCATCATACAACAATGAAAAACAAGATATGGATAATCGTGCGCCGTGAATACCTCGAGCGCGTCAAGAAGAAAAGCTTCATCATCACCACCATACTCATGCCGGTACTGATGCTTGCCATGATGTGCCTGCCGGCCCTGCTTATGAACCTTAATATAAGCGATGCACGCCGCATAGGCGTCGTCGACAACTCAGGCATAATCGCCCCTCAACTCAATGACACCGACCTCGCCCGCTATGAGCGCATTGATGTTGCACCCGACTCTATGTATGCTCATACCCAGTATGACGGATTTCTTATCATAGCCTCCGACATAGTAGACAACCCCAAAGGAGTGACGCTATACACACGCGATGCCAGCTCGATGGAACTCGAAAGCTCGCTTAACAACAACATATCGGACATCATAGAACAGGAACGTCTCAAAGCCATCGACAAGGCCGACGTGCGCGACATTATGAACAGCGTCAAAACCAATGTCAACATATCGACATTCCGTCTATCTGAAAGCGAGGAAGCCGCAGGCACCTCTTCGATGATAAGCTATGCCATAGGCATGATCATGTCGGTGGTACTGTATATGTTCCTACTAATGTACGGACAGATGGTGATGACCAGCATCATAGAAGAGAAAAACAACCGCGTGCTCGAACTTGTGGTCACATCGGTCAAACCGACCCAGCTGATGATGGGCAAAATCATCGGTGTCGGACTCGTAGCCGTCACCCAGCTTGCACTATGGGCACTCCTGATGGTCACAATATCGGCCACATTCATACCGCTGTTCATCTCTCCTGAGATAGCCGGAGAGATCACCGCATATAACACAGGCACACTTGATGTGGCAACATCCTCGATCGACATCGAGGGAATCCAGGCACTCAGTATCATAGGCAACCCGTCGTTCATCGCCGGCATTTTCGGCTATCTGCTACTGTTCCTCGTAGGCGGGTTCCTGCTATATGCCGCTATGTATGCGGCGATAGGCTCATCGGTCGACAATATCCAGGACGGCTCACAGCTACAGAGCTTCGTCATCATACCGCTCCTCATAGGATTCATCGTATCCACGACAATAGCCGCCAACCCTACATCATCACTGGCAGTATGGCTCTCGATGATACCATTCACGTCGCCAATGGTGATGATGACACGTATCCCGTTCGGAATCCCCACATGGGAGGTTATTGTATCACTCATAATACTGTATGCATCATTTGTCGCCATAGTATGGTTTGCCGCAAAAGTCTATCGTGTTGGCATTTTCATGCATGGAAAGAAGCCGACGGTCAAACAGCTTATCCAGTGGGCGAGATACAAATAATTCAGACGTTATAAAATAAAACAACAGGGAAGTACGTTTATTTGATAGAAAATTCGTACCTTTGCACGCTGATAAACACTACAGAATAACATGAGACAACTTAAAATCACAAAATCCATCACCAACCGCGAGAGTGCTTCACTTGACAAGTACCTGCAGGAGATTGGCCGAGAGGATCTCATAACCGTCGAAGAAGAGGTTGAACTTGCTCAGCGCATCAAACAAGGCGATCAAGCCGCTCTTGAAAAGCTGACTCGCGCCAACCTGCGATTTGTAGTGTCGGTTGCAAAGCAATACCAGAATCAGGGTCTCAGCCTTCCCGACCTTATCAACGAGGGCAATCTCGGCCTTATCAAAGCCGCCCAAAAGTTTGACGAGACACGCGGTTTCAAATTCATATCATACGCCGTGTGGTGGATACGTCAATCCATTCTGCAGGCTCTTGCCGAACAATCACGTATCGTACGCCTGCCTCTTAATCAGGTCGGATCGCTAAACAAGATAAGCAAAGCCCTGTCCAAATTCGAACAGGAACACGAACGCCGCCCCTCACCCGAGGAACTCGCTCAGACTCTTGACGTCCCTGTCGAGAAAATTGCCGACACACTCAAAGTATCAGGACGACATATCTCGGTCGACGCCCCGTTTGTCGAAGGAGAAGACAACAGCCTGCTTGACGTGCTCACCAATGACGACTCACCAATGGCCGACGCTTCGCTCAACCAGGAGTCTCTGTCAAAAGAAGTTGACCGCGCCCTCAACCAGTTGCATGAACGCGAGCGCGAGATCCTGAAGATGTTCTTCGGAATAGGCTGTCAGGAGATGACACTTGAGGAAATCGGTGATAAATTCGATCTAACGCGCGAACGAGTGCGTCAGATAAAAGAAAAAGCCATACGCCGCCTGAAGGGTCAGAAAAGCAAACTTCTCAAAACATATCTGGGCCAATAAACCTTCTCAGAAAATAATGAAATAGCGACTTCAGCGTGCAATGTTTATGTTACGGTACGTATAATTCAGCTTCAGCCGTAATTCATCACAGTCATATTTATCCTCCGTTGTCCATGGCATAAGATACAATCGCCTCGGCCAAACGTCATGCATCTGCGCCCGCTTGTTTCGGTCACAATGCAACCGCATTGATCCCTCACTGCGCGAACACATCTGCACGATGCCTGGCCGCCCCGGCGTTAACAAATATTGGGGAACCGGGTCTAACTATTTAGAGAATAGCCACCTATCAATATCTTGATATTCTATACCAAACAATTCAGAAGACATACGTTCTTTAAGGCTTATTCGCAAAAATACAATTGGCTTAGTATGATATTTGTGCACTATATATCGGAATATCAGCCTTAAGGATTCGCTGAATAGTTATCCATCTCAAGCCAAATGTTAAACAAAGAAAAAAAAACTAATTTCTGTTAATATAATTATTATCTTTGCACCATGATATAATAAACGCCACAGCGTCTCAACTATACTTCTTATATATTCACTAATCATTTAAACATTATGAAGAGACTCCTTCTCTTAGCCAGTGCAATTTGGCTTGTGTGCATCACTGCGGTGGCCGCACCCAACATTAATTGTGTCGGCCAAGTGGTAGACGAACTTAATGAACCCATGGTGGGCGCTACCGTCAAAGCCGTGGGATCAAATGCTGCGTGTGCCACTGACATGGACGGCCAGTTCAAACTAAGTGTTCCTGCCTCATGCAAGACACTCCAGGTAACCTACGTAGGCTATAAGCCCGCCAATGTCGAGATCAAAGCCGACGGCAAGATCGGCACAGTTACCATGGAACCAGAGGCAACAATGCTACAGGACGTAGTGGTAACACAGTCGGTGGGTCGCACACGTCTGACACCCGTGGCCATGTCAACCATCAAAGCAGATGAGATCGACATCAAACTCGGTAACCAGGAATTGCCCGAGGTACTGAAAACAACTCCAGGCGTATGGGCCACCAAGGATGGCGGCGGCTTTGGCGATGCCAAGATCAATATCCGCGGATTCAAGTCCAACAACACAGCCACCATGGTCAACGGTGTACCGGTCAACGACATGGAATGGGGTGGAATTTACTGGTCAAACTGGAGCGGCCTTGGCGACATCGTCTCGTCAATGCAGGTTCAGCGCGGTCTGGGTGCTACGATAATCTCATCACCCTCATTCGGCGGCACCATCAACATGGTGACCAAAGGACTCGATGCCAAAAAAGGTGGAACAGCATGGTATGGACTCGGCAACGACAACTCGATGAATTATGGAATCTCATTCTCTACCGGACTGATGAAAAACGGCTGGGCAATGACATTCCTCGGCTCTCGAAAGACCGGTGACGGCTACATCCAGGGAACCGACTACGAAGCATTCACCTACTTCCTCAACATCTCCAAGCGTATCAACGAGAGCAACCAGATCTCTCTTACTGTAACCGGAGCTCCCCAGACCCACTACAAACGCAGTTCATCGGACGGACTCAGCATCCAGGAGTGGCAGAACGTAGCCAACTATATGCCACGCGGCGAGGCCTACCGTTACAATCCCACATACGGACTCGGTCTCAACGGCGAGCGCAAAGCCTCCCAGTACAACTACTATAACAAGCCCGTGATGATGTTGAACCACGTATGGCAGATAAATCCCAAATCATCACTATCGTCGGTAATCTACGCTTCACTGGGCTCAGGCGGCGGTACAAGCGGACAAGGCGCACAGGTAGGATCAAGCTCAAGCACTTATTACGATTACTGGTATGGTGCTGACAGCAAGGGCAATCTCAACTGGAAGAGCATCACAAACAACGGTGTCACCTACAACCTGCGTCACGGCAACGGAATGTTTGCCTACGACCAGATACAGCTAATGAACCAGGCCAGCACTACCGGTTCGCTCATGGTAATGTCAAACTCGGTCAACAATCACCGTTGGTTTGGAGGCGTATCCAACTACAAAAACCAGATCACCGACAAGCTGGCTATCACTGCCGGACTCGATATCCGCTACTACTACGGCGAGCACACCAATGAGATCTCGGATCTCTACAACGGCGCCTACTTCATAGACTACTACCGTGCGGCATCCAACAACCAGCGCACATTTGCCACCGAAGCTGAGAAGATCGCCTACCAGCAACAGAAACTCGGTGTAGGAGATGTCGTATACCGCAACTGGGACAGCCGCATATGGCAGGAAGGCATATATGCCCAGGCCGAGTACAAGACTTTGGATGACAAGCTTAACCTTGTTATTGCCGGTGCCATGAACCTCAACACCTACACCCGCTACGAGCACCTGTATGTCAACGACGATCAAAGCGAGTCACCCACAAAGACATTCTTTGCAGGGAACATCAAGGCCGGAGCCAACTACAACATCGACCGCTACAACAACGTCTTTGTGAACGGCGGATATATCACGCGCGCCCCATACCTGCAGTATGGCGTATTCGTCTCTCCAGCCAACTCCAATGCTGTCAACCCCAACCCCATTAATGAAAAGGTTGGTGCAGTAGAGGTTGGATACGAATACCACTCGCCCAAGTTTGCCGCCCAGGTCAACGGTTACTTCATCCAGTGGATGGACCGTACCATGATCACCACCGGCACCCTCGAATATGACAATGACCGCTACACTGCCAACATGAATGGCGTCGATTCCCGCTACATGGGAGTAGAGGTCAACATGACATATATCCCCACCAAGTGGCTTGAGCTGACCGGAATGTTCGCCTTCGCCGACAACACATGGCAGAACAACCCCACCGGCTATTTCTATAACAGCCAGGGACAGGCCCTTGCAAGCTTCGGCAGCACCGATGTGCCAGCTACCGTCACCACACCTCTTGCCGAGGATCATCTCCATGCAGAGATCGACCAAAAAGGCATCAAAGTAGGTGGTTCGGCTCAGCTCACAGCCGCCATTGGCGCACAGTTCAAGCCCTTCAAAGGATTCCGCATAGGAGCTGACTGGACATGCAATGCCCGTAACTACAGCGACTTCCAGCTCAACAGCCGTAGCAGCACGACACTGACCCCCGGCAAGCCCCTTGTAATCAACGACCCGTGGCGTATTCCGTTCGGAAACCAGCTCGACATGAATGCCAGCTACAGCTTCCCGATCACCGGCGGACTCCGTTGCACGTTCTCGGCCAACGTCTACAATGTGTTCAACAACTACTACATCATGGACGCATATACCGACCACTCGTCAAAGGGCTCCTGGGAAAATGCTTTCCGCGTGTTCTACAGCTACGGCCGCACATTCAGCCTACGTTGCAAACTCTATTTCTAATCAAGGGAACAACCTATAGTTAAAGACAATTATGAACAACAAGATATTCAACTCTGTTCTTACCGCCGGATTGACCCTTGCGCTCGCAAGCTGTGGTGAGAACACCTGGAACGACCATTATCTCGATGGATTCGAGGGAGGAGCAAACTACGATACCCCTTCAAGCACAGAGGGCACATACACCCTTACCGACGAAGACTATGACGCCATATCCAAACTGATGCAGGAACAGGCCACCACCGAAGATGAGACCAACGCGGCCAAAGCTATCGGAACCAATCACTACTTTGACAAGTCAAGTGTTTATCCTGCTACAGTCGCCCTGCCTCACTTCATGGCCACCAAGTCGTTCCCCTATTATCTCGACCCGGCCGACTCCAAGGTTGCCGTAACCTACAACGAAGCCTCGGAAGTATCACCCGAGATCACTGCCATCACTGGCGGATACACCTATACACTGTCATCGGCCGACTATACACAGGTACCGTCAGACAATGTGGCCGCAGGGATTCCCGCGATACTGGCACAGCAGTTCAGTGACGCTACCGACGGAGCCTATGCCATTGTAAGCTACAGCAACAATATCGATGCTACTGCAAGCAGTGCCGCCGGGTCAAGATCAATCAGCCCATTGGCCGACAACGGATTCACACTATCCAGTGTGCTCGGATCTCTCACTAAGGGAAGTGCCGTAACCATTAACGGATATGTAGCCGCAATATCGACACAGGGTCCCATCGTCACCGATGCCACCGGATCGGCATTCGTCTATGCTCCGACCAACAACTCTGATCTCAAGATCGGTGACCAACTGTCAATCAGTTCGACCGTAGACACATACAATTATGGATTCCAGATAGCCCGAGGATCTACCCCCGAGGTCAAAGGATCCCAGGCCGTAACATATCCGGCGCCAAGGACATGGACCGGAGCCGAGATAGATAAATTCGTAAGCGATGCGATGGCAAGTGGTGCCAGTCCGATCTCACCCATCTATTCCTCATTCAAAGGCAAAGCCATTGTAAGCGGCAACTACATCAATATCGAGCTCGACGGCACGACCGTACAACTCAGCCCCTATGGAGCCACCGATGAGGTTAAGGCAAATATCGCCGATGGATTTGACGTCGAGATCGAAGGCTATGTAATGGCCATCGCCAGCAAAGGCAAGTATCTCAATACCATTGTCACAAAAGCAACAACGATCGTACCCGAGGTAACTCCCGACATGAATGCGGTATATTGCTACAACAATGGCGAATGGGTTATTGCCGACAATGCCATGGCCCTTAACACCGCCGACTATGAGGCCATGGGATTCGAGAACAACAAACTCGATAATGCCGCAGCCTATATTCCGCTCTATCTCAGGAACAAGCTCCCGTATGCTATCAGCGGAGACGAAAAATATGTAGTCTACAATGGCAACAAATGCGGTCTGTTTGTATATAACGGTTCGTCATGGACACTCAACGACAATTCTCTCGAGACTGTGACCGCTCGCTATACCAAAGGGTCGGACAGCTGGTCGTTCACCAAGTATCTCGGCAAGGCTGTCTACAGAGAGTTCAACCAGCCCACTCTTTTGCTTGACCGCAGCTACCTATTTGCATGCGGCAACCAGGCTGCGACACCGGTAGCGGCAGGCAAGACATATGGCTACCTGACAGCCGTTACCGTTCCCTTAAAGGACGGAGTCGTAGAGATGGAAAACGATGCATATGCATTCACAGCCGCCAGCAGTTACCTGCCCAAAGATGCTACCGAGCCAATCGAATGCCCCGAGGGCAAATTCCTGCTTTACGACAGCTCCAATCGCTATTTCTACCTTACGGGTTCATTCAATAGCCCCAATTTCTCATCGGCCCCGGTAATCAATGACGGTGTCATCGACGAGACCTACCTGTTCTCGGCCACCAACAACGGAGACGGCACCTGGTCAATCACACGCGGAGACCAGACAATGCGTCTCTCGACAAGCCACGGCAGCTATGGATTCTACACTCCTGTAAATACCGGCGATGGGATGCTCCTCCCATCACTCTACCTGCTTGACTGATAAACTATCGTCATACAACATTAATCCCGGGCCGGATACCACCGACCCGGGATTTTTTTTCAAACACTTCATGCACTTTATATCCACGAGACCCGTTATATTGATATGGACAACGAAATATTGCTTGAAACCCATCCATGGGAACCATTTGCGCCTGCCGGAGCACGCATACTTGTCATGGGTACATTTCCGCCACAGCCCAAGCGGTGGTCGATGGACTTCTACTACCCTAACCGCACCAACGACTTCTGGCCAATGATGGGACTGATATTCCACGGCGACAGGCATGCCCTGCTACAGTCCGACGGGCGGCATTATGACCTTGAAAAGATCAAACAGCTTCTCACCGACCGACATATCGCTCTGCATGACACAGGTCGACAGGTAAGGCGGCTCAAAGGAAATGCCAGTGACAAATACCTCGAGATCGTAACACCGGTGCCTCTATACGATATCCTCGCAGAGATGCCCGAGTGCCGAACTATAGCCACAACGGGTGAAAAGGCTGCAAGCGTCATAGCCGGGCTGACCGGCACTGCGCTTCCGTGTATGGGCGAAATGATTACAGCCCCCGACGGCCTCAAGATATGGCGCATGCCATCAACAAGCAGGGCCTATCCCCTGCCCCTCGAGCAAAAAGCCGCACACTACGCCACAATGTTCAGAAACGCAGGAATAATCAATGCCGATAAATGACAACGACCGAATGGCAGGTAATTTATATTTTTTACGTATCTTTGTATATTGAAAAATATACACTCATATGATCAATCTGTTAATAACTGCAATCTCCACACCCGACACCTGGGACGCACTCGGCATTTTCAACTGGTTCATGGACAATGCCAGCTACTGGCTCGTATTCATTCTCATGGTTGTCGAGAGTTCATTCATTCCGTTTCCAAGCGAGGTCATCGTCCCACCGGCAGCTTATCTTGCCACATCGCGTATGGTCTCCGCCTCTCAGACAGGAGCCGACATGAACATTGTGATGGTCGTGCTTATCGCCACTCTCGGAGCTATCGTGGGAGCCTTGGTAAACTATTATCTGGCTGTATGGGTAGGGCGCCCGGTAATCTACAAGTTTGCCGACAGCCGCCTGGGCCATGCTTGTCTTCTCTCACGCGAGAAAGTCGAGAACGCCGAGCAATACTTTGACCGTCACGGGTCGGTGTCCACATTCATAGGCCGACTGATCCCCGCCGTGCGCCAGCTCATCTCTATTCCGGCCGGACTATCACGTATGAATATAATAAAATTTGTCACGTTTACCGGACTTGGAGCATTTGTATGGAACACGATTCTCGCCATATTGGGATGGTGGCTCGGAACCATGTACGGACGCGATGAACTTCAGCCCAAAATCGAGGAATACAACGCCTACCTCACCATTGCCGGATGCATACTGTTGGGAATATGCGTACTGTATATTCTCTGGAATGCGTTCAAACCACGCCGACAGACAGCCTGACCCATCGCATCACCTATCAAAATAAAAAGTCACTATGTTAGTTTCTCCGTCTCTGTTAGCCGCTAACTTCGGCAATCTGGAACATGATATCCACATGATCAACAACAGTGAGGCCGATATGCTCCACCTTGATGTCATGGATGGCGTATTCGTGCCGAACATATCGTTCGGTTTTCCTGTACTGAAAGCCGTCAGTACCTTATGTACAAAACCTCTTGACGTACACCTCATGATAGTCGAGCCTCAGAAGTTTGTGACACAGGTACGCGACATCGGGGCCTCGATAATGAACGTCCACCAGGAAGCATGCCTGCACCTTCACCGTACAGTCCAGGAAATAAAACAGGCCGGCATGAAAGCAGCCGTGACACTCAACCCGGCCACACCGGTATCAACTCTTGTAGATATCATCGCCGAACTTGACATGGTGTTGCTGATGTCGGTGAATCCCGGCTTTGGCGGACAAAAATTCATAGAAAACACCATTATAAAGGTAAAACGTCTTAAGGAACTCATAGCCGAGACCGGATCAAAAGCTCTCATTGAGATTGACGGCGGCGTAAACCTCGAGACAGGCACCCGCCTGGCTGAGGCAGGGGCAGATATTCTTGTAGCGGGCAGTTACGTCTTCAACTCTCCCGATCCTCTTGCCACAATACACCAGCTCAGATTCAAGAACTGACATACGGCCGGTCATCCCTCCCCCACCCCGACAATCCACGCAAAACCACGAATAAATGGACCGATATAATCACACTATAGATTACGACCCCGACTCCTTGAATGCCCCTGACACCATGGACGATACCGACCTGGATGAAGTCACCGGGCCCAAGAAAAAACGTCGTCGTCGCAAGAAAGACACACCATCCGATGACGATCGGCGCGCCGCCCATGAAGAGATAAATTCGTCAACCGAGCCTCGCCAATGGCCGGCTTTCATTCGCTTCTTCCTTGACAAGCGCACACACACCGTTACCGGAATCACACTCATACTGCTGGCGACCTACCTGCTCATCGCAGCGATGTCTTATTTCTCCACAGCCGCCAGCGATCAGAGCAGGCTCAATACATTCACAGTCGAGCAGATGATTGCCCAAGGGATCTCGGTCGAGAATGTCGCAGGGCCGGCGGGCGCAGTCGCGGCCCACATGTTGCTCACCCACGGGCTGGGCATAGGCTCGCTTGTACTTGTGGTATATCTCGTGTTCATAGGCCTTGCGCTCATCGGAGCCAAAAAGAATCTGCACTTCTGGAGTCTTACCCTAAAATGCCTTGTGTCGGCAATAGGGCTGTCGCTCATCGTCGGGCTTGTTGACCTGTACCTTAACCTTGAGAGCGTATTTCCATACGGAGGATACCACGGCCGATACATAAACCTGTGGCTCATAGCCCGCATACAATGGATCGGGGCCGTAGGCATAAGTCTTGTGCTCACAGCCATCCTCACCTATATGTACATCAATGAGATCGTCAAGTTTTTAAATCGCATCACGGCCGCCTACCGCAAGGCCCGTCCGGCCTTATCACATGCTGTAGACAAGGAGGCTGAGAAGCTAAACGATGACTTTGAATCCGAGCCTGCTGTAGAGAACGAATCAGATGACAACCGCGACCATACCGATGACCACTCGGCCTATATGCCCCACAATGAGAACGACGAGACCGAGATGATGCCCGTAAGCGTAAGCTTCGATAATGACTCCATAACAAGTGAAAATGCAATAGATATCCCGGCCGGTGATGATAACGAAAATGAGACCGAAGATGAGACTGAGTCCGAGGATGAATCTGAGATACCAGCCGACAATATAATCCAGGAGAATCTCACCTCTTATCATGTAGACTCCGGGACCGGTCCCACCTCCACCACGCCGGTTAAGACAACCGAAACCATCTCTGCGACCCCCGACTTCGACATCAATGTCACACGGATAGAAGAAGGACATGAGGACACCTCGACCCTGTACGACCCTACAGCCGAACTGTCACGCTACCAGCGGCCGTCTCTTGACCTACTCGTCAACCGTACAAGCAAAGGCAATACAGTCGACCGGGAGGAACAGGACGAGAACAAGGAACGCATTACCAAGACCCTGAAAGACTACGGCATACCCATATCAAAGATACAGGCCACCGTAGGACCCACCGTCACACTCTACGAGATAATACCGGCCGAGGGTGTACGTATCGCCAAAATCAAACGACTTGAAGATGACATTGCACTGAGCCTTGCCGCCCTTGGCATACGCATCATCGCTCCCATTCCAGGAAAAGGGACCATCGGTATCGAGGTCCCCAACAAGGATCCCCAGACGGTATCTATGCGTCAGGTCCTCGGTTCCAAGGCATTCCAGGAATGCAAATACCAGTTGCCCATGGCAATGGGTGCCACCATCTCCAACGACATATATATCGCCGACCTGGCCAAGATGCCACACCTGCTTGTCGCCGGAGCCACCGGCCAGGGAAAGTCGGTAGGTCTCAACGCCATAATAGCCTCGTTGCTGTATAAGAAGCACCCCAGCGAACTGAAGTTTGTGCTCGTAGACCCCAAGATGGTGGAATTCAGTCTATACAGCAAGTTGCAGTATCACTTCATGGCCCAGCTTGAAGACGAAGAGGAGTCTGTCATCACCGAGCCTGAGAAAGTAGAGCGCACGCTCAACTCGCTGTGTGTCGAAATGGATAACCGCTACAACCTGCTCAAGGATGCCAATGTACGCTCTATCACCGAGTATAATGATAAATTTGCCGAGCACCGCCTCAATCCCGAGAAGGGACACCGATATCTACCATACATCGTCATCATTGTCGACGAGTTTGCCGACCTTATCATGATGTCGGGCAAAGCAATCGAGACACCCATAGCGCGTATAGCCCAGAAGGCACGCGCTGTAGGCATGCATATGATCATAGCCACACAGCGCCCATCGACCAATGTCATCACCGGCATCATCAAGGCAAACTTCCCGGGACGTATAGCATTCCGTGTGTCACAGATGGTTGACAGCAAGACCATTCTTGACCGTACAGGCGCCAACCAGCTTATAGGCCGCGGAGACATGCTGTTCTCCCACAACGGCTCGATGGAGCGTGTGCAGTGTGCGTTCATCGATACCCCCGAGGTAGAGGCTCTTGTCGACAGTATAAGCAACCAGACCGGCTTTGACCACCCGTATTACCTGCCCGAGCCCCCATCGGCCGAGGGCGACATCACACTGGGATCGATAACCGACCGCGACCCGCTGTTTGAGGACGCGGCCCGCTTCCTGTGTGCCGGCGGCGACACGGCGTCGACATCATCACTGCAACGCAAATTCTCGATCGGCTATAACCGTGCCGGCAAGATCATGGATCAGCTCGAGTCGGCCGGCATTGTAAGTGCGGCCCAAGGCAGCAAGCCACGCAACGTTCTCGTGGATCTATACCAGCTTGACTCCATACTGCAATAACTATAAATGACATATTTTACATTCAGCATAAAAATGAAGAGATTTAGAGCCCTATACGCCTTGTTTTTACTCCTCGGCACATACACCTCGGCGCAAGGTGCCGAAACAGCGCAAAGCGTCTTAAAACACGTCGTAGAGCGAATGAGCACGCAGCCTGTCCAGGCCACTTTCGACCTGCAGGCCACCGGAATGTCCCAGAAGGGCATGATCACCTTGCACGGGACCCGTTTCGCGGTGATCACAGCCGACCTCTCGACATGGTATGACGGAAAGACACAGTGGACTCTCGTTCAGACGGTCAAGGAAGTCAACATCACCGAACCGTCACGCGAAGAACTTGCCGAAACAAATCCGTTGCTCATATTGGGCTCTCTGTCATCAGACTTCAATGCCGAGATGGCCGGATCTGGTACCGGAGCCTACGAGATACTGCTCGTGGCCCGCGACAACAAAACCGGCATCGCATCGGCACGTGTCAAAGTCAACGCATCGACATGGTTCCCGTCGGCCATTACATTGCACACTTCGACCGGAGAACAGTATGATATAGAAATCAAAAGCATAAAAAATCTCAATTCGGTTCCCACCGAAACATTCCGCTTCAACCAGTCGGCCCACCCCGGCGTTGAAGTAATTGACATGAGATAACTACTTATACTCCACACTTCATACCTCATACTTTAAAATTTTGAAAAAATTTCACAATATGGAACAAGTCAATTACACCAAGTGTCTGATAATCGGTGGCGGACCGGCCGGATTCACATCGGCCATCTACGCCTCGCGTGCCAACCTGCAACCGATCCTCTATGAGGGAATACAGCCCGGCGGCCAGCTTACCACCACAACCGAAGTCGAGAACTTTCCCGGCTATCCCGAGGGTATAAGCGGCCCGCAACTAATGGAAGATCTCAGAGCCCAGGCCAAGAGATATGGTGCCGACATACGCAATGGCGAAGTAACAAAGGTCGACTTTGACCGTCGCCCATTCACCGTCACAATTGACGGCACCACCCAGATCACCGCCGAGACCGTTATCATAGCCACCGGAGCGTCAGCAAAATACCTTGGCTTGCCCGACGAGCAAAAATATATGGGCATGGGAGTTTCAGCCTGTGCTACATGCGACGGATTCTTCTACCGCAAGAAGACCGTAGCTGTTGTTGGTGGCGGCGATACAGCCTGTGAGGAAGCACTCTATCTGAGCACTCTGGCCAACAAGGTATACCTTATCGTACGCAAGGATTACCTGCGGGCTTCCAAGGTGATGCAGCGTCGTGTGCTCGACAAGGAAAACATCACAGTGCTGTTCAATACCAATACCGTAGGCCTCTTCGGTGAAGAAGGCGTCGAAGGAGCACACCTTGTAGAAAATCTCGGCACCGACCACGAGAAACACTTCGATATCTCCATCGACGGTTTCTTCCTGGCTATCGGCCATAAGCCCAACACCGATGTATTCAAGCCCTACATCACGCTTGACGATGCAGGCTTCATAGTACTGCAGGACAACACACAGGCAACCAACATAGAAGGAGTATTTGCCGCAGGCGACGTAGCCGATCCACGCTACCGCCAGGCAGTCTCAGCCGCCGGTACCGGTTGTCGTGCCGCCATTGACGCCGAACGCTATCTTCTCGAACACTAATCGAAAAAGGGAAATAGAAAACTGAGAGGCTGTGTCAAAATAGGCGTAGCCTATTTTCATAACCTGTTGTAAAACATAAAACAAAGCCCTGACTTTCGCA
>CAXHRO010000010.1:0-98096 GCA_964018905.1 uncultured Muribaculaceae bacterium
CATCTGTCTGCAGACCGATTAGCTCCTATTACACTGTAGTGTGCTACTATCGAACGGGTGCTTTCCTGGGGTAAATCTTTTCAGTCGTCGTGGTGGTGTTTGTGATGTTTATGTTTTTTATGTTTCTTTTTTGGCTTTTTGTGGTGGTGATGATCTGGGTTCCAGTTGTATTCGTTTTCTACTCCCCAATAGCTGCGCATTGTACCGCAGCTACTTAGGATGTCGGTTATGGCTGTTGTCAGAATCACTATAAGGAGTGATGTGAGTGCTCGTCTGTAGTCTATGTGTTTCATGTAAATATAACGTTACCTGGTGGATTATTGTTTGTCGGGGCCAGGGTATTGGTGTTTGCCTTCTGTCGCTTTGCCGTAGGCTATGGCGTGTGCCGGACAGCGATGGTAGCATCTTAGGCATTGGGCGCAGTTGTCATGCCATTGTGGTTTGTTGTGGGAGTTCATGGTTATATTGTCCATGGGGCACTGGCGTGAGCATAGTCCGCATGACAGGCAGTGGTCGGTTGCATGAAACGGTCGGGCTGACATGGCATATCGGATAAACCAGGGATAAATAATATGGCTTTTGATCCATGCAAATTTTCCTGTTTCCATAAGGTCGTCAGTTTTGTTTTCAGTTATGCGACGGGCGGCTGTATGAATTTGGGCTTTTGCCTGATTGAGTTTGTGACGTGCTATTGATAGTGGATCGGTGTCGAATCCTTTCATCAAGATATATGTATTGGGCATTATTACGGATGTTGCGCTTGCTGTTTCCCATCCTCGTTTTTTCAGCAGTTTACGCCATTGATTGGCTGTTAATCCGGTATCATCTCCGCATGACACGACAAGATGGTGGTTGACTTTGTGGGCGTTCTCTATGTCACATTCTTTTAGAAACCGTACTACAACCGGTGGTATTCCCCATGAGTATACGGGAAATACCCAGATGATAGGTTTATCGTCGGTGAGTCTGATCCTGTTGTGGCCTGGATTTGTGAGCAATCTATGTTCAATGGATAGGGCCGATGTTGAGAGTTGCTGTGAAAGTGTAACGGCAATAGACTTGCTATTGCCGTTACCAGAGAAGTATATTACCATAGTTTATTATCAGATGATGGTGACTTGTGTGGCTCCATATCCATATTCTTGAAAGGATGCGTCTTGAACCTGGTGTCTTTTGTATCGATGATTGAGTTCTTTCATTATTGCGTTGCGCAGAACACCTTCGCCTTTCCCATGAATGAAGATTATACGCTGGCCATGGTGACGCTGGTTCTGATCCATGACGCGGCGGAACTCATCGATCTGCAGGTTGAGCATATCGGCAGGTGACAGACCGTTTGTGTTATCTATCAGCTGATCGATGTGTAGATCTACTTCGATTATTTCTCCGTTACGTTTGTCGGCTTTTTTTAGTTGCCTACGAACCACGGGTTTGCGGTCGATGGCGCGTTTTTGCCGGATGGCTTTTTCGAGCTGACTGCTGTCGATTTTATGCTGTCTCTGCGGACGGTCTTCTTTTACAAGGTCATATGCGATGACCGGTGTGTCGAAGTATGGATTGTCGTGGAAGCAGTGAAGCTTGAAGAAGCGTGTGGCGTCAAAGTTATATTCGATCAATGCCGGTGTTTTTAGATCGAACGGGCGATCCTGTTTGAATGCTATGTACTGGAATGCTATGTGGTCTATGCCGGCGAGCATGTTGTTGGTGATACTGTCAATGCGCAACTGTATGTTGGGCTCGACAATGCCGGCATATCGTGTTGTCCATCCTGTCTCACCATCGGCTCTGGTCATGTAGCTGAAGTACAGATAGTAATTGGAGTCATTGACAAGGTATGCGTCAAATGTGGTGGTGGCAAGGTGTTTTATCTCGGCTGGTTCGTATCCGAGTACGAGGTTGAGTCTGTTTCCGCCTGTGGTCTCGGATGTGTCGATGTCGGATGGTAGTGATGAGCCTTCATTGGCCGCGACTGTTACAGTCGGTGTTTTGGCTGTGGTGGATGTGTTCAGTGCATTCGATGGTGCAGGAGAGGGGTTGTCGTCGACAACCACACACTCCTTAAGCAGTACAGGAACTTCAAAGCCGTCGCTGTCCTCGACATGTGCGATGTTGCCGTCAATCCTGATGATGCGCCCACCGCCGACCGAATTGAGAAAGCGTACGATGTCTCCTATCTTGGCCATAATTTATTTTTTCTTTGAGTCAATTTCTTTAAGAAGGGTCTCTACGGCGGTTTTAAGCTGTAGGTCTTCACCTTTTACAACGGTAGCGGGGTTATTGTCGACGAGAATGTCAGGGTCGAGCTGAGAGTTCTCCAGATAGTTGCCCTCGGCGGTGCGGTATCCTATTACAGGAATACCGAATATGAGGGTAGGATCCTGCATTGTGACCCAGTTGACGCTTGTCATTGTGCCGGCGACAGGCATTCCTACGAGTTGACCGATCCCTTTATGCTTGTATACCCATGGGGTGCCGTGGGCGTTTGAGTAGCAAGCTTCGCATTGTAGCATGATGCTTGGTTTGTTCCATCGGCGGCTGGGCATGTCGCATGACTCGACTCCTCTGATTTCCTGTGTCAGATATTTTTCGCCTGAGAAAAGTACTTCGATATCCTCGTGCATGCGTCCTCCGCCATTCCAGCGAATATCAATGACGATTCCCTCGCGATTATTGTACTTGCCAAGAATGTCGGCATATACTGGACGGAAGCTGTTGTCGTTCATTGACGCGATGTGAACATATCCAAGACGTCCGTTTGACCAGCGGTCGACATCGGCGGCACGCTGTTTGATCCAACGGTTATACATCAGGGTGTTCTGAGCACCGGTGCTGATGGGCTTGACGGTCTCGTTGACTGTAGAGCCATCGGGCAGTGTAAATGTCACACGTGTTTTTTTACCGGAGAGATCGTTGAAGATAGCGGCATGGTCGGCTTTGGCGTCGATGAGCTGTCCATTGATGGCTGTTATTACCGCGCCCGGGGTCATTTTGCTTGATGCAAGGTCAAATGGTCCGTCGGCAATGATTTCATCTACTTTTAGTCCATCTCCCGAGTAATTCATGTCGTATAGGAGTCCGAGTACAGCGGTGCGGTCGGCCTGTGTGTTTCCAGGGGCGCGGAAGCGGCCTCCGGTGTGGGATACATTGAGCTCGCCAAGCAGTTCGCTTAGCATCTCGGCGTAGTCATAGTTGTTGTTGATGTGGGGGAGGAAGCGTCGGTAGCTTTTTACCATCTTGTCCCAGTCTACACCGTGCATGTCGGTGCGGTAGAACATCTCTTTCTCTGATCTGTAGACGTTGTCGAGCATGGCTTCGCGCTCGGCGACGCGGTCGAGGGTCATGGTTCCGCGAACCGTGATGGGTGTCAGCTTGTCATTGTTCATGTTTAACTTTTTGGGCTGGCTGCCGAGAATGAATGCTGTCTTGCCCGACTTGTCGGTGGCAAAGCCTGAGCGTCCGAGGGAAGCTTTGCTGGCGATGCGGGGCTCGCGCTTGCGAAGGTTCATTTTCCACAGGTCGTATCCATCCTCAAGCGAAGACAGGAAGTATAGATTCTCTCCATCGGGGTCGATCATTGCATCGGAAAGGTCGGATGAGAACGGAGTGAGACGTACGATGCGATCCTGTATGCCATTGAGTTCTACGTTTATCGCTTTGGTGTCGTCTTTTTTATTTTCTTTTTTGTTCTTCTTGTCAGCGTCATCTTTCTTGTCTTTCTTGTCGGTGTCTGTATTCTCGGTTTTCTTTGCTTTCTTTTGAGCTTCCTTATACAGAGCATATTCCTCGTCGTTGAGACGGTACTTGTCGCGGGTCTCGCGGTTGAGATATACGATCATTACGTCTTCCTGTGATCCCCATGAAGCGTGAGCTCTCATACCATATCGCTCGGTGAAGAAGAGCAGTGCGTTTCCGTCCATGACAAAGCGTGGATTTGAGTCGATATATCCGCTCTGAGTAATGTTGGTGATCTCACCTGTCTCGACATTGAGCAGGGCTATGTCGCTATATGGATCGTGCTTGTTATCGTTGACCTCGAGTGCTATCCAGCGGCTGTCTGGAGACCATACGAAGCCGAAGCTTGCCGAGCGGCTTGCTTTGGTGGAGCCGTCGGTGAGCTGTCGGGATTTGCCTGACTTGAGGTCGCGTACCATGAGTTTGTTGCGGTCTTTGATGTATGCGAGCTGTTTGCCATCGGGAGAGACGTCAGGACCTGTCCGTTCAATCCTGTCGTTGTCAAAGAGACGTTCTTCGTTGATTACAGTGGCATTGACAAAGTCTGGATCATCGTCGTTGGCGATAGTGGCTTTGTAGATGTTGTAGTAGCCGTCACGTTCGCTGACGTAGTAAAGGGTACGGTCGTCACCCCATACGGGCTGACGTTCAGCGGCCGGTGTGGAGGTTATCTGCTTGGTGGTCGCATATTCGACCGAGGTGACGAATATGTCGCCACGGTAGCTGAACGCGAGTTGTTTGCCATCGGGGGATGGTGTTCCTCCGGTGGCGCGAATGTTGATTTTCTCGGTCTCTCCGAGTGGCTCGGTAACGAGTATGTCAATGTTTACCTTAGCCGGGCGACCTCCGTTCTTGATAGTGTATATCTCACCGTCGTAGGTGTAGGCGAGGGTGCCGTTGTCGGCTCCGGAGAGAAAACGTGCGGGGTGGGTGGTGTGGTTGGTAATGCGAGTAGCTTTGGAGAAGTCGTCGGCCGGTGTTTTGTATACATTGAATGTGCCTCCGTCGCGTTCACTAAGGAAGTATATGGTATTTCCATCGGGTGACACTACCGGATTGCGGTCTTCACCGGGGCGGTTTGTCATGTTCTTGAATGTGTTGTCACCGGGGGTATATCGCCAGATTTCTCCTGTGACTGAAGATGTGTGGTGCTTGCGCCATTCATTTTCCATTCCGGGTCGAACATCGTAGTACATTGTCTTTCCGTCAGGTGCAAAGTCGATGTTGTTGGCCGGTGTGGCTATGACCTGGGTCGAGGCGCCGCCTTCAACAGGAACGCGGTAAACCTCAGGAAGACGCGAGGTTGGGAATAGCGCGCTGGAGGCTGGATCTTGTATAGATGCCGAATAGATCACATATTTGCCGTCGGGGCTGAATGTCTCGGGTGTCTCGGGAGCCGAGTGGGTTGTGATACGCGATGGTATGCCGCCGGTTGCAGGCATTATGAAGATGTCGAAGTTGCCGTGTTTGTCGCTTGCGAATGCAATGGATTTACTGTCGGGCGACCATATTGGGTTGCACTCATAGTCGGCAGTGGCGGTGAGTCGACGAGCTTCGCCTCCATCGGTGGGGACGGTGTAGATATCGCCCCGGTAGGTGAATGCTATGTTGCGTCCATCAGGCGAAATCCTTACGTCGCGCATCCATAGCGGAGTAATGGCTGATGCCGAAGCGGCAACAGAGGCCATGATTAACAGTGATAGGGTCTTCTTCATTGCAGGTTGTATTTTGTTGATTGATTTACAAATTATAATGTAAAGTTAGTCAAAAAAACACAACTTGCAAAATTTGGGAGCTGTAGTGTTATAAAAATATTGACGATCCGCGATGTTAGGTTTGCGTCTATTCGCGGTAGTAGATCCGTTTTACTCGTGGCGCAACCCAGGTGAGTATCTCATATGGTATGGTGTCAAGAGCTTTGGCTACACGTGTTACCGGAATGTCTTTGCCGAATATCTCGACGCGGTCGCCGCAGGAGGCATTGGCTTTTGTGACATCGATCATGCATATGTCCATGCATATGTTGCCGACGGTAGGGCATTCTACTCCGTTGACCATCATGGTTGTATTTCCGTTGCCGAGATGACGGTTCAGCCCGTCGGCGTATCCGATAGGCAGTGTCGCGATCGTGGACTCGGCGTTGATTTTTCCTCGGCGGCTGTATCCGATTGTCTCACCGGGGTGACGATGTTGCAGAGCGCTTATGGTGGTGGTGAGGCTGGAGACTGGGCGCAAGTTGGGATCGGTCTCGTCTAATGGCGATATGCCATACAGGCCGATGCCGAGGCGCACGAGGTCATACTGATACATGGGGTATCGCATAATACCTGCTGTATTGAGTACATGGCGTTTAACGCTGTAGCCAAGATGAGATATCAAGTATGTGCTCATGCGGTCGAAACCGGCCAGCTGATACTCGGTATAGTCGTCCATGTCAAGGCAGTCGGCAGTAGCGAGATGTGAGAATATCGATGCTACCTTGAACATGGGGTATTTCCTGATTTCATCGATGAATCGTGGTAACTCGGTTTCGTTTAGTCCGAAACGGTGCATTCCGGTATCGAGCTTGATATGAATGGGGTATGGATTGCCGGTATCCTCCGGTGCGAAGCGACTGAGCAACTCGAGTTCGTGAAGAGAGAATACCGTAGGTTCAAGATGCTTGTCAAACAAAGCGTGGTAATTGCTCGAAATAGGATTGAGCACCATTATAGGCATTGTTATGCCGGCGCGTCGCAGAGAGAGGCCTTCCTCGACAACGGCTACAGCGAGATAGTCGGCACCTTGGCTCTGTAGAGTGCGGGATACTTCTACGGCTCCTGCGCCGTAGGCATCGGCCTTGACCATTCCGATCATTCCGGTGGTGGGTTTTACAAGCGAGCGGTAGTAGTTGAAATTATCAGTGAGAGCATCAAGATTGACTTCGAGACAGGTGTCGTGACGGGAGTCTTCAAGCCATGACTTGATTCGGTCAAAGTGCTTGCCAGGCATACCCTTGATAAGCAGTGCCGAGTGAGGGAAAGAGTAGGCGTTGAAGCGGTGGTTGAAGCTGTCGGGGTCATTGGCGCTGTCTTTGATCAGTATAGACGAGTAGCCTGATGAATAGTTGCGGATATTGTCGCCGACGGCTACGATGCCATCGACCTTGCGGTCAAGCAACAGTTTTTCAAGTCGGGCGTATGCGATATCCGGATCCATTCCACGTAGCTGCAGGTCTCCGATGACAGCTACCAGCGGGGTGCCTTGTGGGAGACGACGTGCGACCTGGTCGAGTGCTGTCTCGATGCCGCCAAGATCGTTTGAGAAGTGGTCGTAGGCAAATATATTGCCATCCTGGCCTTCGCTGATGTCAATGCGGGTTGAAATCAAGGCTTTCCCGCTGACGGATGTGTCGCTATAGCCCAGAATGGATTTTACTGTCGAGACAGCCTGATGGTAATCGGTGACGCGGTGCAGGGAGGCGTTGGGACATGTCTCTTCAAGTATGGGCCGTATGGCAGGATCATTGTCTATGTAAACGATATGCCGACAGTTAATGAACAGGGCGGCTTTCTCTCTGCACTTCTGTGTGGCGTTGTCGAATCCGCGGGCGTGTTCGTCAGTAAGTCCGGTAAATACGCCTATGTCGGGGCGTATTATTCTCTCGAGTTTTTTCATCTCGCCGGGGCGTGATATGCCTGCTTCAAATATTGCGAGCTGTGTTTCCTGTTCAAGACGCCATACCGACAGCGGGACGCCGATCTGGGAGTTCCAGCTACGTGGTGATGTGGTGACATAGCGGTCGGAACAAGCTTCGGCGATCATTTCCTTTACGGTAGTCTTGCCTTGACTGCCGGTTATGCCTATTACCGGACAGTCGACAAGTGACCGTATGTAGGATGCTGACTGTTGAAGAAATTCGAGAACGCTACATTCGGGGACAATGTAGTTGGCGTCATCGGGGATTTCTGATTTGAGAAGTACCTGGTTGTTTATAACAAAATTGCGGACACCGCTACGGTATAGTTCGCGAAGGTACCGGTGGCCATCGTTGCATGATGTGGTGAGGGCAAAAAACAGAGTCTTGGCAGGGTCAAGAAGTGACCGGCTGTCGGTGAGAGGTTGAGATATATAACTGTCAGTATTGGTACCTAATGTTTTTATACCCAATGCATTGCATAATTGATTTATAGTAATTCTCATTTCAGTATAGGTCGGTGGGCTGCACGGAGGCTGGCTTTGCGTGACTCGAGGGCGGCCTTTAGTGTTGATGGGGTGAAATATGTGTCGGCGAATTTCTCGTAAATGTAGTTGACAGCGACATCGCTGGGGTGTTTCATGTCGGCGGCATAGAACCGATAGTCGCGCAGGTCGTCAAGCATGATCTCGTAGGATGGAAAATATTCGGCATCAGGGATGCTGTCAATAGCGAGTATCAGTGTAGACTTGCTTATCTGATTGCCGTGCAGGCTGTCGGCGGTGTGCCGTATCGGGCTTATGGTAAATATTATGCGATGGTCCTGTGTGTAGGGTTGCCAAAGTCTGGCGATCTCATCAACGGTCATGAGCCGTCGTTGGAACATGGTTCCAGGCAGTTTGTGACAATTTCCTACGATGCCTTTGCCATTGAATTCATATACGCGTGCGGTGCCGAAGGTGATGATCCAGAGTCGGGCCGAGGAGAGCCGGTTGCCGAGATCGGTGATATCGTGGTTGAGTTGTTCTATAAGCAGGTCGGGGTTCTCGTCCTGATAGCGGGATGGAAAATCAAGGCTATGCCATAAGCCTTGATACAAGGTAAGATCGGAGATGTCGAAGAGCTGTCCCGAGAGAGCCCGCTGAACGGCCGATGCTATCGTGGCAGGATTATACAATGCTCCCATTGGATTGACAGTCACGTTGAAACCGTCACGTTCCAGACGAGATCCCACCTCGGTGGTGAAGCATGACCCGAGCATAACGATAGGACAGTCACGGTCGATAGGACGTGAGTTGCCAATAGATTCTATAGTGGTACGAAATTCCATGACTTTCAATACATAGGATAATCGGTAGATAGAACCTGGAACTCGGTGCGGCGGTTTATCTGGTCGGCTATCTCCTGGTTTTCGGGGTCGAGGGTTTCGATATATCCGGCGGTGAGTTCGTTGCCTTCAGGGAACTGCGGGAACTCGCGGGCGAGTTTCCTGGTGATGGTTTTGGGGCGTGACTTGCCATACCCCTGAGCCTGCAGACGGTCGGGCTGGATACCTGCCGATATGAGGTAGTCGATGACCGACCGGGCACGTCGCTGAGACAGTCGGATATTATAGTCGTCGGAGCCTTTACGGTCGGTATGTGCGGCCATTTCAATTGTAATGTTGGGATTGTCACGCATCACCTGGGCCATTTCGTCGAGAGCAATTTTTGATTCGGGACGTAAGGTGGCCTTGTCGAAGTCATAGAAAATATTGTCAATGACCACCGGTTTGTTAATGGATGCGAGTATGAAGTCAACGGAGTACTCGGCATCTTCCTCGGCATCGTCGGCGCGGAATTCCTGCCTGGCATTCAGATAGCCTTTGGCACCGGCAAGCATGACATAGCTGACACCCCGTTGCAATGGGAACTGGAACGACCCGTCATTGCGGGCTATTTCCTTGCGGTTGGAGCCGTCGTTGCCAACGATTCGTATTACGGCATTGGGAACCGGCTCCTCGTCCTTGTCGATGACATATCCTGAGAGATTGATGCGCAGGTCGGGCAGTTCGAATGACAGTATGTGGTCATAGCCACGTGCGTCTCCACGGTTGGAGCTGAAGAATCCGCTTTCGCCGTGACCGAATGTTATACCGAAGTCGTCGGCCGACGAGTTGACTGGCTGTCCCATATTCTCTACCCGCCACCCACCCGATGGTGTCAGTGTGGCCTTGAACAGGTCGAGGCCTCCGAATCCCGGATGTCCGTCGGACGCGAAGTATAGAATCGAGTCGGTGCGCATGTAGGGGAACATCTCGTCGCCCGGTGTATTTATGAATTCACCCAGATTCTCGAGGGAGCCGGCCCGCTCTTTGAGATTTATTCGCCACAGGTCTCGGCCTCCTTGGCCTCCGGGCATGTTGCTGGTGAAGTATAGCCATTTCCCGTCGGGTGATACGGCAGGGTGGCCGTAGTCTGACAGGGTGTCGGCCGTTATGTCGAGTTTGACAGCTGCGCTCCACTTGGCATCGGATCGGGTAGAAGTGTATATTTCGACGCCGGTGTCGCTTGATGGAGAGCGCCGGGCTTTGGTGAGATACATGGTGGATCCGTCGGGCGAGAACGATATTATTCCTTCGTCCATGTCGGTGTTTAGCTCACCCTCGACGGGCTCGGGTCTGAGCCATTCGCCTCGTTCGTTCTTACGAGAGAACCATATATCGCTTTTTTTCATACCGGTGATCTCGCTGCGATGGTCGCCAGTGACTTTCTCGTTGGTTGTGGTGAAGTATAGCTGGTCAAGTGACGAGTCAAAGTACATCGGCGAGAAGTCGGCGCGCCGGGAGTTGAAAACCTTATTTGGTTTTACCACATAACGGGTCGGGTTCCCTTTTGCGGCTATGGCCATGCGGCAACCTGCGGCACCGTTAAGGGCTATCCTATCGGATGGCGAGATGGCAAGATAGTCTTCAAAGGATTTCAGAGCAGCCTGATATTTGCCTTCGGCCTGCTGGCTTAGTGCGAGCCGGAGAATGGTGGTCGAGTCGGGATACTGGTAACGAATGGCGTTGGCATAGGCTGCGGATGCTCTTGCATTCATGTTGAGACGGCTGTAGCACTCGCCCATCCTGAATGCGATCTCACCTCTGAGCGGCCGGTCTTCACGTTTTGTGAGTTTATTGTATACTTTGCGGTAAGTCTTTGATGCGTCAAAGTATTCTCCTCGTTCCATCTGTTCATTGGCTGTAGAAAGTTTAGCACTGCTACAGCCGGTGATGAGGAGAATGAGGGTTGCCAGTAGGACTATTATAGTGGAGTGGATGATGTTTCTCATTTAAGTTCACTGAAGAATCAGATAGCCGAAGAATTCGGGACGGTGAAAGTCTGGCCCGGGAGTGTCTATGGGGCTCCATGAGAGATAGTAGGGTGATTCGATCGCTGATGCACAGCTATACAAATTGGCCTCAAGCAGTACCGGAGCATTGATGGGGCTGATTCCGATCTGTTTTAGCGGGATGGATACAAGCAGCCACTCGGTGGTGAGCCGGTAGGAGGTTTCCCGTGTTGTCGGGCAACTTGAAGCTGTTCTGATGGCATTCAGGGCCTCGGTGCTGAATCTGACCGGATTTTTCCGCTCGATGCGTGACGATACATTGGGTGTGCCGAGGATATTGAACTCATAATTCCAATATCTTGGTGTGCCGGGGTGTTTGATGAAAATTTCGAAGCAGGTATCGTCAGCGACCGGGCCGAGTGGGCGGGTTACTGTGGCTCGGGTCTCGGTTGCCGTTATTGAGAACAGAATATGTATGGTTGTGCCGCTATGGGCCATTATGGCCGATGACAGCGGAGCCGATGGATAATCACCTGGCCAGTTGACAGAGTCGATATCGGCTCGGGCGCCGAGGGACAGGAGTCTCAGCGCGGTATCGGATGGTGAGAGTGCGTCAAGATTGTCAACACGCGGTACTATCAGTGATTTCTTGTTGTTCATTTTGGTCGTTATAGTAGTCTCTAAGACCGCCGAAGATGCCGTATGCGGCCATGAGCAGGATAAGAATTCCAATAATGCGGTTGATGAGCCACATAGACCGGACGTTGAAGTGGGCTCTCACCTTGTTGACGAAGTAGGTGATGATGTACCACCATGCGAGAGCTCCGATCAATATTCCTGAATAGCCGGCTACATAGTGGTAGTAAAGATAATCGGGGGTAAGGAAGTTGAATCGTCCGAATAGACTTATTATGAAGAATAGAATAAACGGGTTGGAAATAGTGAAGAAGAATCCGGTGACACAATCGGCCCAATATGTATTTTTTGTGTGCTCTGGGCGTTTTAGTGACGCGGCAGGATTTTTGCGGAAAAGATAAATGCTGAACCCGATGAGTGCGAAACTGCCTACGATCTGCAACAGCAGAGAGTTATCTTCGATAAAACCTTGTACGAAAGATAGTCCGAGCCCGGTGAGGAGACAATAGAACAGGTCGCTGAATCCAGCCCCTATACCTGTGAAGAATCCAGGCCAGCGTCCTTTGTTGAGGGTGCGTTGGATGCAGAGCATGCCCACAGGACCCATAGGGGCCGATACCAGGACTCCTATGAGAATACCGCTGAGCAATATGTCGATGAAAGGTTGCACCATCAATTTACAAAGTTAGGGGATATATTCAATTTACGCAAATTATTTATCCAACTATTCGTCTGCTGGCGGAAAGTACAGATTGTGACGGGTAACTGTTGTCTGGCCATGTGAGCCTGGGATTACTCTGATGGCTCCGGCCAGAATGTTTGACCGGATATAGAGTGGCGAGCCGGGGTCAAGGGAGTTTACACGTACCCTGCCGGCGCAGTGTATGTACAGGCCGTCGTGGTCGTAGATCCCTACGTGTACTATGTTGCCGGATGTCGCGCTCTTGAAGAATACAAGGTCGCCGCGGCGATAATCATGAAAGTCGGTCCCGATCTGTTGACCTGTAGTGAATTGCTGGGAGGCATCGCGCCGGAGTATCACCCCCTGGTTGAGGTAGCATATCTTGGAGAGTCCTGAGCAGTCCATAGCGGCTGTGGTGGTGCCTCCCCACAGGTAGGATGTGCCCATGAGTGAGCGTGCCATGGCAGTCAGAGTTAGGGTGTCGATCTTTGATGCCGTCAGACTGTCCAAAGGTGTGACCATGCTGAGAGGCAGTGTTCCGCGCCGGCCGTCGGGCAACTGAACTTTTACACTGTCTGTTCCTTCTTTACCTGTAACCTGAAGTATTGATCCGGCGTGGATGTCGCTTACAGGGCCTTGCCCGGACATTACTCGAGAAGTATATGGTGCTGTGAACATCACTCGGCGTGAACTTTTCCAGGCAGCGAACTTTACCGAATCGACCGGATATAGGGAGTTGGCGGCTATGTAACCCTGATATCCGTCGGGTGTCTCTGTGAGAAACCACCCGTCAAGGGACTGCAGGAGAACGACTGGTGTGCCCAATACAGCCTGTGATACAAGCTCGGATGCATGAGAAGGCTTCGACCGCATGTTGGCTGCGGAAATCTTCACGAGAGCATGGTCGGCGGCACTTGATGTCGTGACAGTAGTCAGGATTGTGATTAACGGCAACAGCAGTTTGGTATAGTGTGTCATTGTCGGTGGTTTTTTATAGTAAAGCCCGGCATGAGGTTGTGCCGGGCTTGTCATTAATGCTGTATATTGTGGATTATTACTTGACGAGGCCGGTGATCACATCTTTGATCGACTGGGCCAGGGCGTCGGCCAGGGCTGGCGTGGCAGCCTCCGAGTAGATGCGGATGATAGGCTCGGTATTGCTTTTGCGCAGGTGTACCCAGGAGTCGGCGAAGTCGATCTTCACACCGTCAATATCGGTGATCTGTTCGCCGGCATACTTCTGTTTGACAGCCTCAAGGAGTGCGTCTACATCAATTTCGGGTGTGAGTTCAATCTTGTTCTTGGAGATAGAGTAGGCCGGATAGGTCTTTTTCAACTCTGATACTTTTTTGCCTGATTTGGCCAGTAATGTGAGGAACAGGGCTACGCCTACGAGGGCATCACGGCCGTAGTGGGACGCCGGATATATTACTCCGCCATTGCCCTCACCGCCGATGACTGCTCCGGTTTCTTTCATCTTTGTCACTACATTGACTTCTCCGACTGCAGCTGCATTGTATTCGCATCCATGAGCTCTTGTTACATCACGTAGCGCGCGTGATGAGCTGAGGTTAGAGACTGTCGAACCGGGGGTGTGGCTGAGGATGTAGTCGGCTACAGCGACAAGAGTGTATTCCTCGACAAACATCTCGCCGTTCTCCATGACGATGGCGAGACGGTCTACATCGGGATCTACAACGAAGCCTACATCGGCTTTTCCTGAGGCCATAAGGTCGGCTATCTGGGTGAGATTCTCTGGGATCGGCTCGGGTGTGTGGGCGAATTTGCCGTTAGGCTCGCAGTTGAGTTCAATGACGTTCTTGACGCCGAGCGCGTGTAACAGTTGTGGTATCACGACACCACCTACCGAGTTGACAGCATCGACGGCAACTGTAAAGTCGGCATCGGCTATGGCCTTGGTATCCACGAGATCAAGATTTAGGACGCTGTCAATGTGTTTCTTGTTATATGTGTTGTTGGTGTATTCGTGACCGAGTGAGGTGACTGGTACAAAGTCGAAGTTGTCGTCTGCGGCTATTGAGAGAACTTCTTTGCCCTCGGCATCGTTGAGGAATTCGCCGTTGTGGTTGAGTAACTTCAGGGCGTTCCACTGGAGTGGGTTGTGTGAGGCTGTGAGAATTATTCCGCCACAGGCCCCCTCGCCGGTAACAGCTATTTCTGTTGTAGGGGTAGACGCGAGTCCTATGTTTATGACATCATATCCCATGGCGGTGAGAGTGCCGGCCACGATGTTATATACCATAGGGCCGGAGAGACGTGCATCACGTCCTACGACTATGGTGTTGCTCTTGAGAGGGCAACTCTTGCGTATGAAAGTGGCGTATGCGGCTGTAAACTTTACAATATCCAGAGGACTGAGGCCGTCACCCGGACGACCGCCTATAGTGCCTCGTATGCCTGAAATTGATTTTATAAGTGACATGATTATGATTAAGTAGGTTGATAAAGTTTTTTTTTGAACAAAGGCTTAGTTGCTCATTGGGTAGAAGTACCTGATATTATATAGGTATGGACTCACTGTGGACATCTCACTGGTAAATCCGTACTGGGATTTTACGATAATGTTCACCTCGCAGTCGACACCGAGATAGTTGAGTGGCATCTGAATGCCTGATCCATACTGGGTTGAAGAGGAGAGGGTGGTGTTGTTGAACCTGAATGAGGTGGGGCTGTAGTTCATGTCAATGGCATTTCCCTCGCCTATTAGCTCGCCGTAGTTATAGTAATAGAGCAGGTTGTAACGTGTGAAACGGAAGAATATGAGTTCATCGTCGGAGGCCATATTGTTCTCGCGGTCACCGGGACGTATTACTTGCATATATACGTTCCCTTCTTCATCGAGCCGGTAGAACGGGGCATCGGGGCCTATCTCGAAGTTCTCGTCTTCGGGAATGCTGTTGACGACTTTGTGGTCGCTCAGATACAGATTTATGGCTTTGTTCTCGTCGACAAGACGTTCGGCATAACTCTTTGTGTCGTTGCATGACGGAAGCGATACCGCCGACATGGCGAGGATGGCGACTGTGGCCATTGAGCTAAGATGCTTGAGTATATTCATTGATTGTCTTATATATGCGGGTGTATTGTTATTTCTTAAGAGGTGGCAACAGGGTGTCGTTGGCATCGAGTGTAGATTCGAATCGGGATACGCATTCATCCATGGTGCCGTAGAATTCTCCTCCTGCTGCGTTGCGGTGACCACCTCCGTTGAAGTGGTCGTTACAGAGTTTGTTGACCGGGAATGTTCCTTTGGACCGGGCTGATACTTTGATGTAGTCGGTTTCCTCGCGCAGGAATATAGAGTAGACGACATCGGGCAGTTGCAACGGTATGTTTACAAGGCTCTCTGTATCTCCTTTCTTGTAGTCCATGCTGTTTAGCTCTTCGCGTGTGAGCGTTATTAGTGCGGCACGGTGTTCGGGGTATATTTTCATCTTTTGGCTGATGGCATACCCGTTTATACGTAGACGGGAAAGAGTCGACGTATTGATTATATGGGTGTAAAGTTTGTCTTTGTCTATGCCACACTCCACCAGACGTGCTATGATATGGTAGAGGTCGGGGGTGTTTGAGTTGTATGAGAAGTTGCCGGTATCGGTCATCATGCCGGTGTAGATGCATGATGCGATCTGTTTATCTACGAGAGGCAATAGTCCCATGGCCGCAAAAACTTTGAACAGCAGTACGGCTGTGGAGGATTCCTCGGGATGGGATATTACAATGGCGGGGAATGACTCGGGATCAAGGTGATGATCGATCATTACCTTATGGGCCTTAGACTGTAAAATGTGCTCGCCCAGTTTGTCGACGCGTTTGATCGAGTTGTAGTCGAGACTGAATATAAGGTCGGCCTGGCTGATGAGCTGAACGGCAAATTCCTCGTATCGTGAATAGACTACTATATCTTTGGCTCCGGGGAGATAATAAAGATTGGTGGCGAACATGTCGGGGGTGACGACGTGTACAGTCTTTCCCAGGCTGGTCAACATGTGATACAGGGCGAGGGATGAGCCAATGGCGTCTCCGTCGGGCGCGATGTGGCATGTAATGACGACGCGGTCACAGCCGGCTATTAGTCGGCTAAGTTTCTTGATATTGTCTTTGTTGAGTGTCTGCGCTATCATTAATTTTATATGATTTGGGGAACAAAGATAGTAATAACCTGTGTGCTTTTCAACTTTTAGGATGTAATTGACCTACATTTGATTTAATTTAACATGCAAAAAAAGTCACCGCCCAGGGTTGTGTAGCCTGTGGCGGTGACTTTGTGTATTGAGTTGGTGTCGCTTACAGCTTACTTGCTGGCGATAGAGTCAGAGACGGTGAGGCGAGCGCGGCCTTTAGCACGACGACGTGCAAGCACCTTGCGGCCATCGGGGGTTGACATTCTTTCGCGGAAACCATGCTTGTTAACTCTTTTTCTGTTAGAGGGTTGGAATGTTCTTTTCATTGCCTTGTATGTTTACTTGTTATTATTTCGCAGTTTCGGAGTGCAAATTTAAGAAACTTTTTTCTAATATTCAAAAAGTTTTTGATTTAAATCACAATTCCTCTCAAATGAAAAATATTCGTGAATACTTCTCTATTGTTGCGAAGTTATTTGGCGAGGCCGCAGTTGGCACACTTGGCCTGGATCTCGGTAAAGAAGTCGTTGCCTTTGTCATCAACGAGGATGAATGCAGGGAAGTTTTCTACTTTGATTTTCCAGATTGCCTCCATGCCCAGTTCGGGGTATTCGAGTAGTTCTACACTCTTTATAGAGTTGGCCGCAAGAACGGCGGCGGGGCCACCGATAGATCCGAGATAGAACCCACCGTGTTTGTGACAGGCGTCGGTGACCTGCTTGGAGCGGTTGCCCTTGGCGATCATCACCATTGAGCCGCCGGCAGCCTGGAACTGGTCGACATAGGGATCCATGCGGCCTGCTGTGGTGGGGCCGAACGATCCTGACGGCATGCCCTGTGGGGTCTTGGCGGGACCGGCGTAATATACCGGGTGATCCTTGAGGTACTGTGGCATGGGTTCACCGTTGTCAAGGCGTTCCTTGATCTTGGCATGGGCGATGTCTCGGGCTACAATTATGGTGCCGTTAAGGGAGAGACGCGTTGATACGGGGTATTTGGTGAGTTCCTTGAGGACTTCGCTCATGGGGCGGTCGAGATCGATCTTTACTACATCACCTTCGCCGGCTTGACGCATCTCGTTGGGGATGAGTTCTCCGGGGTTGGAGTCGAGTTTTTCTATCCAAAGACCGTTACGGTCGATCTTGGCTTTGACATTGCGGTCGGCCGAGCATGATACGCCCATTCCTATGGGGCATGATGCACCGTGGCGAGGAAGACGTATGACGCGTATGTCATGGGCGAAATATTTGCCTCCGAACTGTGCGCCCAGGCCGATGTTGCGTGAGGCTTCAAGAAGTTGTTGCTCGAGTTCTATGTCGCGGAATGCGTGTCCAAGCTCATTGCCGCTGGTGGGAAGTGAATCGAGGTATTTTACCGATGCTTTCTTTACGACTTCAAGGTTCTTCTCGGCCGATGTTCCGCCGATGACGAATGCAATGTGATATGGGGGGCATGCGGCAGTGCCGAGTGTTTTCATTTTCTCGACGAGGAATGTGACCAGAGTCTTTCGGTTTATGGTAGCCTTGGTTTCCTGATAGAGGTAGGTCTTGTTGGCCGATCCACCGCCTTTGGCTACGAACAGGAAGTGGTATTCATCGCCTTCTCCTGCGTGTATGTCGATCTGGGCAGGGAGATTACATCCTGTATTTACCTCGTCGTACATGTTGAGAGGGGCGTTCTGAGAGTAGCGGAGGTTGTTCTCGGTGTATGTCTTGTATACGCCATGAGATATTTTTTCTTCGTCATCGCATCCTGTCCATACCTGTTGTCCTTTTGTGGCGTGGCAGATGGCTGTACCTGTATCCTGACAGAACGGGAGTTGTCCCTTGGCTGCTATCTCGGCGTTGCGCAACATGGTAAGGGCTACATATTTGTCGTTGGCGCTTGCCTCAGGATCGTGGAGTATTTTGGCTACCATCTCGTTGTGCTCGCGTCTTAACATGAAGGCATTGTCGTGAGTGGCCTGGTTGGCAAGAACGGTGAGGGCTTCGGGATCAACGACCAGCATCTCGTGGCCGTTCCAGTTCTCGACTTTCACATAGTCGCTTGTGAGGTGGTAGTACTCGGTAGTGTCGGATCCCAAGGGGAACATCTCCTGGTATCTGAAAGGTTTTGTTGCCATATTGGTCTGTTTTATTAGATGTTTGTTAGTATGGCGCAAAGGTAATGAAAATGGAAAATATAAAAAAATAAGAGACCGGCATTTTTGGATATATGCCGGTCGGATAGATTGTGCGGATAGATTGTGTACAGGTTGTGTAGCGGTTACATGTCGCGGTGCAGAGTGTAATCTTTTTTGTTGATCTCGCATGACATTAGTGAACCCTTGACTTTGATATCGTCGATTTTGCCGTAGTTGAAGACGCTGTGGTTCATGACGTTGGACATAGTTCTTTTGACCGATGCTGCTATATCGGGCTTGATCGACTCGTCCATCGGTGTGGCATCCTGTGTGGCAATGTCGTATTCAAGAAGAACTTCTTGTGGGTCAATGTTGATTGTTAGTGTACGGGAATCGAATGATACGGCGATTTCATAATCATCAATGGCTTCCCAATGGCCGCTGATTGTCGCGCTTCCGTTGACCGTGACGGCAATGGGCTGGACGCCTGCCGGCTGTAATTTTGTTCCGCTCTCGACCGAGAACAAGGCTGTGGCGCGTAGTGTGCCGCCTGTAGAGGAGTTAAGGTCGGGTGTGAATGTGAGCATACGCGTCACGGTGGTGGTTGTGGGTTGGGTTGGGGTGTCAACTCGTTCGGCCTGTCCTGACCATGATCCTGTTACAGAGTCGGCCAGTCGGGCTTTTTCATTACATGAAGTCATGCCGGCCATGGCGGCTATGCATAGGGCAGAGATAAGTAGTTTATTCATCTTGTTTAAGTATTTTATATTTCGATAACACTTGTTTATGTGAGATTGTTCGATATAATGGGAAAAATCTTACAAAGATAATGAAAAATATGTTGTATAACATGTTACCGAATACTATAGTTTTCCAAATATTTGCGGTCATAATATATATAGTGAGCGATAGATTAATGTACTGTTTACATATGAATATTAAATGAATGTCGAAAATCACATTAAAAATTAGAATATGAAAAAAGTAATGTTTGCAGCCGCGGCAGTGACTGTGATGGCGGCCTGTAATGATGGTAAAGTCAAGAACTGGGATGAGCTGGCTGTCGAGAATGCTCGTATCCAGATGGGATTGCAAATTGATACAGTAGAGTCTTTGGGATTTCCTTTTCATAATCCCACCTCGCTACAAGATGACGGTAGTGTATTGTATTGTGATGTTACTGATTGGCGTAGCGGGTTCTTTCCTGGAGCGGTGTGGTATCTGTATGAGTTGACAGGTGATACTGCGTTGTTGCCATATGCGCGTAAGTATACCGAGTCTGTGGCTGAGGCTCAGTATCTCAAATGGCATCATGATGTGGGTTTTATGGTCGGTTGCAGTTTTGGTAACGGTTACAGACTTACGGGCGACAGCAACTATGCGGATGTTGTGATTGAGGCTGCCCGGTCGTTATCCACGCGATTCAGACCAAATGCCGGTATCATACAAAGCTGGGATGTAGAACCCGGGAGCGAGCGTGAGGCCAAGGGGTGGGCCTGTCCGGTTATAATTGATAATATGATGAATCTCGAGCTTATGTTCGAGGCTACAAAGCTATCGGGGGACAGTACGTTTTATAATTTGGCCGTGAGCCACGCCGACCGTACCCTTCGTGAGCACTTCCGTCCCGACGGCAGTTGCTTTCATGTCATAGACTATGACTCGATCACGGGCGATGTCAGACACCGCCACACAGCCCAGGGGTGTGCCCATTCATCGGCGTGGTCGCGTGGTCAGGCCTGGGCTATCTATGGTTACACCGTAGCTTATCGTGAGACAGGGAAGGCCGAATATCTTGAGAGGGCTATGGGAACATTCGATTTTGTTAAAAACCATCCCAATATGCCGGCCGATAAGATCCCTTACTGGGATTTTGATGCCCCCGGTATTCCCGATGAGCCCCGCGATGCATCGGCTGCCGCTGTTATTGCATCGGCACTTTACGAGCTGTCGACCCACCCCGTGGGGGAACGGGCGGCCGAGTATGTGGCCTATGCCGATAGTATAATGCAGTCGCTGTCGTCGGCCGAGTATACGGCTCCTGTAGGAGAGAACGGTCGTTTTATCTTGATGCATAGTGTGACGAGTCTTCCTGCCGGAGTCGAGATTGACGTGCCGCTCAACTATGCTGACTACTACTATCTCGAGGCTCTGAAGCGTCGTCGTGATCTCGCCTCGGGCAAGTAATCACGGCTTGGATAATAAACGAGAGAGTGCACCGGTCAAGTCCTGATGCACTCTCTTTGTTTGTCTCATTTATGAATGATTATCATACTCCTCCTGCTGGACTCGGAGTAGGGGATGAATTGTGCCAGGTCGCTGAAGAACCCGTTGACATTGACATTGTTGACGCTGGTCGATGTCCGGGCCGAGATTGTCTGACCCGGAGTAAATAGTCATAAAATGATAATAGACCGTTGTTTCATATTCATTTTTCAATCATCTTAAGGAATGTATCCTCGTTGATGATCGATATGCCGAGAGAGGTCGCTTTCTCGAGTTTGGCCGGACCCATATTGTCGCCGGCGAGCAGATAGTCGGTCTTCTTGGAGATGGAGCCTGAATTTTTGCCACCGTTGAGTTCGATGAGTTCTTTGTAGCGGTCGCGCGAGTTGTGGGTGAATGTTCCGCTTATCACAATGGTCTTCCCGGCCAGTATGTCGCTTTTAGGATGGTTGTCGGCAGGCATTGACATTTGAAGGCCGGCGGTGCGCAGGCGTTCGATGATGGTCCGGTTGGATTCGTTGGCGAAGTATTCGACGATGCTCACGGCTATTTTATCTCCGATGTCGTCAATTGTCGTCAGCTGTTCGACTGTCATAGACATCAGTGTGTCGATATCAAGTGTGGCACGAGCGAGTTTTTTTGCCCCGGTCTCGCCTACGAACGGTATCGACAAGGCGAACAGCAATCGCTCGAAGGGGATGTTGCGCGAGTCATCAATACCTTGTAGTACACGTCGGGCGCTTGCTTCGGCAAACCGGTCGAGCGACATGAGTTGTGGCATCGTGAGATCATACAGGTCGGCGATGTTGGTAACGAGGCCACTGTCATACAATAGATGGGCTGTCTCCTCGCCTATGCCGTCGATATTCATCATGCGGCGGCCTACGAAGTGCTCGATGCGTCCTACGATCTGTGGCGGACAGCCATATTTGTTGGGACATATCCAGGCTGCTTCCCCCTCGACGCGCTGAAGTTCGGTGCCACATGCCGGACATGTGGTGACAAATTTCACCGGCTCGGCATCGGGTCGGCGTGCCGAGGTGTCCACGCCGGTTATCTTTGGTATTATCTCACCGCCCTTTTCGACATATACCATGTCGCTGTCGTGGATGTCGAGCGACCGTATGATGTCAGCGTTGTGTAGTGAAGCTCGTTTTACTATGGTGCCCGAAAGCTGTACGGGATCAAGATTGGCTACTGGAGTCACGACGCCAGTGCGTCCCACCTCGAAGCTTACGAAGCGGAGACGTGTCAGTGCCCTCTCGGCCGGGAACTTGTAGGCTATTGCCCACCTTGGAGACTTGGCAGTGAACCCGAGATTGAGTTGCTGGTGCAGAGAGTTGACTTTGAATACAAGCCCGTCGGTGGCTACAGGTAATTCTTTGCGGGCTGAATCCCAGTGGGATATAAAGTCGTCCACCTCCTGGATTGAGTGCATGACACTCATTATCGGGGCTACTTTGAACCCCCAAGACTTGGCTGCCTGCATGTTGTCATAGTGGTTTCCGGCAGGTAGATTGTCGCCAAGCATGTAATAGAAATATGCGTCAAGGCCACGATGGGCGACTTGGGACGGTTTTAGGAGCTTAAGGGTGCCCGATGCGGCATTGCGTGGGTTGGCGAAGAGCGGTTCTTCCTGGTAGGCACGCTCTGTGTTGAGCCGGTCAAAAGCGTCCCATGGCAATAATACCTCGCCGCGAATCTCAAACATATCCGGCCATCCGGTTCCTGACAGCTGAAGTGGTATGCTACGTATTGTCTTGATATTATCGGTTACGACATCTCCTTTTTCTCCATCACCTCGTGTAACGGCCCGTACCAGGCGTCCATGTTCATAGATGAGTGAAATCGATGTCCCGTCATATTTCATTTCGCCTACGATCTCGAAGTCCTGTCCGTCAAGAGCCAGGTGTGTGCGGTGTATGAACTCATCAACTTCTTCGATGGAATATGTGTTGCCGAGAGATAGCATCGGGTAGATATGGGCGACCTGGTCAAACTGCTTGTTGATATCACTGCCTACACGGTGTGTCGGTGACAATGGGTCGTCCAACTCAGGATATTGGTTTTCAAGACACTCGAGTTCCTTGAGCAACATATCAAAGTCGTAGTCGCTGATGGTAGGAGCGTTGAGCACGTAGTATGAGTGGTTGTGACTGTTGATCTCTTCTCGTAGCTTGAGAATATGTTGACTGGGATCGGTCATGGCTGTGATTTTAGAATTAAAAATGTAGGTCATAGACTGTCGATGACCCGGCGGGCGCCTATATAACGCTTGCTGTAGTAGGGCGTTGATACACGGTCTATGCGAATGCCGCCTTTAACGGCTGCATGTATGAATGATATCTCGCCACTCTCGGGGTCGTTGTTGACTGCAATAGCAACATGTCCGACAGAGCGTGAGTTACGTCCTTTGAAAAATAATAGATCACCGGGACGCACATCATCTGAATTTATCTCGATACCTTGACCGAACTGACCTTTGGAGGATGCTGACAACGAATACCCGAACTGGCGGAAAACATAGCTTGTGAATCCTGAGCAGTCAAACCCCTTTGGTGTCTTGCCGCCACGTACATATCGTGTTCCCATGTGCTGGCTGGCTTCGTTTAGTAGATCGGCTACAAGTTGCAGGCATGCTGCATTGTCTTCGGGACTTTCCTGAGGCAACAGGCGATCTGCGTTCATGAAGTTGACCGATTCCATCATAGACGAGACCGAGTCGGTATAATATGGTATGAACGGTTGGGCGGCAATAGTCTTAAATGCGATTGCCGAGATTGCAAAAATACTTATATAAAGTTTCTTAAGCATTGGTTACGTTATACAGGCCATAATCCTGATTGGCTCAGGCCAATGGCTCAAAACTCCGATTATCTGCAAAGATACAAAATCGTAACTTGATTTTATGGTGAAGTGAGTTATAAATTTAGGTTGTCCCTATTAAACAATGTTAATGAGCAGACTCTTGTCGATTGATAAAGTTAAGCATTACAGCGATGGTTTCAGTTCTTAATGTATGTAGAAAAAACAACAGAATCACCCCCTGACAAAGAGGTGATTCTGTATGTATGTTGGAATTGTTGTGAGTGGCTTACATCATGCCGCCCATACCGCCCATGCCACCTGCAGGCATTGCAGGTGCAGGGTTGTCTTCTTTCTTATCGGCGATTACACACTCGGTTGTGAGGAGCATGCCGGCGATGGATGCGGCATTCTCGAGAGCTACGCGGGTTACCTTGGCAGGGTCGATCACACCTGCGGCCATAAGGTTCTCATACTCGCCTGTACGTGCGTTGTAACCGTAGTCGTCTGTACCCTCCTTGACTTTCTGTACTACAACAGCGCCTTCTACACCGGCGTTGGCTACAATCTGACGAAGGGGCTCTTCGATGGCGCGACGCACGATGCTGATGCCGGTAGCCTCGTCGGCGTGCTCGGTAGCGATGTTGTCAAGAGAGTCGATACAACGTATGAAGGCTACGCCACCACCGGGTACAATACCTTCGGCGATAGCCGCGCGTGTAGCGCTGAGAGCATCATCTACGCGGTCTTTCTTCTCCTTCATCTCAACTTCACTGGGAGCACCGATGTGAAGTACGGCAACACCGCCGGCGAGTTTGGCAAGACGCTCCTGGAGTTTCTCGCGGTCATAATCGCTCTTGGTCTCTTCGATCTGAGCCTTGATCTGAGCTATGCGTGCTGAGATGGCTTCCTTGTTGCCGGCGCCGTCGACAATTGTAGAGTATTCCTTGTTGACAGTCACCTTGTCGGCTGTGCCGAGCATATCAATCGTGGCTCCGTCCAGACGCATGCCTTTCTCTTCTGATATCACCGTGCCGCCGGTGAGGATCGCGATGTCCTCGAGCATTTCTTTGCGACGGTCGCCAAAGCCGGGGGCTTTGACTGCGCATACCTTCAATGATCCGCGCAGACGGTTTACTACCAGAGTGGCGAGGGCTTCCTGGTCAACATCCTCGGCGATGATTAGAAGCTGGCGTCCGTTCTGAGCTACAGGCTCGAGAACGGGAAGAAGGTCTTTAAAGTTCGAGATCTTCTTGTCATATAGAAGGATATATGGAGATTCCATTGCACACTCCATCTTCTCGGTGCTGGTGACAAAGTAGGGAGATATGTATCCGCGGTCAAACTGCATTCCCTCTACTATGTCGACAGTGGTCTCGGTGCCCTTGGCCTCGTCGACAGTGATTACACCCTCTTTCTTTACTCTCTTCATAGCCTCAGCGATGAGTGCGCCTATCTTCTCGTCGTTGTTAGCCGATACACGAGCTACATCCTCGATTTTCTTGAAGTCATCGCCTACCTCTACGGCGATCTCTTTGATCTGGGCTACGACTGCGGCCACTGCCTTGTCGATACCACGTTTGAGATCCATTGGATTGGCGCCTGCAGCTACATTCTTGAGGCCCTCGTTGATGATTGCCTGAGCAAGTACTGTTGCGGTTGTCGTACCGTCGCCGGCATCGTCACCGGTCTTGGACGCTACCTCTTTGACGAGTTGGGCGCCCATATTCTGGAATGCGTCTTCGAGTTCGATCTCTCGTGCCACACTCACACCATCCTTGGTGATGTGGGGTGCACCGAATTTTTTCTCGATTATCACTGTGCGGCCTTTGGGGCCAAGTGTCACTTTTACGGCATCGGCCAGGGTGTCGACGCCTTTTTTGAGCTCTTCGCGAGCCTTGATATCAAATTTTATTTCTTTAGCCATGGTCTGTTACTTTAAAATGCTGTTTAAATACAGGGTGATTATTCACATATTGCGAGGATATCGGTCTGGCGCATGATAAGTAGTTTCTCGCCATCGACATCAATTTCGGTGCCGGCATACTTGCCATAGAGTACGGTGTCACCTTCCTTTACTGTCATTTCCTCGTCCTTAGTGCCGTTCCCGGCGGCAAGAACAGTTCCTTTGAGCGGTTTTTCCTTGGCGGTGTCGGGGATAATGATTCCCGATACGGTGACTTCCTCTGCAGCAACGGGGCGTACGAGGACGCGGTCGGCTAATGGTTTGATTTTCATGATCAGTGTATATTTTAATTTGTTGTTGATATTCTTCGTGAAATTGGTTATACAACTTTCGTGCCAAATTCAGAGCCGGCCTCTAATGCCGGTATTTTAATTAAAAAAGTGACAGGTTGACGTGTCAAACCTGTCACTCGCTATAACAAAAATGTCGCTTTTTTGTTCACCTGTATCGCTCAGGTAGCGATTCCCTGATGGTCGAGGCCGTAAGTTCCATGGCGCGCGCACGCCCGGCTTCATCGGTCGGAGCCGGCAACGGGCGGTGGATGGTGAGGGTGATATTGCCCCATACCGGAAGCTTGCTTGAGCGTGGCATGACATCGTATGCGCCATCAATTGACACGGGTACGAGCGGTAGCTTGAATTCCAATGCGAGCTGGTAGGCTCCTTTTTTGAAAGGATGCATATGGCCGTCTTTGGAGCGTGCACCCTCAGGAAATACTACCAGGGAAGATCCGCCTCGCAGGCTTCGTTCGGCAGTCTCCATCGTGTGTCGCACTGCCGCAGGCGATGTCCGGTCCACAAATATGTGCCCGGCGCGGTAGCAACTGTATCCTACGAGTGGTATCGAGCGCAGGCTCTTCTTCATCATCCACTTGAAGTCGTGTCCCAGGAATCCATATATCGCAAATATGTCAAATGCTCCCTGGTGGTTGGCTACAAATACGTAGGATGTACATCGGTCAACGTTTTCATGGCCTTTTACAGTGACACTTACAAGATTGAGCCAGCAGAAAAGGCGTGCCCACCAGTGGGCCGGATAATATGCACCCCACTTTATTCCCACCGATGTGAGCAGGATTGTGACAAGGGCCGCCAGAATGGTGGTCACGAGCAACAATGGGGCGGCAATCAATATCTGGTATATGCGATACGGGATAATCATGACAGGTGGTTGCGTATCAATAAGCGAACATTGGGTATTCCTGCATCATGCTGTTCACACGCTCTCGGACAGCCTTGATGATTGTTTCGTTCTCGGGATTTGAGAGAACGGTGTCGATCATCTCTACGATATCTCCCATGTGGGTTTCCTTGAGACCTCGTGTGGTGATGGCGGCGGTGCCGAGTCGTATGCCTGATGTTTGGAATGCCGAGCGTGAATCGAACGGAACCATATTCTTGTTGGCAGTTATGTCGGCCTCTACGAGTACTCGTTCGGCCACCTTGCCGGTAAGCTCGGGAAACTTGGTGCGGAGGTCTACGAGCATGCAGTGGTTGTCGGTTCCTCCCGATATTATCTTGTAGCCTTTGTCAACAAGAGCCTGTGCCATGGTGGCGGCGTTCTTTTTGACTTGTTGCTGGTACTCTTTGTATTCGGGCTGAAGGGCCTCACCGAAGGCTACAGCCTTGGCCGCGATAACATGTTCGAGAGGGCCTCCCTGTGTGCCTGGGAACACGGCCGAGTCAAGGAGCGATGACATCATGCGTACCTCGCCTTTCTTTGTCGTTTTGCCCCAGGGATTTTCAAAGTCTTTGCCAAGCAGTATGATTCCGCCACGAGGACCGCGTAAGGTCTTGTGGGTGGTCGATGTCACGATGTGGGCATATTTAAGAGGATTGTCAAGCAGTCCGGCTGCGATAAGTCCTGCCGGGTGGGCCATATCGATCATGAGAAGGGCTCCGATCTCATCGGCGATGCGGCGCATGCGGGCATAATCCCACTCACGCGAGTAGGCGCTGGCTCCGCCGATAATCAGTTTGGGGCGTTCGCGCAGAGCTACTTCCTCCATCTGGTCGTAGTCTACCAGTCCGGTATCTTCCTTAACGTTATATTCCAGGGCTTTGAACATAAGTCCGGAGAAATTTACTGGGCTACCGTGAGAGAGGTGGCCTCCATGAGACAGATTCAGACCCAGGAATTTGTCACCGGGTTTGAGTACTGTCATGAATACGGCCATGTTGGCCTGTGCGCCTGAGTGGGGCTGTACGTTGGCATATTCGGCTCCGTATATCTGCTTGAGGCGGTCGATGGCGAGAGTCTCGACTTCGTCTACTACCTGACATCCGCCATAGTAGCGGTGGCCGGGATATCCCTCGGCATATTTGTTGGTGAGACATGAACCCATGGCCTGCATTACCTGGTCACTGACGAAGTTTTCTGAGGCAATCAGCTCGATGCCTTTTTTCTGACGCTGATGTTCGCGGTTAATGATGTCAAATACGAGACTGTCTTGTTTCATTGCGTTAGAATATCTTGTTAAAATAAAATGATTCTTTTATTGATTCAATGCTGGCTCTCAGTTCTTCTTTACAGTCCAGCCAAAGCGTCCTATTTCATCGCCCTGGCTGTAGTAGTGTCCGTGAGAATAATTTATGAGCCTGGCGGCGGCCAAGTCGAATGCTCCGGTCTCCGGGTCGATAAACTGTTCGTCGGCACGGACGTTGAGCACTCGTGCGATAAACATATGGTGACTTCCAAGGGGGATGATTTCACATACACGGCATTCGATGCTGAGAGGTGATTCGGCTATTGATGGACACTTTACTGTCACACCCGGTTCTCGTGTGAGGCCACACTCTGCCCATTTGTCAAAATCGCGGCCGCTCTTGACACCACACCAGTCGGTTGCCTTGGCAAGAGCGTTGGTGGTGAGATTGACTGTGAATTCCATGGTCTCCTTTATCATGGCGTAACTGTGACGCTCGGGGCGAACCGAGATATAAAGCATTGCAGGATTGGTACATACTGTGCCTGTCCAGGCTACAGTGATAATATTGTCATTGCCGTCAGCATCGGCGCAACTCACCATGACGGCGGGTAGCGGATATATCATTGTTCCCGGTTTCCAGTCTTGCTTCATGTGTCGTGGTGGGTCAAAGAATGTTGGCCTTGTCGGCTTTTACCATATGACTGCAGTAGTGGCACTTTATGACAACCGGTTCGCGGCTTACGACGCTGAAACGGGTGTACATAGGCTCGTTGTTGGTGATACATTTGGGATTGTCACACTTTACGATTCCTATGATAGTGTCAGGTAGTGTCACCTTTCGTTTGTCTGTAACCTCAAAGTCGCGGATGGTATTGACCACGGCTGTTGGTGCTATCAGAGCTATGCGGTTGAGTGTCTTCTCAGGAAAATTAACATCTGCGACCTTTATGATGCCTTTTGACTCGAGTTTTGAGCTGTGGAGGTTATTTCCGATGGTGAGCTGTGTGTCGAGTTTTTCGAGCCCAAGTATCTTTACACACTTGAACAGGGCTTTAGAGGGTATATGGTCTATGACGATGCCGTTGCGAAGGGCGGCTACAGCGAGTTCTTTCTTTGGAGCCATAACGTTGTTGTGTTATTTGAAAGGGTTGATACCGAGTGCGTTACATATGAGAGCCTGACGGGTATACAAGCCATTCTTGGCCTGTGTGAAGTAGTAGGCTTTGGGATTGTCGTCGACATCCCTGTCAATCTCGTTGACACGGGGAAGCGGGTGCAGTATGCGGAGGTTCTCTCTGGAGTTGTCAAGCATGGAGTTGCGCAGGGTATAGAGATCCTTGCCCCTTTCATACTCCATGATGTCGGTGAAACGCTCGCGTTGCACGCGTGTCATATATATAATGTCGGATGTATTGATGACTTCGGCATCAAAATCGGTGTGCTCGGTGTATTTTATTCCGTTGCGGTCGCAGAACTCGAGGTATTCGCGTGGCATCTGTAATTCCCGGCATGCAACAAATCTGAATGTGGGATTGAAATAGCGCATCGCCATGATCAGCGAGTGTACCGTACGGCCATACTTCAGGTCGCCTACGAGAGTGACGGTCAGGTTATCAAGTCGACCCTGTGTCTTGTAGATCGAATACAGGTCGAGCATCGTCTGTGACGGATGTTGGTGGGCTCCGTCTCCGGCATTAATGACTGGCACGTCGGTCACTTCGGTGGCATAGCGGGCTGCCCCCTCAAGATAGTGCCGCATGATGATGAGGTCGACGTAGTTGCTCACCATGATGATGGTATCCTTGAGGGTCTCGCCCTTAGACGAACTCGTAGTGGATGCATCGCTGAAGCCTATGATGCGGCCTCCAAGACGGTTTACTGCGGTTTCAAAACTAAGTCGTGTACGTGTCGAGGGCTCGAAAAACAGCGTGGCGACAACACGACCATCCAGAATCTTGTGGTTGGGATTCTCCTCAAAGTAGCGTGCAAGCTCCAATGTGCTTAACATCTGCTCTTTGGTGAGGTCAGAGATAGAAACAAGGCTATTGGGATTCATCTTTGCCGATTTTTGTGCAAAATTACGATAAATTTTGCATAAAAACATGGCTCGATAGTAAAAAGAATCAAAAAAATGGGGCCTGTGTCAGAATTCAACCGTGAGTCTTACATTAAGCTGTCGGCGGGTCAGGTAGTTGGGCACGGCATACTGCATGTTGTTGACGTCGGTGACCCAATAGTAGGAACTGACGTTTGAGATATCAAGCAGGTTGAAGACATCAAGACCAAGCCAGGCTTCCTTGACGAGACGCTGTAGTGCTGTGCGTGGACGGCCATGAACATGGGGCTGTACGAGTGCGTAACTCAGACCGATATCGACGCGTCGGTATGACGGCATTCTGAAGTATCCCTTGTCGCGGCTACCGCGGGGTGGGGTGGTGGGAAGTCCATCGTTGAGTATGCCGCGCAGACTGAATTTAAGCCGAGGCCACTTGGGAAAATAGTCGGTAAAATATAATGCCAGGTTGTAGCGGCGGTCGGTTGGCCGGGGTACATGTATACCGTCCAACAGCTCGTCGGTCTTCATTAGTGAGAAGCTAATCCAGGAGTCGGTGCCTGGAACAAACTGTCCGAAAAGCTTCATGTCCAGCCCCATTGTATAACCATGGGTGAGGTTCTCTCCGGCATACACCAGTTTGAGATTGTCGATCTCGTAGGGGATGAGGTTGTTGAGTCGTTTATAATAGGCTTCGGCAGTGAATTTGAAAGGCCTGTTGAAGGCTCTGAATGTATAGTCGGTTCCGGCAATGAAGTGTATGCTCTGTTGTGATTTGATGTCCCGGTTTAGTTCTATGACGCTGTTGCCGTTGCCATCGTCGACGGCATGGCGGTACTCCTTGTAGAATGGCGACTGGTAGTACAGGCCCACGGCTCCTCTTAAGGTCCAGCTGTTGTTGCGGGCCGGGATGAAGGCGATATTGAAGCGCGGGCTTACGAGAAACTCGTGATTGAAGTCCCAATAACTGAGACGTACACCGACGTTTGCGACCCAGTATCCGGCCGAGGTGTTGATACGTAGTGCATCCTGAATGAAAGCCGACAGTCGGTTCGAGCCGAAGTCTTGAACCGAACGTTGCGAGTATATAAGTTTAAGTGTGGACGGGTCGGCGGGCAAAGAGTAACCGGCCGAGTCCCGTCGCTCCCACTCGCTTGACCGGTCATAGATGTTCTCATGGTTGAGGTTGAGTCCGTAGGTGATGTTGTGGTTGGACAGCCCGATATGGCCTTTGACACCGAGTGACATTACCGACATGCGTAGCCTGTTGCGGGCATGCTCGTGATAGCGGCCCACTCCAAGTTCGCCCCCTATGGCGTCACCCGAGCCTCCACCGGTGGTGCCGGCCTGATCAAGCCAGTATTCTCCCTGTATGTCATATGCCACGAGCTCGTTGGTGAGATAGCCCGATGCCAACAGCGACATGTCGAAGGCCCGGGATTTGGTATAGGTGAGCTGTAATGCCCCGAACCATGTCTCAAACCTGTCTTTCTCTTGTCCGTCGAAGAATACCTTGAACTGTTTTGCATCGTTGGCAAGTCCAAATGAGGTCGACCTGCTCACGGGGGTGAACCTGTAGTTGTTGATCGAGATATTGCCCAGTATTGATGCCTTCCAGTGATTGCCCAGGCGTAGTGTCATCGAGGTCTGATAGTCAAAGAAGTTGGGGTCATACTCTCCTTTTGAATCCATTGTCCCCAATAGGCTTGTAGTGCGTTTGTAGCGTATACCGTGAAGCTGGCTGAAACGTTTCGATCCTGTGCCTATCGATGCGCTTCCGCCCATGAGACTTAGCGATAAGGCTCCCTGCAGGGCCTCGGGCTCGCGGTAGGTGATATCGAGAACCGACGACATGCGGTCGCCATATTCGGCACCATATCCGCCGGTTGAAAATCCGATGGCCCCCACCATGTCGGGGTTGATGATGCTGAGACCTTCTTGCTGGCCTGAGGATACAAGTTGTGGCCGGTATACCTCAATGCCGTTTATATAGACGCTGTTTTCGTCATAAGAGCCGCCCCTCACCGAGTACTGCGAAGACATCTCGTTGCCCGAACTTACCCCGGCCAGTGTCTGTAAAAGTGATTCGACGCTACCTCCTGTAGGGTCGGCCGCCAGATTATAGCTGTCGCTGTTGATCGACTGCATTTGGGTGGTCTGCTTCTTGAAGTCAGTCACTTCGACTGTCTCCAGTTCGTGACTCGTTGATATCATCTTGATATTCAAGGTGATGTTTTCGCCTGGGTCGATGATCTCCCGTTTTACCTCGCGGTAGCCTATGCAGGAGAATATGACACGGATTGTATCGGCCGAGTGTACTGACAGCCGGTAGGTACCGTCAATGCCGGTGTTGGTGCCTGTTGCAGTTCCGGCTATGCGCACGGTGACAAATTCCACCGGCTTGTTGTCGGTGTCGGTTACTTTACCGTATATATTGACCTGTGCCAGGGTGGTCAGAGTCGTTATTATGAATAATATGAGTGATATTACTGTCTTCATCGGGGTAGGGTGGAGGCTGTTCCTCGGTCGGCTCTTAAAAAGCCTGCGTAGTTATAACGTGAGATTGTAAATTTAATTGTACTTTTGCAGAGGTTTAGAAACTGTTTTGAAAATGAATTGGATCAAACTTTCAATACCTCATCTTGCAGGAAATGAGAACCGGTATGCCTCCGATGCTATCGAGTCGACATGGATTGTTCCGCTGGGACCTTATGTAGATCGGTTTGAACATGAGTTGGAACGATGTCTTGGAGCTTCGCATGTCGTGGCGCTCAGTAGCGGTACAGGAGCTATTCACCTGGGCCTCGATATGCTCGGGGTGCGTCCCGAAGATGAGGTTATATGTCAGTCGCTGACATTTGCCGCATCGGCCAATCCTATAGTATATCTTGGTGCCAGACCGGTATTTGTCGATTCTGAGCCGCTTACATGGAATATGGATCCAGAACTTCTGGAGCGCGCTATCGTTGACCGTATTGCTGTTACCGGGCGTAAGCCTCGTGCCATTGTGGTTGTCGAGCTTTATGGAATGCCGGCACAGCTTGACCGTATACTCCATGTCGCTGACCGTTATGATATCCCGGTTCTTGAGGATTCGGCTGAGGCTCTCGGCTCACGATTTGACGGCCGTTTCTGCGGTACGATGGGACGGTATGGCGTTTTGAGTTTCAACGGCAATAAGATGATAACCACATCGGGCGGAGGAGCTCTGATTTGTCCTGACCGGGATTCGGCCGAACGGGTTAAATTCCTGTCTACCCAGGCCCGTGAGAACCGGCCGTATTATTACCACGAGGTTATTGGATACAATTACAGGCTTAGCAATGTGAGTGCGGCCATAGGTTGTGGACAGATTGAGGCGCTGGAGGATCGCTTGGCCCGTAGGCGCGCTATTCATGATATGTATGCGGGGGCATGGAGTGGGAGCCGGTATATCCGGGTTCACGACAATCCGTCATCAAGGTTTGACTCCAACTTCTGGCTGTCTACCATTCAGCTGTCCGATGATTCCACGGTCAATCCCGACTTTCTGAGGCAGAAACTTGCCGAAATGTGTATAGAGACACGTCTCGTGTGGCGGCCGATGCATATGCAGCCTGTATATAGTGATGCCCCGATGTATGGCGGCGAGGTGTCTGAGCGAATATTTTACCGCGGTCTGTGTCTGCCTTCATCTTCTAATCTCAGTGATGATGATGTGGCGCGTGTCATAGATGCCGTTGACAGTATTGTGGGACGGTGACGGGAGTATGGGATCATGTAGTTCGATACTCGTGGCGTTTGACCTTGATGACACTCTTTACAAGGAGTGTGATTATGTGCGCTCTGGTTATCGTTATGTAGCCCGCAGGTTGTCAGAACGTCTGGGGGCGTCACGCGATCGGCTTGAGAAACTTGTGTTGTCGAACGAAGATAATAGGCATCCGTTTGACCGCATCTATGACGAACTTGACCATCTTGTTCCTGTCGACGAGATGGTTGGGTTGTATCGTGATCATATGCCTGACCTATCGTTGCCCGAAGAGTCGCGACGTTGTCTTGAAGCTTTGAAGGGGGCCGGTGTCACACTGGCTCTGATTACCGACGGCCGTCACAACGGTCAGTGGAACAAGATTAAGGCTTTGGGTCTGCAACGATATTTTGAAGATGATCTGATAAGTGTCTCGGCCGATGTCGGTGCCGACAAGAATGATCTCGTCCCATGGATACGTATGGAGAATCTTACACCGTGGTGCCGGAGCCGATGGTATATCGGTGATAATCCCCGCAAGGATTTTTTTCATCCTCGGTCCAGAGGATGGAATACTGTCATGTTGCATGATGACGGTACTAATGTAATGAGCCAGGATATTGTGTTGCCGGCCGGATATATGGCCGGAGTGACGATAGAGTCGTTGTCTGAGTTGCCCCGTTTGATTTTTTCCTGAACAGGTATTGCAACTTATGTCTGGATCCGGCGTCTAATACAATAGCAGATGAAAACCGAGACACAACGCAAGGAATTATTCGACGCGATACTGGCTAAGTACAGCCCAATGATCGATAAGATATGCTACATGTATGGCAGTGATGAGGAACAGCGCAAAGACCTGTACCAGGAATGCATGGCCAATGTGTGGCAGGGATTGCGTTCATATCGTGGGGATTCGCAGATATCAACGTGGCTGTACCGTGCGTGTATCAATACTTGTATTACATGTTATAGACGCAATCGTCGCAATAATGAGATGATTTCGATCGACAATGCCGGACAAGTAGCCGACGATGACCGCTCCAGGCCTGACGAATTGCGGGAAATGTATCGGTTGATATCGGCGCTCTCCCCGGTCGATCGTGGTATTATAATGATGTGGCTCGATGAGAAAAGTTATGACGAGATCAGTATTGTAACCGGTATGCCACGCAATACGGTGGCCTCACGCATACGGCGTATAAAGAATCGGCTTGTAGAGATGTCAAACAGCTAAAAGAAGAATGTATAATTATGGATATAGATCAACTGAAAAAAAACTGGCAGTCACAATCGTCCCGACTTGACCGGCTCGAGGAGCAGAATCGTGAGTTGCGCCGCACTATGCGTGACGACAAGTTGCTTGGCCGCCGTTCCAGACTGTTGCGTACATATACGTGGCTTATAGTGTTATCGGTTGTGATGATCCCGTTTGTTCTTATTGTTTTCCCGCATCTTGAGTTGCCGTTGTATATCTCGGTAATGTTTGTTGTGTCCATGTCGGCGATGGCACTTATGAACAGCTATGTATACCGGTTGATAGAACGTATAGATCCAACGGGTATGTCGCTGAGGGATATGTTGGCGCATGTGGTGGGTCTTGAAGTGAGCAGACAGCGGCTTCGTTGCTGTTCAATGGTGATAGGTGTGGTTGTGATATCAGTCTTCATGTATACGTTGTACGAGAACGAGGAGTATTTGTCTATGTGCGGCGCTGTTTTAGGAGGGGTGATAGGGCTTGTCTGCGGTCTGCGCAAGGAGGCAGAGATCAAGGCTCAGATACGTGCGATGAAGGAGATGCTTTGCGATGCTCTTCGTGATGACTGACGAGGCATTTTAATTTTGCCACGCCTGTTTTCTCGATTAAAATTACTACCTTTGTCGTCATTATGACACAGGGATTTGACAATAGTAAATATCTTAAAATTCAGTCTGAGCATATTAAAGAACGTATAGCTCAGTTTGGTAATAAACTCTATCTCGAGTTGGGTGGCAAACTATTCGATGACTATCATGCCAGCAGGGTACTGCCGGGCTTCGAGCCTGACAGTAAGCTCAAAATGTTGGGTCAGCTTAAAGAACAGGCTGAGATAGTGATAGTGATAAGTGCCCTTGATATAGAGAAGAATAAGGTGCGTAATGACCTTGGCATTACCTACGACATGGACGTCCTGAGGCTTCGAAACGAGTTTATGAACAGAGGTTTCCTCGTCAGTTCGGTTTGTGTCACACACTACAATGGCCAGATCAGTGCCGATGCATTCAGGCGCAAGCTTGACCGCATGGGTATAACTGTCTACTATCACTATACTATCGAGGGGTATCCTACCAATGCCGATCTGATAGCGTCTGATGACGGATTCGGCCATAATGACTATATCGAGACCACTCGTCCGCTGGTTATCGTGACGGCTCCCGGTCCGGGCAGTGGCAAGATGGCAGTGTGTCTCAGTCAGTTGTATAACGAGCATAAGCGAGGTGTCGAGGCCGGTTATGCCAAGTTCGAGACCTTCCCGGTATGGAGTCTGCCCCTCAAACACCCGGTGAATATAGCCTATGAGGCAGCTACGGCCGATCTGAATGATGTCAATATGATTGATCCGTTCCACCTTGAGGCATATGGCAGGACGGCAATAAACTATAACCGCGATATTGAGATTTTCCCGGTGCTCAACGCTCTTTTTGAAGGAATATATGGAGAGAATCCCTATAAGTCTCCTACCGATATGGGGGTCAATATGGTCGGATTCTGTATCAGTGATGATGAGGTGTGTCGGGATGCATCCCGCAACGAGATCATACGCCGTTATTTTACTGCATTGAACAATATGGCCCAAGGCGAAGGCAATGAGGCTGAGGTGAGCAAGATTTCCCTGCTGTTCAAGCAAGCCGGGATAGATCTCAGTTATCGTCGTTGTATCAAGGCCGCCCGTGACAGAGCCGAACGTAGCGGCACTCCCTCATCGGCTATCGAACTGGCCGATGGGACAATAATCACCGCCGAGACAAGCGAGTTGCTGGGACCGAGTTCGGCATTGATTCTCAATGCAGTAAAACATTTGGCCGGCATACAGCATGATCTTAAGCTTATTCCTCAGGAGATGATCGAGCCTATACAGAACACCAAGCTTACCTATCTCAGGGGGCGTAATCCGCGTCTTCACAGTGATGAGGTGCTTGTTGCTCTCTCGGTTCTGAGTACTCACGACGAACGTTGTCGTCGGGCCCTCGAGGTCCTGCCTCAGCTTAGGGGCTGTCAGATGCACTCTACGGTGATGCTTGGTGAGGTGGATCATAAGATTTTCAAACGTCTGGGCGTAGGTCTTACCTGTGATCCGGCTAAAAAGAACTGACTATGGAGTTTAATGAATACTGGTTGTCACGTCGTACAATACGCCGATATGACAGCACACGCCATGTGAGCGACCGGATGCTTGATGAGATGTTGCTACAGGCCTCTCATGCGCCTACAACCGGCAATATGCAGTGGTATAGTGTTATTGTAACTCGCGATGAGGATGCCAGGAGGGCTCTGTCTCCCGCTCATTTCGGTCAGCCGCAGGTCGCCGGATGTGATGTTGTTCTGACATTCTGTGCCGATCTGAATCGCTTTACCCGCTGGTGTGAAGAGCGGGATGCCGACCCCTGTTATGATAACTTTCAGTCTCTCATGGCGGCGTTTCTTGATACTGCCCTGCTTGCCCAGCAGTTTAATACGATAGCCGAGATGAAAGGTCTTGGCGTATGTATGCTTGGAACTACGACCTATAATGCCGGGGAGATTGCCGAAGTGCTTGGTCTTCCCTCTCTTGTGGTTCCGTTGATAACCCTCACGGTGGGGTATCCGGCCGAGGAACCGGCTGATAGTGGCCGGCTTCCCGTCGAGTCGTTTGTACATCATGGCGTTTACCGGCAATATACACGTGAGGATATCGATAGGATGTATGCTGTAAAGGAGGCGCGTGATGATAGCCGCCGCTTTGTGGCGGAAAATTCCAAGTCTACTCTTGCACAGGTGTTTACCGATGTTCGCTATCCTCGTGCAAACAACGAGCTGTTCAGTGACAAGTTCCTGGACTACATCCGGCAGTCCGGGTTTAAGATATAATCCATAGAGTAATAGCTCACTATAGTCTGTATGTACTGACTATAGTCGAGCTGTTAAGATCCCGTTCGTTAATATTTGTTAACGCTTGGCCGAGGCAATGGTATCTTATGCCACGGACAACCGAGGATAAGTATAACCGTTATCTGCCTTCAACAAACTTATTGTCTGATATTTACAGACTGTGTCTATCGCTAATCCAATCCCACCCTTACTATCATTGACATTTAATTGAGTGCTGATGCATAAAATTACATTTCCATCGCATATCTCCGGCGTTAACAGATATTGAGAAGCAGAGTCTAAGTTAATCCGTTATATTCCTATTTTTGAAAGCGCATTGTCAAGATCGGCTATAATGTCATCGATATGTTCGGTGCCAATGCTCAGTCTCACGGTAGCCGGTGTGATATGTTGCCGTTTGAGTTCATCTGGTGACAGTTGGGAGTGTGTCGTCGTATATGGATGTATTACAAGGCTCTTTACATCGGCTACATTGGCCAGTAGTGAGAATAGCTTCAGATTGTCGATGAATTGCCAGGCTTCATCCTTGCCGCCTTGTAGCTCGATAGTGAAGATACTGCCAGCTCCGTTAGGATACAGTTTGTTGTATAGTTTGTGGTCAGGATGTTCAGGGAGGGCCGGATGATTCACTTTGGCTACTTTATGGTGGCCTGATAGATAGTTGACGACTTTCAGCGCATTTTCTACATGACGCTCTACACGCAGTGAGAGCGTCTCCACACCTTGTAGAATGATGAAGGCGTTGAACGGAGAGATGGCGGCTCCGTTGTCCCGCAGTACAACGGCACGCACACGGGTGACAAATGCCGCGGGGCCGGCTACATCGGTGAATATGGCTCCGTGGTAGTTGGGATCAGGCTTTGCGATAGTCGGGAATTTTTCTGAATTCGACTTCCAGTCAAATTTACCCCCGTCGATAATAATGCCTGCAAGGCTCGAGCCGTGTCCTCCAAGGAACTTTGTGGCGGAGTGTATTACGATATCGGCGCCATGTTCGATTGGTCTTATCAGGTAAGGTGTGCCGAATGTGTTGTCTACAATCAGAGGCACGTTATGACTGTGGGCTATCCTGGCGAGACTGTCAAGGTCGGTGACATCACAGTTGGGGTTGCCGAATGTCTCTACAATCAGAGCCTTTGTATTAGGTTGGAAAGCCTTTTCTATGGCTGTCAGATCGCGTACATTCACAAATGTACTTGTTACTCCGCGAGGAGGAAGCGAATGGGCTATGAAGTTGGATGTTCCGCCATAGAGATTGTCGGCGGCGAGAATGTGATCTCCTGCCTGGGCGATGTTTTCGATAGAATAGGCTATGGCGGCGGCTCCGCTGGCTACAGCGAGTGCGGCTATGCCACCTTCAAGTGCGGCTATGCGTTGTTCGAGAACTTCCTGAGTCGGGTTGGTGAGTCGGCCGTATATGTTTCCGGGATCGCGCAGGGCGAATCGGTCGGCAGCATGCTGAGAATCTCTGAATACATATGATGTCGTCTGATATATAGGTACAGCTCTGGCATCGGTAGTAGGGTCGGGCTGTTCCTGTCCTACATGAAGCTGAAGTGTCTCGAATCGGAATTTTTTCTGTGCCATATCTTATATTTGTTTTGATTTATAATGCAAAATTAGGGATTTATAAATATATTTTCCAAATAGTTTTTGTTGATTGGTATAAATAACTATATTTGCCGTGTAATACAAAAAATAATTCTAACAAAAGCCTTTTTGAATCTGTTTTATATAAAAAAATTCTATGTGATCTCATATGAAATCAACATCATTGTTTCTTGATCAGACCGATTATAAGCTTCTCGCCGCTCTTCAGGAAAACTCACGTCTTACGATCAAGGAGTTGTCGTCGCTGGTAAATCTGTCGACAACGCCCACATTCGAGCGTGTAAGGAGACTCGAGCGAGAGGGATATATAAGTAAGTATGTGGCGGTACTTGATGCCGACAGGCTTGAATGTGGTTTTGTCGCCTTTTGCTATATAAAGATGAAGCAGCATACATATGAGAACAGCATGCGTATCATGCAGGCTGTTCAACTCATTCCTGAGATTGTAGAGTGTTATAATATATCCGGCGAATACGATTTCCAGTTGAAGATATATACGCGTGACATGAAGTATTACCAGAAGTTTATACTTCGTATTCTTGGAGATCTTGATTGTATCGGTTCGCTCAATAGTTCGTTTGTACTGGGTGAGGTCAAGAATACACATATATTACCCCTGAATTTATGAAAAACAATTTGTATATATTGTTGAGCCTTATGTTGGCGGCGTGTGGCTCGGATGCTGACAATAGTTCTGATCCTGTGGCTATCGGCCGTATAGATCTGTTTATATCGGATGGTATAGGGTCGGCCGATTCTCTTCAGCCCGGGCTGGATATGTATCTTCATGTCATGGGCCTTGACTCGTTGACGCGGGAAGATGCTTTGACCAGACTGGGAAACAGTGATGTGACAAGGGTATTCGGTACGGATATTAAGTCCCGTTTTACAGCGGCCGATTCTTTATCTGGTCCGCTTGGCGATGCATTGATGAGGCTTGGACATCTTTTGCCGGGTGTGGATATCGTAAATGTGTATGGGATTGCCAGCCCTTATATGCAGTCGGTGATAGTCGGAGACTCGGCGGTTCTTGTCGCGTTGAACCATTATCTGGGGGCTGATTATCCCGGTTATGTGTCAATGCCGGCTTGTATGGTGAGGCAGAAGGTGCCTGCCCGCATTGTCCCGGATGTAGTTGAAGCGCTTGTTCGTGTCAATTATCCATACGAACCCGTAGAAGGAACGCTTATTGAGCGCATGCTCTATGAGGGGGCAGTGACAAAGGCTATGGCTATAGCTCTCGGCGGAGACGTCGGGCAGGCGATGGGATATACGGGGGCTCAGCTTAATGTTGCCGTCAGTCATGAAGGCGAGGCCTGGAAAGCTCTTGCTGCCGGGCGTATGTTGTACAGCCGGTCGCCTGTGGATATCTCTCAGTTATTCAATCATTCTCCGTTCACGCGCCTGGGGGAGTATGAATATCCTTCCCGTGTGGGGTGTTATATAGGTCTGCGTATAGTGGACTCGTATATGGACAGTCATCAAGGTGACGTATCTTTAAGTTATCTTCTTTCACCGGAGTTTTATGGGGATGCGCAATCTTCTCTTATTAAGTCCTGTTATAGTCCTCGATAACCGCATATCTGTGGGCTGACCAGTGCTTGTCCGGATGTGTGTTAACATTAATTAACTTGTGCCGATTCTCGCTTGTGGTGCCGTTTTTGAGGGTTTGCAAGTGAACAATCCGTGTGTCAAGAGTGTTACAAATTGGTGATCTCATTAAAAATGTGTACTTTTGTAGCGTTTTAACACACATATTGATGTGTCATGGAGATGACACAAGCCGAAAATCGGCAAGAACATTCTTCGTAATACGGGCATGCGGTAGCATCCCCTGAAGACTGTTCTCAGTAGTAACACAAAACCTAAAATATGAAGAAAGCAATTCTGTTTATTGCCTGCTTCGCTGTTCTCGTTCTTACCTTGTCGGCCTATACAGACCGTGCCACGGCTCCTGTAGTAGGGTATTGTTCGCCGGCCTTGTCTCTGACGGCCGCCGACTCATCGACCACTACACTGGACGCTATGAAAGGTAAATACGTGCTTGTTACGTTCTGGTCTTCGAGCGATGCCGCTTCGAGACTTCGTTGCAACAGGTATGACACTTTGTGTGACGGGAATGACCGATTGGAGCATGTCGCGGTAAATTTTGACCGTAATGTGGCCCTCTTCGAAGAGGTCGTCAGACGCGACAATCTGTCCCGTAGCAGTCAATATCACGTTGAGGGTCAACAGGCTGATGTCATCATGAAACTATATCATCTTGACCGTGGTCTTCATTCGTTCCTGATCGATCCATCGGGTGTGATCAGATTCATAGACCCCGACGATGCACAAACGCGCAACTTGATGCCGGAGCTTATATGAGCTCATTACCGGCCTCTTACTTAAAACGCATGCCATACCCCATGTTGATTACAAGGGAGGGCGTGCGTATTTTTATGTACACTCCGATGTGTGCGCCGTCTTTTTTTATTTAAGATTGGTCTTTTTGGGTATTTATCGGTGATATTTGTCCTTTTTAAGGAGTTGAAGACGGTTATTTTTCTTACTTTTGCAGTCTAAAAGATTCAGCTATGACCTATCGCGCTTTAGTATCTATGTTGGTTTTGTTTCTGCTCGGCAGTCTCGGTGGCTTTTCGGTGCAGGCACGTGACTTTGTGTTGGTGATCGATGCCGGTCATGGAGGCAAGGATGTAGGGGCGAGAGGTGCAAAAGCTTACGAGAAGAATATAACATTGGCGGTTGCCAAACGTCTTGGAGAGAAAGTAAAGAAAGAATGCAAGGATGTAAAGGTCGTATATACACGTTCCGATGATTCATTTGTTTCCCTTAAGGAACGTGCCGACATTGCCAACGATGCTCATGGAGATCTGTTTGTCTCAATACATGTAAACTCGGTGGCAAAAAAGAACCGCAACCGTCGTACTATTTCCGGTGCCGAGGTATATACTTTAGGTCTTCACCGTAGTGATGACAATCTGGCGGTGGCCATGCGTGAGAATTCGGTTATGTCACTTGAGGCTGATCACTCGGAGGTCTATCAGGGATTTGATCCGGAGTCTTCTGAGAGTTATATAATTTTTGAGCTGAGTCAAAGCCGTCATATGGATCAGAGTATCGAGATGGCCGAGCTTGTACAGCAGTCACTCGTCTCCAATGCCAATCGTGTCGACAAAGGGGTCAAGCAGGCCGGCTTCTGGGTGTTGTGGGCCACATCAATGCCTTCGATATTGATTGAACTTGATTTTATATGTAATCCGGCTCAGGAGAAATTCCTTGCCTCGGAGCAGGGACAGAGGAAATTGGCCGATGCCATTTATGAGGGATTTCTTACCTATAAGGAATTTAATCCTGTTGATAATTGAACTGTTGACGGCATATTGTTGAAAATAAAGAATGATTTGAGATAATGAAACGTAATTTTGTCATAGGGCTCTGTGTCCTGATTGCTTTGGCGATACTTTTCTTCGGTATCGAGTTTCTTAAAGGAGTGAATGTATTCAAGCCTGCCAACTATTATTCGGCTTCATATACTAATGTTGCCGGACTGCAGGTGTCGGCACCGGTATCGGTTAATGGTTTCAAGGTCGGACAGGTAAGCAATATCAGTTATGAGTATGACAATCCCGGTCATGTGCTTGTCGAGATGAGTCTTGACAAGGCTTTGAAAGTACCTCAGGGTTCAAAAGCTGTTATCGAGGCCGATCTTCTTGGTACGGCTACAGTTCATCTTCAACTTGCCGCCAATGACTCTTATCATAATGTAGGCGACAGGCTGGTAGGTATTACGGCCTCAGGTATGATGGAAAATGTCTCGCAGAATCTTATGCCGGGAGTAAACCGTATATTGCCAACAGTAGATACTCTTCTTACTAATGTAAATACGCTTGTAGCCGATCCGGCTCTTGCTACATCTATTGCACGCCTTGATCATATAACCATGACTCTGGCATCGACTCTTGACCGTCTGGATCGTTCGGTGAGCAATCTTCCGGCGGTTATGTCCAATGTCTATGGCATAACATGTAGTCTTGACACGATGTCACGCAATCTTAATAGTCTGTCATCACGTCTTGACAACGCTGGTATCGATGCTACCCTCAGGAATATTCAGGAGATATCGGCTCAGCTTAAGGAACTCTCTGAGTCCCTCAATAGCGATGACTCTTCGTTAGGACAGCTGATTCATGATCCGGCCCTGTATCAGAATCTCAATGGAGCCGTGTCAAGCCTTGATTCGCTTTTAATTGATGTGAAGAAAAACCCCAAGCGCTATATCTCGATAAAGCTTCTCTGAGTATCGGAGCCAGGTTATACAGTAAATGCTTTTTCATTTAAACGGTCCGCTTATTTAGACCTGATCTAAATAAGTAGGCCGTTTGAAGTTTTGCTTTAAATATCGCTGTAACACACGGTTTAAATGTCGTGAAGTCATGGTTTTAATGTATGCAATGTTAATAACTTTGATTTTATATAGCGATATGTAAAACATTGAACTACTTATGTTTTGATCTATTATTAAAAGCTGTTGTTTAAATAGGCTTGTGCTATTGTATTAAAGCGTTGAACATCAGTGTAGTTGAATAATAATTGTAAATTCCAAATATTTTAGCTTTTGTTTTTGATAAAAAAAATGTAGAATTTTGTACCGTCAAATAAAGAGTTTATGTCAACTGTTACACGCACATACAATTGGGATGACTGCCTTAAGATATTTAAGGACAACCTGGCGCCCGACCAGTTTCATGCCTGGTTCGAACCGGTGACAGCGGTGTCTTATATAGATGGCACTCTTACCTTGTCGGTGCCGTCGCCATATTTTGTCGAGTATCTCGAGGAGAAGTATCTCGGCATTATAGGTACGGTACTGCGTCGCGTGTACGGTGAAGGCACTAATCTTTACTATCAGTATGAGCAGGTGCAGAATCAGCCTGCAACGCGTGTCGATGTACGTAGCGAGAACCGTAGCCGTGTGATCAAGGACGAGCCGGTGAAAGCCAATCCTTTCCAAGCTCCGGTTAACGTAATGTTTGACTCTCAGCTTAATCCACACTACACGTTTGAGAACTATTGCGGTAGCATCAGCAATCGTCTGGCCCGTTCGATAGGAGAGACTATTGCCAATGACCCTACATGCACGACGTTTAATCCGCTGTTTGTTTTCGGCCCGTCGGGAGTGGGTAAGACACATCTTATCCATGCTATCGGCATACGTATCAAAGAGCGTAACCCGATGGCTCGTGTATTATATGTCAACGCCCGCTTGTTCGAGAGTCAGTTTACTGTCGCCAGCCGTAATGGCAAGATCAATGAGTTCATTACGTTCTACCAAAGTATTGATGTGCTGATAATTGATGATATTCAGGATCTTATCGATAAAGAGAAGACCCAAATGACATTCTTCCACATCTTTAACCATCTGCATCTCAATAACAAGCGTATAATTCTTACAAGCGATTGTTGCCCGTCTCAGCTCAAGGGCATGCCTGAGCGTATGCTCACACGTCTTAAGTGGGGCATGACTGTCGAGCTCGAACGTCCCGACCTGCAGTTGCGTAAGGAAGTTCTGCGTCGTAAGGCCGATACTGATGGACTGAGCATAAGCCAGGAGGTTCTTGATTTTATTGCAGAGGGTGTGACCGGCAGTATCCGTGAGCTTGAAGGCATAATGGTATCGTTGCTGGCTCATGCGACTATCCTGTCTCAGGATATTACTATAGATCTTGCCCGCAGTGTTCTCAGTAATGCTGTAAAGGTAGCCCGCAAACAGCTTAACTTTGAGATGATCACCCAGAGTGTGAGTGCATATTACAATATCGAGCCCGATGATCTGTTTACAAAATCGCGCAAACGTGAGATTTCAGATGCACGGCAGATGGTGATGTACCTTGCCAAGAAGCATGTAAAGATGCCGTTGACTGCCATAGGAACACGCCTGTCACGCACGCATGCCACAGTTCTATATGCCTGCAAGAATATAGAGGAGCGACTTCCTATAGAGAAGCAACTTCAAGAGGATGTAAACAAGATCGAGACTTCGTTAATGAAGTGATTGTTCCCCCCCCCGCAGATAACACAACTTGCCACATGAAACTCTCTCAATATCTTGACCTGTTGCAACGTAATAATAACAGGTCATGGTTTGCCGAAAACAAAGCGCTGTATGACAACGTAAGGCAACAATGGTATGATGATCTTGACCGCATGATAGCCCTTGCAGGATTATGGGAGCCGCGTGTTGCATGCATCAGTGCCAAGGATGCGTCATACCGTATATATAGGGACACACGTTTCTCTCTTGACAAGACCCCATATAAGACTTTTTTTTCGGCGATATTGTCTCCAAGAGGCAAGCGTCTCAAAGCGGCCGACTATTACATTCATGCTGGAGCACCTGGGACGGAGAGTCTTACGGCAGGGGGCTATTGGGCCGGTGATTCATCTGATCTTCAGAAATTGCGCCATGCGATCGTGGATAATATCGAGGAGTTCAGATCGATTATTGATTCTCCCGAGTTATCCGATCTTTATCCGGGCTGGTATGGACCCAGGCTAAAAAGTGCGCCTAAGGGGTGGCCGCGTAATCATCCCGAGATCGAATTGTTGCGACTGCAAGTCATCGGACGTGAGCATAGATTGTCGGGTGATTTCTTCGATGATCCATATTGGCCCGAGAAAGTGGCCGATCTGCTAAGGCCGCTCAAGCCATTGATTGATTTTATCAATTATAGTCTGCTTGACGAGTAGAGACTTCCTGCATCAGTGATGGTATCGTCTTGCTGCATCGATCCTGAGCATTATGAACAGCAGGAATGTGAATCCCCATAGTGATGATCCACCGTAGCTGAAGAATGGCAGGGGAATGCCGATTACCGGGCATAGTCCTATCACCATGCCGATATTTATGCAGAAGTGAATGATGAAGTAACTTGCGACACAATAGGCGAATACGCGTCCGAATGTTGTAGGTTGCCGCTCGGCGATGACTATGACGCGCAGTATCAGTATGACAAATAACAATAAAGTAAGTGATGTCCCGATGAAACCTTGCTCTTCACCTATCGTGCAGAAGATAAAGTCAGTGTGTTGCTCGGGTACATATTTAAGCTTAGTCTGAGTACCTTTGAGAAATCCCTTGCCGGCAAAGCCGCCTGAACCTATTGCGATCTTCGATTGGTTGACATTGTAGCCGGCTTTCAGGATGTCGTCTTCTATCCCGAGTGCAACCTTTATTCGCATCTGCTGGTGTGGTTTCAAGACCGATGTAAATACATAGTTGACCGAGAACATGAAGCCTATGGCGATGATCCCGGCTGAGACTGCTGTGAGAATTTTTGCAGTATGATAGCGTAATGCTTCGACCAGACAATATATACATCCGGCACCGATTATACCTATAAAATAATAGTTGCCCGGTATCTCTATGCCAAACAATTCCAGTATCCATACCACTATGCCTGATCCTACAAACCCCAGGGCTGTATTACGGGCCGTAACGGCAGTCTTGCTGTAAAGCGCAAGCATGGCCACCATTGTAGCCATGACAAGAATGTAGACGACGAATTGTCCCGATGGTATACCCATTACGGTTGTCTCGGTGAATTTTACCGAGATGACGAAGATTGCTATGGCAAGAATTGCCGACAGCAGTACCAGGCCGCTCATTCCCTCACGATACAGGACAAAGAATAGTCCGAGATATACCAGGGCCGATCCTGTCTCGTTTTGGGCAAGTATCAGGATTACCGGCAGGAAGATGATGAAGAGAGCCTTTATATAATTGGTTGTTTTGGCATTGAGGTTGAAGTTATAGCCGCTGAAGAGTTTGGCCAGTCCAAGTGCTGTGGCGAATTTTGCAAATTCGGCCGGTTGTATGCTCATGGGGCCCAGTACTATCCATGAATGGGATCCCTTAATGTTGGGTGCAATGAATATTGTCAGCAATAACAGCATCATCACGGCTGTATAGATAGGGTAGGCATAGGTCTCGTACATCCGGGCATCGACGAGTAGCAATGCCAGTCCTAATACAAACGAGAGACCGATCCATCTCAGCTGCTTGCCCGAGAACTCGTCAAAGTCAAATATGCTTGCATTATCGAAGTCATAGCTTGCCGCATATATGCTCACGGCACCGGCTATTACCAGCAACGCATAGATTATGACCGTAAACCAGTCTATGCCCCTAAATGGGGAATCCTGAACTTTAGTGCTTCTTGACTCCACTGTATATTATCGTGTTTGATTCGAACATCCGTTGCTCGAGGTATTTGCGTTCGGGTGATATGCTACCTTTGAGGTATCGTTCTATCACCAGACTGCCTATCGGCACACCATAGGTAGCTCCGAATCCGGCATTCTCTACATATACACATACTGCTATCTCGGGATCATCATATGGCGCGAAGCCCATAAAGGCCGAGTGGTCACGTCCATGCGGGTTCTGGGCGGTTCCTGTCTTGCCTGCAACTGCAATGTCTGACAGATTGGTAAGCCGGCATGTGCCTCCGGTGACAGCCATGCGCATTCCCTCAGCGACTTCATCATACCATTTCTTGTCAATGGTAGGGTAGTGGCGTTCGGTATATTCTGGTGCCAATACCGTATCCTGTATCTCTTTGACTACATGTGGTGTGATGAACCATCCGCGGTTGGCTATCGTAGCACACACATTGGCTATCTGCATAGGAGTAGCGCATATCTCGCCTTGACCTATCGATACCGATATGATTGTGTTGGCGCTCCAGCGTCCTTCGCCGTAGACCTTATTGTAGAATGGTGCGTTGGGGATGAAGCCACGTCCCTCGCTGGGCATGTCGATACCAAGACGGTAGCCATATCCCATTGATACCAGATGGTGTTTCCATACTTCAAAGGCATCGGCCGGGGTGCCGTACTTGGATCTTTTGTCAACCATAGCTTTGAATCCCCAGCAGAAGTATGCATTGCAGGAGGTCTGGAGTGCAGGTTTTAGCGGCAACGGCGATCCATGTCCGTGACATCCTACCCGCAATCCGCCCGAGATGAATCCACGGGCACACGGATATGCCGTACTGGTGTTGATGATTCCTTCTTGCAGTAATATGAGTCCCTGGCCCGGCTTGAATGTAGATCCGGGCGGGTAGGCGGCCATTATCGAACGGTCAAAAAGGGGTTTGTATGGATCGTTCACAAGGTTACGGTACTGCTTGCCTCGCTGACGGCCCACAAGCAGGGTGGGATCATAGGTGGGGCTTGATACCATAGCCAGTATTTCTCCGGTTTTGGGTTGTATTGCCACAACCGCACCTATTTTGTTGACCATCAGACTCTCGGCATACTGTTGTAACTCCAGGTCTATGCTCAGCCGCAGGTTGCGGCCCGATACCGGTGCTATATCCATTGCCCCGTCAAGATACCGGCCCTGTATGCGGCCATGAGCATCTCGTATAAGCACCTCCACACCTTTCTGTCCTCTGAGATATTTGTCGTAGCTCTTTTCTATGCCAAGGTCTCCGCAGTAATCTCCGCGCTGGTAGTATGGATCGTTGTCGATGTCGCTCTGTGACACTTCGCGTATGTTGCCCAGCACATTGGCTGCTGTCTTATGGTTGTATTGCCTCAGAATACGCTTCTGGATGAAGAAGCCTGGATAGCGGTACAGTTTCTCCTGTAGCCGTCCGTAATCTTGTGCCGAGAGATGGGTTATAAGAACCTGGGGGGTATAGGTCGAGTAGCCGGGTGATCGTTTCATGTCCAGCAGACGGCTGTCAAACTGTTCGCGTGTAAGATTGAGTGTGTTGCAGAAGTCAAGAGTATCAAACTGTTGCACGTCGCGCGGTATCATCATGACATCATATGCGGGCTGATTGAAAACGATCAGTTCTCCGTCTCGGTCATAGATAAGTCCTCTCGATGGGTACACGGTCTTGTTCAGGAATGCGTTATTGTCGGCATAGGCTTTGTATTTGCTGTCGTTGATCTGCAGGTCGAAAAGCCTTCCGAGGTATATCAATGCCACGATAATAAGGAAGGTGGCTATGATATATTTGCGTTTCTCAAGTCTATAGTCTTTTCTCACTTCGTTGGTTCATTAGGCTGTCGATACACATGATTACGATAAAGGTAAGCATCGAACTGCCCAGGACGCGTAGCACGAGGGTCAACGGGTTGAACAGTGAGAATGCCTCTGTTACAAAGTATAGAGTGCAGTATAGCAGTGACATTGTCATCGCATACTTCATGTATACTCCGGCGCCAAGCGATCTCATTGATGGCTCAGGTATAGTTAGGTCTTCTTCGCGTGGGAAGTAAAGACGCAATACCGGCAGTCGCAAGGCGGCAAGCATCGTACAGGCCAGGGCATTCATCCCGGCTGTATCGCTGAAGATGTCTATGGTCACTCCCGTCAGGAACGACAATGTCATGACTCCTATTGCTCCCATCGTTACCGGCAGTCTCAGTATGAAATATATGAAGGCCAGCGGCAGTGCTGTCTCGAAAAGGTACAATCGGTTGAACACCAGTACCTGGGCAAGTACCAGTGCTATGAACAGCAATGTGAACTGTAATGCGGTCTTGGCCATTTTCGTATCCTTTTACTTGATTGTTGATGTCTCGATGGCTTTGATCTGATCACGATCTTTGCTTACTACAAGGCGCACGGTGCTGAGTTTGGAGAAGTCGGTGAGTAGTGCCACTCTCAATGTGAAGAAGTTATCATCGCCGTTGCGTTCATTTTCCTTAACTATGCCTACAGGTATTCCCTCGGGGAATACGGCCGAGTATCCGCTGGTGATAATCGTGTCGCCGGGAGCGAATACAGTATGCTTGGGTAACTCTTCAAGCAGTGCTTCATGAGGATTCCTGCCGTCCCATACGAGCGATCCGAACACGTCGCTTCCTTTCAGTTTGCATGACAGTCTGAAGTCGGGGTTGAGCAGAGATATTATCCGAGAGTAGTTTTTGCCTGTGACATTGACGACTCCTACCACTCCGTTCTGGTCGACGACTCCCATTTCCGGACACACTCCGTCAGCTTCACCACGCGAGATGGTTATGAAGTTGTGGGGGTGAGTGATAGAGTTGTTTATGACGGGTGCCAGAATGAAGTCGAACTCTTTCAGCGGCTCGGCCATTGTAATCGAGTCGGTGTTGATCTCCAGTTCCAGCGCGTCGACTTTTGATCGCAGGGCAATGACCTCGCTCTCAAGTTGTGCGTTTCTCCGTTGAAGGTCGTCATTGATGGATCGAAGGTGAAAATATCCGGTTACAGAGTTTGCAATGTCATATATTCCACCCGATACAGTCGATGCCGATGTCATATACACATGATGCTGGTATGGGTTGCGGTCAAACAGCATCGCACACGATATCACGACGTAGATCAAAAAAACGATCCACGCGCGATACCTCAGTAGAAAGTTGAACAGATTACGCACTCGATGTATCTCCTTCGTTATCCTCTAAGTCGGTCCTGTCATTATACTCTGTTTTGCATCGGGAGCACATGCATTGTGACTTTGTTGTCACATAATGATGTTCTCCGGAGGTATGCCGGCCCCGGTGTTGTTCGGGATCCGGTATAGGGTATGTGTCAGCGTATCAGGAACGAGAACGAGTTGATATGTTTCAGAGCCACACCGGTTCCCTTGGCTACCGACAGCAACGGATCATCAGCGATATGGAACTGTATACCTATCTTGTCGGTGAGTCGCTTGTCAAGTCCTCGTAGCATAGCTCCGCCTCCGGCAAGCCATATGCCGTTGTGTACAATGTCGGCATACAGTTCGGGAGGAGTCTCCTCCAGGGCACTAAGTACGGCTGCCTCGATCTTGGATATGGACTTCTCGATACAGTGAGAAATCTCCTGATAAGTGACCGGGATCTCCATGGGCAGGGCTGTGATTTGATTAGGGCCATGTACCACGAAGTCCTCCGGTGGATTCTCCAGCTCGGTGAGGGCCGATCCTACCTTGATCTTGATCTGCTCGGCTGTTGGAAGTCCTACACGCACGTTGTGGGCTCTGCGCATGTGAGACTGTATATCTTCGGTGAGGTCGTCTCCGGCTATCTGTATGCTCTTGTTGCTTACGATTCCGCCAAGTGATATGACGGCGATCTCGGTTGTTCCGCCACCTATGTCGACAATCATGTTGCCCTCGGCGGCCTCTACGTCAAGTCCTATGCCCAAGGCTGCCGCCATAGGCTCGTAAAGCATGTAGACATCTCGGCCGTTTGCGTGTTCCGACGAGTCTCGTACCGCACGAATCTCTACCTCGGTCGATCCTGACGGTATGCCTACTACCATGCGTAGTGACGGTGAAAACCAGTTGCTCTTGTTGCTCGCTTTCTTGATCAGACCGCGTATCATGAGCTCGGCGGCGTTGAAGTCGGCTATCACACCCTTGCGCAGGGGGCGTACGGTGCGTATCCCCTCAGGACAGCGCCCCTCCATCTGCTGGGCTTCCTTACCGACAGCTATCAGCTTGTCGGTGCGTTTGTCCAGGGCTACGATCGATGGCTCGTTGATCACGATCTTGTCGTTATGGATGATGATCGTGTTGGCTGTGCCAAGGTCGATTGCTATTTCTTTGGTCAGAGAAAAAAATCTCATTTAGTATATTCTATGTAAGTTTTGAAAATGTATGGTATCGGTAATTGTCACCGCGTGTCGATCAATGCTTGAAGTGGCGGAAACCCGTCTTCGCCATTGTCATGTCATGGGCGTCACAATACTCGATTGAATCGTTGTCTCTAATTGATCCTCCGGGGTGTATTACAGCCTCTATGCCAGCCTTGTGGGCTATCTCGACACAGTCGGCGAACGGGAAGAATGCATCAGATGCCATGGCGGCTCCTTTCAGGTCAAATCCGAATGACTGTGCTTTGGCTATTGCCTGCCTCAGAGCGTCTACACGGGAAGTCTGGCCTACGCCGCTTGCCAGTAGCTGTCCGTCTCGGGCCAGTACGATCGCGTTGCTCTTACTCTGTTTTACAATCTTGTTAGCAAAGATCATGTCGGCAATCTGTTTTTCTGTGGGAGTGCGTTTGGTCACTATTGCCAGTTCATCGGGGGTTACCATCTTGGTATCACGCTCCTGCATGAGTGCACCGTTAAGCACCGAGCGGAACTGACGTGTGGTGTCGAGCGGCTGTTTCTGCACCAGTATGATGCGGTTCTTCTTTTGCTCCAGGATAGCAAGGGCCTCGTCGCTGTAGGCGGGGGAGATTACTACTTCAAAAAATATCTTGTTCATCTCCTCGGCGGTCTCTGCGTCGACTGCTGTGTTGGTTATTATTACACCGCCGAAAGCCGATACCGGATCCCCTGCCAGTGCGTCGATCCATGCCTGTTTTACTGTCGGGCGCTGGGCCAGGCCGCAGGCGTTGTTGTGTTTCAGTATGGCTACGGCCGGCTCTGCGTCAAACTCGGCTATGAGGTTGACTGCAGCATCGATGTCGAGCAGATTGTTGTATGAGATCTCCTTGCCGTGAAGCTGGTTGAACATGGCGTCAAAATCGCCGAAGAAGAATCCGCGCTGGTGGGGATTCTCGCCATAGCGCATTTTTTTCTCGCCGTCCAGTGCGACTCTCATTGAGGTGGGTCCTTCTTCCGAGTCGAAGTAATTGAATATGGCCGTGTCGTATCCCGATGATACACCGAAGGCTTCCTTCGCCAGCAACCGGCGTTCGCTTAGTGTTGTTGTCGCGCCATGTTGGCGTAGCATGTCGGCGATGATGGGATATTGCTGTTTGGAGGCAACAATGGCGACATCATTATAGTTCTTGGCAGCGGCGCGTATCAGTGAAATGCCGCCGATATCAATCTTTTCGATGATCGCTGAGTTGTCGGCTCCTGATTTCACTGTGTCTACAAATGGATAGAGGTCAACGATTACAAGATCAATCTCGGGTATCTCATACTGGGCTATCTGCTGTTGGTCTCCTTCCAGATCGCGACGGTTGAGTATGCCGCCGAATACCTTGGGATGAAGTGTCTTGACGCGACCTCCAAGTATCGAGGGATAGCCTGTCAGATCCTCGACTGCATCACATTCGTATCCGAGTCCTTCAATGAAAGTGCGAGTACCGCCTGTTGACAGGAATCTGACACCATCGGCGTGCAACATGGCCAGGATTTCGTCAAGGCCGTCTTTATGGAATACCGAAACGAGAGCTGTTTTGATCTTTTTTACCTCTTGTGACATCGTTATTTGATTTTTTGTTGAGTTATGTTGTGATAATTGTTGCGTTATAGTGTGTTATGGTAACTGCTGACGTTTCCCGGCCGATTTATTTCCCGGCCGTGACCATAAACATGTGCAAAGTTAATAATAAAGGTTGGTGACTGAAAACTAAATATGCAATTTTTTGTTGTTTTGTGTTTTTTCCGTATTTTTGACTCCGTCCTGAATACTCCAGTTTGGTAAAATCAAATAAATTTGATTTGCACTCGGCTTATTTGTACCTTTGTTTTTTGATTTCGGCATTTCGGTGTATGACCTAATAATGATTGTTTTGCTACCATGAATCGATTCTTATTTCTATATATTTGTTTTGTTATCTCGACATTGTCGTTTGTAGGAGCGGGGCGTGTCGGAGGGCTGGCATTTCCCGGTAATGAGTGCCGTTTTTCCGAAAGGTCGTCGTTACGGCTCTTTACCAATGGTTATGAGCCGGGAGCAGTAGATTCTATTTCGGTTGAGTTCCTGTATTCTCCCCGGAATCTGAAAAGTCCCGGATATATCATTATGATTAAGAACGGGTCTGGTTCAAATGATTATAATTTTACATATAATGTTAAGAATGACGAGGGTATAATATCATTTTCAAGAGACGGAAAGCAGATGCTCGCGACAGCACATTTTCAGCTTGACCGTTTTCCAGCCCGTGTGCCTGTAAAACTGAAATTGTTTGTCAGTGCTGACAGTGCGTGTGTCATAGTCGGCGATAATACAGTTCAATTGAGTGATATCGGACTTGCCGGACAGGATTTTACTCCACATTTTGTGTTCGGGATGTGTGACCATATACTTGAGACCGCGTCGTTCTCGATCTGCGGTCTGAAGGTTGGGCTTGACGGTAAGGTTTTTGAATTTCCGCTCGACGAGAGTGCCGGCAACGATGTACACACTCTTGACGGACGCATTATGGGGCAGGTTGACAACCCTTTATGGCTTATAAACAGATCATATTATTGGGATCATATCTATGAATCTACGTTTTCAACTCCGGCAGGATGTGTATTTACCGATGGACGTGAGGATTTCATCATCTACACCCGCGACTCGGTAACGACATTCGATTTGAGAGCGAATGCTTCCGTTATAACTCCGTATGTATCTGACAATGATTGGTTTGTAAGGTTGGGTATGGGTTTCTATAATCCTGAGCATAATAGTATATATGCCTATGAACTCAACAGTGACCACACTATTGTCGGAGAGATTTTTCCGGATATGCGGCAATGTGAGATACTCGATCGTGGGGGTGCGAACCTTCAGATGCATCATCATGGATCGGTCTATCTTCCCGACGAGGGTAAGATATTGATGTTTGGGGGATATGGTAACCGCCGATATTATAATGATCTGATTGAATTCGACCTGAACAGATCGCGTTGGGATACCTTGCACCTGTCGGGCGATGTGATCACTCCGCGTTTTTTTGTTGCGATGGGGCTCTCTCCTGACGGCCGGAACCTTTACATTTATGGTGGTAAGGGAAATTCGTCGGGCGATCAGGATGTAGGCGTTGTCTACTACTATGATATGTATAGGATTGACCTTGAGACACTTGTTGTTTCTAAGCTGTGGGAACAGGAAGAACCTGAGATCAAGCGTGTGCCCACACGTCATATTATAGTGAGTCCCGATGGAGAGTCCATGTATGTAATGGCATACCCGGAGTATCATCCTCATAGTGTGCTGAGACTTTACCGCATGTCTATAGATGACGGTAAATGTGAGGAGTTGGCCGATTCAATTCCTATCGTATCAGAGGAAATAGCTACCAATTCGGCCTTATATTATTGTAAATCACTTGATAGACTGTATTGCGTGGTCCAGGAGTATTCAGTTGTAACCGAACCTGGTGATGGGTGTGAGAATACCGTAAACATATATTCGCTCAATGCTCCCCCGGTAGCTCTTGATGCCGTGAAACGTTATGAAGCCGGTGGAAAACCGTCAGGCTGTGTCCGGTATATCATAGCCGCAGTTTTTATTATTGTACTTGTCGCCCTGTTCGTGTGGCGGCGGTCACGCATATGTCGGACAGAGGTATCGGCGGTCGGATCGTTGCCGTCAGGACAGCCCGGGCCGGCAGAGTATCCTGCGCCTGCTGAATCTGTTGGCAATGACAATGATGAAATCCTGTCTGACGACGATGTCGACATTGATATGGACGGGATCACGAAGGTTTATCGCAACTCGTTGTTTCTGTTCGGACCATTTACAGCCTATGACCGGACCGGCCGGGATATAACCTATCTGTATTCACCCAAGATAAGGCAGATTTTTGTTTATCTGCTGCTCAACAGTATGCATAAAGAGGGGGTGATGTCGTCTGACCTCAGCGCATTATTCTGGGTTGATAAGGCCGAGGATAAGATTAAAAATCTTAAGAACGTGACAATGAGTAAGCTGCGTAAGGTCTTACAGGAATTTGACGGAATTGAGTTGATTTATAGAAAAGGTTATTTCAGGATTGAGATGACCGACGGTTTCAACTGCGATTATGTCTCACTGTATAGATTGACCGACGGACTCTTGTCTGGTGGCGGCGTTTCTGACGGTCCGGACACAACAGCCTGCATTTCTGACATTCTGGCTCGCGGTAAATTTCTTGTAGGGTTTGAGCAGGCAATATTTGATTATTACCGTCAGCAGGTCGAGCAATTTTCGGTCGGGATGCTGTCTGACCGCATTGTGCAATGTTTTGATCGGGGAGAGAATTCATCGACACTGTTGGCGTGCAACATTCTGTCGTCGGTCGATCCGTTGTCTGAGTTTGCAATGAGATATGCTGTCAGAGTCAATATGCGCCGTAATCATAAAGAAAAGGCATTGATGATCTATCGTCTCTTTGTTAAGGAATATGCCAGAATTTTCGGCGAGAAATATCAGTTGACATTCAGCCAGGTGGCCGGTGAATGATCAGCGGTATGGACAGATGAAAAAACGGTGACAACCCTCGGCAGTGGGGATTGTCACCGTTTTTTCATGTTATAGAGGTATTGTATTACTTACCTAAGTTCTGTCTGACAAGACTTGCAAATACATCAGGTGCCACTACTCTGACATTGGGGTTCAATCCATCGATAACGGTCTTGATGTTGGATTGGGTCTTGGTCCAGCAATGAACGAATACAAAAGTATATCCGTCGGGCGAGTGCGGATCGGCGGGTCGGGCATTGATCTCGGCGATAACATTCCTCTCTTCTCCGCGGTCTGATCCGCCGTCTATTCCCTGCCACAGCACACTGCGCTGCTCTATGATAGGCTTGCCGTTGTCTGAGAATCTGATGCGTCCGTCACCTTTCTCGGCATATCCGGTATAGAATACGGCATCGATGTTGGGTTGTGCCATATATTTGTTATATACCTTCGGATTGTCCATTATACCCTGGTCGAGTATATTGACGATATTTAGACCGGTGAGATCAACATAGTCGTTGAGCTGGGTAAGATAGGCATCGAGTCTGTCATCGGGCATTTTGCTCGGGAACATGTAACCGCTGCCGCTGGGGCCGGCAACATAGTAGTCATCCCTGAGAGCGTTGCGATAGTACCAGTGCAGGGCCGCGGGTGCTAGATCATAGAGTGATGGTGAGATAGTAAAGCCGATCGGAAACTGGCCATGTGCTGTATCGGTGAAATATTGCTGCATGCTCCATAGGTTGAACGAGATGTTGTCACCGTCACTTACGAGGAAAGTGACATAGTGTACATTTTCTTCGGTTGTGACATTTTTGGCGGCTTCACGCTGTTTCAGCCCATTGGTGTCATGTATGCCGCTCATTGAGGCAATGTTGGCGGCAAGGTCACTTGGCAGCATGGTCACGCCGAGCGACGACGCGTTGTTGACCATTCCCCATTCGTCTGCATCATAATATCCGAAGCAGAATGCTCCTTCGTCAAGATTGCTCAGTATCTCTGAACGCCATGTCCAGTCTCGTTTTGCATTGTAGTCGTAAAAGACAAATGCGTTGGTCATGGACGCATAGTCGCGCATATGATGATAAATTTCCGGCTTGAGATCTACGGCAAACGATTTGTCGAGTTGGTCACCATAATTCTCGTACAGCCATTTCTCATCACGGTCACACACGTTGGCAAGCTCGGCGGTAACACCAAGCGAGCGAATGCGTGGAACCATATCCTGTGTTACTGCGACTCCTCTCAGTAGTCCGCATAATGATGTCGCTACATTGACCGAGTGTGACTTACCGTCGCTGTAAGGCTTATATACGATGTATCCTTTGATGATTTCCTTTTCAAGATAGTGGGTCAGCAGTGATGCCCAGGTGCTATGGGTCTTGAGCCTGATACCATAGGATTCCTCCATTTCTTTAAGCCATACGGCCGAGGGACCGCCCTCATTGATGTATATCTGGTCTCCCGATACACGGGCTGCCAGTCCGGCGAGAGTCGATACCAATACTCGCTCATTGTCACTGAGACTGCTTGATGATATGACATTCAGAGATTTTAGTTCACGGGCTTTGAGGTGGATAAAACCCTGGTCCAGTGGCTCTGAAGGGTCAGTGAGCACCTCCGACGAGCTGCCCGAGTTGGCCGACCAGTCATAGTCGGGAAACGATATTCCTTTGGGATCATCCTGACAGGATGCCATCAGACAGGCGACCATGGCCGATGATAAAACTATATGTTTCATTTCCGATATTTTTAAAATCAAATGTTAGAATAAATTGAACTCGCTTACGGTGACGTGCGGACCTCCATGGACCTCGGTGATGGTGAGCTTCACATAGCGGCCGGTTACCGGTTTTCTGAGAAACGAGCGGTGTTCGCCGCGTGCGGTGATATCTTCATATTGGCCTGCATCTGTCCAGTTCTCACCGTCGTTGCTGACCTCGAGTGTGATAGTTGCCGGGCCGTCCGAACCCTCCTCGCGTGCCTGTATTGCAAATCCTGAGATTTTCAGTTCTTCGCCCAGATCGAAGGTAATCCAGTGTGGGGGCAGGGGGTGATCGGTAGCCCAGTCTGTACCCCAGAAAGTGTTTATGTCTCCGTCAATACAGTGCTCTTTCATACCTCCATGACCCCATTCACCCTCACGGGGCTCCTCCGATGATACACCGGTTATGATCCATCCGCTGCGGTCAAACAGTGTGGCTCCGCTGGGATCGGAACTGCCCCTGTATACAAAGTATATGGTCTGGCAGCAGTCGTCGGTTGCAATACCTTCGGCTCCTACAATGCTCACAGGGAGCATGTAGTTGGTGAACTGTTCCATCTTGTCTTTGCCGTCAATGAGAATGGATATAGGTTCGGATTCGTTTTTGCCGGCTTTGATAATGGTTTTGGGGGCTATAGTGTATGCCTCCGGCGGCATTACCTTGTAGTTTGTTCCGCGCTGCCGGTTGAAACTCTCAACCTTGGCTGGATCTGCTTCAAGATATACCGTAGCATCATGGCTGAGCACTGTGGGGGTGAACTCTGGATATGAACGGGGTGTTATCTTTACGGTGAAAGTGTTCTCGGCCGGTTCATCAGTGATATAGAAGTTGATTTTGATGATATTGTGCGAATCGGGCACAAATACTGTTGCGGTATCGTCATCAGAGCATGATGAGGCACCTAAAACCGATGCCGATAGCATGAGTATTGAATATAGCTTGGTTTTCATGAGATTTCATTGTTTAGTGTTATTCCCAGCCGGGATTGTTGGGTAACAGATTGGGATTGAGTGTGGTCTCGTCGAGTGGCAGGGGGCGCAGGTATAGCTTGTCGTCCCATGTGCGGGAACTCTTGTCAGGGTATACGACCATGAATCCGTCGGCGCTGACTGTGCGGGAGAAGTTGCCATAGGCATCTTTCATGGCCTGGGTGACTCTCATTCCGAGCATGCTCTTGGGATTTTCAAGCAGCTTTCCGGCTTTCCATCTGACGATATCATCCCAGCGGAATCCCTCGCCAAGCAGCTCGACGGCACGCTCGCGGCGTATCTCCTGCAGCAGAGGGGTGATCGTGTAGCCATAATCAGGCCAGTTGGGATCGGTAAATCCGACTTCGGCGCTGAGGTGTGGCATGCCTACGCGGTCACGAAGCCTGTTGATAGTGATATCAAGTACCTCCTGAGTGCATTCACCGAGTTCGGCTTTTGCCTCGGCATAACCTAACAGAACCTCGGCATAGCGGAAAATGAATACATCGAGAGTCGACAGACCGATATTCCATTGAGCGGGGTCGGGTGAGTGATATTTCATCACGTGGTAGCCGGTTGTGCAGTATTTGGTATCAAGAGATGGCAGTGCATTATAGGTGGGAGTGCCGTCTCCGGTCAGTTTGAAGGCAAGGGTAGGGTTGTCGATGGTCTGAGCCAGGCGCGGGTCGCGGCGGGCTATCTCGTCGGCCAGCATCTGGGCCTCTGATCCATAGGCATTGCTTGCGCCGGTGGGTTTGCCGTCGGTACATAGATATATCTCAAACATGGACCGGCTCATTCCGGTGTATGATTCCTCAAGCTGACGCGTGTTGTTGTGCATGAGAAGTTTGGTCTCGTAGACGCGTGGCATGATACACTCAGGATTGTTCGTAAGGTCTTCCTGAATGAACAGGTTGTAATAGTCGCTCTCGGGTTTGCCATTGTTCCATATATCGTAACGGTCTGTCGAGATGATATCGCCGGCTGTTTTGGCGGCGAGTCTGAACAGTTCCTCCGAGTCTCCCAGTCCATGGTATTTACGGAACGAGGCTTCATACAGACAGGCGCGCATCTTGAGAGTGCGTGCTGCATCCTTGTGGAGCCGCCCTGAGGGGACTGACGATGCCTCCTGTAACCACTCTATGGCAAAGTCGAGGTCCTCGACGATTTTTCCGAATACTGTGGTGCGGCTGTCACGACCTTTGTACAGTTCTGGAGACGTGACGTTTAGGTCGGTCTCATACCATGGCACATCGCCAAAACGACGTATTTTGTAGAAGTATTCCCAGGCGCGGAAGAATCTTACTACGGCAACCTGGCGGTTGATGGCCGCCGGAGTACCGTGTGCCCGCTGATAACGGTTTAGGAAATAGTTGCATGAGCGTATGTTTCCCCAGTCACCGCTGCTCCAGCCGCCGCCTGATGTGGGTTTTGTCTCCTGATTGAATATCCAGGTGTTGGGCTTTTCGTTCACAAAACAGTCTGACTGGTCATCGGCTCCGGGTCCCTGTGCTCCGGGGAGTATGCCGTAGAAGCCGTTGGCATAGAGTTCCAGATCTTTCTCGTTGTTCCAGAAGTTTCCGTCCGAAACCGAGTCGATGGGGTAGAGATCGAGTGAGTCTCCACATGACGATGTCAGCATCATAGTACCGCACAGGGTAGCTGAGATCAGAAAAATATTTTTGGTTTTCATGAGATTGTTTCCTTATAAGGTTATGTTAAGTCCGAATGAGAACGATTTCTCCAGCGGATAGGTGCTCAGGCTTAATGTTTCCGGATCATATATTTCAAACAGATGATCGAATGTGAGCAGGTTTTGGCCGCTGAAGTATACACGCACTTTGTCTATGTTCCATTTACGTGTCAGTGACTCGGGCAGTGTGTAGCCTACGGTCAGATTCTTGAGGCGCAGATACGATGCGTCCTGCAGATAGCGTGATGAGGTCACGCGGTTGCCGGTGACATTTTCATAGGTGGGTCGGGGAAAGTAGGCGTCGCGGTTATCCTCGGTCCAGCAGTCCAGAGAGTGCCTGTAAGGTACATGCCATTCATTGTTGAATCCCCAGAACTGGTTGCCGCCAAGAACGACGTCACGTTTGCCTATACCTTGCAGGAAGAGGCTCAGATCGAAGCCTTTCCACTCGGCTCCGGCTTTTATGCCATAGGCATAGCGTGGCTCGCTGTTACCTATTATCCTGCGGTCTCCGGGATCGTCGACGGTATTCTTTCCATATGAAATCTTTTTGTCGTTATCGAGGTCATTGAATTTTACGTCTCCTGCATACCATCCGCCGCCGTACAGTTCTGACTGACTGGGGTGAGACGCTACTTCCTCGGCACTCTGGAACAGGCCGTCCGATACAAATCCCCATATCTCGCCGATGGTCTCTCCGGCATAGTGACTGCCTATAAGGCGCTCCGGGTTATTGAATCTGGTGATTCTGGCTTTGTTGTCAGACAATACAAGGCTCACGTCATATGACAGTCCGCACTCTAGACGGTCTCTCCATCCGATATTAAGTTCCCAGCCTCTGGTGCGCAGGTCGGCAGTGTTGGCCTGTGGTGATCCGGTACCGAGAACGGCGGGAAGAGGCAGTCCTGCTGTCACCATATCCTTGGTATCGCGCTGGTACCAGTCGAATGTACCATATAGCCGGCTGTTAAGAGATTGGAAATCAATGCCGATATTTATCTGGTTGACAGTTTCCCATGTGAGCAGGGGGCTTACGAGGCCAGGTGCCGATACTGATGCGATTTTCTTGCCGTCGATAAGATATCCCATCTCTCCGTTAGCGCCCATTGTAGCTATGTAGGGGTAGTCACCGCCTACCGACTGGTTGCCGAGCTGGCCATATGATACGCGCAGTTTCAGTTCATCGATCCACTGGCGTGCTCCTTCAAAGAAACTCTCCTGTGAAACACGCCATGCGGCTGAGAATGAGGGGAAGAAAGTGAAACGGTTGTCTTTGGGAAATTTGGAAGAGCCGTCATATCGGCCGTTCAGTTCCAGCAGGTAACGGTTGTCATAGTTGTAGTTGACGCGGGCAAAGTAACCCATGGTAGCCCATGCATGCTCACCGCTGCCATTGTATTTTTCGCCCGATGCGATACCGAGGCCGGCAATGTCGGGGCTTATGAGGTCTTCACGCTTGGCGTTGAACCAGCGGTAATCCTTGCGTTCCCAGTTATAACCGACAAGAACCTTGAAGTTGTGACGTTTGATCCGGAACTCGTAGTCTGAGTAGATGTTGAGTGTCTGATAGTAGTTCTCGTCTGATGTGAACTCGACCGAGCTTGGGGTAATATGGGGGAAGATTGTAGTGACATCGGGGTTGGCATAGTGTTCGATAATTTCCTTGCCGTGATATTTCTTGCCGATGCTATATACGTTATAGGTATAGTCGGCATTGATATTCCAGTTCGTGAGCGGTGTTATTCTCAGAGTGCCGGTGAGCCAGAGGTCATTCTCTTTGTGCACACGGCTTCCCGACAGAGACTGTGTGGCCACCATGTTGGTCCAGCTGCCCTGTCCCGAGAAGTTGCCGTCAGGATGATACACCGGCATGAAAGGACGCAGGTCGGCACCATAGAATATATTCTCCATTCCATCGCTGTTGTTGCCATGTGGGGTATCGCGCTTTGTGTGGTTATAATTCATCTTCATACCTACGTTCAGCCACTTGGCGATGTTGGTGTTGATATTCATTGCGGTGTTGAAGCGCTGGTATTTGTCGTCATAGTGCTTGAGCTGGCCGCCCTGATCGAGAAATCCTACCGAACCGTAATATGTGGTCTTGCTGTTGCCTCCGCTAAGAGACAGCGTGTATTGCTGTACCATGGAATGCTTTTTGCGCACTTCGTTCAGCCAGTCTGTGTTACCGCAATACATGTATTTGTCGGGGTTGGACGGGTCGGTGTAGACCGGCAGATTGTGCCTGGGATCAGTGTAGTAGGCCCATATGTGTTCCATCTGTGTCTGGTCATAGTAGTCGCCGCCACCCGAGTTGCGGTTGACCAGATTGTGGAAGTTGGCAAATGTCCATGAATCCATGTACTCGGGCCATACAGTTGGCGAGTTGAACGACCAGTTGCTCGAGAATGAGATCTTCGGTTTGTCCTGTTCACGTCCCTTTTTGGTGGTGATGAGCACAACGCCGTATGCGGCCTGTGTACCGTAGATAGATGCCGATGCGGCATCTTTCAGCACCGATACCGATGCTACGTCTGCGGGGTTGATCATGTTGGGATCCATCTGCACTCCGTCAACAAGCACAAGTGGCCCGGCCGAGTTGACTGAGGTCGTACCACGTACGTTGAACCCGTATCCTTTACCAGGAGCGCCGTTGTCGGCCGAGATATTAAGGTTGCCGATCATTCCTTGCAGACCCTGGCTCAGGTTGGTGATGGGGCGGTTCTCTATTTCTTCGGCCGACAGACTTGCCACAGCTCCTGTGAGGTTGACTTTCTTCTGTGTGCCGTAACCTACGACTACTACTTCCTGTAACGCCTGGGTGTCTTCTGTAAGAACTATATTGAGAGGAGTGTCATTGTATACGGTGACCTCCTGTGATTGGAAACCTATGTATGAAAAAATAATTTTATCACCTTTGCTGACGTTCAGTGTGAATGATCCGCTGTAGTCGGTAGCTGTGCCTTGCGGGCTGCCGTCGATTCTCACGGAGACACCCGTAAGAGGTTCACCGGTGCTGTCGCTGACGGTGCCTTTTAATTTAAATGACGATGCCTGAGACGTAGCACTGATGGTTGTCGTTTCATCGACGGCAGCTATGCCGGGGAGAGCGCCGGCCCATGGCCCTGTCCCTAAAAACAGTGCTGCCGGCAGAGTGACCTTGGCTACTTTCAATGCCGTTTTTTGCTTTTTCATGTGATGATTGTTTTTAATTGATGTTTTTAATTTAAGGTAGTGGTGAACTTTCTTTGAGGTATTCCACTATGGGTTGTGGCTCTAAAACAATGCAAAATTATCAACCGGCAGTTAAACTGCGGATTTTATTGGGGTTAATTTTTGAGTTAACCTTCCGAATTATTTGTTAATCGCTTTGATTTTCCGGAAAATACAGATGTATAGGTAAGGTTAATGATTTTTGTATGTTGATGTAATCATGTTGATGTGGAAATTAATCGGCAGGTTAATTCTGTTTTGCTAAATTTGCGTCAGGTTCTAAAACATTTTTTTGAAACCTTTAAAAAGTTAAATCACCATGTCAACTTCAAGATTTTTGTTTTCATTGACAATGTCGTTTATCGGGATAGCGGCCGTAGGCCAGAAAGCCCCCGAACCTTATGGGCTGACTCCGAGCGAACGTCAGAAAGAATGGTATGACCGCGAGATGATCGCGTTCTTTCACTTTGGAATAAATACATTTGAGAATTTTGTCAATGAGGGTGACGGTCGTGCGCCGGCCGCCATCTTCAACCCTACGTCTCTTGATTGTGAACAGTGGATGGAGACGTTGAGATCGGCTGGCGTACCGGCTGCCATTCTTACGGCAAAACATGCCGATGGTTTTTGCCTGTGGCCAAGCCGTTACACCGACTATGGTGTGAAAAATTCGGCCTGGAAAGAGGGTAAAGGTGATGTTGTACGCGAGTTTGTTGATGCCTGTGATGACTATGGCATCAAAGCCGGTATATATCTGGGACCACACGACCGTCATGAGCATCTTCATCCCGACTACACCACTGAGAAATATAAACATTATTATGCCGCCCAGTTGCGTGAACTCATGACCGGCTATGGTAAAATATGGGAGACCTGGTGGGATGGTGCAGGTGCCGACGAGCTCACAACACCGCTTTATGCCCACTGGTATGAGATCGTGCGTGAGAACCAGCCTGATTGTGTGATTTTCGGTACTAAGAATTCTTATCCTTTTGCCGACGTCAGATGGATGGGTAACGAAGCCGGTCATGTCGGAGACCCTTGCTGGGCTACTACCGATTCGGTCTGCATACGTGACGAGGCTGCCTATTATCAGGGACTCAACGAGGGATCATACAATGGTAATGCCTATGTACCTGCCGAGACCGATGTGTCGATACGTCCCAGCTGGTTCTATCATCCCGAGGAGGACTCGCGTGTCAAGCCGGTATCCGAACTGTGGGATATCTATTGCACCTCGGTCGGCCGTAACAGCGTTCTGCTGCTTAATTTCCCTCCTGACCGACGCGGTCTCATACATCCTGTCGATTCGCTCAATGCCGCCATGCTCAACAAGGGCATTAAAGAGACTTTCGCCCATAACCTGTTGTCCGGCAGCCGTGTCAGCGCCACCAACAATCGTGGCGGCCGTTATGACGTGAAAAATCTTATCGACGGCAACAACGACACCTACTATGCCGGTCGTGATGGTAATGTGAAGAGCAGCATCCTGTTCAGGTTGCCTGAGACCGAGACCTTTGACTGTCTCATGATAGCCGAAGTCATTGAACTGGGACAGCGCACCAGCCGTTGGAGTGTCGAGTGGTCGATTGATGGGAAGGCATGGAACAAAATACCTCAGGCCACAGGCAAACAGAGTATAGGCCACAAATGGATCGAACGTTTCGACCCTGTGACCGCCCGTTATGTGCGCCTCAATATTGAGGATGGCGGAGCATGTCCGGCTATTCATACATTTGGTGTATACCGACAGTCTGCAATACTTAAATAAGCACTGTAATGACGATGAAACAATATATTGGTCCCTTAGGACTTGCGGGTCTGTTTGCGTTATGCATCGGTTGTCACGAGGCTGTCGCCGGAATTATCGATACGGATGCTGTCTATGAGATCGTGTGCGGCAACGGAATGGTGATTGACAATAAGGGCAGCCTGACTCCGGGTTCGAAGCTGTTCATGGACAAGCGCACTCCGGGCAAGGAGTCGCAGGTATGGCAGTTCATGCCTGTGCCCGGGTCTGACGATATATATTGCATAGTGAGTCCGGCGTCACAGATGGCTGTCGATAACGCCGGTATCACCGACAGTTCAGGCAAGGTGATACAGTGGACCGCCGACATGAATAATCCTAACCAGCAATGGCGTGTCACACGTCGGGATAATGGTGACCTGTCATTTACATCAGTAGCCAACGGCTGTCGGCTCGGTTATCCGGCTGCCGCTCCGGTAGGCGAGCATATGATACAGTTTGCGGCATCGGCTTCAGACGGGATGCTTCTCGGGTGGACTCTTGTCAGGTCTGACATTAAGATCAAGGTAGAGCCGTTGAAGACCTCAAGCGACAATGACTGGGAGAATCAGCATATCTTTGCTGTCGGCAAGGAACCTGGCAAGGCAACATTCATCCCGTTTGCTTCGGTCGATGAAATGAAGAACGATCCTACCTATGACAGACCGTGGGAGCGCACCCGTTCAAGCCGTTACATGCTGTTGAACGGAAACTGGAAATTCAACTGGGTCAGACAGCCGTCAGAGCGTCCTGTAAAATTCTATCGCACCGATTTTGATGCATCGGGATGGAGTGAGATCCCGGTCCCGTCCAACTGGGAAATGTATGGATATGGAACACCTATATATACTAATATAACTTACCCGTTCCGCAATAATCCTCCGTTTATTCAGAGCCAGCGCGGCTACACCGTCGTTGATGAGCCTAATTCAGTGGGTTCGTATATCACCGGTTTCATGTTGCCTGACGATTGGAATGACAAAGAGGTATTTATCACTTTTGGCGGAGTATATAGTGCTATGTATGTGTGGGTGAACGGCCGTAAGGTGGGTTACAGTCAGGGATCCAATAATGATGCCCGGTTCGATATCACACCCTATGTTATCCCGGGTCGAGAGAACAGGCTGGCTGTAGAGGTTTACCGATGGTCTGACGGCAGCTACCTTGAGGATCAGGATATGTTCCGTCTGAGCGGTATTTTCAGGGATGTATATCTCACGGCGTCACCTAAGACCATGTTTGCCGATCTGCATCTTACTTCGGATCTGAGTTCGCGTTATGACAAGGCTGCGCTTAATGTGACCGCGTCGGTACACAATTATGGCAGGAAAACTGACAAAGCATCGGTGCGTGTCGAGATTGTGTCGCCCGAGGGGGTATCGCTCAGGCGTTTCAGTTCGCCGGTGTCTGATATTGAGCCGGGCATGAACCGGATCGATCTCTCGCGTTCTATTCGTGATCCGAAGTTGTGGAGTGCCGAGACACCTTACCTTTATACTGTCAATGTAGAGCTGCTTGATGCCGACGGCAGTTTGCTTGAGGCCACTACACGTAAGTTCGGTTTCCGTAATATATCGATTCGCAATAACAAGGTATATATAAACGACTGTCTGACATACTTCAAGGGTGCTAATCATCATGACATTCATCCGCGTTATGGCAAGGCAGTTCCGATAGAGACGGTGGAGAAGGATATTGTGATGTTTAAGCGCTTTAATCTCAATACTCTGCGTACGAGTCATTACCCCAAGGATACCCGCATGTACTCGTTGTGTGATTACTATGGTATATATGTCATGGATGAGGCCGACCAGGAGTGCCACGGCAATATGTCGCTTACTGACAATCCTTCGTGGAGGGATGCCTTTGTTGACCGTGCGGTGCGTATGGTTGAACGTGACAAGAACAATACGTGTGTGATATTCTGGAGCCTTGGCAACGAATCGGGCGGCGGATGCAATGTTGTTGCCGAGCGTGATGCCGTCAGAGCCATAGACACATCACGGCCGGTGCACTATGAGGGGATGAACGATTGTGCCGACATTGATTCGCGTATGTATCCGTCGGTTGAGAGCATGATCGCCAGTGACAGGGAACAGCGTGGCAAACCATTCTTCCTGTGTGAGTATGCCCATGCTATGGGTAATGGTATCGGTAATCTTGATGATTACTGGAATTATATCGATTATGAGTCTGAACGTACCATAGGCGGGTGTATATGGGATTGGGTTGACCAGTCGCTTCACAGGCCGGGCGAGGGCGATGACAGGTTTTACTTTGGCGGAAGTTTTGGTGATACGCCAAATGATAACGATTTCTGTTGCAACGGTATCGTGACCGGCGACCGTCGTGTCACACCCAAGCTACATGAGGTCAAGAAAGTATATCAGTATCTCACTTTCAGGATGAATGATCTTAACAGTGTCGAGATCTGTAATCGCTATAATGTGTACAATCTCACTCACTTTGATCTTCATTACACTCTGACTCAGAACGGCCGTACGGTAAAGTCTGAACTGTTCGGTCTTCCTGATTGCCCTCCAGGTGAACGTCGTACGATCCATGTGCCAGTCGGGAAGCTGCTGACCGATACATTGACCACAGAGTGGTACATGAACTATGAGGTCCGACTAAAGGATGATTGCAGCTGGGCGCCTAAGGGACATGTAGTGGCAACCGCCCAGATTGCGTTGAATGATAGAGCAAGGAATCCAGGGGGAGGTCTTGTCGAAAAATCTGACACCATTCCTGCCTTGACTGCCATGATTGAGGAAAACCGTATACTTCGTTTCCGTAACAGCGGTATGGAGGTCTCGTTTGATCTTACCGATGGTCAGATGAAAGGTCTTGTCAGGAATGGCATGGAACGTCTGCATCATCGTTATGGTCCCGTCTTCAACTGGTATCATACTACCGGCAATGAGCCTCAGGGATGGGAGAATACCTCTGTTAATCTTGAAAACATAGACTGGAATGTCGCCGATGACAGACGTTCGGCTACGGTCAGGGTTGATCTTGAGGCTGTGGTCGGCAATAATGCTCCTGTCAGACACACTCTGACCTACAGGGTCTATGGTGACGGTACGGTCGATGTCGATGCCGGTTTTGTGACACCGCCCGGATTTTCTTTGCCTCGTCTGGGATTGCAGATGTTTATAAATCCGCGCTATGATATCCTGTCGTGGTATGGACGTGGTCCTATAGAGAATTATCCGGACCGTAAGAATGCCGCTTATGTCGGACTGTATACGGCTCCGGTCGATTCGCTCGCCGAGCATTATGTCAGAGCCCAGAGTATGGGAGGGCGTCAGGATACCCGCTGGCTCACTCTTGCCGATGCCGACGGCAACGGAGTGAAAGTTATCGCTGATACGGCCTTCGGATTCTCGGCACTTCATTTCACTGACCGTGACCTGTGGGATGTGAAGTATGGACACGATATTGCCAGTGTGCGCCGTGCCGAGGTGGTGCTCAATCTTGACTGTGCTCTTGAGGGACTCGGCAATCGTAGCTGTGGTCCGGGGCCGAGACCGCAGTACCTGCTTGCTCCCGACAGCACTTACCGTTATAAATTCCGCATCGAGCCTATAGGAATGTAACCGATTCATCAATACAATGCACTATGATAGATCTTAGAGTTGAATTTTTTCGTCACTTTGCAGTGTCTGCAGTCATTGGCCTTTGTACCGTGACTGCAGGCGCAGTCGACAATCCGGTAGATTATGTTAATACTCTGATGGGGACACAGTCAAAGCCGTCGTTGTCAGCCGGTAACACCTATCCGGCGGTTGCCCGTCCGTGGGGTATGAATTTCTGGACTCCCCAGACCGGACCGATGGGAGACGGCTGGGTATACTGCTATGATGCGGACAAGCTGCGTGGCATAAAGCAGACCCATCAGCCCAGCCCGTGGATCAACGACTACGGCCAGTTCTCGATAATGCCGGTGATCGGTAAGGTCGTTTTTGATGAGAATGACCGTTCGAGCTGGTTCTCTCACAAGGCAGAGACCGCCACTCCCTATTATTATCGTGTGTACATGGCCGACTGGGATGTCGTTGCCGAGATTACTCCTACCGAACGTGCCGCCATGATGCGGTTTACATTCCCCGAGAATGAACTGTCGACCATCGTACTCGACGCGTTTGACGGAGGCTCACATGTGATAGTCCATCCGGAGTCGAGACGAATAACAGGGTATACGACAAAGAACTCAGGCGGAGTACCGGAAAATTTCAGGAATTATTTCATATTGGAATTTGACCGTCCGTTCACCTATATGGCTACGGTCTCCGATGGAGAAATAAAGGAAGGCGTCAGAGAGACCACGTCGGCACATAGCGGCGGTATAGTCGGCTTTCCGACTCGTCGTGGGGACAAGGTTACTGTGAAGGTGGCATCTTCATTCATAAGTCCGGATCAGGCTGCTTTGAATCTCAGGGAACTTGACGGAAAAAGTTTTGATGCTGTTAAAGCCGATGGACGCAGTCAGTGGAACAACGCCCTCGGTCGGGTAGAGGTAGAGGACGGTGACACCGACCGTATGCGCACATTCTATTCATGCCTGTACCGCACACTTCTCTTCCCGCGCAGTTTCTATGAATATGACGCCGAAGGCAGAGTGATGCACTACAGTCCCTACAATGGAGAAGTCCTACCTGGCTATATGTACACCGACACCGGCTTCTGGGACACCTTCCGCGCCCTTTTCCCCTTCCTGAACCTGATGTATCCGTCTGTCAATGAGAAAATCCAGCAGGGACTGGCCAATACCTTTAAAGAGAGCGGTTTCCTCCCCGAGTGGGCGAGTCCCGGCCACCGTGACTGCATGGTAGGCAACAACTCGGCATCAGTGGTAGCCGACGCATGGCTGTCCGGCATCAGAGGGCAGGATATGGAAACTCTGTGGAACGGAGTGGTCAGCGGTACACGCAATGTCCACCCCGACGTACGCTCGACAGGACGTCTGGGGCACGAATACTACAACCGGCTTGGCTATGTTCCCTATGATGCAGACATCAACGAGAGCGTGGCACGGACTTTGGAATATGCCTATGATGACTGGTGCATCTATCAGCTGGGTAAAGCTCTTGGCAAGCCATGGAAAGAGATAAAAGTCTATGCTGACCGTGCGAAAAACTACAGGAACGTCTTTGATCCGGAGCATAACCTCATGCGGGGCCGCAACAGGTCCGGCGAGTTTCAGTCTCCTTTCAATCCGTTGAAGTGGGGCGATGCCTTCACCGAGGGAAACAGCTGGCACTATTCATGGTCTGTATTTCATGACCCTAAAGGTCTGATTGATTTGATGGGTGGCGAGACTCAATTCTGCCATATGCTTGACTCGGTATTCGCTGTCCCGCCGGTATTTGATGAGAGTTACTATGGTTCGGTGATTCACGAGATACGTGAGATGCAGATAATGAATATGGGCAACTACGCTCACGGCAACCAGCCGATCCAGCATATGATATATCTGTATGACTGGGCCGGCCAGCCATGGAAAACCCAGTATTGGGTGCGCGAGACAATAGACCGTCTTTATACCCCTACGCCCGACGGATATTGTGGCGATGAGGACAACGGCCAGACTTCGGCATGGTATGTATTCTCAGCTCTCGGCTTCTACCCTGTGTGTCCAGGTAGCGGAGAGTATGCTCTCGGATCCCCGTTGTTTAAGAAAGTCACTCTCCATCTGGAAAACGGAAACACCGTGACAATCGAAGCTCCGGCCAACAGTCATGCCAACCGCTATGTAGGCAAACTGACATTGAATGGTCAGCATATAGATCGCAATTACCTGACGATGCAGGAGTTGCAGAATGGAGCCCACCTGCACTACGACATGCAGTCAGTCCCCTCGAAGACCCGGGGCACATCTAAGGAGTCAGCCCCATACTCATTCTCAGACGAACAGAATTGACCCTTCTCCTCGCGTAAGAACCGTAATAACCACGAAGCTACCCGGGAAAATATAATCGCATATGAGGCTGTGTCGTAATGAAGTGACCCCAAAAAGTTAGACAGGTTAAACATTATCCAGTAATTGAGGGTGTGTCAAAATAGGCGCATCCTCTTTTCATAACCTGTTGTAAAACATAAAACAAAGCCCTGACTTTCTCAAGCCGGGGCTTTGTCATGTCAGAAAGTTTTTGTAACTTAGTGACATAAAACAAATTAAATGTCTACAAAGTTACATACAAAATCTTACAGTAACAACGACAGGCTGTTTTTTCTGCTGAATCCCAATGAAGACATAGCGGAAAACGATCCTGTACGCGTTGTTGATGCCGTTGTGGAGAGTCTTGACCTCAAGGAGTTTAAAAAGCTGTATCGTGAACGTGGCAGATGTCCCTACCATCCGAAGATGATGCTCAAGATTATTCTTTACGCTTACATGAACAACATCTACTCCTGCCGGAAGATAGAGCGTCAGGTGCAGCGCGACATCCATTATATCTGGCTGGCAGCGCAGGAGCGTCCCGACTTCGTGACAATCAACCGTTTCCGCAACCGTGTGAAGAAAGAGATAAACAATATCTTCACACAGGTGGTGCTTCTGTTGGCCGGGCGCGGCTTTATAACGCTCGATGTAGAGTACATAGACGGCACCAAGATAGAATCCAAAGCCAACAAGTACACCTTTGTATGGCGGAAGACCGTTGAGAAGAACCGTGCAAAGCTACAGGAGAAAATACGTGTGCTGCTCGAGCAGATTGACGAGGTTATAGCACAGGATAAGGCTGCGGAAGCTGAATCGGTAGAGTTCACACCCGAGACTCTGACCTCCATTATCGGAGAACTGAAAGACACTCTTTCGGCTGAACCGGAATCCGCAGACAAGAATCAGAAGAAGCAGCTCCGCGAAAAGAAGAAACAGATAAAGGAACTGGAAAAACATCGGGACAAACTCAGTGAGTACGATGTCCGGCTGGAACAGATCGGCGAGCGCAACTCCAGGTCGAAGACCGACCCCGACGCCACTTTCATGCGCATGAAAGAAGACGCGATGAACAACGGCCAGACCAAGCCCGGATACAACCTGCAGATCTCTGCCGAAAACCAGTTCATAACCGACTTCGCCCTGTTCCCCAATCCCACCGACACCCTTACACTCATACCGTTCTTCAACTCCTTCCTTGACCGTTACGGACATCTGCCCTCTGTCGCAGTTGCCGATGCCGGCTATGGCTCGGAAGAAAACTACCGCTTTATGGACGAGACCGGCATGGAGGCTTACGTCAAATACAACCGCTTCCACCTCGAACAGCGCCCTCGCTACAAGCCAAATCCGTTCCAGCACGAAAACTTCCACTACAACGCCCAAGAGGACTATTATGTCTGCCCAATGGGACAGCACATGACGCGTATCGGCACAGTTCACTCAAAGACTGCAAGCGGCTACCGCAGTGAAAGCGCCCGCTACCGCGCGCAGAACTGCAAAGGCTGTCCCCTGCGGTGTATGTGTTACAAGGCCAAAGGAGACCGGCGCACAATCGAGGTAAACCACCGGCTGAACGAATACAAGCGTAAAGCCCGCGAACTACTGACATCGGAAGAAGGACTCCGACACCGGGGACGACGATGTATCGAGCCGGAAGCCGTATTCGGACAGATGAAGTTCAACATGGCATACCGCCGCTTCCGTCACTTTGGCAAAGACAAGATCACAATGGACTTTGCCTTCTTCGCCATTGCCTTCAACATCAAGAAAATGTGCTCAAAGATAGCGAAACAGACCAAAAACGGGGGAAATACGCCCCATTTTGGCCTGTTTATACATATATATCGAATCTTATCGCCTGAGAATCGAATATTCTCTAAAAATACTCAAAAATCGGTCGCCTGAAAAATACCGAAACCTCAGAGCTCTAAAAATGAGAAGCTGCGCCGTAAACCTTAATTACGACACAGCCTCCTTTTAACCGGGATTTTATTCTTTTATTGTTATAATAATCAATATATTCATCTAAAGCCTTTATAAAGGCTTCCGGCGATTCAAATTTTTCGGCATATAGAAGCTCTGATTTCATAATGCCGAAGAAGTTCTCCGCCATTGCATTGTCAAGACAGTTGCCTTTCCGGGACATACTCTGGATTATATGCCGTTCCTCCAAACGCTGTCTGTACCCGAAGTGCTGATACTGCCATCCCTGATCAGAATGGATTATAAGTCCGTCGAGCCTATCGTATTTTCTAAACGCTTTATCAAGCATATCATATATCTGCTCAAGGTTCGGGGATTTAGAGATATTGTAAGATATGATTTCGCCATTGAACATGTCAAGGATCGGTGATAGATACAGCTTTGTTGAGCCAATGTTTATCTGAGTCACATCCGTTGCCCATTTCTGATTGGGCGCTGATGCGGCAAAATTCCGATTAATGATATTGGGAGCGATTCTGCCGACTTCTCCCTTATATGAACGATACCGGACTTTACGTATCCTGCTTTTGATACCTAAAGATTGCATAAGCCGTTGAACAGTCTTATGGTTAATCACAAAATCACGGTTTCGCATCTCGGAGGTAATGCGACGGTAGCCATAACGACCTTTATGCTCATGAAAAATTGACTTGATATTCTCTTTTTCATCAGCATATCTATCTCCGGCTTTTAGTCGTTTAAGATGATAATAAAACACTGAACGAGCCATCTTCCTCAACTCCAGCAATAAGTTAAGAGGATATTCCGACCTTAGTTCGTCGATGGCTTGCGCCCATTGAGTATTGCTCGGGCTTTCTGTTCCTCGACTAAGGCCTTCACTTTTTTTAGCAGAGCATTCTCTGCCCTCAGACGCAGATTCTCCGCCTGAAGTCTCTCAAGTTCTGTCTGTGGTTCTTTCTTCTTAGGTCTTGCCATTGGATTTTTGGTAGGTCGTCCTCGTTTCTTTTTCAAATGCAGGCTTTCATATCCATATCGGCGGACCATACTTACCCATCGCTGTAAAGCGGTCTTGCCAATTCGGTATTCTATCCTTACATGAGCCAAAGGTACGCCTTTTTCTAAGATTAAACGCACAACTTTTTCTTTTAGTGCAGGAGTAGGACGACAGTGTGGCTGTTTCTCCAGACCCATTGCCCCGTACTTATCCCACATTCTTACCCAGGCCAGTATTTGAGTCTCATTAATGTGATACTCTTTTGAGAGATGCGCGATGGCTTCTCCTTGTTTTACTCGTTGAACAATAACGAGTCGCTGTTCATAACTGTACTTCATAAAAAGCACCCCAGAAGTTTTTTGTCTAACTTTTGGGGTGCAGTTCATTACGACACAGCCTCTATTTCGTTAAGTTGTAGTTTTTTTTTGTGAAAAATAACTGCCGTGAAATTAACTGCGGTGAAAATTCATTCAAGGATTCCACATGTGAATTTCATAGCATCGGGCTCGGTATATATTTTGATGCATTAGATTTAATCAGTTAATAACTGATACTTATCTCCATAAGTTCGGTAAAATGATGTTGATTAGTAATGGTAATTAACTAATGATAACAAATCGTTTCGCTGTTTTGAGGTTTTGTCTGTAAGAATTGTCGGCGGGAGATTCTATCACGGTTTTGTGAATCGGGCGTCCAATATACGTAGATTGCCGAACGGCTGGCGTGATGATGTCGAGGGTACGCGGTTAAAGATCAGTCTGATATTTTTGACCTTGAACAGGTCGTTATCAAAATCTCCTGTGTGGTTTGTGCAGATAAGGCCTTGTTCATCCCATCGCATTCCGTCGTGGGTCAGATCTGTTATCGTCAGAAGTACAGGCGATCTGATTTGATCGCCAGAATAATTCTGTGACTTGTGTATATATCTTTCTTCTCGTCCGTCGGCAAGTGTCACGACGGTTTGTATTGATGTCACCTGCATGGTGTCAATCTCGCAGGCTATGTCTGAGACAAATGTCGGTTCGGCGAAATCAATTTCCATGAAATCTCCGTCTGTTTTCACATTGTATCCGGAGTCAGAAATAATAAATGGCCTGATAATCCGTTCCACTTCGTTTTTACTCCGGTTGTCAGAATGATATACGGTGAGGTTTATTGGTTTTATGTCTTGTGCCGCAAAATAATAACTGAGTTCAAGACGAGGTGTATAGATATGGCGATAACCATTAAGTTCTATCCATGGATTGGTTAGATTTGACAAGTCGATAGCCACATCCAGAACATATGACCTGCCATTGCCGAAATGCCTTGCAGGAGTGAAATCATATAGAATTGTAAATTGTGATACAAAATATCGGTAGGGCAACGGATGGTTAAATATATACTCATCAGGCTTTTCACTTGCCCTTGAGAACAGGGAGAAATCATTGTCGGCAGTATATATTCCGTTATTGGAATTGGCGTATACCTTATAGCGCACATTGAATGTGGCCTCAGAATGTGGCTTCATCTGGAATTGCGTGTAATACCACCTGCGGTTCACGGCATCAGTCGGAATCGAGTCGACATATTCTCCGTCATCATAAGATTCGACAACAAATCCGGCCTCACGTACACTCTCTCTGGCTGACTGAAAGCTAAGATCTTTACCATTGAACTTAAAGCTGACATCCTTTATCAGATTATCGCACCAACCGATTTCATACATACTTTCAGTATAATAATCGTCGGCAAGCTGATACACTTCCTTTTCATCGGCTACAAGATAGTCTATAGGAAACCCGTAATGGATTTCCGGAAATTCTTTGTCTGATTCATTTTTGAACTTATAGGTAATGTCAAAACAGTTGTATCCGTCAATGTGAGAGATATTGACCTGTTCATGCAAAATCCAAATTTCTGATATTGATAACGGTTCGGGATTGGCCACCCGGTTAATTGAAGAATACTTTACTACAGGATCTCCATTGGCGTATGCGTACATAACCGAGAACGCAAACAATGCTATGAATATATTGTATCTTATTCTGATCTGATTCATAATTCCGTAGATATGTTAATCCGATACATTATTTGCTTAGTGTCGCATTTACTCTTCAGGTAATCTGAATACAATGGGAATCGTCATCCATACATTGACTTTCTGTCCGTTCATTTCGCCGGGGATGAAATCAGGTAAAAGTCTGACAACACGTAACGCTTCTTTGTCGAGTGCGGAACCCTTTCCCCTGACAATTGTGGGCTCACATACATGGCCCAATGTGTCCACATAGAATTTCACTACAACCCGGCCTTGAAAACCTTCATCCAATTGCTCCTGGGGATATCTGATGTGCTGACCTATAAAGCGTAGCATTTCAGCGGGGCCACCGGGAAATTGAGGTTGCTGTTCAACACACGGGTATATGATGTTTTCATCAGGATCTGCCGGTGGTTCGGCGGGTACTTCTCCCTGAGTTATTATTATGTAATCATCATCTGCTATCTCTCCGTTTTTGATAACATCTAAATCTGACGGAGTGCACGGAATGGAATCGTCGGCTATCGTCACCTCGCCTTCTTCGACAGTATCAGTCTCTTCTGTTTCCTCATAATTTTCTATAACCGACCCCAATAATATGTCATCAGTTCGACTGTCTGATGCTGTGCCGCTACATCCAGATATGAGAATCATTCCTGCTGATATTCCGGTGATAGCGAGGGCTTTACCCGTGAGCTGACGGGTGCGGAGCTGTTGTTCCAGGTATCGGACCTCTGCCTCGCACTTAGGGCATGTGCCGGGGCAGTCGCCACGGTAGCGGCACTCTGACGTTATAAACTCAATGTCGTTAGCCGCGGCTATCTGCCGACGGACCTCTTTCAGTATTCTGCATGTCTGTTTCCCTCGTGCCATATCAGTGCTCTGTTGTTTGTTGCAGAGATAGTTTCTGTGGCAAATTTAAAAAGAATAATCGACTTTAAGTGTGACATTTGTCATACTTTCGAGGAAAATCTTCGGTCATGCAGTCACGGTTGCATCATCTTATTGTCTGTGCGAGTCCGTGAGCATCTTTTTCAGACGAGAGTTGAAGGCGGTGTTCTCCAACAGACTCTCAAGGGGCAGATGCATGCGGTAACGCCAGTAATGACGCGAATCGGCCGGTACATTGATGCGTTCGTCATTGGGATTCTCGCGGCGCAGTGTTCCGTCGATTGACAGCCAGTCCTGTAATGGCAGTATGCACAGCATTGAGGGTGATGCAAGATGCATCCTGACGATCTCTTCACATATCCATGGTTCGGCAAAGCAGGGTGCTTTACCGTCGTGTCCGAGAACCTCGTTATAGAATTGCTGGGTCGATTCCCGGTTTTCTTCCCACCAGCCGCGAATGCCGCTCATGTCGTGGGTAGAAGTGGTGCATACCGAGTAGTAAGGATAATGTGACGGATCACCGAAACGGTACCCCGGGTCTTTAGGCATCCTCTGGATCTCAAGTGAGAGTATGCGGAGGCGCTCCATTACTTCGGGTACGCAGTGAGGTATCATGCCAAGGTCCTCGGCGCATGTGAGCATGCCTGTCGCATTGATTAGTGGAGGTAGTTTCCACATAGCTTTGCTTAGCCAGAAGTCGTTGTGGCGGTGATAGAAGAAGTCGTTGTACAATCGGTCAAAACGCTGGCGCTGAAACTCATTGAGAGTATGGTATATATGTGTCTGTGAAGCCGCTATGCGCGGATGGTAGCGGTCGGGAGTGTGTGGATCCTTGATGAACAGCACCTCATCAATCAAGGCCATCAGACCATTGGTGATACGTTTGGTGCGGTCGGTACTCTCCATTGCCACGGACAGTTCGGCTATCTGGCGTTGGGTTGAATAAGGGGGCTTGAGCGTATACCGGTTATCGGCAGTCTTCTCAAGATATGTGACACTTACTTCATCGTGATACTCGGCGAATAGCTCATGCAGAATTTTATCGGTGATGTATGGCTGTGTAAACAGGTCGGCGTCAAAAGTGAAGTCATAGTCGCGTGCCATCTCTTCGGCAGTGAGTGGCAGTGCCTGATTGAAATATCCTAAAAGCCCGTGTATGGCATCCATTGGTATCTGCCATATCCTGAAGAATCCTAAGACATGGTCTATGCGGTAGGCGTCACAATATTGGGCCATTTTTACGAATCGGCCTTTCCACCATTTGAAACCGTCCCGTGACATCTCCTCCCAGTTGTAGGTGGGGAATCCCCAGTTCTGGCCCAGAATCGAGAAGTCGTCGGGCGGTGCTCCGGCTTGACTGTCAAGATAGAACAGTTGGGGATTGGTCCAGGCGTCAACACTCGTTCGTGATATGCCGATTGGGATATCGCCTTTGATTGCCACACCATGCTTTCGTGCATACTCTCCCGCCTGGCGAAGTTGCTTGTTAAGGTGATACTGTAGATAGTATACATAGTCAATGTCGTGCTGATGTGACTCTATAAAGCGGTCTATGATATTGGCATCGAAGTGAGAGTATTGCTCCCATTGTTCAAAACAGGGGGTACCATAGATATCGCGTAGTACGCAGAATGCTGCGTATGGGCGTAGCCATTCTTCATTGTCGGCCACAAATTTTTTGAAGCTGTCACTTTCAAGAGTCTTTGTGCCTTTCAGTTCAAATAGCTCTCGGGTATAGGCGATCTTTAGTTGTGTGACGCGCTCGTAATCTATCGATTTGAGGCTGTTTAACTCGTCGGCAAGATCGCGGTAATGCTTGTTGCGGGCCTGGTCGTCGAAGACGCCCATGGCATCAAGTCTCAGGTATAACGGGTGTAGTGCGAATGTCGAGTTGGCATTGTAAGGGTATGAGTCCATCCACGTGCCTGTCATGGTGGTGTCGTTGATGGGCAATATCTGGATGAACTGTTGCCCTGTAGCGTTGGCCCAGTCTGTCAGTCTTATTAGGTCAAGGAAGTCTCCTGCCCCCCAGTCCTCGTTGCTACGTAACGAGAATACGGGTATTGCTACGCCTGTGCCTCGCCATGTGGGATGCTCAAGGTTGAAAATCAGTCCGCCTATAACCGTGGTGTCTGCATTGTATGTGCATTGTTTAGAGAAATATCGGTTGGTACCGTCTTCCCATTTTATTATCTCACGGTTCGATCTCTTGACTTTCACCATCTTGTATTCGAAGTTCTCGGGTAGCTCGTCAACGGGGATGCTAAGTTGCCATGTGGGGAACAGGGTATCATTCATTTCTGGTGCAAGTTTGGGGTCCCAGTTCCCTAAAAAGTCGCACGATCCTGTCATCACCAGCGTCTCGTCGGGTGATACTTCGGGGGCCTCGATTCTGATGAGCATATGGCCGGGGGTAGCTGAAGAGGCTTGCGCTGATACCTCGCGACGCCGATTGATGCATTTTGTGAATGCCTGGGCATAAAATGGCTTGTGTGGCGGTATGTCGTTCCACCTGTCAATGAGAGATAGATGGTTTATATGTTGATCGGTTATATCAATGGAGTGAGGCGCACCATATTCCTCTCGGATTGTTGTCGTGTCGCAGTCGTTTACAACCGAGTAACGGTATTTTACAGACAGCTTGTCCGTGTCCTTTTTGATTGTTGCCGATGCATGCCAGTTGCCGTTGTCCGACGGCTCCATTCTAAGAACGGCATTTATAGGTGACAATATGGCTACAGCCAGGTGTTGCCCGGCTGTAGTCTTATAATTAACGTTGAATGTAAGTTTCATAGTGGTGTGTCAAGGGAGGAATGTATATCAGCCACACTTGGAGGTGCCACAGGATGTACATATGAGACATCCTTCCTGGTATATAAGCGTCTCCTGTCCGCAGTTAGGACACTTCTGTCCCGATGCCTTGGTACCGTTTGGCAGATATTTCTTCAAGGCTCGCTCTACGCCCATTTTCCAGGTATTGATTGACTGGCTGTCAAGGCTGAGACCTCCTACGAGTTTGAGTACCTGGTCGATAGGCATGTCATATCGTAGTACACCCGAGATCAGTTTCGCATAGTTCCAGTACTCGGGATTGAATTTGTCGCTCAGTCCTTCTATCGTGGTCTTGTGTCCGCGTTTGTTTATGAACTGGAAGTCGTAGCGTTTATTGCCATTGGCGTCTACTGCTTTGATTATCTTGCCATGGGTTATTGACTTGGGTAGGAAAAGGCCTTCCTCGTCATCGGCCAGTCCGGTGAAAATCTCATATGGTGTTCCTTCGAGAAGTCCCACAAAGGCTATCCATTTCTCCTTGTTGTTCTGGAATCTTACAACATCACATTCCAGCTCGACAGGGCGTTTTGTGTAACGTTCGTGGCGCGTTGTCGATTCGGGTGCGGATTCTTTTTTCTTCTCTATTGATATGAGTACTCCCGAGCGTGAACCGTCGCGGTATACTGTACATCCCTTGCAACCACACTTCCAGGCTTCCATGTACAGCCTGTTGACGAGCTCTTCGCTTACATCGTTGGGGAGATTGATTGTCACCGATATGGAGTGGTCGACCCAGCGCTGTACCTCGCCCTGCATCTTTACTTTCTCGAGCCAGTCGATATCGTTGCTTGTAGCTCCGGCATAGGGAGACTGGGCTACAAGTTCTTTAAGCTCATCCTCGGTATAGTCGTTCTTGACCTCCTTGCCGGCAACCTTCATCCAGTCGACAAATTTGGGATGATATACGATATATTCCTCGAAGGCATCACCGTTTTCGTCGACAAAGTCCACACGTACATCGGTGTCGTTGGGATTGACCTTGCGGCGGCGTTTGTATACTGGAAGAAATACAGGTTCGATTCCTGATGTCGTGCGGGTCATCAGGCTGGTGGTGCCTGTCGGCGCTATTGTCAGACACGCTATGTTGCGACGTCCCTGTTTTACCATCAGCTCATATAGTCCCGGATCCTGTTCCTTGAGTCGGAGCATGTAGGGGTTGTCTTTCTCGCGGTCTGCATCGAATATCTCGAATGCGCCGCGTTCTCCTGCCATCTCTACCGATGAGCGGTAGGCCGCCAGGGCTATACGGCGGTGTACGTCGGCCGAGAATGAAGTTGCCTCAGGGGTGCCGTATTTCAGTCCCATGGCTGCGAGCATGTCGCCCTCAGCGGTTGTACCTACTCCTGTGCGACGTCCTTTGAGGGTTTTGGTTCGTATCTTTTCCCACAGATTGCGTTCGGTGGATTTTACTTCGGCAGTCTCGGGATCCGATTCGATCTTGGCTATGATCTTGTCGATCTTCTCCATCTCCAGGTCGATGATATCGTCCATGATACGCTGGGCCTTGGCGGTGTGGCCGGCAAGCAGATCATAGTCGAATCGGGCCTGGGGTGTGAACGGGTCGATTACATAGGAATATAGGTTGATGGCCAGTAGGCGGCAACTGTCGTAAGGGCAGAGGGGTATTTCGCCGCATGGATTGGTCGAGATGGTTGCAAAGCCCAGGTCGGCATAGCAGTCGGGAAGTGCCTCGCGTGTTATGGTATCCCAGAACAGCACTCCCGGCTCGGCCGATTTCCATGCGTTGTGGATGATTTTTTCCCATATGGCTTTGGCGTCGACATCTTTGGTGACAACCGGATTGTCCGAGTCGATAGGGTATTGCTGGCGGTATGGCTTGCCCTCGGCTGCGGCTTTCATGAAGTCGTCGTCGATGCGCACCGATACGTTGGCTCCCGTGATCTTGCCCTCGGTCATCTTGGCATCGATAAATGCTTCCGAGTCGGGATGCTTGATGCTCACGGTAAGCATCAGTGCGCCTCGGCGTCCGTCCTGTGCGACCTCGCGGGTTGAATTTGAGTAGCGCTCCATGAATGGCACAAGACCGGTTGATGTCAGGGCCGAGTTCTTGACAGGCATTCCTTTGGGGCGTATGTGTGACAGATCGTGTCCGACACCTCCGCGGCGTTTCATAAGCTGAACCTGCTCCTCGTCAATGCGTATCACGCCGCCATATGAGTCGGGGCGTCCGTCAAGGCCTATGACGAAGCAGTTTGACAATGATCCTACCTGCAGGTTGTTGCCGATGCCCGACATTGGGCTTCCCTGTGGCACGATGTATCTGAAGTCTTTGAGATATCCGAACACCTCGTCATGACTCATGGGGTTGGGGTACTTTGATTCGATACGTACGATTTCCGAGGCTATGCGGTGGTGCATGTCATCGGGAGTGAGCTCGTAGTAGTTGCCGAACGAGTCTTTCAAGGCATATTTGCTCACCCAAACACGGGCGGCAAGTTCATCGCCGTCAAAGTATTTGAGCGTGGCGTCATAAGCCTCGTTGTAGGTATAGGTTTTCTTTTCCATTGGAGGTGACTGGTTGAGTGATTGAGACTGCAAAGTTTGCAAAAAAATGTTGCTTTTACAATACCGTCAGTCATAATGTTGATAACTTCTCGGTGTGATCGGGATGTGGTGTGCTCCTTAGGCTCCGTTCCTCAATATTTGCTAACACCGGGGGGCAAAGGTCGTGCAGATGTGTTCGCACAGTGAGATCACAATGCGGTTGCATTGTGACCGAAACAGGCTGACGCAGATGCGTGACTTTGCCCGAGGCGATGGTATCTTATACCACGTACGACTGAGAATAAATATGACTATGATTAAATCGGGATTAAGCTAAATTGTACGAATCGTAACATAAACATTGCACACGCTTCCCTGGCACCACCTTTGGCGGTGTGTAGAAATTGTTCAGAATTCCTGCTTGTAACTATAGTCAGTGGGAATCCTTTTGAATCTACGGCCAAATGCCTTTTATTGGTGCACGGGTTTTAGTATTGGAGCCGGCTGTTAAAACTTACCGACGGTCAGCTATATCCTTGATTAAAGGGAATGTAGCTGGCCGTCGGTGTTGTTGCGACGCGTGTCGGTGTCTATTACTTGATGAGATACTGCGACGAGATTGACTGGTTCTCGTGTACGCGGCGTATCGTGTCGGCAAACAGACGTGCTACGCTTATGATTGTTGCTTTCTTACAATCTTTGTTGAAGGGAATCGAGTTGGTGAATATCATCTCGGTTAGTCCGCACTGGTCTACGCGTTCTGAGGCGGGGTCGCTCATTATGGCGTGTGAGGCGAGGGCGCGTACCGATTTGGCTCCTTCTTTTAACATCAGGTCTGCGGCCTTGGTTATTGTGCCAGCCGTGTCAACCATGTCGTCGACAAGTATCACATTCTTGTCTTTGACATCTCCGATAACGGTCATTGTAGCCACTACATTGGCTTTGGCGCGTTGCTTGTGGCATAGTACCAGTGGAACATTCAGGTATTTTGCATAGCTGTTGGCTCGCTTGGCTCCTCCTACATCGGGGGTGGCGATAACCATGTCCTCAAGATCCAGTGACTGGATGTAGGGAATGAATACCGACGAGCCATACAGATGGTCGACGGGTACATCGAAGAATCCCTGTATCTGGTCGGCGTGAAGATCCATCGTGATGATTCGGTTTACGCCGGCGGCAGTCAGAAGATCGGCGACGAGCTTGGCGGCGATTGACACACGAGGCTTGTCTTTGCGGTCCTGACGTGCCCATCCGAAGTAGGGTATCACTGCAATGATCGACTTGGCCGAGGCGCGCTTGGCGGCATCGATCATGAGTAACAACTCCATGAGATTGTCGCTGTTGGGGAATGTGGATTGGACGATGTACACTTCGCATCCGCGAATTGATTCTTCAAACGATACTTCAAACTCGCCGTCGGCAAAGTGCTGGATGTTCATATTTCCGAGTGGCACTCCGAGGTCTTTGCATATTTCCTCGGCCATGTAGCGTGAACGTGTGCCTGAAAAGATTTTGAACGGGGGTAACATGTAACTCTTAATATAATGTTGTTAATGGTCTTTTTCTCGGTTTGACGGTGCAAAGGTAGTGATTTTATTGTTTACCATGGTTACTTCCCGGCCACTTTTTTAGGCCGGCCACGCTTTTTGGATGTGGTTTTGGGCTTTTCGGCAGTTTTGTAGTCAAGTTTCCATATGACGGCTCCCTTGGCCGGTATATCGATTGCTACAGGATGGTTGTAGTCAAGTGTGTGTTCCTGTTGCAAGCCTGATAGCATTTCGGTCATGGGATATGTTCCCGGGCATATGCCGAGTGTCTCGAATGCATGCTCGGGGATGTTTACTTTGATATGAGACTCGGTTGAGTCGAAGTTTACCGCGATCAGCAACAGTGCGTCATCTGTCTTGTGACGAAGGAATGTGTAGTGGCGGTGAGGATTGAGGTATGGATTGTTATAATTGACATACATCAGGTCGAAGAATGAGCCGCTCGCGATGGCTTCCTCGCTGTTGCACAGTGACAGGACGCGTGCGTAGGTTTCGCGCAAACGGCGTTCTTGAGGGTGCAGGCGTGAGTTGTTCCAGCGACCTTCATTGTTCCAGCGCGACAATGTGCCGAGACTCCAGTAGTCAAAGATGGTGGTGCGCCCGTCATGTCCGCTGTATCCCTCGGCGTCAAGTGCCTGTTCGCCAAGTTCCTGTCCCATATATATCATCATCGGGCCTGTGCCTATCATTGAGCTTACTATCAGTGAGGGCATGACTCGGGCCGGATCGCCCGCGTATTGTGGTGAGCCGAAGCGCTGTTCGTCGTGGTTCTCCAGGAAGTTGAGCATATGTGGCGAAAGACCGTCGGTTGTCTGCCAGCAGCTGGTGATATTGGCAGCCGAGTGGTTATGGCATTCGATGGCGCGGAGCGTATCGTAGAGATTTACCTTGTCATACAGGTAGTCGAATCCCCCGTCAAAGATGTATTGGCGGTATATTGCGGTATCATAAAGTTCGGCGATGAATTCAATACAGGGGTATTCTTCCTTGACATTTGCTATGGCCCATTTCCAGAATTCAACAGGCACCATGTGAGCCATATCGCATCTGAATGCGTCGACACCTTTCGAGGCCCAGTAGTGTAGTATGTGTAACATCTTGAACCATGTGGGCGGTATTGGGTCGAAGTGACAGCTCCCGTTTGACGGGTCTATGCCGTAGTTGAGCTTCACCGTCTCATACCAGTCGTATTTTCCTGGGAATGCCGTGAAGCAGTCGTTGCCTGAGGCTTTGGCCGGAAATTCGACGTACGCGTCGTCTCCGTCTCCCAGATATACATCTACAGGTGCAAACTGCTGGCGTGTGATATAATAGAAATTATTGGACGGACTGAAAAACATCTCCCGGTTGTCATTATGGCCCAGATCCTCTACGCCGGCTGGCGCTGAGTCACTATGGTAGCGGCGTGCTACATGGTTGGGTACAAAGTCGATGATAACTTTCATGCCTGCCTTGTGGGTGCGTTCTACCAGTGCCTCGAATTCACCTATACGGTTGCTTATATCTACTGCTATGTCTGGGTCAATGTCGTAATAGTCGCTGATAGCGTATGGTGATCCTGCCTGGCCTTTCACCACATGGGGATTGTCGGGAGTGATACCCCATGCCGAGTAGTCGGGGCAATGGGCATGCTCAATGACACCGGTGTACCATACGTGGGTGACTCCGAGCTCTTTGATTGCTTTCAGGGCTTTGGGGGTGATGGCGTTGAGCTTTCCCGATCCGTTCTGCTCTATGGTGCCTGATGGCTGGCAGTCGCGGTTGGCGTTGCTCCATAGGCGTGGCAGAAGCTGGTATATGATTGGTTTCATAATGATGTATTTCTGAGTTGTTATGTTGTTAAACTGAGATTGTCAGTCGTGAGTGAGCATATTGCGTATCTCGGGTGGAATATTCTTGATGGCCCGTCGTGTGGCTGAGTATCCGCTTATGAATACTTTACGTATGTCTTTAAGATTGAATATCTTGTAGTGGGCTATATCGCGAAGTTCTACAGCAGTGTCACACATGGCCATGTCTTCGGCCTGGTTGGCCTTTGACATTAGCTGGAATGTGCGCATGGCTATCTCCATCATCGATGTACCGGCCTTGTCGGTGAGTAGCGGACTGCAATTAATACCGATGAGATAGTCGCATTTGTCACGAATTATCCATGCCGGAAGATTGTGTAGTACTCCTCCGTCGACATAGCGGGTACCGTTTATCTCAATGGGTGGAAAAACGATGGGAATGCTACATGAGGCTGTCATAACATCCCCTATGTCTCCTGTATGGAACTCGACCGGAACTCCCGAGTCAAGGTCGGTTACACCTAAGTATGTGGGAATGGGGAGTTCCTCAAGATTGCGGTACTCTCCGATGTGTTGCAGGATGAATTTCCTGAACCGGTTCATCTGGAACAGGCTTCCTGAGCCATGGATACGTGCGAAATCAGAAAATTTTACCCCCTCGAAGATCTTTATCATGTCATCGGGGTGCATTCCTGATGCATGCAGGACGCTTATTACCGAGCCTGCACTTACTCCGGATATGATATCTGGTCTAAGCCCGGCCTCTTCGAGTGCTTTCAATGCTCCGGCATGCGCGAATCCTCTTGCTCCGCCACCCGACAGTGCCACTCCAAGTCTATATTGTTTCTGACTCTTTTCCATATTGTATCCGCAAAGTTAATGTTTTTGTGTTGAAAAATTCCGAGTCTGTAAAAAATCATTTGACCGAGATAAACCTGAAACGGCTTTTATGTGCGGTTGATGTCAAAAAAGCTGTCATAACCGGTCTTATGTGGGTTTGACAGCTTTTGTTGAGTCTGTTGACAATAATTTTAGAGATTGTCTAAATTAATATGATTACGTTTTTGGGAAGTATTGTCAGACGTGTTTTTGCTTGTGATTATGGAGCGTAGCAGGTAGCCATGTGACCAAAGTATAAGCAAAAAGGCGTTGATAATACACTTAAAAGCAAAGTGATATTAATTTTAGACAAACATTTAGAACAGATAGGCGGCGGTAATGGTCCAGCAACGGTTCTTGCCCGAGTATATCGAGTCGTCGCCTGATGCCGATTTGGTGATACCGAAGCCATAGCTGGCGGCTACCTGCACGTGGCTCAGGACTTCTATGCCTGCACCTATGTTCCATGCAAAGTCAAATTCCCTGCTGTGTAACGCATTGTCAATATTCTTGCTTGACAGGAGGAACGAGAAGTCTGGGCCTGTGGTAAGGAATGGTGTGACAACCTTTCCTACTAAAGGAAGACCGATCTTGTACTTTAAGTTGATCGGAATATCGATATAGCTGCGTGTCTTGGTTGTCTTAGTTCCATTATCGTTGGATAAATCCACCGAGCGGGCTGCATAAAGTACCGATGCATCGAATCCAAGACCTATAACCGGTACAGTGAAGTCAGCCATAAGGCCACCGGTAAAACCGGCGCGGTTATCCGAATTAAGTACATCCTTGTTGAGTTTGAGTGAGTTTACGGCGGCACCGGCTTTGATACCCCATTTAAATTGCGCATGGGCCGGCATTGCGGTTGCCATGATTATCACTACGGCAGTAAGCAGTTTGGTGAAGAATTTCATGTTTGTTCAATGTTAGTTTGGGTTATTCTTTGCAAAAATAGTTAATTTTAATAAAACTACAACATAGATGTCGATAAAGTTGTTCATAATCTCCATTACTTGTGTTGCACACTTCGTTGAAATACTCTATTTTTGTAATTGTGATAAAGTGTCTGAGTAGGCTACATGATTGATCCATGTAATTGTTGTCGCCTCTCGATTATAATAAAACTACATTAATTAAAATATAATATGACAGCCGAACAACATCTGGAGCTTGAGGAGAAGGTCGTTGCTATGCTTCGTACGGTTTACGACCCCGAGGTTCCGGTAGATATATACAGCCTTGGACTCGTATACAAAATTGATATTGACGATGATTGTAATCTTGTGATCGACATGACCATGACAGCACCCAATTGTCCCATGGCCGATTTTATAGTCGATGACGCGCGTTATAAGCTTGAGTCGATCGAGGGAATTGCCAGTGTGACGATCAATATTGTATTTGAGCCGGAGTGGACCAAGGACATGATGAGCGAAGAGGCAAAACTCGAGCTTGGATTCCTTTAAACGATGTGATGGGTAAGAAAGTTTACTTCATCAGTGACCTGCATCTGGGAGCTATATATCTTGATTCGCCTCTTGACTATGAGCGCAGGGTCGTGTCATGGTTGCGCTCAATCGAGCACGACGTGTCACACCTTTATCTTCTGGGTGATGTCCTGGATTACTGGTATGAGTATCGTAATGTGGTGCCGCGCGGGTTTGTGCGTTTTTTCGGACAATTGGCTACAATGGCCGATGCCGGTATTAAAATAACCTGGTTTATAGGTAATCATGACATATGGATATTCGACTATCTGCCACGTGAGTTGGGTATAGAGGTGTTTGATGGAGAAAGGATTGAGATAATTCTTGGCAAGCGTTTCTTTCTTGCCCATGGTGACGCTCTCGGACATTTACCTGTCGGATTCAGGTTTATGCGATGGCTTTTCCGTAACAAACTGTGTCAGCGTCTTTTCTCGGCTGTGCATCCCCGATGGACAATTCCCTTTGCCCACAGATGGTCGTCTCATTCACGCAACTTCACAGCCGAGAAGCCGCAGTTCGCCGGGCCCGACCGAGAACCGTTTGTCGACTTTGCCGAGCGGTATCAGTCTGCTCACTCAGATGACCGTATTGATTATTTCGTGCTTGGCCACCGTCATATCCTGCTCGACTATCCGCTCAAGGCCGGTGGGAATCTGATAGTCCTTGGCGACTGGATTCATCACTTCTCATATGGCTGTTGGGATGGGGAAACCTTCATTTTGCAGTGTTATGATGACAAAATGACTGAGAACAACTGTGATTTAACATAAATTTACAATTAAGACGCTATAAGTTGCTGAATTGTTAAAATGCATATATGTAACAAGTTAACGGCTAAAAATATGTTCATTTTTGAAAAACATATTTAAAAAGTATGTCGTAAAACATGTTTTTTTTCTTGGTAGGTACAAAAAAAAGCGTGACATTTGTATCACAAACCTAAAACAATCTTTTTTACCTTAGAAATTGTACCTATTGGAAACCAATAAGAAGGAACTTCGCGATGAAGTTCCTTTTTATGCTTATGGCCGGGGCAGTTATCGATATAATGAGATATCATTTAGTCCGGCTTTGTTGGCCTGGGTGTGTTGAAGCCTGCGGGGAATGCTGTATTGTCGTCCATCCTTAATAATATAGGAGCCTGTCTGGTGAAAGTGAAATGGCACACAGGCATTCCTGCATTGGTCATACATGTCAAGAACCCATTCGTAATCCAATGGCCGGGCGTATTTGCCCGATTCACCGCCTATTGAGACTACTTCTATCACTCTCGGGTCAAGATACCTGCGCAGGTCGATCAGTTCAAGCATTGGCGCTACTATTACAAGGCGGTGTCTTATTGGTAACGATAGAAATATCGGGAGCCTGTGGTCGGCTCGATCCTGATTCTCGACCGTACAGCCGATAGCGACATGTTCATAGCCGTCTCCCCAGTCATCGGGCAGACATTGTGCAAGGCGTTCTATTCGTTTTGTGAAGAAGACAAATGTACAGTCCTGTCTGATACGTATTATGTCCCATATGTCCTTGCGCCATTCGTCAGCTTCCTCGATCAGAAAATCGGATGTAAAGCAGAGTGCGAATTCGGTACCGGAGGGATACTTCCAGTTTTTCTTTCGGTCACGTTTCAGTGGAAGACTGAATGAAGCTGTCTTCCTTACCTCGCTTGACGGCTGTGGAGTGCCAAAAGCCGCGTCTTCACGATAGACATAACAATGTCTGCATCCGGTACTTATCTTGTGGCATCCATGCCACGGGTTCCACATTGGCATACTGTCATCGGGGTTTGACGGCTCAAGGTAATGTTATCCTGGTCATAACAGGAAAATGGTCTGAAGGCACTCTGCTACGGAATGCATTAAGCCGTAGTTCTGCAGGAAAATCGTGTGTTTCATATTCAGTATTGACCGATTCGGGAGTTCGGTATGTATCAGTCAGTACCCCATATTTGAGCACTTTGATTCCGTTGGTGATCATTATATGATCAATACGGCTTTCTGTGTAGCCATCGGTGCGGTAGCTGTTGAATGTGCCATTAGGCGCGTAGGTGAAATCAGCGGTTGTGTATGAGTCCTGCAGAAAGTCTGATGCTGTAAGTTCGTCATACAGTTCATTGTTTTGGTCTACGTTGAAGTCTCCGGTAAGGAATGTGGGCAAGTCAAGGCCTGTCATTCTCATTTTCTGTTTTACCAGTTTGACGCTTTCGATCCGGGCCATTTCTCCTACGTGATCCATGTGCAGGTTGAAAAACTGGAATATCTTACCCGATTCGCGATGGCGGAATTTGCCCCAGGTGCATATGCGTATGCAGGCGGCGTCCCAGCCGAGACCCGGTCGGTCGGGTGTTTCGGAAAGCCAGAAGTCGCCATGATCAATAAGTTCAAACATGGCGGTATTGTAGAAAATGGCTGAGTGCTCGCCCGACTCCTTGCCATCATCACGAGCCACTCCGATATACTCGAATCCTGGCAGTAATGTTTTTAGATCTTCCAGCTGATCCTTGAACCCCTCCTGGGTTCCAAATATGTCAAACTCATGAAATCGTATCAGCCTGGCCACATGTGGACACCTCACATTCCAGCCGTCTCCATTGATGGAGTCATTTCTGTTCTTCTGGCGAATGTTATATGTGGCGACATTGAACCGGGCAGGTGAAGTGGCGGTTATATCAAGGCTTCCGAGTATGATGAGGAGCAAGATAATGATAGGGGTTCTTGTTTTCATGATTATAGTTCGGTTTGGTTCTGGTTCTTTTTTTGATGTGTTGGTTTGGTTTGTCTTCTTGTGACGGTATAGCTGCCAGGTGTTCACGAGATTGTGCCAGATACTGTAGAAGCCACCCGCTATCGATGTTACCGGAGAGAAGAAGGTGTATCCTACCCATATGGCAAGTACTGTGTTTTTTTGACCAAGAGCCTGACCGGCAGTAGTGGTTTCGCCATATATACCTCCTATCTTGCGTCCGACCCAGAACTGGAACGCACAGCACATCGCCGATACTGCGACAAGCCATAGCTGGGTCTCTGTAGAGACTGAGCTGTGGACAATGCTACGTGTTGTCACGGCAATTGCCAGCGATAAGGCTACAGCCCATAGATAGAACGATAGTTCCTGCATCTTTACCAGCTGGCGATGGAGTGGGGGAAAGAGATACCGTGTAAGTAATGCGGATATCAAAGGTAAGAGCAACAGCGGGAATACCTTGCCCAGAATCAGCAGGGCCGCATTTGTTAGATCAAGATCAGGGCTGGGGTGAACCAATGGTACGAGTGCCGGGATGATGAGGGCGGCCAGCAGGTTGATAAGAATCGTATATGTGGTAATCGCGCTCATGTCCCCGCCAAGTTTCTTGGTGATGACGGCTGCCGCTGTAGCCGTGGGGCATATAATCAGGATCATAGCGCCCTCGAGTATTATGCGTAATGAACTGTGTGGTAGAATTATGAGTGTCGTGCCTATGGCTGTGAACACTCCGCCCTGTATCAGCAATAGCCACAGGTGCCATTTCCGTAATTTAAGTTCATGAGGGTTTATCTTGCAAAATGTCAAGAAAAGCATTGAAAAAATCAATACTGGCTGCATGATGTTGACAAAATGTCCGGCCGCAAGGTGTGCTTCGTGACTGAGTGGCAATGTCGAGTAGATGAAATACCCGATAATACCTGAGAGGATTGCGATAATAAGAGTCCAGTCTTTGAGAAATGTGATGATCTTCATTTTTCCGTCAGGTTTAGGGTTGCAAAGTTACCTATATATTTCGTAATAAGAACCAAAAACGAGGTCTGTTTTATATGGACGAGGAAGCTGTTCAGCCTATTCTAAACAGCCTCCTCAAGAGATTTGCGGTAGATTAATGTCAATATGGTGTCAGAAGTTATAGTAGAAGCCGAACATAAGGTTGTTGGTGTTCAGATCCAGGCCCCAGTTCTCGGGTGCGCCGTTATCCTTGGCCGCTGTATTGCCTCCCTGGTATCCGAGGAAGCCTACGTGAGCCACAAGGCTGAATTTGTCGTTGAGGTGAAATGCCACACCGGGACGGAAACCTATCCCGAATTCTACAGCGAAGTCTCCGTCAGCTCTGCCCATGCCCAGATCTACGCCACCGTCGACAAACAGATCTACACGGTTGTATTTGAAGTAGTTGTAACGGATGTATGGGTTGAGCTTGAATACAGTCTTTTCCTCGTCTCCGGCTTTGCGGTATGATATTCCGAGACTTGAGCCGATTGAAACACGGTCACTGATATTGTAGCCCAGTTCGGGCAGGACAGTGACCTGCGTTGTCTTGAGGTTACTTGCCGACTGGGTTGTGCGCCCGAAAGTTACCTGGCCGCCGGTATACCAATCGGCTGCCGATGCGCTCACGGCGGCTATCGCCGTGACTGCCATAATAAATAGTTTTTTCATAACAGGTTTAATGTATGTTTGTGAAAATATAAACTTGACATTTAAACAAGTATACACACATTAATGTTCAATCGGGAGGGGAGCTCTAACGCCACCGGTGGTAGGCATAGCCCAGCATGTCATATGCGGCACGGTCGAGTTCTTCCCTGAACTGTGGTGCAGCTATTGATATGAGCAGTCTTGCGCGGTCAACCATATTCTTTCCGCGCAGGTTTACGGCGCCATGTTCGGTTACTACCCAGTTGGTTTGGAAGCGTGTGGTTACCACACCGGCACCTGGAGTCAGAGTTGGCTTGATCTTGTTCTCTCCCTTTGATGTGGTTGACAGCATGGCTATGAACGATTGGCCGCCGACACTGCGCGATGATCCATATACAAAGTCCTGTTGTCCACCTACACCCGAGTAGATACGTGTTCCTATTGAGTCGGCGCATACCTGTCCCGAAAGGTCTATTTCAAGACACGAGTTTATGGCGGCCATGTTATGATTGCGCGAGATGACAAACGGATCGTTGACCCATGCGATATCGCGCATGCATATCATTGGATTGTGGTCGATAAAGTCATATAATCTTCTTGTCCCAAGGGCAAGCGATGCAACCGATCGTCCACGTTCTATCTGTTTCATAGAGTTATCTATCACCCCTGTCTCTATCAGGTCTACGATTCCCTCGGTAAGCGCCTCTGAGTGGATTCCGAGATGACGGTGATCCTTCAGGGCATGAAGCACAGCGTTGGGAACTGCACCGACACCGACCTGCAGGACGGCTCCGTCGGGTATCTGTTCGGCTATTGAGCGGCCAATCTTCAACTCGTTGTCGGTGAGTGGTGTCTCTGGGGTCTCGGCCAGTGGATCATCGGCCTTTACCATGGCGTCAAGTCGTGACGTATGTATCACCGAGTCACCGTAAGTAAACGGCATGTGGGGGTTGATCTGGGCTATAATGATCCGGGCTACCTCGACAGCCGCCGGTGTGATATCGGCCGATACGCCGAATGATACATATCCGTCTTTATCTGGCAACGAACAGTTTATGAATGCGACATCAAGAGGGATAGTGCCGTCTCTGAACAGTTGTGGTACCTGGCCGAAGAAACGGGGGGTGGTTGTGGCATATCCTTGATTGACCCAGCCTCTGACAGCGTTTGACACGAAGAACGAGTCAATAAGAAATGAATCTTTCAGCGCAGGGTCACACAGGGGGGATACCCTGCGCCCGAGAGCGAAGGCATTATAGAGTATGACATCCCGGAGTTCGTGGCCACGTTTGGCCAGGGCTACGATAAGTGTCTCGGGGATAGAGCAGCTTCCCTGGATGAATACATGGTCTCCGCTCTTGACCATACTGACAGCCTTGTCGGCGGTCATATACTTATTGCTGTAGTCATTTTTCTCCATATTGCTACAAAATTAGTGATAATAAATGACGGAGCCAAATCACTGTACAGTTTGATGGATTGGCCGAATCTGTAATTTGGGTATAAATTGCCTTGATTCGGGTTTGTTACAGGAATATTTGCAAGCTAATTTTGCACCCGATGAATATCTTTCTTACTGTATGTTTGGAAGATGGAAGTGATGAATCAATAAAAATGTAATTATGAAGAAAATCGTATTTTTGATATCGTGTTTTATTATAGGAGTATTTATATCAAAATCTCAGATTATGGACAATAGGAATACAGACACAGCCATTGCATCATTAGAGCAACTTGGGCTTACGCATGAATGGGACAAAGTATTTCCCGCAAGTGATGATGTGGAACACAGTAAAGTGACATTTGTCAACCGGTATGGCATTACGATTGCTGCCGATATGTATAGGCCTAAGAGTATTGCCGTTAAACTGCCTGCTGTTGCAGTAAGTGGCCCATTTGGAGCCGTAAAGGAACAAAGTTCGGGCTTGTACGCACAGCAGCTTGCGCGCCACGGTCTTATCGCCATCGCTTTCGATCCTTCATTTACGGGTGAAAGCGGAGGGATGCCTCGGCGAGTGGCCTCTCCCGATATTAATGTCGAGGACTTCTCGGCGGCTGTTGATTTTCTTTCGGTAAGACCTGATGTTGATCCTGAGCGTATAGGTATCCTTGGAATATGCGGGTGGGGTGGTATTGCAATACAGGCTGCTATTAATGATCCGCGTATCAAGGCTACCGTTGCATCGACCATGTATGACATGACGCGTGTGACCGCCAATGGCTACTATGATGCCGATAATTCAAAGGAAAAACGTAATGCGTCACGTGCGGCATTGGCGGCACAGCGCACCGAGGATTACCGCAATGGCAATTATCGGCGGGCTGGCGGTGTGGTCGATCCTCTGCCCGATGATGCCCCTCAGTTTGTAAAGGATTACCATGCATATTATAAGACCCCGAGGGGTTATCATGCTCGTTCGGGCAATTCTACCGATGGGTGGAACGCAACCTCGGCATTGCCGTTCATGAACTTCAAGTTCTATGAGTATGCCGGCGAACTTGAGAGTGCGGTCTTGATTGTACATGGAGAGAATGCTCATTCGAGATACTTCGGTGAAGATACATTCAAGCTCTTGCGCGATGATAACAAGGAACTTCTGTTAGTGCCTGACGCCAATCATTGTGATCTGTATGACAATCTTGAGAAAATACCGATGGATAGGATTGCGGCATTCTTCAACAAATGGATGTCTGAAGACTATATCCGTGATTCGAAAGTGACACCGCCTTTAGCTCGCGGGACGAAGGTCACGCAAACGGCAGGTCGCCAACAACTTGGTGAGTTTGCACCACAGTTCGCACGACTTAACGATGACATCCTTTTCGGAGAAGTATGGAGCCGCAATGATCTTCTATCGTTGCGCGACCGTAGCCTTGTGACGGTCACATCGCTTATATCACAGGGGATCACCGACAATTCACTTGTCTATCATCTTCAAGAGGCGAAGAAAAACGGCATAACACGCACCGAGATAGCCGAGGTCATAACTCACATCGCTTTTTATGCCGGCTGGCCAAAGGCATGGGCGGCGTTTAATCTGGCTAAAAATGTATGGAGCGATGGCGTGAAAGGTGACGATGCCAAGGCCGAATTTCAGCGTGAAATGATTTTCCCGATTGGAGAGCCAAATACAGCTTATGCTGGCTCAAGCCGAAATTACGGTGCATGGATTTTCAGGAAAGTGTTAAATTTGTGTCATGAAAACTTCTGAAGCATTCTGGATGTTCCTGCCGCAAGGTCTGGACGAGCTGTTTGAGATGGTGCGCTTCGAGCGCACGGAACAGGCATATGACATATGGCTTGACGAGAAAAAGAAACTCGCCGACGAGGACTATCGTAATCCGAACATAGTCGCGCGGGGCTATACGGAATACGTTACAGTACAGGACTATCCGCTGCGTGGCCGCCCTGTATTCCTGCACATGCGCAAGAACAAGTGGTGGGACAAGCAGACCAATGAGATATTCTCATACAACCTCGAACTCCCCAACGAGGAAGGCACACGGCTCAGCGCAGAGTTCGTGTCTTTTTTAAAAGATGAAGGTGGAGACGACGGCACTGTCGATTAAGCACATAGCGCAGATGTACTGCGTCAACGGCAAGCATTTTGCCGACTTATACCGCAACAGACTAAGCGGTTATGCCGACTGGTGCGAGCGGGATCTTTGCTGTGGCTTCTACTTCAACGCCGCCAATATCGGCCCGTACATGAGCCTTGATGAAACCTGCCTGAGCAACGGAGAGGTATGGACATTCCTGACCAACAAGGAGGGCCACGGCGGCAAGGGCACGCTTGCCGCGGCCATACCCGGTACGAAGAGCGATGAGATCATATCCATTCTTACAGCTGCCATGGGTAAGTCTATGAGGCACAAGGTCGTGGAGGTCACGTGTGACCTTTCTCCGTCGATGATGCTGATCGCATCGGAAGTGTTTTATAACGCCCATGTGGTCAATGACCGTTTCCATGTGCAACAGGTCTACAATGAGGCTGTTGACGAAATCCGCATCGACATACGCCGCCAGCTGATAGCAGAGGAGAACAACCGCGATAAATCCGTGCCGCCAAAGACGTACTCCAACGGCGAGACCATGCGTCAGATACTTGCCCGCAGCAAGCACACACTGATGATGTCACAGAACAAATGGACTGAAATACAGCGTCATCGAGTCAATATCCTGTTCAGGCATCACCCCATTCTAAAGAGTGCATATACACTGGCGATGGAACTGCGCCGGATTTTCAACGCACAAATATCTCCGACAAAGGCGATGGGCAGAATGAATGAGTGGTTTGAAAAGGTAATGGCGTTGGGCAACAACAACTTCCGCTCTGTCATCAAGACTTTCAAGAATCACGCCCCTACAATCCTCAATTACTTCAGGCGCCGTGCGACCAATGCTTCTGCCGAAGCCTTCAACTCTAAAGTCAAGATCTTCCGCTCTCAAATGCGCGGGGTCCGTGACCGCGATTTCTTCATCTTCCGCCTCGTCAAACTATACGCCTGAATATTTAACATTTCGTTCTGCCCAATTTAACATATGCACCGTAATTTCGGCTTGAGCCCTTATGCTAAGTATTTTATCGGCCACAGTTATCTTGCTCAGATATCAGATGCTCAGATCTCATTCGCCAATGTTACGTTTGAGCCCGGATGCCGTAACAACTGGCATATTCACAAAGCTATGGCCGGTGGAGGTCAGATGCTTGTCGGAGTTGCCGGACGAGGTTGGTATCAGGAAGAGGGCAAGCCTGCCATAGAGATACTACCGGGCACGGTAATCCATATCCCCGCCAACGTCAAGCATTGGCACGGTGCCGCAAAAGACTCATGGTTTGCTCACCTTGCATTCAGTGTGCCTGGAGAAAAAACTGAAAATATATGGCTCGAACCAGTCTCGGAATCAGAATACAGCCGGCTTGAACCGTGATCAAGATATTACTACTGGTGCGATAAAAATCGCGTTAGTTTAAGCTCAAGAGGCTGTGTCGTAATTAAGGTTTACGGCGCAGCTTCTCATTTTTAGAGCTCTGAGGTTTCGGTATTTTTCAGGC